>NZ_JBIAFA010000001.1:393582-730831 GCF_042869015.1 Brevundimonas sp. NPDC007368 | reverse complement strand
CCGAACCGTTTAACGCCCGTTCGCGGCGGAGGCGGTGTTTAGCGCCCCTGATTTTCCGTGTCAACCAGTTCTTTTTAAAGAACTTTCTCAACACTCCCGGAACCCGAAGACCCCGGCGGAGGCGGCCTTCTAAGGAAAGCCATTCTCCATGTCAACCAGGCTTTTCAGCCTTTTCGCAAACCCGGAAACCAAAGCCTCCAAATCCACTTCGCCAGGCCCGTCTCAGAACCCAACGCCGCCGCCCGTCTCCGAGCGAGCGGCGGATATACGGACACCACCCCGAGTCCACAAGCCCTGAATGACAGTTTCACAAACTATCTCAACGAACGAGAGTCTTTCATCACTCGCAACGTCGATCAGCCCGCCGCGATATAGGTCCTCAGACTCTCAGCCTCCTGTGTGGCTTCCGCGATCTGGCATTTGACGACATCGCCGATCGAGATGACGCCGGCCAGTTCGCGCCCCCGAAGGACGGGCAGATGGCGCACGCGCCGATCCGTCATCCTTCCCATCAGGATCGCCACGGTCTCGGTCGGCTCCGCGAAGATCACGTCCGCCGTCATATAGCGCGACGCCGGTTGCGACAGCGCCGCTGCACCGTCCTGCGATATCGCCCGAACGATGTCCCGTTCCGAGAGAACGCCGACGACATCGTCTCCCTGACAGACAATCAGAGCGCCGACCCGTTTGCGATCCAGCTCGGCGCAGGCCTCGATCAGAGGCGTATCCGGCGACAGGGTGAAGACCGCCTGCCCCTTCCCCTTCAGAATCTCGGCGACCAGCATGGCGGCTCCTTCTCGTCTGACAGAGAGGCGACCGCGGACCGGCCGCTACTAACGGCAGGATCGCTCAGACGCGGGCAGGACGCAAATCCGGTCCCGGCCCGAACCACCGCCCTAGCGGGCCGATCAGGATTATGCCGACCAGGAAGCCGAAAGCATGAGCTTCCCAGGCGATGCTGGCGCCGCCCGCGCCCGGCGCCAGACCGATCAGGCCGACGAGCAGATTGGCCGCCATCCAGGCTCCGGCCTGCTTCAGAACGGCCGAATGTAACAAGGGCATCACCCGACCGTGTCCCCCCATGAGACGGGTCGACGCGCCAATCAGGCCGAACACCGCGCCGGAGGCTCCGACCAGATGGCTCTCGCTCCCCGGATGGCACAGCCCATAGCCCAGAGCCGCCACGGCTCCGCTCACGATATAAAGGGCGACAAAGATCAGAGGCCCCAGCCCCCGCGAGAGCAATCGGGCCACCGGCGTGCCGAAGGCCAGGGCCCCGACCGCGTTCATGGCGACATGGGCCCATCCCCCGTGCAGCAGCATGGAGGTGAACAGTCCGCTCCACCGTCCCTGCCACAGATCCACAGCCCGAAAAGCCATGGACATGCCCTGATCGGGCAACCGTTCCTGAAACCAGAAGAGGACGGGCATCGAGGCGGCGATCAATATCGGCAGAAAAGGCGCGTTGAATATCCGCTCACGCTGGGGATCGCTCGGGCCGTCGGTGAAAGTCTGCATAAGCCCTTGATGGACAAAGACCGGCGCAATCTCAAGCCGATCTTAAGACCCGCGTTCCAGACTGGCACGCGGGTTGCTTGGCGACCCGCATCGACCTGCGGAGTGCTTCATGCCGTTTCAAAAACTGATCCTGACCGTCGCGGTCCTGGCCCTGCCCCTCACGGCGGCCGGCGCAGCGGCCGCCCAGTCGACCGGTTCGGCGGGCGCCGCCCAGTTTCAGGCGGGCTACGGCGCCTCGCGCTACACCACCGCCCAGCCCTCGAGCGGCTCGACCCGCGACGCCAACGGCAATCGCCTGATCGTCAACGGCATCATCCAGTCGGGCGCCAGCAGCTATTCCAGTTCAACCGCAGGAGTGTCGAGCGGCCACGTCGGCGCCGGCTCCTCCGGCAACGGCACGGCCATCGGCGGCGCGACCGCGATCGGCAACAGCCTCAACGTCGTGGTTCAGGGCAACCGGAACACGGTGATCGTCAACTCCAAGCAGACCAATACCGGCAATATCACCGCCGGAACCGCCCTGAACGGGACCTTGAACTTCTGATGACCGCACAACGCTTCAATCGCCCGCTGCGGGCCGCCGCCGTCGTGGCCGCCGTCTCCAGCGTTCTGGCCGGCTGCGTCAGCACCAGCGCCGGACCGTCGGGCCAGTACGCCGCGCCGATCGGTAATGCCCCGGTGACGTCCAACCCGACGCCCTATTCGACCGCTCTCTACTGCCTGGCCGACTACGCCCGCCGCTACAATCTGCCGTCGCCGCGCATGGCGGTGGGCCGGATCAGCGACTACACGGGCTCGATCTCCTCGGACGGCGGGCGCCAGATCACCCAGGGCGCGTCCCTGATGGCGAACACCGCCCTGGCCAAGGCCGGCGCGCGCATCGTTGAACGCTACGACACCTCGGTGTCCGAGCTTGAACTGCGCTACGCCAACAACAAGCTGATCAGCGACGATCAGCCGAACGGAGGGCCGCAGGACGCCGCCTACCGTCGCATTCTCGCCGGCCAGGTGCCCGGCTCCGACTTCTATGTCGTCGGCGGCATCACCGAGGTGAACTATAACATCCGCTCGGGCGGGTTCGACATCGCCGGCGGCGAGGTTCAGGACAACGGCGGCTCGGGCATGCTGACCGGCAAGGTCTTCGTCATGAACGTGGCCATCGACCTGCGTCTGGTTCAAACCACCACGCTCGAGGTCGTCGATGTCGTCTCCTATCAGAAGCAGATCGTCGGCCGCGAGGTTTCGGCGGGCGTCTTCGACTTCCTGAACGGCAACGTCTTCGACATTTCGGCCGGGACCAGCGGCCTTGAGCCCGTGCAACTGGCCGTCCGCGCCCTGGTGGAGCGCGCCACGGTCGAGTTCATGGCCAATCTCTACGGCGCCCCGGGGCCCGAGGTCTGCCTCAACCCCGCCAACGATCCTCTGGGCGACTCTCCCGTCGGCCCGACCGGGGGCTATTACCCCGCCTATGCAAACACGGACACGAACAATGGTCAGACTCGCGCGAATCCGTCTCGCTGGCACGATCGCCGCGACGGCGATGTGCGCCGCGGCCGCTACTGAGGTCGTCGCTCAGGACCGCGGTCTGGTCCTGAACGAACAGCTTCAGCTGGGCGACGTCGTTGCGGGCCAGACGCTGAACGTCGTCGACGTCAGCGATCAGGTCACTGTGTCCAACGCCGCCCAGGGCAATAGCCTGACCGGCGGCGCAGATGGCCAGGACCTCGACGTCCGCTCGTCTCAGGACATGCGCGGCGAGACTTCGGCTTCGACCACGCTCACCCTGGATGGCGACACCAACGGCCTGGTGACCAGCGTCACCCAGGCGAGCGGCAACTATCTGGCGGGCACGGCGGCGAGTGCGCAGATGGCGATCGACGCGACCCAGATGGTCAGCGGCGACGTCACGGCGACAACCGTCATCACCGGACAGGACGCGCGGCTGGTCGGCAGTGGGACCATCGCCGCCGCCGCTATGGGCAATACAGTCGCACTGGCCGGAAGCGGATCCGGCGGCGACCGTGCATCCCTGGTCGGCTCGATCAATCAGACAGTGACCGGCGACGTCCGCGCCACCAATCAGGCTTCCCCTCGCTTTGTGCGCGACCCGGCCGAGTTCTCCAGCCAGGCCGTGGCCAACACTGTTCAGGCGACGTCGGGTCCTTCGGCCAACCAGGAACTGGAGGTGCGGCAACGCTCGTCCGGCGCCATGGTCGAGGCTGGCACAGGCGTATGGGCCGGCAACGGCTGGAACCTGGCCGCGCGCGCCCACGCCGGCGGCAACCAGGCCAGCTTCTACAACCAGGGCGGATCCCTGGTCCCCACCACGGACCAAGAGAACACCGCCCAGATTCGCGGCGCGGTTCAGTTGAACTCCTACGACTTCGGCAAGGGGACGGCGACCGCAAGCGCCGTGGCCAACGAGGTCACGGTCGGCAACAATGACATCTATGTCGACATCGACAACACGCAGATGAACTCGGGTGGGGTCGAAGCCACTGCCTCCTTTGTCGGCCAGAAAGGATACGACGCCTACGTCGGCGCCAACGCCGCGGGCAACTCGGTCATCGGCTACGCCTGCGCCGAGTGCGGCGGCGACCTCCAGGTTCGCAATGTTCAGAGCAACAGCGGCAACGTCAGCGCGATCGTCAACTCCACCATCAACGGCAATGGCCGCAACGTCATCGCCGGCGCCAACGCGGTCGGCAA
Source organism: Brevundimonas sp. NPDC007368 (assembly GCF_042869015.1). Taxonomy (NCBI): domain Bacteria; kingdom Pseudomonadati; phylum Pseudomonadota; class Alphaproteobacteria; order Caulobacterales; family Caulobacteraceae; genus Brevundimonas; species Brevundimonas sp. NPDC007368. The sequence continues at coordinate 726,604 of NZ_JBIAFA010000001.1, read as the reverse complement.
CTCCGCGACCTTCTACGTCACGCGGACCGGAGGAAATTAACTTTCGGTAACTTGAGGCAGTCAAGCACGTTTGTCATTTTGAGCGAACGTGCATAGGTCATTGCACGCGACCAACGTGCAGGGCCGCAGTCAGTCCCGGGGGCAGCCTGATCGCACGGTCCGGAGACTACTGAATGCGATCCGCTCGCCATCTGCTGCTTGCCGCCTCAAGCCTCGCCCTTCTTGGCGCGGCTGCCCTGCCCGCCGTCGCCATGCCCGTCAGCTCGACGGCGCCCGCCGCGGTCGCGCAGAACGCCCAGCCCTCCAGCGCCTGGGCCCAGGCCGCCAGCGACATCCCCGCCGATCCCGCCGTCCGCTTCGGCACCCTGCCGAACGGCATGCGCTACGCCATCATGAAGAACGCCACGCCCCCGGGGCAGGCCTCGCTGCGCCTGCGGATCGCGGCCGGTTCGCTGATGGAGAACGACGACCAGCTGGGTCTGGCCCACTTCATGGAGCACATGGCCTTCAACGGCACGACCAATGTGCCCGAGAACGACCTGCTGCGAATCCTGGAGCGTCTCGGCCTGGCCTTCGGCGCCGACACCAACGCCTTCACCAGCTTCGACCAGACCGCCTATACCCTGGAGTTGCCGCGGACCAACGACGAGACCGTCGACACCTCGCTGCGCATCATGCGCGAACAGGTCTCCGAGGCTCTGATGAAGGCCGAGGCCATCGACGAGGAGCGCGGCGTCATCGAGGGCGAAGAGCGCCTGCGCAACACCCCCGGCCTGCGCTCGCTCAAGGCCCAGATCGCCCTGCTGGCGCCCGGTCAGCGCCTGGCCAACCGCCTGCCGATCGGCGACCTCAGCATTATTCGCTCGGCTCCGCGCGAACGCTTCGTCGAGTTCTACAACGCCTATTACCGCCCCGAACGCGCCACCATGATCGCGGTCGGCGACTTCGACGTCGATCAGATGGAAGCCAAGATCAAGGCGACCTTCGGCGACTGGACGCCCAAGGCCGCTGACGGCCCGAATCCCGATCTGGGAACCGTCGCGCCACGTTCGGCCGAAACCCGCATCCTGGTCGAGCCGGGCATCCAGTCCTCGATCCAGTTGAACTGGATCCGCAACCCTGACCTGGACCCCGACACCGTCGCCGAACGTCGTGAAGCCCTGGTGCAGAACCTGGGTCTCGCGGTTCTGAACCGTCGTCTGGGCGAGATCGCCCGCGCCGACAATCCGCCCTTCATCGGCGCCAGCGCCAGCAAGGGCAGCCTGTTCGACACCGTCGACCTCGGCAGCGTCTCGGCCAGCTTCAACCCCGGCGGCCTGAAGCGCGCGCTGGAAACCATCGAGCAGGAGCAGCGCCGCCTGGTGCAGTTCGGCGTGACCCAGACCGAACTCGACCGCGAGATCGCCAACACACGCACCGCGTTGGAGAACGCCGTTCAGGCCGCCGCAACGCGCAGCACCCCGGCCCTGGCCAACGCCCTGTTGGGCTCGGCCAATGACGACAGGGTCTTTTCCTCTCCCGCCGACAACCTCGCCCGGTTCGAGGCCAGCGTGAAGGATCTGAAGGCCGAGCAGGTCAGCACGGCGATCAAGGCCGTGTTCGAAGGCTACGGCCCTCTGGCTCTTGTCATCACGCCTGAAACAATCGAAGGCGGTGAAGCCGGCGTCACCGCCGCCCTTGAAGCCAGCCGCACCGTCCCGGTCACGGCTCGCGCCGAGCAGGCTCAACTGGAATGGCCCTATGCGAACTTCGGCGCCGCTGCAGTTCCGAACAGCCGCACCGAGGTCGCCGCTGTCGGCGCCACGGTCGTGACCTTCCCCAACGGCGTGCGCCTGACGGTCAAGCCGACCGACTTCAAGGATGAGCAGATCCTGATGACGGTTCGCACCGGCATCGGCGAGGAAGGCCTCCCGACCGACCGCTTCACCTCCCAGATGCTGGCTCCGATGGTCTTCACCCAGGGCGGCCTCGGCAAGCTGACGGCGGATGAACTGAGCCGCGTCCTGACGGGCAAGATCTACAGCGCCGGCTTCTCGATCGACGGCGACGCCTATCAGCTGTCGGGCGCGACCCGCCCCGCTGATCTGCAACTGCAGATGCAGGTGCTGGCCGCCTATCTGACCGATCCGGGCCTGCGCCCGGCGCCGTTCGAGCAGATCAAGGCCTTCTTCCCGCAGATCCTGACCCAGCAGCGCGCGACGCCCGGCGGCGCCTTCGGCATCCAGGCCGCCGGTCTGCTGGCCAGCGGCGACAAGCGTGAGACGGTGCCGGCTGCTTCGGACATCGCCGCCTTCACCCTGGACGAGCTGAAGCAAGGCGTCATCCAGGGCATGGCGTCGGGCCCGATCGACATCGTCATGGTCGGCGACGTCACGGTCGAAGATGCGATCAAGGCCGTGGCTTCGACCTTCGCCGCCCTGCCCGCCCGCGCCCCGGCCGCCCAGCCCCTGCCTGGTTCGGACCAGCGTCGTTTCCCGGCGCCGACCGCCCAGCCGGTGCGCCTAACCCACTCGGGTCCGGCCGAACAGGCCCTGGGCTACATCGCCTGGCCGACGACGGACTCCGTCGATGACCGCACCGAGGCCCGCAAGGTCAACATCCTGGCCGAGGTCTTCAAGCTGCGCGTGCTTGAGGAAATTCGCGAGAAGCAGGCCCTGGCCTATTCTCCGCGCGTCGCCTCCTCGTCCTCGGACGTGTTCAAGGGCTACGGCTCCATCTTCGTCATGGCCGAGACGGCGGCGGACAAGATCCCGGCCTTCTATGCCGCCGTGGACGCGATCACCGCCTCCCTGCGCGACGCCCCTGTGACGGAGGACGAACTGAACCGCGCGCGCCTGCCGGTCATCGAGTCCCTGCGTCGCAGCCAGGCCGGCAACGAGTACTGGCTCGGCCAACTGGAAGACCTGGCCGCCAAACCGGCCTCGCTGGAGCAGATCCAGACGCACATCAGCGATCTGGAATCCTTCACCGCCGCCGATATTCAGGCCGCCGCACGGCAGTACCTGAAGGCGGACACGGCATGGAAGGCCGAGGTCGTGTCGGACAAGGCTGCGACCCAGTAAGGCTGGGTTGACGTCGACGAAAAAGGGGCCCCGATCCAGCGGATCGGGGCCCCAAGTCTTTTGGCCTAATCGACGGAGAGTCGATGGTCGAACCCTAGCTCAACCCGGCTGACGCCAGGCTGAACGGCCTGTTCAGAAGACGCGGCCGCCGACGCCGCCGTCCAGCATGATCACCGCCCCCGAAGCCACGGCCCCGGCGCTCTCGACCATCTCCTCGCGGTATTCGGTGTAGGTCTCTTCGCGGATCATGGTCAGCACCTTCACGCCCGCGCCATAGCGGCGCAGCAGCGAACGCTCGTTGCAGTCGCGCTCCTGCTTCTCCGGACGGCACTCCAGCTGGCCGCCGCGACCGTACCACAGGGCGTCGCGCTTGTTGCAGTTGATGGTTTCGCCCGGACCCCCGGCTTCGTCAGCGATGGTCCATTGCAGCTTGGTGCCAGCGATGCAGCGGTACAGCTCGCCTTCATAGTCCATGGCCACGTCGCGGCCAGGACGAACCTGCGAGGCCGGGTGCGGCACGGCGCGGTCGTCGATGCAGACGGCCTGGATGACCACCCGCTTCTCCATCCGGCGCGAGGCCGTATAGGGAACGCGGATCATCTCCATCGTCTTGCCCTCGACCGTCAGGCCCTGGATCGTCGTGGGATAGGGCTGGTCAACGTTGAAGTAGGCGCCGCCGCCCCCGCCGACGATCACCGTCGCGCCGCTGCGTGAGCCGGCGAAGGCGCGCGCCGTGGCCGAAGCATTGGCGTTCACATTGACGTTCACGTTCACATTGCCGCCCGAGCCGCAGCACGGCGGTGCAACTGGTGGCTGGCAGCCGCGCGGACCACAGCCTGGATAGGTCGGCGGCGGCGAGGGCGGCTGGCATCCGCCGCCGCCGCAAGGCCCGCCGGGGATCGGCGGCGGAGGGGGCGGCGGAGGCGGCTGGCAGGTATTGCCTCCGCATTGCGCCGCCGCCGCGTCAGCGATCGCCATGGCGCCGATAAGGGCGCCGGCGGCCGCCAGCAAAGTCTTGATCCGCACCCGCATCGGCTGGGCTCCTGCATTGTTCTTGCCCCACGCCTTGCAAGTCGCGGGCCGGTTCAATGCTGCATGAAAGCGCAAAAGCCTTGCGTTTCCGTTGCCCGATTACGCGCCGACGACCGACAAGCTGTGCCATCCTGACGCGTCAGGCTCGAAGCTAGGTCAAAGGCTGCAAATCCCGCACATAGCGTTGCCAGTTCTGAACATAGTGCTGCGCGGAGATGCGCAGGGCCTCGATCTGCCCCTCGTCCAGTTCTCGCACCACCTTTCCGGGCTGGCCCATGACCAGGCTGTTGTCGGGAATGACCTTGCCCTCGGTGATCAGGGCGTTGGCGCCGATCAGGCAGTTCTTACCGATGCGCGCGCCGTTCAGGATCACCGCCCCGATGCCGACCAGGCTGTTGTCGCCGATGGTGCAGCCGTGCAGCATGGCCTTGTGCCCCACGGTCACCCCCGCGCCGATCATCAGCGGCGCGCCGATGTCGGTATGCAGGATGCTGCCGTCCTGAATATTGCTGTCGCGACCGACCACGATGGGATCATTGTCGCCTCGCAAAACCGTGTTGAACCAGATGCTGGCGCCGGGATGCAGAATCACATTCCCTAGAACCGTTGCATTCGGCGCGATCCAGTATTCGCCCTCCGGCGGAAGCTGGGGCTTGCTGTCGCCAAGACTGTAAACACTCATCCGAACACGCCTTATGTTTCAGAAAATGATGGCTTTAAGCCCTCATAAACTACGTTAGCATCATTCTGTTGATGCGATTCGAGGTCGCCATTTCGGCCCCGGATCCGAAGCCGGATCAAGCCCGGTCCGGTCAGATGCTGGAGAATGCGCATGGCGTGTTCGCGACCGGTTCCGGGACGACGCCTCTGCTGCGGCGACGATCCTGCAGCTGATCCGGGCGGCTGCTGCGTGGCTCCGGTCCCCTCCTCCCCCACCGACGACCAAGGCGTGTCCCTGCCGGGCGCGCCTTTTTTCATGCCCTGGAGGCGTTCATGACGAAGCGTTCGGCCATCAAGCATCAGGTCCGCGAAGGCGTGCTGGACTCGCGGGAGTTCCTGCAAGACGCCAAGGTCCGGCGATTGCCGCCGCGCAACGGCTGGTCGCCCTATCCCTCCAACGACGAACGCGACCAGGGCTACCTCAAGACGCTGAAGCCCAAGTCGGACGGTCAGGCCGAACTGATGGCCGCCATCGACCACGCCAACCTGGTCTTGGCCCTGGGCCCGGCCGGGACCGGCAAGACCTATCTGGCCGTGGCCAAGGCGGTCGAAGCGCTGGAGGCCGGCAAGGTCGGCCGCATCGTCCTGTCGCGCCCGGCGGTCGAGGCCGGCGAGTCGATCGGCTTCCTGCCCGGCGACATGGAGGACAAGCTGGCCCCCTATCTGCGCCCCCTCTACGACGCCCTGTCGGACCGGCTCAGCATGAAGCGGGTCAAGGCCCTGATGGCCGAGGGTCTGATCGAGATCGCCCCCATCGGATACATGCGCGGCCGCACGCTGAACAACGCCTTCATCGTGGTGGATGAGGCCCAGAACTGCACCTACGTCCAACTCAAGATGCTGCTGACCCGGCTGGGCTGGCACTCGACCATGGTGGTGACGGGCGACCCGCAACAGTCGGACCTGCTGCCCGGCGTGTCGGGCCTGTCGGACATCGCCGAGCGGCTGGAGGCCGTTCCAGAGATCGCCGTGGTTCGTCTGGCTGAACGCGACATCGTGCGTCACCCCCTGGTCGCCAGCATGATCGGCGTCCTGTAAGCCCCCCTGTCAGGCGGCCGATTCGGAAGAGGCCCGGAGAGCGATCTCCGGGCCTCTTTTCATTTACATGACGTCGGCCAGGGCGGCCTTGGGTTCTTCCTTCTTGGGCGGCGTCACGATCCGCCCGCCCATCCGGTCGATCAGGGCGAAGACGAAGGGATTGAGCGAGATCGACAGCAGGGCCGCCGCCAGGATCAGGTCGTGGGTTTCGCGGCTCATGGCGCCCAGGGACACCGAGATGGCGGCCAGGATGAAGGAGAACTCGCCGATCTGGGCCAGGCTGGCCGCGACTGTCAGGCTGGTCGGGCGGTCCAGCTTGAAGGCCGTGGTGATGGCCAGGGCCGCCAGGGACTTGCCGATGATGACGATGCCCAGGACGCCCAAAACGGCGAGAGGCTCGCGCACCAGGATCATCGGATCGAACAGCATGCCGACCGAGACGAAGAAGAGCACGGCGAAGGCGTCGCGCAGCGGAAGCGAGCGCTCGGCGGCATTGTGGCCCAGCGGAGAGCTGTTCAGGACCAGACCTGCCAGGAAGGCGCCCAGGGCGAAGGAGTGGAACAGGTAATAGGCGACCCAGGCGATGCCCAGTGCGATGGCCAGAACGCCAAGCGTAAAGAGTTCACGCGACTTGGTGTGGGCGATCCGCACCAGAACCCAGGGGAGGACCTTGGCGCCGACGACCAGCATGACGCTGACGAAACCGGCGACCTTGACCAGGGTCCAGCCGATGGACTTGGCCAGTTCGGCGCCGCTCAGCGTCTCGCCCGGCGCGATGATCAGCAACGGCAGCATGACCAAGGCGATGACAATCACCAGATCCTCGACGATCAGCCAGCCCATGGCGATGCGGCCGGCGTCGGTCTTGAGCTGCTTGCGCTCTTCCAGCGCCCGAAGCAGTACCACGGTCGAGGCCACCGACAGAGAGAAGCCCAGCAACAGGGCCTCGACGTCGCCGAGCCCCAGCAGGAACCGGCCCAAGACCCAGCCCAGGACAGTGGCGGCGGCGATCTGGACCAAGGCGCCGGGAATGGCGACCTTGCGCACCTTCATCAGGTCCGCCAGCGAAAAGTGCAGCCCGACCCCGAACATCAGCAGGATGACGCCGATCTCGGCCAACTGGGGCGCCAGCTCGGTGTCGGCGACGAAGCCGCCCGTGTAGGGGCCGACCACGACCCCCGCCACCAGATAACCGACCAAAGGCGACAGCTTCAGCCGATTGGCCAACATGCCGAACACGAAGGCGAGGACGAAGCCTCCGACCAGGGTGATAATCAGGCTGTCGGCATGCGGCATCGGCGCTCCTGCGTCGGTGAAGGGTTTCCTTGGGGCTGGAAGCCTTAATCTGGGGGCGCGAGGCCGCCACGGCAAGGCTTTCGCACTAGTTTTACCGGGATGAAACCGATTTGGAACCGTCAAAGTTGCGTGCGCGACGACGAGTCGCGCCGCAGCGCCCTCGCAAGAGCCCGCAGTCTCGACGTCGGCCGCCGCCCTCCCGAGCGACGACGGTGGATTACGCCCGAACAGCCCGGCTGGCGTCGACGCCGAGGGCGGTCAGGGCGGTCGCCGCGATGTGGTCGGCGTCGAGGCCGGCCTGGGCGTACATGATCTCGGGCTTGTCCTGGTCCTGGAAGACATCGGGCAGTGTCAGGGTGCGGATCTTGAGGCCGGCGTCCAGCGCGCCCTTCTCGGCCAGCAGTTGCAGGACGAAGGCGCCGAAGCCGCCCATGGCGCCCTCTTCCACTGTGATCAGGCATTCATGCTCGCGCGCCAGACGCAGGATCATGTCGGCGTCCAGCGGCTTGGCGAAGCGGGCGTCGGCAACGGTGGCCGAGACGCCGCGCGCGGCCAGCAGGTCGGCGGCTTTCAGCGATTCCTGCAGACGGGTGCCCAGCGACAGGATGGCGACCGAGGCGCCTTCGCGGACGATGCGGCCCTTGCCGATCTCCAGCGGGGCGGCCAGTTCGGGAATCTCGACGCCGACGCCGTCGCCGCGCGGATAACGGAAGGCGCTGGGGCGGTCGTCGATGGCCAGCGAAGTCGAGATCATGGCGGCCAGTTCCGCCTCGTCGGCGGCGGCCATCAGCACCATGCCGGGCAGAGCCCCCATGAAGCCGATGTCGAAGCTGCCCGCATGGGTGGCGCCGTCGGCGCCGACCAGACCGGCCCGGTCCATGGCGAAGCGCACCGGCAGGGACTGGATGGCGACGTCGTGGACGACCTGATCATAGCCGCGCTGCAGGAAGGTCGAATAGATGGCGCAGACCGGCTTCATCCCGTCTGCGGCCAGACCGGCGGCGAAGGTGACGGCGTGCTGCTCGGCGATGCCGACGTCGAAGGTGCGGTCGGGGAAGGCCTGACCGAACAGGTCCAGCCCCGTGCCGGTCGGCATGGCGGCGGTGATCGCCACGATGCTGGGGTCATTGTGGGCGTGCTTGATCAGCTCGGTGCCGAAGACCTTGGTGTAGCTGGGGGCGTTGGAGACGGCCTTGGCCTGCTTGCCCGAGACCACGTCGAACTTGACCACGCCGTGGTACTTGTCGGCGCTGTCCTCAGCGGGGGCGTAGCCCTTGCCCTTTTGCGTCACGACGTGGACCAGCACCGGACGGTCGGTGATGGCGGCGGCGTTCTTCAGGATCGGGACCAGGTTCTCCATGTCGTGACCGTCGATCGGCCCGATGTAGTAGAAGCCCAGCTCCTCGAAGAAGGTGCCGCCGACGATCATGCCGCGGGCGTATTCCTCGGCCTTGCGCGCCGCGTCGCGGAAGGGGCGCGGCATGTGGTCGACGAACTTCTTCCCGACCTTGCGGATGTTCTGATAGGCGCCGCCCGAGACCTGCTTGGCCAGATAGGCGCTCATGCCGCCGACCGGCGGGGCGATCGACATGTCGTTGTCGTTCAGCACCACCATCAGCTGGCCGCTGGTGGCCTCGGCGGCGTTGTTCATCGCCTCATAGGCCATGCCCGCCGACATCGAACCGTCGCCGATGACGGCCACGACGCGGTTCTTCTCGCCCTTGGCGTCGCGGGCGGCGGCGAAGCCCAAGGCCGCCGAAATCGAGGTCGAGGCGTGGGCCGCGCCGAAGGGGTCGTATTCGCTCTCGGCCCGCTTGGTGAAGCCTGACAGGCCGCCGCCCTGACGCAGGGTGCGGATGCGGTCGCGTCGCCCCGTCAGGATCTTGTGCGGATAGCACTGATGGCCGACGTCCCAGATCAGGATGTCCTTCGGCGTCTCGAAGACATGGTGCAGGGCCACGGTCAGCTCGACCACGCCCAGCGCCGAGCCCAGGTGGCCGCCGGTGACCGAGACGGCGTCGATGGTCTCGGCCCGCACCTCGTCCGCCAGCTGCTTCAGCTGGTGAACGTCCAAGCCCCGCGTGTCGGCGGGAAACTTGACGGTGTCGAGAAGCGGGGTGTGGGGCATGGGTATCGGAGGCCTTTGACGCAGGACGTCATATTCTAACCCGCGGGAGGCGGGCGCGTTTCCTATCAGGACCGGCGTTTAAGCACAAAGTCCACGCTGGCCTTGAGGATTTCGGCCTCGTGACCGAACAGGTCAAGGTGCGAGCGGGCCTGATCGGCCAGGTGCGCGACCCTCTGTCGCGCCGCCTCGACGCCCAGCAGGGTGACGAAATTGGTCTTGCCGAGGGCCGCGTCCTTGCCGCCGGCGGCCTTGCCCATCTCCTCGGCCGAACCCTCCGCGTCCAGAACATCGTCGATGATCTGATAGGCCAGACCCACGTCGTGGGCGAAGCTCGTCAGGGCGTGCCAGGCGTCTTCGCTGCCGCGCGAGATGATCAGCGGGATCTCGAAGGCGTAGGCGAACAGGGCGCCGGTCTTCAGACGCTGCATCCGGGCGACGCCGCCGAGGTCGTCGCGGACGCCCAGCAGGTCGATCATCTGGCCGCCGGCCATGCCGCGTGCGCCGGACGCAAAGGACAGGCGCCGCGCCAGTTCGCAGCGCACGCCTGCGTCGTCGTGGGTGTCCTCGTCCAGAATGATGTCGAAGGCGGCGGTCTGCAGCGCGTCGCCGGCCAGGATGGCGGTGGCTTCGTCATAGGCAATGTGCAGGGTCGGACGGCCGCGACGCACGTCGTCGTCGTCCATGGCCGGCAGATCGTCATGCACCAGGGAATAGGCGTGGACGCATTCCAGGGCGCAGGCGGCGCGCAGAACGGCCTGTTCATCGACCTCCAGCATCCGGCCCGCCTCAATGGCGAAGAAGGGGCGCAGACGCTTGCCGGGGCCCAGCGCGGCGTAACGCATGGCTTCGGTCAGACGCGACTCCGGGCCGTCGGCGCGGGGCAGGAGCTCGTCGAGGGCGACGGTGACCAGATCGGCGATCTCGGCCACCCGGTCGATGACGGCCTGTTCCGGGGAATTGGCGGCGAGCATGGTCAAAACAGCCTCCCGCCCAGCGGCAGGTCGCGATCAACGCCGACCAGAACGACTTCGCCCTCGGCATCGGGGAAGCCCAGGGTCAGCACCTCGGACTTCATCGGCCCGATCTGGCGCGGCGGAAAGTTGACCACCGCGGCGACCTTGCGGTCCTGCAACTGGTCCAGGGTGTAGTGATGGGTGATCTGCGCCGAGGACTTCTTGATCCCGATGGCGGGGCCGAAGTCGATGGTCAGCTTGTAGGCGGGCTTGCGCGCCTCGGGAGAAGGCTCGGCCTTGACGATCTGGCCGATGCGGACATCAACCTTCAGAAAGTCATCGAAGCCGATGGGCGGCGCGAGGTCGGCGTCCGACATCAGCCGAACTCGGCCGGTTCAACGCCCTTGGCCTGGCCGTCGGCGCCGACGACGATCTTCTCGACCCGCAGCTGGGCGGCTTTCAGCCGGGCCTCGCAGTGAGCCTTCAGGCGCGCCCCCTCTTCGTACAGGGCGATGGATTCTTCCAGCGGGGCCTGGCCCGACTCCAGTCGCGAGACGATGCCCTCCAGACGCGACAGGGCGTCCTCGAAGCTGAGATCGGCGGAAACGGCGGGGGAAGCGGAGGCGTCGGTCATGATGCGGGCAACCTAGAGACGCCCGCGCGGCGCATCAACGACGAAAGGCGTGGAGGCAGCCCAGAAGCTACTTCTGCGCGCGTCGAGATATGGCGCGCGCTAGCAACAGGGCCACAGTAGCCAAGACAGCGATCATGACGAGGTCAGGAATCACGCCGAACATCAAAGCCCTCCAGAGGAACCTCTGCATCTCCGCACGATGCGGCGACCTTGCCTATCAGCGTTTCTCGTAGCGGCGTTGCGACCAGTATTTGAAGCCCTGGTTGTGGGCCAGACGCCAGCCGTGGACCTTCAGGCGCTGGCCGACCATGTGGTTGAAGTAGCCGTGGGCCAGGACCAGAACGTCCTGACCTTCGCCGGCGCGGGCGATCAGGATTCGGGCGGCCTGGTCGGCGCGGACCTCGGCCTCGGCGCGGGTTTCCTGGCCTTCGTGGTGGTTGAAGACGTGCCACCAGAAACGCGAGATCACGCCCCAGTAGCGCGGCGACAGCCTGATCCACGCGGGGAAGTGCGGCGGCGGCAGGGGCGCCTCGATGAACAGGGCGTCGACCAGAACCTCGCGGTCGCGGGCCACGGCCTGGGCCGTTTCCTGGGCGCGACGGCGCGAAGAGGCGTAGATGGCCCCCGCACCCTCGGCGGCGCTCAGAAGGGTCTGCGGCGGAGTCTGGCCCGCGCGCAGGCCGCCGACCTCGTAGCGGCCCCACCAGTCACGATATTCGTCCGAGGTGATCAGACATTTGCGCGACAGGGCCGGCTCGCCGTGGCGAGCCAGAATGATGGCGCCGAAGGCCGGCGCCGCCTGGACGGCGCGAGGCGCCTCACTGGGCGTCGATGCGGCGGATTCGGTGTGAGTCATGAGTGCGGGAGACGTCATAGCACGGGGAGCAGCCTTTGAAATCAAGGCTTTGGCGTCCCTCAATCCCCCCGATTGCGGTTGACGGGGCCAGCGCTTCGTCGGCCCCTTGGAAGATGGTGGTAGCTCTCGCCGCGCGCCCCTGCAACCACCAAGCGATGACAGCCTCGCGAGCGGCCTGTGCGGCCTCGACCGCAGGGACGCGCGGCGCTATGGCCGAGACCATGACCGAAGCCCTGATCCGCCCCGCCCGACCCGACGACGCCGTCGCCCTGGCCGCGCTGGGCCGACAGACCTTCGTGGACACCTTCGTCGAAGGTTTTGGCATCCCCTACCCCGCCGCCGACCTGGCCGCCTTCCTCGACAAGAGCTTCAGCGTCGAGACCATCCAAACCAAGCTGACCGAACCCGGCGCCGCCTGGTGGGTAGCCGACCGCGACGGCGAGATCCTGGGCTTCGCCAACACCGGGCCGAACACCCTGCCCCATCCCGAAGCTCGGCCCGGCCACGCCGAGCTGCGCCGCCTCTACATCAGCCGCGACGCGCAAGGCCTGGGTCTGGGCACCCGGCTGCTGACGCTGGCTCTGGAATGGATGGAGGCCAACACCGACGGCCCCCTGTGGGTCGGCGTCTGGAGCGGCAATGAAAAGGCCCAGAAACTCTACGCCGCCTACGGCTTCGAGAAGGCCGGCGAGTACGACTATCCGGTGGGAGCCTGGAACGACCACGAGTTCATCTTGCGGCGGGGCTGATCCCGGCTCAGTCTGATCCCATGCTCCTGCCCTTCTTCACCGCTCTGCGCGAAGCCCGTGTTCCTGTTTCGCTGAAGGAATGGCTCCATCTGATGGAGGCCATGGACAAGGACGTGGCGGGGCGCGACGTCGAGGCCTTCTACCACCTGTCGCGGGCGGTGCTGGTCAAGGACGAGAAGCACTATGATCGGTTCGATCAGGTGTTCGGCAAGGTGTTAAAGGGGTTGGAGACGGTCGGGGCGGGCGAAGACCTGACCGCCGACATTCCCGAGGACTGGCTGCGGCTGCTGACCGAGAAGTTCCTGACCGACGAGGAGAAGGCCCAGATCGAGGCCCTCGGCGGTTTCGACAAGCTGATGGAGACGCTGAAGCAGCGTCTGGAGGAGCAGAAGGGCCGGCACGAGGGCGGCAACCGCTGGATCGGCACCGGCGGAACCAGCCCCTTTGGCCACGGCGGCTATAATCCAGAGGGCGTGCGTATCGGCGGACCGGGCAAGCATGGCCGCGCGGTCAAGGTCTGGGAAAAGCGCGAGTACAGGAACCTGGACGACACGGTCGAACTGGGCACCCGCAATATCAAGGTGGCCCTGCGCCGTCTGCGTCGGTTTGCGCGCGAGGGCGCGGCCGAGGAACTGGATCTGGACGGCACCATCGACGGCACGGCGCGCCAGGGCTGGCTGGACATCCAGATGCGGCCGGAACGGCGCAACACGATCAAGGTCCTGCTCTTCCTCGACATCGGCGGGTCGATGGATGGGCATATCAAGCTGTGCGAAGAGCTGTTCTCGGCGGCGAAGACCGAGTTCAAGAACCTGGAGTTCTTCTACTTCCACAACTGCCTCTACGAAGGCGTGTGGAAGGACAACCGGCGGCGTCACAATGAAAAGACCCCGACCTGGGACGTGCTGAACAAATACCCCGGCGACTGGCGCGCCATCTTCGTCGGCGACGCCACCATGTCTCCGTATGAAGTGAGTATGCCGGGCGGCTCGGTCGAGCACTGGAACGAGGAGGCCGGCGCCGTCTGGCTGAAACGCGCTCGCCAACAGTGGGACAAGTCGGTCTGGCTGAACCCCGTGACCGAACGCTACTGGAGCTACACCCAGTCGGTCAGCCTGATACGCGAGGTCATGGACCAGAGGATGTATCCCCTGACGCTGGACGGGCTGGACAAGGCCATGCGCGCGCTGACACGGTAGAGGTCTGATCCGGGAGCCCCCGATCAAGGAGGGACGCGATGACGACGGCTCTGCTTTTCGCTCTGGTTCTGCAACAGGCCGCGCCCGGCGTGGTCTGGTCGGACGATCCGCCCGCCCCCGTCGAAGAGGTCGCCGTCGCCGCGCCCGTTCCCGTCCTACCGGCCCACGCTCTGGCCGATCCCTATGGCTGGGAGCGGTCGCAGTGCAGCCCCTTCATCCGCAAGGACGAGCCGCTGGAGCATTGCCAGGCCAGGGTGCGGGTGACGCTGGCCGCCGTCATGGGCGACCGCCTTCCTGACGGCCTGCGCCCGTCCAAGGCCCTGGAGAACTGCACGCCCGGCAACGCGGCCAATGGCTACGCCATGCAGTGCGGGCCACGCCCGGTGGCGGCCCTGGGCGCGCCGCCGCCCCAGGAAAAGGTCTGCGACAGCCGCCCCCAGCGTACGCCCAGCGGCGCCATAGCCTTCAACAGCGAATGCCGCCCGGCGCCGGGAGACGCGCGCGCGCAGGACGGCCTACGCATACGCCTGGGCGGCGATTGAAGGTTCGCGGACCGTGTCGCCTGCCGGCTAGTCGACGCTCAGAACGCCGAAGGCTGGCCGGATGCCCCCTACCGTCTCCTGCCGGAAGAAGTAGCGACCGGGGCGGAGGAAGAACGTCGCCTCTGTCGCGCCCGGCGGCAGCAGATAATGGTCCGACGGGGGCCCTGCCGTCCCCTCGGACAGCGACAGAGCCTGGACAAGCACCAGTTCGTCCAGCGGGGGCACCGAAATCTTGACGCGGCGGCGTTCGGGGTCCGCCGCCAGCCAGCCCGGGCGCCCCGCGACGGGCGCCACGCGGGGATGGAAGACCGACAGGTCCATCTTGCCGACATAGGCGGGCGAAGCCACGCTCTCGGCTCCGCTGGACACCACGACGGGCTTCTCGGGCGCGAACCGGTCGAGAACCGCCGCCACATGCGGCGCATCATTTTCGGGGGTGATCGCCGGCCAATTCATCGACTGCTCGATCGTCAGCGGATCAATGCCGGTCTTGGCCTTGAGACGCGCGGCGAACCAGGTACCGCCCCGGCCCGGCTTCTCCATGGCGTGGCTGTAGCCGACAAACACAAAAACGCGCGCCTCGGGGTGGCTGGACAGGATGTTCTCGATCAGGTTGTCGGCCTGGGCCTCTTCCCGCGCGGCGATCCGCGATGCGCCGTCAGCGTCATCGGGCGCGTTCTGATCGAAGCGTTGTTCATAGTCCGCGAAACGATAGCCGAGCCGCGCCGCCTCTCTCACCGTCTCGGCAAAGACCGGATCGTGGGTGTAGTAGCCATAGCTCGCCAGGAAGGGCGCGCCCTCGGCGTAGCTGGAGATCCGCACATAGGGCTCGGGCTGCGGCGAGGTGAAGGTCTCGGCCGCGAACCAATCATAGCCGAGCGGACGCAGAGCCCGGATCACCTGAGCGGCGAAGGCCCGGTGTCCCGAAACATTGTGCGCCTCGTTGAGAATGACGATGCGCGTGTCGCGCGCGGCCTCCACAATGGCCTCAATCGCATCGCGCGCCGCGGCGTCATCGAGATCGGGGCGAGCGAGCGAAGGATGCGGGGGACGTTCCATCGTCCCCACGGCTGTGGCTTCGTCGCCCAAAAAAGACGCGAACTGACTCAGCATCTGGCGCGCCGCCTCATCCCCCGCTTCCGACTTGGCCTTCAGGTCCAGATAGGTCGGCAGGTATCGCCCCTCGGAGTAGAAGCGATCACTATTCGACAGGGCTTCCTGCGCGATCGCCGGCGCCCCACAGGCGAGCCCCATACCTGCGGCCGCCAGCAACACAGTACGACGCGGCACCATCGCGCGGCCTCTCCCGACACTTCACCTGACGGTCAGCCTAGAGGGTTCAGCAAACTTGGCAATAATAAGCGCCCTCAAGTTTTCGGCCGCGACCGATGCTGGCACGAAGAGGCCTGCGCATCCGGATAGGCGGCGATTGAGCGTATGAAGAAGCCGCCGCTCCTTTTCGGGAACGGCGGCCTGATCGGTGCAAACGGGAGCGGTTAGTTGCGCGTGTCGCGCAAGGTGTCCTTGAGGCCGCCGACGGCGTTCTGAACCTTGCCGGCCACCTGATCGGCGCGGCCCTCGGCTTTCAGCTTTTCGTCGCCGGTCACCTTGCCGGCGGCCTCCTTGATCTTGCCGCCGATGTTCTTGGCGGCGCCTTCGATACGGTCATGATCAGGCATGGGAACCCTCTGTGCTGACGCCGCCGGACTGACGGCGCTTCGACAGAAACAACCGTTCCCGTTGGTTCAGGTTCCCTGAATTCGTGACCGCAACCATTTCACCACGGCCCAGGCGTGGGCTTCGTGGCGCAGACGGGAGACGGCGTCCAGCGGGTCCAGCCAGACCAGTTCGTGATCGGGCTCGCACTGGGTCGAGGCGTCGAAGCCGGTGATCCGCACGGTCCAGAAGCCGCCGGCGTTGTTGACCGGCGAGCCGTCCGTCTTGCGGAAATACTGGGCGGCCTCGGTCAGGCGGTCCTCGGGTTCGACGATCAGCCCGGTCTCCTCGGCGAACTCGCGCACCAGGGCTTGCTGTTCGCTTTCCTCGCCGTCGACAGCGCCGCCGGGCAGGTCGAAATAGCTGCCCTCGCCGCGATCCACGCGCACGCAGGCCAGCTTGCCGTCTCGTTCGACCAGACCGAAGGTCGCGGCGCGGTGGAGGTAGTCGAGGCCGGGACGGGCCGTTCCAAACTGAAGCTTCATCAAGGCAGACTAACGCGCGCCGAAGTCCCAGCGATAGACCTAAAGATCGAAGACCAGCTTCGCCCGAACGCCGGGGTGATCGGCGTCGAATTCAACCGCCGAGCGCAGGCCGCCGGCCATGGCCGAGACGATCTTGCCGCCCAGACCAGTTCCCTTGGGGGTTCCATCGCCCAAGCCGGGGCCGTCGTCCTCAACGGTCAGGATGGCCCGCCCATCGGCGGCGGCTTCCAGCACCACACGGATCTCGCCGCCCTCGCCAGGCGCATAGGCGTATTTGACGGCGTTCGTGACCAGTTCGGTGACGATGACACCCAGCGACACAGCCTGATCCGTCGTCACCCGCATCGGCTCGGCGCGCAGGGTCAGGTGCGGCGAGGTCTCGCTCGGGCCAACCGACTTGCCCAGTTCCTCGACCAGGCCGGTCAGGTATTCGTCCATGGCCACCGTGGCCATGTCCGAGGAGGTATAGAGACGGCGGTGGACATGGGCCACGGCCTCGATCCGCACCTGTGCCTCGCGCAGGGCCGAGCGGGCCCCCTCGTCGGCCAGCTGGCGCAGTTGCAGGGAGATGAAGCTGGACACCAGTTGCAGGGAGTTGCCGACGCGGTGATTGACCTCGCGCAGCATGGCCTCGGCGCGGTCGCGGGCCAGGCGGACCTCTTCCTGGGCGGCTTCGTTCTCGCGCTCCAGTCGGCGGCGCAGCAGGGCGTCCTCGACCGCCGAGCGCAGCAGGGCGGTGAAGTCCTCGGACACGTCCTTGATGACATAGTCGGCAGCGCCGGCGCGCAGGGCGGCCACGGCGATGCGCCCGTCCTGGGCCCCGGTGACATAGACGACCGGCGGGGGGCTGGGCAGGGCCAGGATGTCGGGCAGGACGTCCAGCCCCTCGCGGCCCGGCATGTAGTGGTCCAGGGCGCAGACGTCGAACTCGCCCGCCTGCAGGGCCTCATAGCCCGCGTCGGCGTCGGGCGCACAGGTCACCTCATAGCCGTGGCGGCCGAGCTCTTTCTGGACCAGCCGCGAAAGGCCGCGGTCGTCGTCGATGTAGAGCAGGCGGATGGCGGCCCCCATGTCGCTCGCCTCGCTCAAACCTCGGGCGCCTGCATGACGGACAGGAAGAGGCCCAGTTGCTGGATGGCGCCGGCGAAGGCTTCGTAATCGACCGGCTTGGTGATGTAGACGTTGCAGCCCAGGTCGTAGCAGCGCTGGATTTCGATCTTGTCGTCGGTCGTGGTCAGGATGACGACGGGCGCGCGGCGCAGACGTTCGTCCGACTTCACCTTCTCCAGAATGTCGGTGCCCGACATGTCCGGCAGGTTGAGATCCAGCAGGATCAGCAGCGGACCGTGAGCGCGCACTTCATCGCTGAACAGATAGTCCAGCGCCGCGTCGCCGTGATCGAAGTGAACGATGTCATTGGCGATATTGGCGCGGCGGATGTTTTTTTCGATGAGCTTGGCGTGGCCGTGGTCGTCCTCGACCATGACGATCTTCACCGAGTGGCTCATAGACGGTCTCCTGCATCCCCCGACACGATCAAGCGTGTGGGGAATTTCAAATGGAATGTCGAGCCTTGTCCCAGCTCGGACTCCAGCTCCATGATCCCGCCGAGGCGGCGCACGCTATTGCGCACGAAGGCCAGGCCCAGACCCTCGCCCGGCTGGTCCTGCTTTCCGGCCCGACGGAACAGTTCGAAGATTCGTTCATGGTCGCGCGCCGAGACGCCCCGTCCGTTGTCCGTGATGCGGTAGTGGACGCGGCCGTCGTCGGTCATGTCGCCCTCGACGACGATGCGGACCGGCCGATCCGGCTGCCTGTACTTGACCGCGTTGTCCAGCAGGTTGCCGAAGATCTGCTCAATCGACAAACGGTCGCTCTCCAGCGGCGGCAGGTCGCGCACGATGATCTCGCCCCCGCTCTCCGCGACTTGATGGTGCAGGCTGTCGGCGATGGACTGGACCACGGCCGTCATCGGCAGAACCTCAGGGACCAGGGCCCGGCGGCCTTCGCGCGACAGCTTCAGGATGGCGTTGATCAGGCCGTCCATCTTGGCGGTCGAGGCGCGGATGAAGCCGACCGCCTCGGGCACATCCTCGCGCACGGCGCGGATGGCCTCGGGCTCGATATCCTCGGGATGGCGCTGGGCCAGGGTGGTCAGTTGATGGTCGAAGATCTTGCCGACCTGCTCCAGCTCGGAGGTGTAGCCCATGACGTTGACCAGGGGCGCGCGCAGGTCATGACTGACGATATAGGCGAAGCGCTGGATTTCCTCGTTGGCGCGGGTCAGTTCGGCGGTGCGGTCGCGGACCTGGTTTTCCAGACCGGCGTTGAGCCGATCCAGCTCCATGCGGGCGCTCTCGATCTCCTCGACATACCGCCGCACCAGCCAGACGCTGATCCCGGCTAGGATCAGGATCAGCAAGGCGGCCAGGGCGTTGACCGACACCGTCACAGCCGAGGCGCGCTCGGACTGACGGGTGCGCTCGACCAGACGCCGGGCCTCGACCGCGTCGATGGCGGTCAGCTCGACTCGCATGGCGTCCATCAGGGCCTTGCCCTGGCCGCTGCGGATCTGGGACACCGCCTCGCCGATCCGACCCGTGCGGGTCAGGGCGATGGTATGGTCCATCAGGGTCATGCGCTGGTGATAGAGGGTCTCGACCCGCGCGATGCGGGGCTTCAACTCCTCGTCGTCGCCGATCAGGTCCTCCAGCCGCGCCAGCACAGCGGGAAGCTCGGCCACGGCGCGATTGTGGACGCCCAGATACTCAGCCCGGGCCGTCAGCATGAAGCCGCGCTGTCCCGTCTCGGCGTCGGCCAGAAGGCTGAGCACGTCCTTGGAGGCCAGACGCACCTGCTGGCTGTGATCGACCGTGTCATTATAGGCCGACGTCCGCCGGATCATCACGAAGGTGGCCGCGTTTACCGCCAGCAGCAGCAGGATGGCCAGGGCCAGCAGGGCGATGATCGAACGACTGAGGGTCGGCGTGCGCAGGAAGGCGCCAAAGGTCCGAAGGGCCGGCCGGATGCGTTTCATAAGGGCCAGCTTATCGCCCGAACCCCTTGAGTCCAGTCGTTAACCTCGATCCTGATCAGACCGAGCCGACGGTCCTCAGACGGGCCTTCGGATGAACCTCGTTCTGGCTCATCACGACCGTCTGGCCGCGGAAGCGCTCGATGATCGAACGGACGTAGGGGCGGACCTGGGGGCCGGTCAGCAGGACCGGGTTCTCGCCCGCCATGGCGGCGCGCTCGAAAACGTCGCGGACGTTGCGGATGAAGTCCTGCAGGCGGCTGGGGGCCATGGCCAGCTGCTTGTCCTCGCCGGGGCCGATCAAGCTCTCGGCGAAGGCCTGCTCCCAGTCGGGCGACAGGGTGACGATGGGCAGGGCGCCGTCGTCGCCGCGGTTGGCCCAGCACAGCTGGCGCGCAAGGCGGGTGCGGACATGCTCGACCAGGGTGGTGACGCTGGTGGTGTGGGGCGCGGCTTCGGCCAGACCTTCGAGGATGGCCGGCAGGTCGCGGATGGAGACCTTTTCGCGCAACAGGCTCTGCAGCACGCGCTGCAGGGTGGTGACGGTGACGACGGTCGGGATCAGTTCCTCGACCAGCTTCTTCTCTTCGCCGTTCAGTTCGTTGAGCAGCTTCTGCACCTCGGCGTAGGACAGCAGCTCGGCCATGTTCTCCTTGAGGATCTCGGTCAGGTGCGTGGTCAGCACCGTCGAGGGATCGACCAGGGTGTAGCCTCGGAACGTAGCCTCTTCGCGCAGGCTCTCGTCGATCCAGGTGGCGGGCAGGCCAAAGGCGGGCTCGCGCGTATGCTCGCCCGGCAGCTCGACCTGACGGCCAGCCGGGTCCATGGCCATCAGCGACGACAGGCGCACCTCGCCGGCCCCGGCCTCCATCTCCTTGATGCGGATGGCGTAGCCCTGATTGGGCAGGCGCATGTTGTCGAGAATGCGCACGCTGGGCATGACGAAGCCGTATTCCTGGGCCAGCGAGCGGCGCAGGGCGCGGATCTGATCGGTCAGGCGGCGGCCTTCCAGGTCGTTGATCAGGGACAGCAGGGCGTAGCCCAGCTCGATCTTGACCTCGTCGATGGTCAGGGCGGTCGAGATCGGCTCCTCGACGTCCTCCTTGGGCTTGCCCAGGTCCACGGCCCCCTCGACCGGGGCGGGCTTCAGCCGATCACGGCCCAGCTTCCACGCCATGAAGCCCGAGCCCAGAGCCAGCGCGGCGAAGGGGATCAGCGGCATGCCGGGGATCAGGCCGATCAGGCCCGCCGCGCCGGACACCACGCCCAGCGACACCGGGTTGCTGGCCAGCTGGCTGACCAGGGCCTTGTCCGCCGAGCCCTCCACGCCCGCCTTCGACACCAGGAAGCCGGCGGCGACCGACACGATGATGGCCGGAATCTGGGTCACCAGACCGTCGCCGACCGTCAGCTGGACATAGGTGTTGGCCGCCTCGCCCACCGGCATGCCGTGCTGCGTCACCCCGATCAGCAGGCCGCCGATGGCGTTGATGAAGGTGATGATCAGGCCCGCCACGGCGTCGCCGCGCACGAATTTGGAGGCGCCGTCCATGGCCCCGAAGAAGGTGGATTCCTGCTCCAGCTCCTTGCGGCGCAGCTTGGCCTGGTCCTCGGTGATCAGGCCCGACGACAGGTCGGCGTCGATGGCCATCTGCTTGCCCGGCATGGAGTCCAGGGTGAAGCGGGCCGAGACCTCGGCGATGCGGGTCGACCCCTTGGTGATGACGACGAAGTTCACCACCAGGATGATGGCGAAGATAATCACCCCGATGATGAAGTTGCCGCCCATCATCAGTTCGCCGAAGGCGTTGATGACCTGACCGGCGCTGTCGTGACCTTCCTGACCGTGGGTCAGGATCAGGCGCGTCGAGGCCAGGTTGAGCCCCAGACGGAACAGCGTCGAGACCAGCAGGACCGTGGGGAAGATGGCGAAGTCCAGCGGCCGCTTCATCATCACGGCCGTCATCAGGATCAGCACGCTGGACACCAGCGAGATGGCCAGCAGCAGATCCAGAAGCATCTTCGGGATCGGCAGGATCAGCAGCATGATGACCGCGATCACGCCAACCGCCAACCCCACGTCGCCGCGCAGCAGCCAGCCGAGCGCGTCGCGCCCGGTGGGGCGCGCGTAGCCGTCCTTCATCAGGATCGGCGCATCAGCCATGGCGGCGGACGAAGGTCATCCCGCCTGATGACAGGATTCGCGCGGTCTCAGCCATGCCCCAGCGCCTTGAGCGCCAGACGGGTGGCGTCGGCGATGACGGCTTCACGCTGGTCGTCCGTCGAATCCCGCGTGGCGTGGAAATAGACAGCGATGACGACAGGCGCGCCGCCGTCAGGATGCTGGATCAGGCCGATGTCGTTGGTCGGTCCATAGCCGCCGGTGCCGGTCTTGTGCGCGACGGTCCAGCCGGCGGGGACGCCCGCCTTGATCCGCCCCTGGCCCGTCGGCGTCTCGGTCATCCAGCGCATCAACAGGGCCTTGGACGCCGGGTTCAGCGGGGTGTCGGACGCGACCAGCAGACGGCTGATGTTCCGCACCGACTGGATCGGTGTGATGGTGTCCTTGTCGCCATCGAGACGGTTCATCTCGGGCTCGAGACGGTCGACGCGGGTGCTGTCATCGCCGATGCCGCGATAGAAGGCGCGCAGGGTCTCCAGCCCGCCCATCTCGCGGATCAGGATGTTGGCGGCAGGATTGTCGCTGACCTCGACCGTAGCCTTCATCAACTGCTCGACGGTCAGGGTCGAACCAACCGCCTTTTCCGTCACAGGTGCGTGGTCGATCATGTCGGCGGCGGTGATCGGGACGGCGCGATCCAGCCGCTCCTGCCCCGCCTGGACCCGCAGCAGGGTGGCGGCGGCGAGATACATCTTGAAGGTCGAGCAATAGACGAAACGCTCGTCGCCGCGCCAGGCGGCGTTGACGCCGCCGGAGGCGACGGCCAGGCCCAAACGGCCGCCATGTCGGGCTTCCAGATCTGACAGGTCCAGATCCAGGGCTCCGGCGTCCTCAACATCAGCGTCCAGATCGGCCTCGGCCGACTTCACCTCGCGCGAGCAGGCCGCCAGCATCAACGCGCCTGCGCCCAGCAGAACCGTCCGGCGGTCGGCGCGCATGGGTCTAGCCCGCCGCGCCATAGGCGGCGGCAACGCCCGATTGCGGCGCCGGGATGGCCGTGCCCTCGTCGGCGTATTCGTTCAGCTTGTTACGCAGGGTGCGGATCGAGATGCCCAGGATAGTCGCCGCATGGGTGCGGTTGCCCAGGCAGTGGTTCAGGGTGTCGAGGATCAGGGTCTTTTCCATTTCGGCCACGGTCTGACCGACGAAGCTGCGGGTCATGGCGTCGGCCATCTGGGCCGCATGACCGGCGACGCCGGCGTCATAGGTCGAGGCGATGGGCGACGGGGCCGCCGCGCCGCCTTCCAGCAGAGGACGGCCGTCCGGCAGGCGGATGGCGTCGACGTCGATCTCGGTCCCCGTCGCCAGCAGGACGGCGCGGTGCATGGCGTTTTCCAGCTCGCGCACGTTGCCGGGCCAGCGGTGGCCCACCAGGGCGCGGCGGGCCTCGACCGAAATCGGACGGGGCGGCACGCCGTTGGCGGCGGCGTATTTACGGATGAAGTGGTCGCACAGGACGGCGATGTCGCCCGGACGCTCGCGCAAGCTGGGCAGGCGCAGGTTCACCACGTTCAGGCGGTACAGCAGGTCTTCGCGGAAGGTCCCCTCGGCCACGGCCTTGGCCAGGTCGCGGTTCGAGGTGGCGATGATGCGGATGTTGACCGGCACGGGCTTGGAGCCGCCGACGCGGTCGATGACCCGTTCCTGAATGGCGCGCAGCAGCTTGGCCTGCAGGCGAGCGTCCATCTCGCTGATTTCGTCCAGCAGCAGGGTGCCGCCGTCGGCCTCCTCGAACTTGCCGATGCGGCGCGCCACGGCGCCGGTGAAGGCGCCCTTCTCGTGGCCGAACAGCTCGGATTCCAGCAGGTTGTCGGGGATGGCGGCGCAGTTGACGCTGATGAAGGGTTTGTCCGCCCGCTTGGACCCGGTGTGCAGGTAACGGGCCATCACCTCCTTACCGACACCGCTTTCACCGGTGATCAGAATGGAGGCTTCCGAACGCGCCACCTGGTCGGCCAGGCTGATGACGGCCTTCATGGCCGGATCGGCCGAGATCATCGGACGCTCGTCGTCGGCCACAGCCGAGAGAACGGCGGCGATCAGGTCCGCTTCGGGCGGCAAGGGGATGAACTCCTTGGCCCCGGCGCGAATGGCGTCGGCGGCTTCGCGGGCGTCGGCGTCCACGCCGCAGGCCACGACCGGGACGTGGATGCGCTCGGCGTCGTTGGCGGCGATCAGGGCGGCGATGTCGATACGGTAGTCGACCATCATCAGGTCGGCCCCCTGCCCGCGCCGCAGTTGCTCGGTCGCCTGATCGGCGCGCTCGACGTGCTGCACCTTGGCGCCGTGCGCCATGGCCATCTTCACCGCCGTCGCCAGCTGTCCGCTGAGCCTGCCAACCACCAGAAGCCGCATGGGTCTTCTCCTCTAATTCTGCATCAGGATCCGGCGGCCGATCAGGCGCCAGAATCCTCGGTCTTGATGATTTCCGTCATGGTCACGCCCAGACGGTCCTCGACGACGACGACCTCCCCGCGGGCGACCAGGCGGTTGTTGACGAAGATGTCGATGGCCTCGCCGACCTTGCGGTCCAGCTCCAGCACGCTGCCGCGGTTCAGCTTCAGCAGCTGGGCGACCGACATATGGGCCTTGCCGAGCACGGCGGAGATGTTGACCGGCACGTCGAAGACCGTGGCCAGGTCGGCGGCGGACTTGTCCCCCCCCTCGTCGGCGAGGGTCAGGGCGGTGGAGTCGCCGAACTCTTCCAGCGAGAGATCGTCGGTGGCCATCAGAAGGCGCTCCTGTCGAGGGATTCAGCATGGCCGGCCTCGCCCGCGAGCGCGGCCTCCAGGGCGGCGGAAACGCGGGCGGCGACGCCCTCGGGATCGAACTCGGCGCGGCCGTCGGCCCATTCCAGGGCGAAGGCGGCGGCGGGCGCGCCGACATCCTCGCGGAAGGCGATCAGACCGGTGAAACCGGCGTCGGCGCACAGGGCCTCGATGTGGGCGCGGGTCGTCTCGTCCAGACCGGCGGCCCGCACCAGAAGACGCGGCGAGGCGTCGATCTCCTGAGCCAGCTGCTCGATGGCGGCTTCCAGCGGGCGGCGCGGGAAACGGTCGAAGGCGGCGGAGGCCAGGACGCGAGCAGAGGCGACCGCCAGCTCGGCCGACTGGTGACGATGGGCCTCGGCGATGGTGCTGAGAGCGCCGGCGGCATGAGCCGCCTGCTGGGCCAGGGTCGACAGAGCGTCGGCGCGCAGGGCCTCGACCTCGGCAAGAGCCTGCTGACGGGCCTCCAGTCGCGCCTGAGCGATCAGGGCGTCGACCTCTGCGGGGGCGAAGGAGCGCTTGACCGGCTGCCAGGCCGATGGACGCACGACGTCGCCCGAGGCGTCGAACTCGGTGTCGAAGATGAAGGGGCGTGCGGTGGAGGGGATGCCGGTCATGTCAGTAGATCAACTCGTCGTCAGCGCCCTGGCCGGCCAGCATGATGTCGCCGCGCGCGGCCAGGTCCTTGGCCACCTGGACCATGGTCATCTGGGCGGCGTCGACGTCCTTGAGGCGGACAGGGCCCATCGACTCCATGTCCTCCCGCATGATCTTCGAGGCGCGCTCGGACATGTTGGAGAAGAACATTTCGCGCAGTGAATCCGAAGCCCCCTTCAGCGCCAGGCCCAGTTGGTCCTTCTCGACCGCCCGCAGCAGGGTCTGCACGCCGCCGGGATCCAGCTTCGACAGGTCCTCAAAGACGAACATCAGCGAGCGGATGCGCTCGGCCGAGTCGCGGCTGCGTTCCTCCAGGGCGCCGATGAAGCGGGCCTCGGTCTGGCGGTCGAAGCTGTTGAAGATGTCGGCCATCAGTTCGTGGCTGTCGCGCTTGGAAGTGCGGGCCAGGTTGGACATGAACTCGGTGCGCAGGGTCTGCTCGATCTTGTCCAGGATGTCGCGCTGCACCGGCTCCATGCGCAGCATCCGCTGGACGCACTCCAGGGCGAAATCTTCAGGCAGGGCCGTCAGCACGCGCGAGGCGTGGTCGGGCTTCACCTTGGACAGGATGACGGCGACCGTCTGCGGGTATTCGTTCTTCAGATAGTTGGCGAGGACGGCCTCGTTCACATTGCCGAGCTTGTCCCACATGGTCCGCCCGGCCGGGCCGCGGATTTCCTCCATCAGGGCGTCCACGCGGTCGCCCGGCATGAAGGAGGCCAGCAGGCGCTGGGTCTGCTCGTAGCTGCCCATCAGGGCGCCGGCGCCGCCGATGCCCGAGACGAACTCGACCAGGACTTCCTCGACCACCGAAGCGGCCACGGTTCCGAGACCGGCCATGGCCTGGGAGACCTCCTTGATCTCCTCCTCGTCCAGCTGCTGCCAGAGGATGGTGTGCTCTTCGCCCAGAGACAGCAGGACGACGGCCGCCTTCTCAGGCCCCGTCAGTTTGCGGATGTCGTCGATCGGACCCTTTTTGCTCACGAGACGGGTCATTAGCTTTCATGCACCCAGGAGCGAAGGATGGCGGTGGATTCCTCCGGGTGGGAGTCGACGAAGTCCGCGACCTTCTTGATCGAGGAGGCCTTCACCTGGCCCTCGATGCGGGCGATGTCGAGCCGCTGCTCCATGTCGGTCGGCCCCGCCAGCATCTGGGGCTGGCCCGGCAGGACGCCGCCGACGATCTGGGCGTCCAGCGGGGTCACGGGAACGCCGTCGGCGCCGACCAGGGCGGGCGCACCGGCGCCGCCGGTGGCCGTCTTCAGCAGCGGACGCACGACGAAGAAGATCAGCAGCAGCCCGGTCACCAGCAGGACCAGCAGTTCGACGCCGCGCATGATGTCGTTCTTGTCGAAGTTGAACATCGACGAGCCTTCGTCCGCGCCCGGCGCCGCCGAGGGTTCGCGGTTGAAGCGGACGTTGACCACCTCGATCTTGTCGCCCCGCGTCTCGTCGATGCCGACGGCGGCGGCGACCAGGGTCTTGATCTGCTGCACTTCTTCCGCCGTGCGCGGGGCGTAGGTCGGCTCGCCCTTGCCATCGGCGGCGGGGGTGTACTTACCGTCCACGGCGACCGAGACCGACAGCTTCTTGACCTCGCCAGGCTCCTTCACCGTCGTCGTCGTGGTGTTGGAGATCTCGTAGTTCGTCGTCTCGGTGTTTTCCGAGTTGGTCGAGCCGATCGGCGTGGTGTTCGGGGCCTGACCGCCGGGGATGTTGTTGGTGGCGGTGACGCCGCCGTCGGCCTGACCCGTCGTGTCCTGCGACTGGGAGCCGTTGGTAGAGGTCGAGCGGACGACCTGACCGTCGGGATCGAACTTCTGTTCCTGGGTGGTCGAGCGGCTGTGGTCGATGTCGGCCGTCACCTGGACGCGGGCCGCGCCGGCGCCGACGACGCCCTCGACGATATCCTTGATGCGGGTCTGGAGCTGGGACTCGGTCGTGGCCTTGGCCGCCTCGGCGTTGGCCGAGGTGAAGCCGGTGTCTTCCGAACCGGCGGCCAGCGTGCGGTTGGACTGATCCGTCACCGTGACCTTGTCCGGCTTCAAGTTCGGCACCGAGGAGGCGACGACGTTGCGGATGGCGCGGACCTGGTCGGCGCTGAGGTCGCGACCGCCGACGCCGACGACCACGGCCGCGGTGGGGTCGGTGGCGGCGGCCTGGAACATCTCGCGGCGCGGCATGGTGATGTGAACGCGGGCCGAGGTGATGCCGCGCATCGACATGATGGTGCGCGACAGCTCGCCTTGCAGGGCGCGCTGCTCGTTCAGATTCTGCTGGAACTCGGTCTGGCCCAGAACCGACTGGTTGTCGAAGATCTCGTAGCCGACGCTGCCCGAGGTCACGAGCCCCTTGCCCGCCAGCATCAGGCGCGCCGTGCCGACCTCGTCCCGGCTGACGAAGATGGTCGAGCCGTCGCCCTTGGAGCTGTACTTGATGCCCGCCTGATCCAGGGCGGCGCTGATCTCGGAGGCTTCGCGCAGGTCGAGGTTGGAATAGAGCAAGGCGTCCGGCGCCTGGCCCACGCGCAGCATGACGGCGACCAGCACCGCGGCCACGCCGGCGGCGACGCCGAGCACCGCGGCCAGACGGCCGATACCGAACTTCTGCAACGCCGCCGTGAAGCCGCCCACGCGTCCCCGCCCATCCACAAACGGGATGAACTGATCCCGCTAGGCAGAAACTGCCGCCTGGATGGTAAACGCCGCGTTAAGATGCGTTAAAGATTGAGGGAATCCGGGTGGCTCTCCCTCCCCTTCATGGGGAGGTTGGTCGCGAAGCGACCGGGTGGGGAGGGCCGGAAGGACAAAGGGCGGCGCATCTTTCGACACACCGCCCCCCACCCGGCCTCGCCCTGCGGGCTCCGCCACCCTCCCCATGAAGGGGAGGGAGAAATATTACTTATGCCGCCTTCAGCAGCTCCGCCTTCTGATCCGCGGCCGCCTTGATGCGGGCTTCGGCGATGGCGTCGGCGATCAGGTGGGTCGGCTTGTTCTCGACCACCGAACGCTCGAGGATTTCCTCGAAGGTGTCCATCAGGCGCGACAGCTTGCCTTCGACCCACGAGGCGTCATAGGCGCCGCCCGACTGGCGGGCGTTCATTTCCGAGGCGACGTTGATGATGCCGCCGCCGTTGACGACGTAATCGGGCGCATACAGCACGCCGCGACGGAACAGCTCGTCGCCGATGTCGGCGGTGGCCAGCTGATTGTTGGCGGCGCCGCAGACGGCCTTGACCTTGAGGCGGTCGAGCGTCTGCAGGTTCAGCGTCGCGCCGAGGGCGCAGGGCGCATAGATGTCGGCGGCGACGTCATAGATGGCGTCAGGGGCGACGATCTCGGCGCCGGTCGCGGCGGCGACGGCTTCCAGATTGGCCTGGTTGACGTCGGTGATGATCAGCTTGGCGCCGGCCTTGTGCAGCTTCTCGGCCAGATAGGCGCCGACGTGGCCCACGCCCTGGATGGCGACGGTCAGGCCGGTCATGTCGTTCTGCTTGAACAGGCGCCGCGCGACGACCAGGTTCGAGCGGAACACGCCCTCGGCGGTGACGGGGCTGGGGTCGCCCGAGGCTTCCGGGCCGTCCTTCAGGCCCAGGACATATTCGGTGACCTTGCGGGCTTCGGCGATATCCTCGACCGAGGTGCCGACGTCTTCGGCGGCGTAGTAGTTTCCGCCCAGACCGTTCAGGGCGCGACCGAAGGCGCGGAACAGTTCCGGCGACTTCTGGGTGCGGCTGTCGCCGATGATGACCGACTTTCCGCCGCCCATTTCCAGGTCCGCCACGGCGTTCTTGTAGCTCATGCCCTTGGACAGACGCAGGACGTCCTCCAGCGCCTCGGCGGCGGTGGCGTAGTTCCACATGCGAGTGCCGCCGACGGCGGGGCCGCGCGCGGTGGAGTGAACCGCGACGATGGCCTTCAGGCCGGTTTTCTCGTCGTGGAAGGCGTGAACGCCCTCATGGTTCGCGAAAGAGGGGGAATCAAACAGCGTCTTGCCCATGACAGGCCTTTCCTGGGGTATTTTTTATGCGCGTGGAGATACGCCGCGCCCGCCTACAGGGCAAGCGTGTCGGTTTCGCGTCAGGAAAAGGCGCGTTCAGCGCGCTTTCGGGTCAGCCCGCAGGGCCGGAAGCACCGGTCCGGCGCCGGACGGCAAGGGGGCGGCGGCGTCGCGCAACCAGGCCTCGACATCACGATAGACGACCTCGCCCTGAAGGTCGCGGTTCAGAATGTGCCAGCCGTCCGGATAATAGGCCGTGCGCAAATCGGGCCGCTCGCCCGCCCGTTCCAGCGCCAGGCGCATCGGCCCCTTGCGCACGATCTGGTCGTGGGCGCCGTAGAGCAGCAGGGTCGGCTTCTGGACCGCGCCGAGGCGCAGCGACGCCGCCTCCATCAGATCGACCAGGCCGTGCATGGAATCGAAGCGGGTCGAGATGATGCTTTGCGGATCGCGGCCGTTGCGGATCAACTCCAGGGTATTGTCCGAGGCGCGGATGTTGCGCACCGCAAAGGCTGGCGGTTCGACCGCCTTGCCGCCCATCAGGCGAGCGGCGGCCCAGAGCCCCGCGCGGTTGAACGGGCTCTGGCTGGACCAGCCCCAGACGCCGGGGGCCAGAAGGATCACCCGGTCGGCGTCGGGCGGAGCCTCGCCTCCAAAGGCGGCGATGGTCGAAGAGCCGCCCATGCTTTCACCCGCCACAACGATCATCGCATTGGGGCGCTCGGCGCGCACCAGTGAGACGATGGTGCGCAGGTCGGCGCTGGTCAGGCTTTCGGGCGCAAACTCGCCGCGATGCGGCGACAGGCCGAAACCGCGCTGGTCATAGGCCCAGGTCTCGATGCCGCGCGTCGCCCACCACGGCCCGGCCAGCCGGAATGAGGCGTAATGGTCGTTGAAGCCGTGCAGGGCGACGATGACGGCCCAGGGCTGCTGGTCCTGCGGACTCCAGCGCAGATAGGGCAGACGGGCACCGTCCTGGACCACGAAGGCGCCCCGCCCTTCGGTCCCCGCCTCGATACGCGGGCCGTGGAAGCCGTTGGGCGGCGCCTGCGGTCCTTGCAGGTGCGGCGTGGCGCAGGCGGACAGGGCGAGCGAAAGGGCCAAAAGACCCGCCGTCAGTCCGCTCCGCCAGATGCTCACGCCAGAATCTCCGCTGTCCTCTGGCGAAGGTAGGGCAGAATCTCAGCCTCGAACCACGGGTTTTTCTTCAGCCAGGCGGTATTGCGCCAGGACGGGTGCGGCAAGGGCAGGATGGCGGGGGCATAGTCGCGCCAGGCGCGGACGGTTTCGGTCATGTTGGATCGGGCCCGGTCGCCCAAGGCCCAGGTCTGGGCGTAGCCGCCGACCAGCAGGGTCAGCTCGACGTTCGGCAGCTCGGCCAGCAGGCCGGGCCGCCACAGCTCGGCGCAGCGGCGCGGCGGCGGATAGTCGCCGCCTTTCGGGTCGGTCCCCGGAAAACAGAAGGCCTGAGCCGCGACGCCCAAGCGAGGATCGCTGTAGAAGGTCGCCTCATCCACGCCCATCCAGTCGCGCAGACGAACGCCGGACGGATCGGTGAAGGGCAGACCGCTTTCATGCACCCGCCGCCCGGGCGCCTGACCGCAGATCAGCAGCCGTGTTTCGGGGGCGACCATGACCACCGGGCGCGGCGTGTGGGGCAGTTGTCCCAGACACGCCCGGCAGGCGCGGATCTCGGCCAGGACATTGTCCAGATCGCTTTCCGGTTCAGTCGAAATCGTCATCCGAAGCTTCGACCGGCGGCAGGGCAGCCAGGGCCGCAGCCGTCTCGGCTTCGGTCGGCAGGCGCAGGCGGATCACGCCCTTGAAGGCGTTCGGATCGACCGCCTTGCCCTTCTTGGTGATGGTCAGCTTGCCCTGACGCATCAGGCCCAGGGCCGTGGCGCGGACCTTGGGCAGCATGCGCTGCCACTGCTCGGGCTGCAGCTCTTTCGCCACGTCCGAGGGTTCAATGCTCTTGCCGCCGACGTTTTTGGGGTCGGCCTTGGCCAGTTTTTCGAAAATGGCCGCTTCGATTGGATCGCTCATCGGGTCTATATGCTGCACCGCAAGATCGGAAAGAAGGCGTAATCGGCATGGTCGCGAAAATCACCATCACGGAAGGCGAGTTCGCCGGCTGGCAGACCTATGACCTTCACGACACCTTCGACGTGGTGGTCGGCCCCTTCTACGGCAAGCTGGACCCCGACGGACATATGCGCTGCGCCTTCCGCGCCGAGCAGAAGCACATGAACGCCGGCGGCCGGATGCACGGTGGCTGCCTGATGACCTTCGCCGACATCGCCATGTTCCAGATCGCCTATCAGGAGATGGAGGGGGCGTCGGGCGTGACGGTGCAACTGGATTCCACCTTTATCGACGGCGCCTATGTGGGCGAACTGATCGAGGCGACCGGCCAGGTCACCAAGGCGGGCAAGAGCCTGATCTTCGTGCGCGGCCAGATCAATACGGGCGAGCGGCTGCTGATGACCTTCTCGGGCGTGATCCGAAAGTTCACGCCTCGCGACTGACGCGGGCGAAGACGGCCAAACCCGCCGCCAGCGTCGCCGCCGGCCACAGGGCGTTCAACCCCAGCGCGCCATAGCTGAAGGCGCCGACCACCGCCCCGCCGAACAGGCCGACCCACAACAGCAGATAGGGGGCGAAGGCCGTGCGGCGCCCGCCGCGCACGGCGCCGGCCAGGGCCTGGCCCAGCTTGACCAGGGCCCCGGTCATATAGGTCAGGCCGACCCCGACCTCGCCGTCACGCAGGAAGACGGCGTTCTCGATGCCCATGGCCAGGACCATCAGGCCGACGGCAAGCGACATCGACCCCAGAGGCACAGCCAACGCGGCCCCCGCCAGAAGCGTCGCCTCTACCGCCAGCACGCGGCTGCGCGACCGCATCCCCTCGCCGCCCGCGACCAGCGCGCCCACAGCCGCGCCCAGGACGAACAGGATCAGGATGGCCGCCGCCACGCCCACGGTGCGCCAGTCGCCCATCGACACCCCGACCGCCATCCGGGTCGAGTTGCCGCTCATGAAGGAGACGAACAGGCCGCCGAGTTGCAGGAAGCCCAGGCTGTCGACATAGCCGGCCAGGGCCGCCAGCAGCACCGCCATGCCCCGCTCTGACGGAGCCAGGGTGCGCACGCAGGCTAGACCCCGGCCTTCGCGGCCGGGCGGGCGCGGCAGGCCTCCAGCCAGCGCGCCAGATGGACAAACTCTGCGGGCGGGCGGTACTTGACCAGCCTGGCGAAATCCAGTCCGACCGCCGCGACGATGTCGGCGATGGTGAAGCGATCAGCGGCGATGAACTCGTGCTCGGCCAGTTGCCGATCCAAAGTGCGCATGAACTTTTCGGCGCCGAGGCGGCTGTACTCCGCCACCTGGGGCTGGGGCGCTTCGAGCGCGGCGAGCGCCGGGTGGCTGAAGCGCACGTTCAGCATCATGGGGTTGGCCAGATACATTTCGCACCGGCGCGTCCACATCTCGATGATCGCCTGTTCCCTGGGGTCGCGCCCAAACAGGTTGGGCTCTGGATAAAGGGCCTCCAGATACCGGCAGATGGCGATGGATTCGGAGATGCAGGTCCCGTCGTCCAACTCCAGCGCCGGGACGTGCGGCACGCCGACCTTGTCACGATAGGCGGCGGTGCGGTGCTCGCCCGCCAGCAGGTCGATCTCGACCCCTTCGACGTCGGTCACGCCCTTTTCCGCCATGACCCATCGAACGCGGCGCGGATTGGGGGCACGGCGGCTTTCGTAAAGCTTCATGGAACGCCCCTCGGATGATCGTCCGGAAGGCTACTGTCCGAAGACGGATGCGGGCAAGGCCCCGACAATGCAGGCGGTCATCAGGGTGGCCAGGAAGCCCGCCAGCAGGGCCTTCCACACCAGACCCAGGACTTCTTCGCGGCGCTCGGGCATCAGCACGGACAGTCCGGTGACGGTGATGCCGACCGAGCCGATGTTGGCGAAGCCGCACAGCGCATAAGTCATCAGCATCCGGGTGCGCTCGCTCATGTCGCCGGCCGGGACCTCGCCCAGTTTGATGAAGGCGACGAACTCGGTCAGGGTCAGCTTGACGCCCAGCAGCCAGCCGGCGGTATGGGCGTCGGCCCATTCCACCCCGGTCAGCCAGGCGACGGGGGCGAAGACCACGCCGAGGATGCGCTCGACGCTCAACGGTTCCCCGCCGATCCAGAAGGCGCCCAGCATGACATTGGCCAGGGCCACCAGGGCCACAAAGACGATCAGCACGGCCGAGATGTTCAGCACCACCATCAGGCCGTCGGACGTGCCCTTGACGATGGCGTCGATGGCGCTGTCGTACTTCAGCGCCGAGTTGTAGTCGGCGACCGCCCCGCCCTCGCCCGGCTTCTCGGGGATCATGACGCGGGCCAGAAGGACGCCCGCCGGGGCCGAGACGATGGAGGCGACCAGGACGTGGCCCGCCGCATTGGTCAGCACCGGCGACAGAAT
Organism: Brevundimonas sp. NPDC007368; assembly: GCF_042869015.1. Classification (NCBI taxonomy): domain Bacteria; kingdom Pseudomonadati; phylum Pseudomonadota; class Alphaproteobacteria; order Caulobacterales; family Caulobacteraceae; genus Brevundimonas; species Brevundimonas sp. NPDC007368. The sequence continues at coordinate 693,073 of NZ_JBIAFA010000001.1, read as the reverse complement.
GGTGGCGTAGGCCACCATGGTCGAGCCGGCGACGGTGGCCAGACCCACCACCATCATCAGGAACAGTTCCGAGCGGGTCAGCTTGTCCAGATAGGCGCGGATGACGATGGGGCTCTCGATCATGCCGAGGAAGACATTGGCCGCGACCGCCAGGGCCGAGGCGCCGCCCAGACCCATGGTGCGCTGGAACAGGAAGCCGAAGCCCAGGGTGATCCACTTCAGGATCTTCCAGTGCCACAGCAGGGCCGACAGGGCCGAGATCACCAGAATCAGCGGCAGAACCTTGAAGGCAAAGGTGAACAGGGCACCTTCATTGGCCACGGCGTAGGGCTGATCCCCGCCCGCCAGAAAGCCGAAGACGAACTTGGTCCCCTCCTCGGTCGCCAGCTCCAGCCCCTTCACGGCGTTGTTGATGCCGTCCAGCACCACCTGCGAGCCGGGAATGGCGAAGGTCGCCAGGATCAGCGCCGCCTGCACCAGCACCGCCCCGATGGCCAGCCGCCAGGGGAAGAGCTTGCGGTTCTCGGACAGGGCCCAGCAGACGGCGATGATGACGATCAGGCCGAACAGGCTCTGCAGGTTCAGAAGGCTGAACATGGAAAAGGCGGCTCCGCGACCGGCCGACGGCCAGCAGCCGCCCTTGAAATCTGCTTGAACGCTACCGTGCGCCCTCTGGTCAAGAGCACATGCGGCGTCCTGCCGCGCCCGGCCTCGGCTCCCGCGCTGAAGGCGCGCAAGAAAAAGGCGGAGGGTGAGCCCTCCGCTTGTTCCGATCAGAGCTGGCCGCGGACCAGCTTGCCGTAGTCGTCCATCAGGGTCAGCGACAGCTCGCCCGGCGTGAAGCGATAGTCGCCGATCTCGCTGACCGGGGTGACCTCGGCGGCCGAGCCGGTGAGGAAGCACTCCGAGAAGTCCGCCAGTTCTTCCGGCAGGATGTCGCGGATCACCACCTCGATGCCCTTGGCCTGGGCCATCTCGATCACGGTCTGGCGGGTGATGCCGTCCAGGATGTGGTCCACGCGCGGCGTGTGCAGAGCGCCGTTCTGGACGAAGAAGACGTTGGCGCCGGTGGCCTCGGCGACATAGCCGCGCCAGTCCAGCATCATGGCGTCGGCGAAGCCGCGCTTCTCGGCCGCCGTCTTGGACATGGTGCAGATCATGTAGAGGCCGCCGGCTTTGGCGGTGGAAGGCGCCGTTGCGGGGTCGGGACGGCGCCACTTGGCCCACTCCAGACGAATGCCCTTCTTCTTGACCTCGGGGTCGAAATAGCTGGGCCATTCCCAGGCCGCGATGGCCAGGTGGACCTTGCTGTTCAGCGAGGAGACGCTGAGCTGCTCGGCGCCCAGATAGGCCACCGGACGGATGTAGCAGTCCGTCAGGCCGTTCTTTTCACAGGTTTCCTTGCAGGCGGCGTCGATCTCGGCCACGCTGTAGGGAATGTCGAAGTCCAGCAGCTCGGCCGAGCGCTTCAGCCGTTGGCTGTGCGCCGTCAGCTTGAAGATTTCGCCGCCATACATACGCTCACCCTCGAACACCGACGAGCCGTAGTGAAGGCCATGGGTCAGAACGTGCGTTTTCGCGTCCCTCCAGGGCACGAACGCGCCGTCAAACCAGATCCAGCCGTCACGATCGTCGAAAGGAACGAAGGCCATTGAATAACGTCTCCTCGGGATGTGGTCCGGTTACACTCTTCTCTCCCGCCGCCGTCAACGCCTTTGCGTTCGGCAGGATCGCCTAAGACATGACTGATACGCGCTCGAACGGCCGCTCCGGCCCTATCGCTGCTCCCGGCGCCGGCCGCCACCTGCTGGTCGTCGATGACGACGACAGAATCCGCGAGTTGCTCAAAGAGTTCCTGACGCGCGAGGGCTATCGCGTCACCGGCGCCGCCCACGCGGGCGCGGCGCGGCGTCTGGTCGAGCTGATCGAGTTCGACCTGATCGTGCTGGATGTCATGATGCCGGGCGAGAGCGGTTTTGACCTGACCAGCTGGATCCGTAGCCAGGCCTCGCTGTCCAAGACCCCCGTCCTGCTGCTGACCGCCAAGGGCGACCCCAACGACCGGATCGAGGGCCTGTCGCGCGGGGCCGACGACTATATGTCCAAGCCCTTTGATCCGCGCGAACTGGCGCTGCGGGTCGAGGCCATCCTGCGCCGCACCGGCGGCAAGCCGATGACGCCCCGCGAGATCCACATGGGACCGGCGGTGTTCGACATGGAGCGGCTTGAGCTGACCCGCGACGGCGAACTGCAGCGCCTGACCGAGGCCGAGGCGCAATTGCTGAAGACCCTGGCCATCCACGCCCACTCGCCGGTCGAGCGGATGAACCTGTCGCCCGACACCGCCGACATCACCGGCCGCGCCGTGGATGTCCAGGTGACACGCCTGCGCCGCAAGCTGGAAGCCGATCCCAAGAACCCGCGCTATCTGCAGACCGTGCGCGGCGTCGGCTACATGCTGGCGCCGGACTGATCGCGTCATGCGGCTGCTGCCGTTCAACGTCTGGGCGCGAGTGATCAAGCGCCGCCTGCCGACCTCGCTGTGGGGCCGGTCGCTGCTGATCATCGTCCTGCCGGTGCTGATCATGCAGGGGGCCGTGACCTGGGCCTTCTTCGACGCCCACTGGCAAGCCGTGACCGCGCGCCTGTCCGAGGGCTTGGCCGGAGACGTGGCCTGGGCCGCCGAGAGCTATCGCGACGAGCCCACCGCGCAGAATCTGTCCGTCATCGCCGACCGGGCCGAGCGCTCCATGCAGTTGTCGGTCGCCTTCCAGGAAGGCGCCAGCCTGCCCCGGGAACAGCGGCGCGGCGCCATCGGCGTGGTCGACCGCACCATGGAAAAGGCCCTGGCCTCGCGCTTGGACCAGCCCTTCTGGTTCGATACGACCCGCTACCCCGCCTATGTCGACATCCGCGTGCAGGAGCCCGACGGCGTGCTGCGCGTCATCGCCCCGCGCGAACGGGCCGTGGCGACCCAGGCGCACATCTTCGTCCTGTGGCTGATGATCGCCACCATCCTGTTGCTGGGCGTGGCGGTGCTGTTCATCCGCAACCAGGTGCGCGCCATCGAGCGCCTGGCCGACGCCGCCGAGGCCTTTGGCCGGGGCGAGAGCGTGCCGCGCTTCAAGCCGCACGGCGCGCGCGAGGTCCGAGCGGCCGCCTCGGCCTTCCTCGACATGCGCGCCCGCATCCAGCGTCATATCGACCAGCGCACCGCCCTGCTGGCCTCGGTGAGCCACGACCTGCGCACGCCCCTGACCCGTCTGCGGCTGGAGTTGGCCCTGGCCCCGCCCTTCAAGCGCGCCGAGGCGATGAAAGGCGACCTGGACGAGATGGAGCACATGATCGACGAGTACCTGGCCTTCGCGCGCGGCGAGGCCGGAGAAGCGATGCAAATGGTCTCGATCCCCGAAATGCTGCGCCGCGCCGCCGACGACGCCCGCCGCGCCGGCGCCGAGGTCACGCTTGAGACGCCTGACGAACTGGACGCCCAGTTGCGTCCCCTCGCCTTCCGTCGCGCCCTGAACAATCTGGCCGGCAACGCCGCCTCTCACGGCGAACACGTGCGGTTGTCGGCCCGCCCCCTTCCCTCGGGGGGGATCGAGATCGCGGTCGAGGATGACGGTCCCGGCATCCCGGAAGACATGCACGAGGAGGCCTTCCGGCCCTTCTCCCGACTGGACGCCTCGCGCAATCAGAACAGCAAGGGCGTCGGTCTCGGCCTGGCCATCGCCCGCGACGTGGCGCGCGGCCACGGCGGCGACATCACCCTGAGCCGCAGCGACCTGGGCGGACTGAAGGCTTCGATCCGCCTGCCGGGATAAATCGCGCCTCCCTCTGGCGTGGCTGTAAAATCATCGCCATCTTGCACCTGTTCCAGGGGGGCCTGGATCAGGAGTCCGTATGATGCGTAACTTCGCCTTTCTTGCACCAATGACCGCCGCCCTCTTGCTGGCCGGCGCCGCCTCGGCCCAGCCTTCAGCCGTGGTCGTCACCGTCAGTCCCGACTTTGCCAAGACCGCTGAAGAACTGGGACAGCGCGATGTTCAACAACAGGTCGATGACCTGACGGCCAAGGTCACGCGCGTCCTGACGCAGCGCCATGCCCTGGACGGGGCGCGGATTGAGCTGACGATCACCGACCTGAAGCCCAACCGGCCGACGATGCAGCAGATCAGCGACAAGCCGGGCCTGGACCCCATCCGCAGCATCTCGATCGGCGGCGCCGCCATTGAAGGCACGGTGACCATGGCCAACGGTGACGTACAACCGGTGAAATACGACTATTATTCAACCAGTCTGGCGGATGTGCGCGGTTACAGCACCTGGCAGGACGCCGGCACCGCCTATGATCGTCTGGCCCGTAACCTGGCCGACGGCCGCTACGTCAAACGCTAACGATCAGCCGCTGAGTTCAGTCGACTTGGCCACAGCCGCCTGAACGGCGCTCTCGACCGCCCGGTCGAGGGCGCCGTTTGCATTCAGGGCCACAAGGCCGGCCTGGGTCACGCCGCCGGGCGAGGCCACGCGGTCGATCAGGGCGTCCAGAGCCTCGGTTCCCTCAACCCCCGCCGCGGCGGATCGCAGGGTGGCGCGGGCCAGCCGCACGGCGGCCTCGGGCGTCAGACCTTCCTCGACCCCGGCCTGGGCCAGGGCGCGGGTGAAGGCGAAGAAGTAGGCCGGGCCGCAGCCGGACACAGCCGTTGCGGCGTGCATGGCGGCTTCCTCGTCCAGATGAACCGTCTCGGCGATGGGGCCGAACAGGGCCTCGCCTACGGTGCGGGCGGCGGCGTCAGCGGCCCAGATGGTCGCCACGCCCTGGGCCTGGGCCACACCGGTCGTCGGCATGATGCGGACGACGGCACGACCGTCGAAGCCCTCGGAAATGGTCTCGCCTCTCACCCCGGCCATGACCGAGACGATCACGGCGTCGGGCGACAGGTGCGGCAGGATCGGGCGAGAGGCCTCGAACCACTTGGCCGGCTTGACCCCGATGACGAAGGCGCGGGCGTCCGCCAGGGCTTCCAGCGGCGGATTGATCCGCGCGCCCAGGGCCCGCGCCGCCTCGGCGGCGGGCTTCTCGGACGGGGTCAGGATGATGAGGTCGTCGGGATCGACCGCTCCCGTCTTCAGCCAGCCTTCGAGGATGGCCGAGCCCAGCCGCCCTACGCCTTGCAGAACGACCGCGCGGCTCATTAGGCTGTGCCCACGGTTTCGAACAGGCAGGCGTCGATGGCTTCCTGCGCCTTCTTGGAACCGCGCACCATGAAGTCGAAGGCGGGGTAGTAGCGATCGGCGGCCTCGATGGCGGCGTCGATCATGGAGGCCGCCTGGGCCAGGGTCGGGCGTTCGCTGTGCGGCAGGGCCAGCGAATGACGGAAGACGATCTCGCCCTCATCCGGCCAGACCTCGAAATGCCCCAGCCAGGTGCGCTGGTTGATCATCGACACCAGTTCATAGGCGGCGGCGCGGCGCGTCTTCATGACCCGCAGGTCCAGGGCGCAGCACAGTTGAAGGCAGTCGCCCTCGGGCCGCCAGGCGAACCACAGCTCATAGTCCTTCCAGTCGCCGGCCAGGGCGAAGGCGAGGTCGCCGTCGTCCGTGCGGTCAAACGGCAGGTTCTCCGCGTTGAGGACGTGCTCCACGACATCCAGGGGGTCGTAGGGAACGTCGACCTCTTCGGGTCGGGCTGCATCCATCAGGGGTTCACAATCTTAACTCGAGGGTCGCGACTCACGACCTGCAAACGAACGGTAAACGTGTTCGCAGATTCGGCTCAACCGGCGGCGTCAGCGTCAGGCTTCGCGGCTGTGGACGTTCCGCTCGGCGTCTTTTTCGCGGGCGATTTCTGAGCCTTAAGCTCGGCGATCTCGGCGCGCAGGGCCGCGATCTCGTCCTTCAGCACGTCGAACTCGTCACGACGGACCAGGTCCATCTCGGCGACGAAACGATCGGTCTGGGCGCGCCAGGCGGCCTTGGCCTCGTCGCCCGCGGCCTGGGCCAGACCCATGGCGCCCGTCGTCAGCTTGGCGAACTCGTCGAGGATCGGATTGCGCGTCTGCATGATGAACTCTCGCGTCTTTGCCACACCAGCATATGGTTAATGGCGTCGTAAATTGGGTGAACGAAACCTTGCCGTCCGAACCGGCTATAAACTGCTTCGCGGGAAAAGCGCGCGACGAATGCGGTCTCGCTTGCTAGATGATTTCGGGTCCCAAACGGCGCTGACGGAGGCCCTGTGCCCTTCCCCGAATTCGACCCTGTCCTGATCCATCTCGGCCCCCTGCCCATTCGCTGGTACGCCCTGGCCTATGTCGCGGGGATCGTGCTGGGCTGGTGGTACGCCTCGCGTTTGGCCAAGACGGAGCGCCTGTGGGCGCCGGGCAAGCCGCCGGTGACGGGACCGCAACTGGACGACCTGGTGCTGTGGATCACCCTGGGCGTCATCCTGGGCGGCCGGTTCGGTTACGCCCTCTTCTACAAGCCGGCCATGTTCGCCCAGTTGTTCACCGGCGACAGCTGGGGCGAGCGGCTGGAGCTGCTGCAACTGTGGACCGGCGGGATGAGCTTCCACGGCGGCTTCCTCGGCGTCGTCATCGCCATTGCGGTCTACGCCAACCGCCAGAAGATCAATCCGCTGAGCCTGGGCGACCTGATCGCGCCGGTCGCGCCGCTGGGCCTGTTCTTCGGCCGCATCGCCAACTTCATCAACGGCGAGCTGTGGGGCCGCGAGACGACGGTTCCCTGGGCCATCCGCTTCTGCAACGCCCGCATCGAACAGATGTACGGCTTCTGCCCCGCCGGCAACGAGCCGCGCCACCCAAGCCAGCTGTATGAAGCGGGCCTGGAGGGCCTGCTGCTGTTCGCCATCCTGTCCCTGGCCATCTGGAAATGGCGGATGCTGAAGCGTCCGGGCTTCGTCACCGGCCTGTTCCTGCTGGGCTACGGCGTCTGCCGCGCCACGCTGGAGAACGTGCGCCAGCCGGACGCCGGGTTCGAGCACCTGCCGCTGGGCCTGACCATGGGCATGATCCTGTCGATCCCGATGATGCTGGTCGGCGCCTGGCTGATCTGGCGGGCGCTGAAGAAGCCGGCCGTCACGGAGGCGTAAGACGTCATGACCGAGACCCTCAAGGACCGTCTGGTCCGCGAGATCGTGCTGACCGGGCCGATGACGGTGGCGGACTATGTCACGCGTTGCCTGCACGACCCCAAGAGCGGTTATTACGCGACCCGACCGGCCCACCATACGATCTTGGGCGAAGGCGGCGACTTCATCACCGCCCCCCTGGTCAGCCAGATGTTCGGCGAACTAATCGGCCTGTGGGCCGTCGAGACCTGGAGCCGTCTGGGCGCGCCCGAGCGGGTTCGGCTGGTCGAGGTCGGGCCGGGCGACGGGACGCTGATGTCCGACGCCCTGCGGGCCGCGCGGCTGGTCCCCGGCTTCCTCGAGGCCGTGGACCTGATCCTGATCGAGCCCAGCGCACCACTGCGGGCCGAGCAGGCGCGGCGGCTGGCCGACGCCGACGTCCACCCCCGCTGGCTCAGCGCCCTGCACCAGATAGAGACCGACGCTCCGGTCATCCTGATCGGCAACGAGGTGCTGGACTGCATGCCCGCGCGTCAGTTCATGAAGACCGAGGGCGGCTGGGCCGAGCGCCGCGTCGGCGTCACCGACGACAATGAGCTGACCTTCGGTCTGGTCGCCATCTCCGGCGGCTTTGACCGGCCCGAGTATGACGTCGAGCCGGGCCAGGTGGTCGAGATTTCGGAGCAGCAGGCCGCCTTCGCTCGCGATCTGGCCACCCTGGTCAAGGCCGCCTCGGGCGCGGCCCTGCTGATCGACTATGGCCGCAGCCAACCGGGGCCGGGCGACACCCTGCAGGGCCTGCGGCGGCACCAGAAGGTCGATCCACTGGCGACCCCGGGCGAGGCCGACCTGACGCAATGGGCCGACTATCCCCTGGTGCTGGAGGCCGCCGTGCGCAGCGGCGCCGACGTGACCGGCTGCGTCGGTCAGGGCGCCTTCCTCAAGGCCCTGGGAATCGAAGCCCGCGCCCAGCGGTTGATGCAGGCCCGCCCCGACGCCGCCCCTGTCATCCAGCGCCAGCTGGACCGCCTGACCGCGCCGGACCAGATGGGCGAACTGTTCAAGGCGGCGGCGATCTTCTCGCCCCGCGCGCTGACCCTGCCCGGCTTTTGAAGTCTGCGGTCTGTTTCCGCAGGGAGTGTGACGATGCGTTTTTCCGACCGGGAACGGGCCGTGCTTCTGGCCGTGAAGGGCGTCGGCCCCAAGGTCGTCGAGCGGCTCGAGGAGCAGGGTCTGGGCGCCTTTGAACGTTTGGCCCAGGCCGATCCCGCCGTGGTCTGCGCCGGGGCCGCCGTCAGCCTGGGCTCGACCTGCTGGAAGAACAGCCCTCAGGCCCGCAAGGCCGTCGAGGCCGCCGTCAACGCCGCCCGTAACTCGCTGGAGGCCGCATGAGCCTGAACCCCATCACCCACCCGCTGCTCGACAAGGCCGGAGTGCGTCACGGCTTCTTCACCCGCCAGGGCGGCGTGTCCGAGGGGATCTACGCGGGCCTGAACGCAGGCGTGGGGTCCAAGGATGATCCCACAGCCGTGGCCGAGAACCGCCGCCGCGTGGCCGAGTGGATGGGCGGGGTGAATGACGACCTGTGCGGCTGCTATCAGATCCACTCCGCCGTGGCCCGCGTGGCCGAGGCCGGCTGGAAGGGCGAACGGCCCGAGGGCGACGCCGTGGTCAGCGCCGTGCGCGGCCCGATCGCCTCCGTCCTGACCGCCGACTGCGCACCCGTACTGTTCGCCGACGCCGAGGCGGGCGTGGTCGGCGCGGCCCACGCGGGCTGGAAGGGCGCGCTGGGCGGGATCATCCACTCGACGGTGGCCGCCATGGAGGCCCTCGGCGCCCGGCCTGAGCGCATGGTCGCCGTCGTCGGCCCCTGCATCGCCCAGGCCAGCTATGAGGTCGGCGCTGACTATCAAGAGCGCTTCGCCCGCCATGATCCGGGCAGCGAGCGCTTCTTCGCCCCCGGCGCGACCGAGGACAAGCGCCTGTTCGACCTGCCCGGCTTCGTCCTGTGGCGGCTGGAGCAGTCCGGCGTCGGCGACGCCGCCTGGACCGGCGACGACACGCGCGCGGACGCAGGCCGCTTCTACTCGAACCGTCGCGCCTTCTTGGCGGAAGAGCCGGATTTCGGGCGGTTGATCTCGACGATCAGCCTGGGCTGATTAGCCCGCCATCGCCATGTCGGGGACGCGGGTGATTTCGCGCCAGGCGTCGGGCTGGGCCAGCAGGGCGCGGACCAGCTTGTTGTTCAGGGCGTGGCCCGCCTTGACGCCTTCGTAACGGCCCAGCAGCGGCGCGCCGAGGACATAGAGGTCGCCGATGGCGTCCAGGGCCTTGTGGCGCACGAACTCGCGTTCCATGCGCAGACCGCCAGGGTTCAGGATTTCGTCACCGTCGATGACCATGGCGTTTTCCAGCGAACCACCGCGAGCCAGACCGGCCTGACGCAGGGCCTCGACCTCATGGGCGAAGCCGAAAGTGCGGGCGGCCATGATGTCCGAGCGGAAGGTCGCCTCGTCCACGACGAAGTCCACCACCTGATTGCCGATGACCGGCGTGGGGAAGTCGATCTCGAAGCGCATCTCGTAACGGTCGCAGGGCTTGAGGACGGCGGACTTGTCGCCCTCCTCCACCCGGATCGGCTTGAGGATCTCGATGTAGCGGATCGGGGCTTCCTGACGGCGGAAGCCAGCGCGGTCCAGCAGTTGCACGAACTGCAGGGCCGAGCCGTCCAGGATCGGCAGCTCGGGGCCGTCGACCTCGATCACGGCGTTGGAGACGCCGAGCGCGCACAGGGCGGCCATCAGGTGCTCGATGGTCGACAGGCGCACGCCCGCCGCGTTCTCGATCATGGTGTTCAGGCGGGCGTCGACGACAGCCTCGCCCGAGACGGGGATCCGGTTGTCGCGGTCGGTGATGTCGGTGCGCACGAAGACGATGCCCGCGCCGGGCGCAGCCGGACGCACGACCAGCTTGACGCGCTGGCCGGTATGGACGCCCACGCCGGCTGTGATGGCCGGAGCGACGATGGTCTGTTCGTGATGGTCGTTACGGACCGACAATGGAAACTCTCTGTACTGCGCGGCTCCGCGCAGTCGTGCGGAGTTCGCCTCGCCTGTCGTTTAGCCACGACGGCTCAAGCGCGAAATGAAAGATGGGTTTCGAAATGTTTCGGTCTGACGACAGGCCCTAACAACTAGAACGCCCCGGAGCTGGGCTCCGGGGCGTTTCAATCAGGGTTTCGTCCGATCAGTTCGCGAGGCGGCGAAGGAAGGACGGGATTTCCAGGTCGTCGTCCTCAGCCTGGCCGGCCTGATAGTCCAGGGTCGGCTGGACCGATTGGGACTGGCGCAGTTGCTGGGTCGTGCGGTTGGACGACGGCGACGGAGCATAGGACGGCTGCGACTGCTGCTGTTGCGGCTGCTGGCGCTTCTTGCCGAACAGGCTCCAGCCGCTGCGGCGGTGATCACGGTCGTCGTAGTATTCTTCTTCAGCGACCGGCTCTTCGCGGCGCGGGGCCGGACGGGCTTGCGGCTGCTGTTGCTGACCGCGGTCGAAGTAGAGATCGCCCTGCGAGGCGGCGGCGGGTTCCGCGCGAACGGCGCCGGATTCGTACTCCTCGACCCAGGGATCGACGATCGGCTCCAGATTGCGGGGCGCGTCGTGGATGACGGGCTCCGGGCGCGGTTCGGGCGCGGCGCGGGCGGCCGGGGCTTCATAGACCGGAGCGGGCTCGGGCGCGCGGGCCGGTTCGCGAACCGGGTCGATGCGGACTTCCGGCTGACGCGGCGCGGCAGCGGTCGGGCGGCGGTCCGAGAAGGCCGAACCCTGGGGTTCGATCTTCTGGATGACGGCCTCGTCCATGCCGGTGGCGACGACCGAGACGCGGATCTTGCCGTCCAGGGCCGGGTCGAAGGCGGCGCCGAAGATGATGTTGGCGTCACCGTCCACTTCGGCGGCGATGGCGTTGGCGGCCTCGTCCACTTCCAGCAGCGTCATGTCCAGACCGCCGGTGATGTTCACCAGCACGGCCTTGGCGCCCTTGAGGCTGGTTTCGTCCAGCAGCGGGTTGGCGATGGCGTTCTGGGCCGCCAGCAGGGCGCGGTCGTCGCCCGTGGCCTCGCCCGTGCCCATCATCGCCTTGCCCATTTCGGACATGACGGCGCGGACGTCGGCGAAGTCGAGGTTGATCAGGCCCGGCAGGATCATCAGGTCGGTGATCGAGCGGACGCCCGAGTGCAGCACCTGGTCGGCCATGCCGAAGGCGTCGGCGAAGGTCGTGCGCTCGTTGGCGACACGGAACAGGTTCTGGTTCGGGATGACGATCAGGGTGTCGACGTAGCGCTGCAGTTCGGCGACGCCCGAGTCCGCCAGACGCATGCGGTGACGGCCCTCGAAGGTGAAGGGCTTGGTGACGACGCCGACGGTCAAGATGCCGCGGTCGCGGGCGCACTTGGCGATGACGGGGGCCGCGCCGGTGCCGGTGCCGCCGCCCATGCCGCAGGTGATGAAGACCATGTGCGCGCCGTCCAGGTGCGCGTGAATCTCGTCAGCGCTCTCCTCGGCGGCGTTCATGCCGACTTCGGGGTGGGCGCCGGCGCCGAGACCCTGGGTGATGGTCTCGCCCAGTTGAATGCGGCGGTCGGTCTTGGCGAAGCTGAGGTGCTGGGCATCGGTGTTGGCGACGACGAACTCGACCCCTTCAAGGCCGGCGTCGATCATGTTGTTCACGGCGTTTCCGCCCGCGCCGCCGACGCCGAAGACGACGATCCGGGGCTTCAGTTCCGTGTGTTGCGGCTTCACCAGCGAGAGAGACATGTTCTTGTTCCGACTTTCCGACCCTGCCCGTTAACCCCAATGCGAAATCCCCGCCGAATCGCATTGGTTATGAGCGTGTTAAGGAAAACCCCTTTTGAGTTAACGGAGTGTTACTCCGGTAATATGAGTCGGAAGGTTTGAAAGCCCGCATCCTCAGCTTGGCCGCAGATTTCCTTCATTTTTCAGCGACGGCGTTCAACCCGCAAACAAAAAGGGCGGCTCTTTCGAGCCGCCCTTCCGTTTCAGTTCAGACCGAACTTACCAGGGACGGTAGTTCAGGCTGATCGAGTAGCGACGACCATAGGGGTCGAAGTTCGAGTACAGGGTCGCGCCCAGCCAACGCGCCTGTTCGGCGTCGAAGGCGTTCTGGACCGTACCCGTCACGGTCAGGTCTTCGCGCAGTTGGTAACGGACCGAGAAGTCGTTCCGCAGGAAGTTCTCGCTGTCCATGTACTTCGTCTCACGCTGGTCGGCGTTCTGCACGAAGTCACGTTCACGCACGATGTCCTGGGCGGTTTGCCAGTCGGCCACCCAGCTGATGCGCAGGGGCTCGATCGGCGTCTGCCAGGTCAGGGTCGACGAGAAGCGAACGCGCGGATAGAACAGGTTGCTCGAGAGTTCCGTGTAGTCGTACGGGTTCTCGATGTTGTTGAAGTTCTTCTGCTCGATCAGCCACGAACCGTTCAGGCTGTGGGTGAAACGACCCCAGTTGCGACCGATCATTTCTTCCGTGTCGAACGTGTAGTTCGTCGTGAAGTCCAGACCACGAACGTTACGCTTGGCGTAGTTGATCGAGCTCTGGATGAAGTCGATCAGCAGGAAGCGGTCGTCGCGCGGCGTGTTCGGATCGTTGACGCCGGTGCGGGTCAGGGTGGCGCAGGCGCTGGCGTTCAGGCCCGGGCCGCTGACGCAGTTTTCGGCGGCGACCTGGGCGGTCACAGCAGCGATCACATTGTCGATCTGGATCTCGTAGTAGTCGAGCACCAGCGAGAAGTTCGGGATGAAGCGCGGCTTCAGAACCGTCGAGAAGGTGAAGGACTCCGACTCTTCCGGCTTCAGGAACGGGTTGCCGCCGTTCTTGCCCGCGACGCTCGAACCATAGTCCGGACGATAGGCGTTGGCCGCCGTCGGGTCCGTGAAGTTGAACGTCAGGCCGAACTGCTGCGCCAGGGCCGCGCAGTTGACGACGCGGTTGGCCGCCTTCTCACGGTCCGCCATGTTCTGGATAGCCAGGGTGGCGCAGGGATCGTTGAAGTTCAGGAAGGTCTGCGTGAACGGCGAGTTCGTTTCCGACAGGGTCGGCGCACGAACCGAGGTGTTGAAGCTGGTCTTGAAGGCGATGTCCGGGATCGGACGGTAGACCAGGTTCACGCCATAGACGTCGCTTTCGCCGAAGGTCGAGAAGTCGCTGTAGCGATAGCTGGCGCTCAGTTCAGCATAGTCGCCCAGGAAGGAGTCGCGCATCAGCGGGATCGAGAGCTCCGCGAAGGCTTCCTTCGTCTCATACTCGGCCGGCATGAAGTCGGCGCCGCCGTTCAGCTGGGCGTAGGTGGTGCCCAACGAGCGGCTACGGCCCAGTCCTTCCGTGTACTCCTTGCGGTACTCGGCGCCCAGGGCCAGACCGATACGGCCGGCGCCCCAGAAGTCCCACAGCTGACCCGAGACCGAAGCCACGGCGTCGTGCTGCTCGTTGACCTGCTCGATCTGCAGTTGAGCGCGGACGTAGTTAAGGCCTTCAGCGCTCTGGTTGCCGGCGCCGAAGACGTTCAGCGGCTTACAGTTCTTCACCACGTCCGAGTTGGCGTTCAGGGTGCCGCCGACGTTCGGGTTGCGGTTGGTCACAGTGCCACCGTTTGCAGTCAGCAGCTGCACGCGGCAGACGATGGCGCCGGCCTGGCCGAGCACGCCCGCCGTGTCGCGCACGGCGTCCATGGCGTACGAGAAACGCTCGATGTCCAGACCGCGCTCGACGTTCAGGTTGTCCATACGGCCGTAGGTGTAGCCGATGTCCCAGTCCAGGTTCTTGACGAAGCTGACATCGCCGGCGTTGCCGTTCAGACCCAGAACGTAGCGCTGCAGTTGCTTCTCGTTGGTCTGCGGGCGGTCCAGCAGCCAGGCGGAGTAACGAGCGAACGGAGCAGCCGTATCGCCGGTGACCGCACCAGGAGCCGTCGCGCTGGCGGCGCCGTAGGTGGTCGCGCGGTTGTTGCGGATGGCGGCGGCCAGTTCAGCCGGCAGGAAGGCGTTGTCCGTGCGCGTCGTATAGGCCGACGTGCTGAGGATCTGCATCGAGTTGTTGGCGTTCAGCGTGTCCGAAATATAGATGTCGCCGAACGAGTTACCCGTGGCCAGGTTCGTCGTCTCGTCGACGTACTTGGCCTCAGCATACAGGTTGATGTTGGGCGTGATCTTGAAGTTCGCACCGACCTGGAAGCGAGCGTTCTCGGATTGCGGCAGGGTGGAATCGACGTTGAAGGTCGTGTTGGGGTTCTCGCCGTCGCCGCCGACATTCGTCACGCGGTTGACGCCGTTCACCTGAACCCAGTTACCGAAGTCGGCCAAGCGCGCGCTGGTGCCGTTGAAGACGTAGGTCTTGCCCGGAGCAACGCCAAAGCACGAAGCAGAGGTGATCGAGGTGGTGGTGCACTGACCGGTCGGAATGACGTTCGGGTTGTTCAGGGCGCTGGGCTGGTAGTTGTTAGCCAGGGTAACCTGACCCCACTTCATGATCTGCAGGCTGCGACGGTCACGATACAGTTGCGTATCCATGATGCCGTCATAGGGCTGCGCAGCCGTGTCGGTGTCGCGCGTGACCAGGCCCCAGGCTTCTCCCAGCCAATCGATGTCCGAGGCCAGGACTTCGTCCAGGCGCTCATATTCGGCGAAGCCGTAGACATTCAGACGATCGTCAAAGAAATTCTTGCCCGCCAGAACCGAAACGCGTTCCGAATCCTGACCGCCGTCGTTGAGCTGAGCCCAACGCGCGTCGAGTTCCAGACCTTCAAAGTCCTTGCGCAGCTTGAAGTTCAGCACGCCGGAAACGGCGTCGGCGCCGTAAACCGACGAGGCGCCGCCCGTGACGATTTCCACGCTTTCGATAAGCAGGCGCGGGATGGTGTCGACGTCGACAGCCAGAGTGCCCTGCGGCGAACCCACGTGGCGACGACCGTCAACCAGGGTCAAGGTGCGGCCCGAGCCCAGCGAGCGAAGGTTCGGCAGCGACAGGCCGCCGGCGTTCAGGACGCCCGCCGTGGTGTCGGACGGAACCTGCGAGTTCATCAGGGCCGGAATGGTGGCCAGATAGTCGATGACCGTGTTCTGACCCGTGGTCAGCAGGGTCTCGCGGCTGACCTGGATCAGCGGGGTCGGAGCGGTCGTCGGGTCGCGACGGATACGCGAACCGGTGACGACGATTTCCTCAACCGTCGTAGCCTGTTCCGACTGCGCCGGCTGGGCCGATTGAGCGAACGCCGGAGCCGACGCCGCCATCAGACCCGCAAGGACAGTCGTCCCAAACAGGAAATTGCGCTTCAGATGCATTAGTCGGGACCCCCAAATGGAAAATGACACAACACCGCGATCGCCGAACGACCACGTGCCTAACTGCTCCGTTTAATCGAAATCGCCCGGCGAACAATGATTGCGACCCAAATCAGGCGATTGCGCGCCAGAACTGTTACAATCAGAACACACTAAGGTCACAGACCGCCGAAAAACGTTCGATGAGCGTGAACATTTGCAATGAACGCGCCCTAGGTGGAAAAATTTTTCGGATTCTGGCCGTCGGTCACCTTGAGCGACGCAATTTAATCGTCGCTCACGCGATCAACGCGGACTGCAACCGGCCGATTTGCGCGGAAAAGCCGCAACCCCGAGCTGTTGCAAGCCACTCAGGCCCTACAGGTTGTCGCGCAGCCAGCCGGCGGCGCGGGCCACCATGCCGCCGCGGTGCACCTTGGGGGCGTCGGCGGCGGTGATCTGACGGGACATCAGCTTGCGGGCCGAGACGGCCTCGCGCGGGCCGTAGGCGGCGCGCAGCAGGACGCCCGAGGCCGAGCAGAAGGCCGGGCCGGAGGCGGCGTCGGCCAGGTGGGGCGCGCGTTGCGGCTTGCCCAGGCGGACGGGGCGGTCGAAGACGCGCACCGCCAGTTCACGCACGCCGTTCAACTGGCTGGCCCCGCCGGTCAGGACGATGCCCGCGCCCGGGTCCATGCCGACCCCGGCGTGCTTGAGCCGGTCGCGCAGCAGTTCGAGGGTTTCCTCGACGCGCGGGGCGATGACGGTCTTGAGCATGGCGCGCGGGACGATGACGGGGCCGGCGGACGGGTCCTCGCCGCGCGGCGGGGCCTCCAGCATCTCGCGGTCCTCGTTGGCGCTGGCCATGGCCGAGCCGTGCAGGGTCTTCAGGCGCTCGGCGCCGACCTTGGAAGTCGACAGGCCGCGCGCGATGTCGGCGGTGACGTGATCACCGCCGACGTTGAGGCTTTCGATATGCAGCAGGGAGCGCCCGCCCCAGACGGCCGCCGAGGTCGAGCCGCCGCCCATGTCGATGCAGACGCTGCCCAGCTCCATCTCGTCCTCTTCCAGCGCGGCGAGCGAGGAGACGACCGGGGCGGCGGCCACGCCTTGCAGGTCAAGGTGAGCCAGTTCGAGGCAGTGGCTGAGGGCGCCGAAGGAGCCTTCAGACATGGAGACGACCAGCAGGTCCAGCCCCAGCGAGCCCCCGCGCATCGAGCGCGGATCATGGACGCCGCGCGCCCCGTCCACCGACCAGGCGATGGGCAGGACGTGGATCGGGCGGCGGTTGGGCAGACGGATCTGGGCCAGGGCCATGCCGATGGCGCGGGCCAGATCGCCATCGCTGATCGGATGAGCGCCCAGAGACACGCGGGCCTGGACCCGGTGACTGGCCATCTGGCCGATGGCCGTGGTGACGATGACGCCGGAAACGGGCGAGCCGGCGGCGCGCTCGGCGCGCTCGACCGCGTGGCCGATGGCCTGGGCCGCCTCGTCCATGTTGACGATGGCCCCGCCGCGCACGCCGCGCGACTGGACGTGGCTGGCGCCCGCGACGCGGATGGTGCGGTCGGCGTGGCGCACGCCCTCGGGCTTCATGATGAAGCAGGCGACCTTGGACTGGCCCAGGTCGAGCGCGGCCACGGCCGGAGCCCGCGGGGCGCCCTTGGCTTGATCCGTGTTCGTGTCTCGGCTGCGTCCGGCCATGATGCTCGTATCCTGAATAGTCGTGTCAGACAGCGCCTTCGGAGGGCCGGACGGCGACCTCCTCGGGCGTGCGGAGATCGACCCGGGCGAAGCCCAGATCGAGAAGGCGTTCGCGCTGGTCCAGCGCGTCGAGGCGGATCAGGGCGCTGTCCTGATCCACGGCAGGCAGCTGGATCAGGGCGCCGTCCTTGAGGCGCAGATCCCAGCGGCGTTCGTCCACCCTGACCAGGGCCTCAATGCGCGCCATCAGGCGCGGGCGCTGGGCCAACAGCGGAAGGATCTCGGCGGCGGTCTGATCGGCGCCCTTGCCGACGACCAGCGGAAGCTTGGGATAGCGGCCCGCGTCGGCGCCCTGGATGACCTGGCCCCGGCTGTCGATGACGTAGGCGTGGCCGCCGGTCTGCCAGACGGCCAGACGGTCATGTTCCTTGACGTCGACGATCAGTGTGTCGGGCAGCAGGCGCACCACGCGCGCCTCCTTAACCCAGCCCACGGCCTGCACCCGGTCGCGCACGGCGTTCAAATCCAGACTGACGATAGGCTGGTCGGCGCTGACGCCGACGGCCTGCTGGATTGCCGCCCTGGCCTCGGGCGAGGCGCCGGTGACGTGCAGGTTCCTGACCTTCAGGCCCATGCTGGACGTGACGCTGTCGAAGCGGTTGGAGACCGAGTTGGAAATACGCTCGGCGCGCGCCCCGGTGGCCAGGACCCCGCCCAGCACCACGACGCCCGCCACGATGGAGATCAGAACGGCGCGCGGCGACAGGTCCAGCCGACCGATGGCGGCGACCTTGCCCGGCGTGGCCGGAGCGTTGCGGGAGCCCTGCCCCCTCCCCTTCGTCGAACCCTGTCGCCGACCGCCACGCACTACCGCGGGCATGAGGCGTCCTCCACCATCCACCGAACCAGATCACGATATGCCATCCCGACATAGGCCGCCTGCTCGGGACTGAGCGAGGTCGGCGTCATGCCGGGCTGTGTGTTGACCTCCAGAAGAACGAGAACGTCGTTAACATCGTCATAACGAAAATCGGCCCGGGACACGCCGCGGCAGCCCATGGCCGTATGAGCGAGTTCCGACTGACGTAAAGCCTTATCAAAGACGTGGGCCGGCAGCTCAGCGGGCAGGACATGCTTGGAGCCGCCCGGAGCGTATTTAGCCTCGTAGTCGTAGAAACCCTTGGTCGGGGTGATGTCGGTGACGGTCAGGGCGCGCGGGCCGCTGGCCTCGCCCAGGACCGTGACGGCCAGTTCCTTGCCCGCGATGAAGGGCTCGACCATAACCAGGTCGCCATAGGTCCAGCTGTCGTCGCCGACGATGGCGCAGGGCGCGTCGCCCGGCTGGATGACATAGACGCCGACCGAGGAGCCCTCAGCGTTCGGCTTGATGACATAGGGGGGCTGAATGACGTGATCCGCCGCCACCGCCTTGCGGTCGAACAGGCCGCCGCCGGGGACGACAACGCCCGCCGCGCGCAGCACGGCCTTGGACTTATCCTTGTCCATGGCCAGGGCCGAGGCGAGGACGCCGGAGTGGGTATAGGGAATGCGCAGGGTCTCAAGGATGCCCTGAACGCAGCCGTCCTCGCCCCATTCGCCATGCAGGGCGTTGAAGACGACGTCGGGTTTCAGGGCCGTCAGCACCTGGGCCAGATCGCGACCCGCGTCGACACGCGTGACCTTGGCGACCTGCCCTTCCAGGGCGTCGGCGCAGCCTCGGCCCGAGGACAGCGAAACCTCGCGTTCCGACGACAGGCCGCCCATCAGGACAGCGACGTGAAGAGTGTTCAGGGGCGCGCGCATGGGACGATCCGACTACTAGCCCGCCCCTATGCCCTGAATACGGTTAACCGGTTGGAAACGATAGCGGGGCGGATGCGGAATTCACCGGTCCGCGATTGAGCCCGCGCGTCGTCCGCCTCCCCTTACCCCTTCACCCGCCAGGTCGCGCCTTGCGGGCCGTCCATGACGACGACGTTCAGTTCATTCAGGCGATCGCGGACACGGTCGGCCTCGCCCCAGTTCTTTTCGGCGCGGGCGACGGCGCGCTGCTCCAGCAGCCCTTCGACCTCGGCCTTCAAGGCCGGATCGCCGCCCTCGAACCATTCGTCCGGCGTCAGGGCCAGCACGCCCAGCAGGCCGGCGGCCTCGACCAGGCTCCAGCGCGCCATGGCCACGTCGTTGATGTCGGCCTCAGCATCGTTCAGCAGGTCGCGCAGGGCGTTGCCCAGCCCGAACAACTGGGCGATGGCGCCCGGCGTGTTGAGGTCGTCCTCCAGCGCGTCCAGCACCGGGTCGAGGGCGTTCTCGGCCAGCTCCATCTCGGCCTCTTCCAGGACGGAGAGATCGAAATCGCCCAGCCGGGCGTCGGCGTCGCGCAGGACGCCGTAGAGGCGGTCCAGGTTCTTGCGCGACTGATCCAGCAGGGTCTGGTTCCAGTCCAGCGGCTGACGATAGTGGGCGCTCAGCAAGGCCCAGCGCACCACCTCGCCCGGCATGGCCTTCACCAGATCATGCAGCAGAAGGACGTTGCCGATCGACTTGGACATCTTCTCGGCGTCCACCGTCAGGAAACCGTTGTGCATCCAGTAGCGGGCGTATTCGTCGTGGGCCTGGTCGCCGTGGGCGTGACCATGGGCGCAGACGCCCTGGGCGATCTCGTTCTCGTGGTGCGGGAAGACCAGGTCGATGCCGCCGCCGTGGATGTCGATGGGCAGGCCGAGGGTCTGCTCGATCATGGCCGAGCACTCGATGTGCCAGCCGGGACGCCCTTCGCCCCACGGGCTCGGCCAGGACGGCTCGTCCGCCTTGGACGGCTTCCACAGGACGAAGTCGTGCGAGTTCTTTTTATAAGGCGCAACCTCGACGCGGGCGCCGGCAATCATGTCGTCCAGGTTGCGGCCCGACAGTGCGCCGTAGGACGGATAGCTCGAGACATCGAACAGGACATGACCCTCGGCGGCATAGGCGTTGCCGGCGTCGATGATGGCCTGGATCTGGGCCGTGATCGCCTCGATGTAGTCGGTGACGTGGGGGGCGATGTCCGGCGGGCTGACGTTCAGCAGGCCCATGTCGGCCAGGTAGGCCGCCTCGTACCGCGCCGTGATCTCGCCTATGGCCACGCCTTCGCGGGCGGCCTTGGCGTTGATCTTGTCGTCCACGTCGGTGACGTTGCGGGCGTAGATGACCTTGTCCGGGCCATAGGTCCGGCGCAGCAGTCGCACCAGAACGTCGAACACCACCGGCGGACGCGCATTGCCGATATGGGCGTAGTCATAGACCGTCGGACCGCAGACATAGAGCGTCACCCGGTTCGGATCGCGCGGCGTGAAGGCGCGCTTTTCACGGCGAAGGGTGTCGTGGATGTGCAACGGCATGGGTGACAGTCTTTTGCGAGTTTTCTTGCGGGACGGACGACGTGTCCCATATAGCGGCCTGATACACAGTCATACTTGATTGGTAAAAGGTAGCCTTGGCGGTCTCCCCGCCCCGCTGGATCAGTTCATGAGCACTTCGCCCGCCAAGCCCGTCCTCGTCACCGAAGAGACCGCCGTCGTGCGCCCCAGCCGCGAACAGGCGCTGGAGGCCGTGCGCACCCTGATCGCCTGGGCGGGCGACGATCCCTCGCGCCCCGGCCTGATCGACACGCCCAAGCGGGTGGTCGACGCCTATGGCGAATGGTTCGACGGTTACGACGCCGATGCGGGCAAGGAGTTGTCGCGCACCTTCGAGGACGTGACCGGCTATGACGACATGGTCATCCTGCGCGACATCGAGATCGAGAGCCACTGCGAGCACCACATGGCCCCCTTCCTCGGCAAGGCCTATGTCGCCTACCTGCCGGGCGAGAAGGTCGTGGGCATCTCCAAGCTGGCGCGCGTGGTCGAGATCTTCGCCCGTCGCCTGCAGAACCAGGAGACCCTGACCAACGACATCATCGAGGCCATCGAATCGCACCTGCAGCCGCGCGGCGTGGCCGTCCTGGTCGATGCGGCGCACCAGTGCATGACCACGCGCGGCGTTCATCACCGCCACGTCACCACCATCACCACCCGCTTCACCGGCGCCTTCAAGGACGACCCGGCCCTGGCCGACCGCTTCCTCAAGCTGGCCAGGGGCTGAGGACAAGAGGCTGAGTCGCAAGGGGTTTGATCCGGTCGTCTCGCACCTGCGAAACGACCGATTTGGCAATCTTATTGCCCTTTGACGCGAATTCGTCACGCAAGACGGCTTTACAAGCCCGGCGCGGGACGCCAAGAGACGATCCATACCTTTGAGTGCTGCTCGCCGGAGAATGCGAGCTGTGATGGAGACGACGGCGTATGGGCTCTAAACTTTCCGGTCCCGCGGGCCAGGGTGGCAAAACGATCGAACAGAACGCTGACATCAACGTCACGCCGTTCGTCGACATCATGCTGGTGCTGCTGATCATCTTCATGGTCGCCGCGCCGCTGGCCACCGTGTCGATCAAGCTGGACCTGCCGCCGGCGGTTCCCAGCGAAACCAATGAAAAGCCCAAGGAACCCGTGTACGTCACGATCCAGGAGTCGGGCAGCATCTACATCGCCGAGAAAGAAACCTCGGTCGCCACCCTCCCGGCCGACGTCTGCGCCGCGCAGAACGTGACGACGGACTGCCGCGAAGAGCGCGTCTTCGTCCGCGCCCAGCCGGAAGTGAAGTACAACCAGTTCATGGAAGTCATGAACAAGCTTCAGGAAAACGGCTTCTACAAGGTCGGTCTGCTGAACGAAGACATCGAGTAGGACTTAGCTCCGCTCTCAATGAATCAGGGCCGCTCCTCCGGGAGCGGCCCTTTTTCTTGGCCTGAACGCCATCCCCGCTTGCCCCCGAGACAATGCCGGTCCTTGATGCAGACCGTCAGTTTTCGGGGGAATCCGCCATGCGTCGCCGCACCTTCCTGTCCAGTTTGCCTGCGGGCGCCCTTCTGGCCGGGGCTGGCTCGGTCGCCGCCCAGACGACGCCGGCGCCCGCCACCGCAGCCGCCGCCTCCGCCTCGTCTCGCCCCGCAGATCCCTACGCCGGCGTCGGCATCGGCGACCGGGTGACAGGGCCGAAATTCGTCGGCCGCTCGACCGTCTGGGGCGCAAACGGCGCGGCAGCGACGGCCCATCCCGCCGCCACCCTGATCGGTCTGGACACCCTGCGACGCGGCGGCTCGGCCATCGACGCCGCCATCGCCATCAACGCCGCCCTCGGTTTCCTGGAGCCAACCGCCAACGGCATCGGCGGCGACGCCTTCTGCCTGATGTGGGACCCGAGCCAGAAGAAGGTCGTCGGCTTCAACGGTTCGGGGAATAGTCCTCTCGCGTTGTCGCTGGCGACCGCCCGCTCGAAGGCCGTGGACGGCTATCTGCCCAAGTACGGCGCCGTGACCGTCAACGTGCCCGGCACGGTCGACGCCTGGTGGAGCGCGCACCAGCGTTACGGCAAGCTGCCTTGGAAGGACGTCCTGATTCCCGTCGCCGAACTGTGCGAACAGGGCGTGCCCGTGCCTGAGGTCATCGCCTGGTATCTGGAACGCAACATGGCCGGCTTCGACCGCGCCAGCGCCCAGATCGAGGAGAACGACAACCGCAAGAAGGTGTACCGCCCCGACGGCCGCACGCCGAAGACGGGCGAGATTTTCGCCAACCCGGACCTGGGCCGCACCTATCGGATGATCGCCGAAGGCGGTCGCGACGCCTTCTACGACGGGGCCATCGCCGATCATATCGAGCGCTATTTCAAGCGGATCGGCGGCTGGATGACCCGCGCCGACCTGGCCGCCCACCGCACCGAATGGGTCGAGCCGCTGATGACCACCTATCGCGGGGTCGAGGTCTATAGCCTGGGGCCGAACACCCAGGGCCTGTCGACCAACCAGATCCTGAACATCTGCGAGCAGTTCGACCTCAAGGCCATGGGCTTCCAGTCCGCCGCCTCGATCCACGTCCAGGCCGAGGCCAAGCGGTTGGCCTTCGAGGATCGCGCCCGCTACTTCGCCGACGAGCGCTTCGCCAAGGCCCCGACCGCCTGGCTGAACTCCAAGGCCTACGCCGCCGAGCGCGCCAGGCTGATCAACCCGGATCGCGTCATGGATCGGGTCTTCCCCGGCGACGCCCCGACCCAAGGCGACACCACCTATTTCAGCGTGGCCGACAAGGACGGGATGATGGTCAGCTGGATCCAGTCCAACTATCGCGGCATGGGTTCGGGCCTGACGCCGGATGGTCCCGACGGCGGGACCCTGGGCTTCATGTTCCAGGACCGGGGCGAGCTGTTCGCCCTGACCGACGGCCATCCCAATGTCTATGCGCCGGGCAAGCGACCCTTCCACACCATCATTCCCGGCTTCGCCTGCAAGGACGGGGAGCCCTGGCTGGCCTATGGCGTCATGGGCGGCGGGATGCAGCCCCAGGGGCAGGCCCAGATCATCATCAACATGGTCGACTATGGCCTCGACCCGCAGCAGGCTGGGGACAGCCCGCGCTGGCAGCACTATGGCTCGTCCGAGCCGACCGGCCAGCCCGCCGAGGGCGTCGGCAAGCTGCACCTGGAAACCGGCGTGCCCGAAGCCACCAGGCAGCAGCTGACCGCCATGGGCTGGGACCTCGGCCCGCCCGACGGCGGCTTCGGCGGCTATCAGAACGTCATGAAGCAGATAAACGCACAGGGCCGCTGGACCTACGGCGCGGCCACCGAGATGCGCAAGGACGGCAACGCCCTGGCCTATTGAGGAGAACGCCATGATCGCCGCCCTTCTGGCCGCCGCCGCCCTCGCTGCGCCCGCCGCCTGCACGCCCGTTCCCGGCGTCGAAGCCCTGTGGAAGGACGAGATCCGCTACGTCGTCGTCGGCGAGATGCACGGCACGGCCGAGACCCCCGCCGCTTTCGCCGACATGGTCTGCGCCGCGCGGGACAAGGGACCGGTGACGGTCGCGCTCGAATTCTCGGAAGGCATGCAGCCCATGATGGACGCCTTCATGGCGGCCGAAAGCGAGCAGGCAGCGCGCGCCATCCTGGCCGCCTATCCGCACGGCCCCTTCGTCCATCATGACGGGCGCGGCAGCGTCGCCGTTCTGGACCTGTTGCTGCGCCTGCGGGCGATGCAGCGCGAGACGCCCAGCCTCAAGGTCGTCGCCTTCGCCCCCGACAGCCCGCGCGTTCAGGGCTTCAACCAATCCTACTCCGAGTTGGACATGGGTCATCGACTGGCGACCGCCGCGCGCAAGGCGCCGGACAGCCGGATGCTGGTCCTGGTCGGCAACATTCATGCGCAGAAAAAGATGATCGAGAGCTTCAACCTGACCCCGGCGGTGGTGCATCTACCGTCCGCCGAGGTCGTCAGCCTCTATGCGGTTCCGCAGGGCGGAACCGCCTGGAACTGCAGAGGCGAAGCCTGCGGCGCCAATCCCTTGCCGGAGACCTACGACGCCGCCGCGCGGGGCGTCGTCATCCAGCCCTATGGCAACGGCGCCTTCGACGGCGTCCTCGCCCTCGGCCCGACCACCGCGTCCGAACCCGCCAAGCCTTGACCTGACGCCACGTCAATCGCCTAGAGTTCGTTTCCAAACAGGACGGACCCTATGACCGAGCTCGTGACCCGCGACTTTCACGCCCCGGCCCCCGACGGCTATCCGCTGTCGATGCGACTGGTGTCGGCGGCGGAGCCGCGCATCGCCGTGCTGGTGTCGTCGGGGACGGGCTTTCCCAAGGGCTTCTATGAGCGGTTCGCGCGGCATCTGGCGAGCCAGGGCGCGGCGGTGCTGACCTATGATTTTCGCGGCATCGCCGGGTCGCGGCCCGATGACCTGAAGGCGATGGCGATGGACTACCCCGACTGGGGCCGGCTGGACATGCCCGCCGCCCTGGACGCCCTGATCGCGGCGGCGCCGGGCCTGCGCGTCGTCCATGTCGGCCACAGCGTCGGCGGGCATTTCCTGGGCTTCATGGCCAATCAGGACCGGATCGACCGCCACGCCTTCGTCTCGGTCGGCACCGGATGGTGGGGCGGGCACCACCGCAGCTACAATCCGCTGGAGCTCTTCTTCTGGCTGGGCTTCGGCCCGTTCAGCCTGATGCGGCACGGCTATATCAAGGGCGGCGGCCTGTGGGGCGGGACCGACCTGCCGCGCGGCGTCTTCACCACCTGGCGGCGCTGGTGCCTGAAGCGGGCATACTTCTCGCGCGAGCTGGAAACGAGCTTGCGGCCCCATCATTACGAGGCGGTGACCGCGCCCATCCGATCCTGGATCTTCACCGACGACCCCATCGCCACGCCGAGCACCGCGCGCGACCTGCTGACGGTTTACCCCAAGGCCCCGTCCGAGATCAGTGTCCACGCCCCCGCCGACTTCGGCGCGCGGCGTATCGGCCACGAGGGCGCCTTCCGAAAGGGCATGGAGCCTTTGTGGGATCAGATTTTCCACTGGCTGGACAATGGCGAGGCCTGATCGAGCGCCTATATCGAGCGCTCCTTAATGCCGGAGCCTCCCATGCCCTATTCCGATCAGCCGACCGTCATCGCCTCGGGCGTGGAGATTCCGCTTCTCGGTTTCGGCACCTGGCAGCTGGAAGCCGACGACGCCCGGCGCATGGTGCTGGAGGCCCTGCGCATCGGCTATCGCCACATCGACACGGCCTGGATCTACAAGAACGAGAAGGCCGTGGGCGACGGCATCGCCGACGCCGTAGCGGAAGGCATCGTGGCCCGCGACGAGATCTTCGTGACCACCAAGATCTGGGTCGAGCACTTCCATCGCGACGCCCTGCTGCGCCAGGCCGAAGAGTCTGCGATCAGCCTGGGCCTGACGCCCGACCTGCTGCTGCTGCACTGGCCCAAGCCGACGCCCTCGCTCAAGGAGACGATCGACGCTCTGAACGAGGCGCGGGAGAAGGACTTCACCCGTCACATCGGCCTGTCGAACTTCCCCTCAAGCCTGTTCCGTGAGGCGGCGGCCCTGTCGAAGGCGCCGCTGGTGACCAATCAGGTCGAGTATCATCCCTATCTGTCGCAGAAGACCCTGATCGAGACGGCGCGCGAGCTGGGCTCGTCCATCACCGCCTGGTCACCGCTGGCCCAGGGAAAGATCGCCGAGGACGTCGTGATCGGCGAGATCGCCAAGGCTCACGGCAAGACCAACGGCCAGGTCACCCTGCGCTGGTTCATCCAGCAGGGCGTGATCGCCATTCCGCGCACAACAAAGGTCGAACGCGCCCGCGAGAGCTTCGACATCTTCGACTTCGAACTGTCGGCGGACGAGATGGCCCGCATCAGCGCCCTGGCCCGTCCCGATGGCCGTCTGGGTGACTGGCTGGACGCGGCCTTCCAATGGGATCAGGATGCCTGAATAGACAGCGTCGCAGGACGCGCGCGTCGGGAGGACGCCATGGGTTCGGTTCTGGGCTTTCCGGGGATTGATCCGATGGACGCCGTCGTCGGCGCCCGCATCCGGCGCTGGCGCGACCAGAGGGGGGTGTCGCCGGACGATCTGGCCGCCGCCCTCGACCTGACGCCCGAGGCCCTGCGCCGCATCGAAGCGGGGCGCGAACATCTGGATTCCGCCGGCATCGACGCCGCCACCCGCGCCCTTCGCCTGCCGGTGTGGGCGCTGGTGTCAGACGTGCCGGGCTACTGATGGCCCGCCTTTACCGCGCGATCTTCGCCGCTCTCGGCTGGTTCGCCCTGGGCCTGCAATACGGGCTGATGCTGAAGGGCAATCCGCAGACCGGCGCGGGCGAGCTGACGCTCAACTTCTTCAGCTACTTCACCATCCTGTCGAACATTCTGGTGGCCCTGGCCCTGACGGCGCCGGCCGTGGCGCCGAACAGCCGGCTGG
Organism: Brevundimonas sp. NPDC007368; assembly: GCF_042869015.1. Lineage (NCBI taxonomy): Bacteria > Pseudomonadati > Pseudomonadota > Alphaproteobacteria > Caulobacterales > Caulobacteraceae > Brevundimonas > Brevundimonas sp. NPDC007368. The sequence continues at coordinate 666,106 of NZ_JBIAFA010000001.1, read as the reverse complement.
GACGCTGGTCGCTCAGCGAGAGCGTCCGGGCCGCCGTGACCATGTATATCGTCGTGGTCGGGGTGGTTTATCACTTCCTGCTGGCCCCGACCTGGAACCCGCAGGGCTGGTCGCTGGTCGCCAACAACCTGCTGCATTACGTCATGCCGATCGCCTTCTCCGTCGACTGGCTGGTCTTCACGCCCAAGGGACGGCTGCGCTGGGTCGATCCGGCCCGGTGGCTGGTCGTGGTGCTGATCTATGGCGGCTGGACCCTGCTTCACGGCAAGCTGAGCGGCTGGTGGCCCTACTGGTTCGTGGACGTGGATCGACTGGGGCTGGGCAGGACCGCAGTCTATTTCGCGGGCCTGCTGGTCTTCTTCCTGATCGTGGGCCTGATCGTCGTGGCGATCGATCGCACCTTCGGACGGCGTGACAGACGGCTCGCGTCCGCCTAAGCGTCAGCGCATGGCCTACAAGTCCCTGCGCGATTTCATCGCGACCCTAGAAGCCGATGGCGAACTGGTTCGCGTGTCGGAGCCCGTCTCCACCCATCTGGAGATGACCGAGATCCAGACCCGGCTGCTGAGGAACGGCGGCCCGGCGGTCCTGTTTGAAAAGCCGGTCATGCCGGACGGCTCGATCAGCCCTATTCCCTGCCTGGCCAACCTGTTCGGCACGGTGAAGCGGGTCGCCATGGGCGTGACGCTGGAGGGCAAGCAACGCACCACGGCGGGCGAACTGCGCGAGGTCGGCGAACTGCTGGCCTTCCTTCGCAATCCGACGCCGCCGCGCGGCTTCTCGGACGCCATGGAGATGCTGCCCCTCGCCCAGACCGTCATGTCCATGCGGCCCAAGACGGTGAAGAGGGCCCCGGTGCAGGAGGTGGTGCTGAAGGGCGATCAGATCGACCTGACCAGCCTGCCGATCCAGGGCTGCTGGCCCGGCGAGCCGGCGCCGCTCATCACCTGGGGTCTGGTCGTGACCAAGGGGCCGTCGGACGACCGCGAGGACGACTTCAACCTGGGCATCTATCGGATGCAGGTCCTGGGCAAGGACAAGGCCATCATGCGCTGGCTGGCCCACCGCGGCGGGGCCCAGCACTATGCCCGGCACAAGAAGGCGGGCAAGCGCGAGCCTCTGCCCTGCGCCGTCGTTCTGGGGGCCGATCCGGGCACCATCCTGGCCGCCGTGACCCCGGTGCCGGAGACCCTGTCGGAGTATCAGTTCGCGGGCCTGATGCGCGGCTCCAAGGCCGAGCTGGTCCCGTGCAAGACCGTGCCGCTGATGGTGCCGGCCAACGCCGAGATCGTGCTGGAAGGCCACGTTCTGCTGGACGAGTTCGAGGACGAAGGCCCCTACGGCGACCACACCGGCTACTACAACTCGGTCGAGAAGTTCCCGGTCTTCCAGGTGACGGCGATCACCATGCGCAAAGACCCGATCTATCTGACCACCTTCACCGGCCGTCCGCCGGACGAGCCGAGCGTTCTGGGCGAGGCCCTGAACGAGGTCTTCATCCCCCTGATCCGCCAGCAGTTCCCCGAGATCACGGACTTCTGGCTGCCGCCCGAGGGGTGCAGCTACCGCATTGCCGTGGTGTCGATGAAGAAGGCCTATCCGGGCCACGCCAAGCGCGTGATGATGGGCTGCTGGAGCTATCTGCGCCAGTTCATGTACACCAAGTGGATCATCGTCGTGGACGACGATATCAACGCCCGCGACTGGAAGGATGTCATGTGGGCCGTCTCGACCAAGATGGACCCGGCCCGCGACATCACGGTCATCGAGAACACCCCCATCGACTATCTGGACTTCGCCAGCCCCGAAAGCGGGCTGGGGTCCAAGATCGGCCTGGACGCCACCGACAAGTGGGAGCCCGAGACCAAGCGCGAATGGGGCGAGGAAATCCGCATGGACGAGGCCGTGGTCGAGCGGGTCAACGATATCTGGGACCGCCTGGGCCTGCCGGGCGACAAGACGCCGATCTGGAAATAGCGCCGACAGCGATCGCCGAACTCCAGTCGCGATAGCCTCTCCTTAATCCTCTCGCCGTTAAGCCTGTGAGGATCGGGGAGAGATCATGCTTGCTTTCAAGAAACTGACTGTCGCTGGCAAAATGCTGACGGCGGGCGGCGCCGTCACGGGCGTCCTGCTGCTTTGCGCGGCCTTCGCCGTCTCACACAACACGCGAACCGTCGCGCGTGGTCTGTCGCACGACTACGCCCAGGCTCTGAGCGACGGCGCCGTGGCCAACGTCAGCGGCAAGATCGGCGAAGCCTCCTCCACCGCCCGATCGATGGCCGAGATGATCGGCAAGGCCCATGAATCCGGCGTGCGCGACCGCACCACGGTCATGGCCATGATGAAGCCCGCCGCGACCGCGACGCCGCTGGTGCTGGGCAGCTGGTTCATCGCCGCGCCCGGCGCCTTTGACGGCCGCGACGCCTCTCTGGCGGGCCGGGTCGATCTGGGCTCGAACGCCGCCGGCAACTTCCTGCCCTACTGGGTCAACGACGGCGGCGTGATCACCATGCAGCCGCTGAACGCGGGCAACGACTACGAGCAGCCCTACTTCACCCTGCCCTTCAACAGCGGCAAGCCGGCCATCGTCGAGCCCTACGCCTATGACGTCGGCGGCAAGTCGGTGCTGATGACCTCAGTGGCCTATCCGGTCGTCTCGGGCGGAAAGGTGATCGGCGTGGCCGGTCTGGACCTGGCGCTGGATGATCTCTCGACCCTGCTGGGCGAGATGAAGCCGCTCGGTTCGGGACAGGTCATGCTGCTGTCCAGCTCGGGCGCCTGGGTGTCGCACCCCAACGCCGCCCTGCGCACCAAACCCTATGCCGAGGATCAGGTCGAGGCCGTGCGCGCCGTCCTCAGCCGCAACGAGGCCACCCTGCTGAGCGGCATGCGCAGCCTGACCGGCGAACGCATCGAGCGCCGCGTCAGCCCCGCGCCGCTGCCCGGCCTGAACGCCACCTGGGGTCTGGTGACCGACATCCCCACCAAGGCCATCAACGGCCCCTCCGACCGCCTGGCTGTCGCCATGATGATCGGCGGTCTGGTCATCCTGGCCCTGGTTCTGGCCAGCCTGTTCTTCGTCACCGACAAGGTGGTGCGCCAGCCGCTGGCGCGGCTGACGGCCTCGGTCAAGGCGCTGAACGCCGGTCGCTATGAAGAGCCGGTGCGCGGCGCCGAAAGCGCCGACGAGGTCGGCGGCATCGCCCGCGCCCTGGAAGGCTTCCGCCATCAGCTGGCCGACACCGAGCGCCTGAGGGCCGAGCAGGAACAGAGCCGCATCGCCGCCGAGGCCGAACGCCGGCGCAACGACGCCGTCCGCCGGGCGGCCGAAGAGGAGCAGCGCCTCGTCGTCGCCTCGCTGGGCGAAGGCCTGTCGCAACTGTCGGACGGCAACCTGACCTATCGTCTGGAAGCCGCCTTCCCCGAGGACTATCGCAAGCTGCGCGACGACTTCAATCTGGCCATGGGCCGGCTGGAAGAGACGATGACGGTCATCATCGGCAGCGCCGCCGGCATCCGCTCGACCACCACCGAAATCAGCCAGGCCTCCGACGACCTGTCGCGTCGCACCGAGCAACAGGCGGCCAGTCTGGAAGAGACCGCCGCCGCCCTGGAAGAGGTCACGACCACCATCCGCCATGCCTCCGACGGCGCTGATCGCGCCCGCGACATCGTCGAGACGACCCGCCAGAACGCCCGTCGCAGCGGCGACGTGGTCGATCAGACGGTCACGGCCATGCGCGAGATCGAGTCCTCGGCCCAGCAGATCGCCCAGATCACCGGCGTGATCGACGAGATCGCCTTCCAGACCAATCTTCTGGCCCTGAACGCCGGGGTCGAGGCCGCCCGCGCCGGCGACGCGGGTCGCGGCTTCGCCGTGGTCGCCTCGGAAGTCCGGGCTCTGGCCCAGCGCTCGGCCGAAGCGGCCAAGGAGATCAAGACGCTGATCGGCTCCAGCACCGAGCGGGTCAACCAGGGCGTCCGGCTGGTCGACGACACCGGTCAGGCCCTGACCCGGATCATCGACGAGGTCGCCCAGATCAGCGGTCTGGTCGCCGATATCGCCGCCTCCGCGAGAGAACAGGCCACCGGCCTGGGCGAGATCAATGTGGCGGTAAACCAGATGGATCAGATGACCCAGCAGAACGCCGCCATGGTCGAGGAATCCACCGCCGCCTCCCACTCGCTGGCGCAGGAGACCACCAGCCTGGCCGAACTTATGGGCCGGTTCCGCATCCGCGCGGAAGTCGCCCCGGCGGCGCGTCCTGCGCCCGCGCCCCGGACCGTGACGGCCCTGAAGACCGTGGGCGGACGCGGCCTGTCGGCCGTTCCCGCGGCCTCGACCGACGACTGGGAAGAGTTCTGACACCCGGCCATTCCCGCCGCCGTCTGGCGCTGCGGCGGGGAACCGTCTAGCTTGCCTCACGACATGGTCGGGGGGCCGCATTGAGCGCGTTCGAGTTCTTCTTCAGCTTCTACGGCCTGCTGCTGGGCCTGTCGGTCGCCGAGCTGGTCGGCGGTTTCGCGCGAGTACTGCATGAGCGCGAACGCATCCGCTTCGGCTGGCTGACTCCGGCGCTTGCCCTGTTCGTGGCCATCGACATCGCCACCTTCTGGAACCAGGCCTGGGTCATCTTTCGCGGGGCCCCGTTCAACACCTTCCTGCTGCTGGTCAGCCTGAGCATCGCCGCAACCTTCTATGTGGCCGCCAGCGTGACCTTCCCGCGCGTCTCGGCCGAAGGCGCCCATGAGCGCGTCGATCTGGACGCCCACTTCTGGGCCCACCGAAAGCTGGTGTTCGGCTGCATCCTGGGCGCCAATCTGATCGTGGCGGTGATGGTGATCATCCTGGGGCAGGCCGATCCCGGCTTCGCCAAGCTGGCCGGTTCAGTACCACTTTGGATCGGCGTCGCCGTCTTCGTGGCCGGCACAGCGACAGCGGCATTCGCGCCCTGGAGGCGCGTGGCGGTCGGCGCCCTGATCGTCGTGCTACTCTACATGATGTGGCAGATGGCCCGTTCGGCGGGAGAGCTGGCGGCGGCGGGCGGCTGGTCGCCTGTGACCGGCGGGGGCTGAGGCCTTGCCAATGACTTGCCCCCAAGACTCGTCAGTGACTTGCCAGACGATGACGATGAGCCCACGAAAAGCCATGCGCCCTGAATACTTCGTTGCGGCGGCCGTAGCCGCCCTTGTCGCCTGCGTGAGCCCCGCCATGTCCCAGACCCCGACCTCCGTTCCCAACGTCGCCCCGTGGGACCAGGCCTTCCTGCCGCCCGCGCCGACGTGGAACGGCGCATCCAAGGCCCTGCTGCGCGACGCCTCCGATCCCTGGGTCACAGCCTTCGAGGCCGATGCAGGGCATGACTTCTCGCCCTCCTACGCCGACACCCGCGCCTGGTTCGACCGGCTGGACGCGGCCAGCGACCTGATCCGCATCGAGCAATTCGGCGTCTCGCCGGAAGGGCGTCCCATCTATGCGGTGATCGCGTCCAAGGACGGCGCGACTCTGGACCCGTCCAAGCCCGTCCTGCTGGCCCAGGCCGGCATCCATCCGGGCGAGATCGACGGCAAGGACGCGGGCATGATGCTGCTGCGCGACATGGCCTTCTACGGCAAAGACGGCCTGCTGGACCGCGCCAACCTGATCCTGATCCCGATTCTGAGCGTCGACGGACACGAGCGTACCAGCCCCTATTCCCGCCCCAACCAGCGCGGGCCGCGCAATCAGGGCTGGCGTCACACGGCGACCAACCAGAACCTGAACCGCGACTTCATGAAGCTGGATCAGGCCGAGATGCAGGCCGTCATGGGCCTGATCCACAAGTATCAGCCCGACCTCTACGTCGACATCCACGTCACCGACGGCATCGATTATCAGTACGACGTCACCTACGGCTACAACGGCGAGGACGGCGTCTGGAGCCGCAGCCCCGCCATCGCCAAATGGCTGGACGACGCCTTCAAGCCCGACATGAACTCTGCCCTGGAGGCACAAGGCCACATCCCCGGCGAGCTGGTCTTCGCCATCGATGACCGCGACCCGAAGAAGGGCATGAACGACGGCGGTCTGGGCGAGCGCTACTCTAACGGCTGGGGCTCGGCCGCCCACGTCCCGACCATCCTGATCGAGAACCACAGCCTGAAACCGCACGAGCAACGGGTTCTGGGGACCTATGTCTTCCTGGAAGAAGCGCTGAAGCTGCTGGCCGAAAAGTCCCAAACCCTGCGCGCCGCCATCAGCGCCGACCGCGCCCTGCGCCCCGCCGAACTGCCCGCCAACTTCGTCGGCGACGAGCAGCCGATCCGCACCCGTCCGTTCAAGGGCATCCTCTACGACACCTATGACAGCGTCGCCTCGGGCCGTCCCGAGCTGCGCTGGCTTGGCCAGCCGGACCCGGAGCTGTGGCAGGTGCCCTACTTCGGATCGCGCCCGACGCTGACGCTGAAGCGCCCGACCGCCTACTGGGTGCCGTCCTATCGCGCCGACATCATCGAGCGGCTGAAGACCCACGGCGTGCAGATGGAGACCCTGTCCGCCCCGCGCACCGTCGCCGTCGACATGCTGCGCCTGATTGATCCCAAGGTCTCGGCTCGCACCAACGAAGGCCATGTGCCGATCACGGTCGGCGAGGTCCGCCCTGAGGCCAAGGACTGGACCTTCCCCGTCGGCTCGGTGCGCGTGCCGACCGATCAGCCGATGGGCGATGTCGCCATCCTGCTGCTGGAGCCGCAGTCGAGCGAGAGCTTCTTCGCTTGGGGCATGTTCCCCGAGGTGCTGAACCGCGTCGAATACATCGAGGCCTACGCCATCGCGCCCCTGGCGGAGAAGATGCTGGCGGCCGATCCGGCGCTGAAGGCCGAGTTCGAGGCCAAGCTGGCCGCCGAGCCCGCCTTCGCCGCCGATGGCGACGCCCGCCTGGCCTGGTTCTACGAGCGCACGCCCTTCTACGATCAGCGCTTCCGCCTCTATCCTGTGGGGCGCGAACATTGAGCCTGATCCCGACCATTCAGGCGGCGTCCCTGTGGGGCGGGCTGCTGATCCTGCTGATGTTCGGCCTGTCCGGCGTGGTGGTGAGCCGTCGCCGCAAGCACATGGTCGAGTTCGGGGACGGCGGCGAGCGCGAGCTGGTCTGCGCCACCCGCGCCTTCGCCAATGCGGCGGAGTATATCCCTGCCGGGATGTGCGGCCTGATCCTGCTGGCCTTCCTCGGCGCGCCGGCCCTGCTGATCCATGCCGTCGGCGGGACCCTGTTCGCGGGCCGGGTGATCCACGCTCTGGGCCTGCTGTTCCAGCAAGGCCCGTCGCTGGGCCGATCGGTCGGCATGATCCTGACCTGGCTGGCCCTGCTGGTGGCGGCGGTCAGCCTGATCGGTTGGTCGATTCTCTGAAGCGCGGCGGGCCGGTTGCGATACGGCGGCGGGTCCGCCATATCGGGGCATGTCCGCACAGACGCCCTCCCCCGACATTCTGCATGATCTGGTCGCCGCCGCGCTGAAGGCCGGCGCCGACGCCGCCGAGGCGGTCTCCGCCCACCGCGCCTCCCTGTCCGTCGGCGTGCGCAACGCCGAACTGGAAGAGGTCGAGCGCGAGGAGGCACGCGACCTAGGCCTGCGCGTCTTCATCGGTCGCCGTCAGGCCACCGTCTCCGCCTCCGACCTGTCCGACGCCACCCGCGCCCGTCTGGTCGAGCGCGCCGTGGCCATGGCCAAACTGGCCCCCGAAGACCCTTACGCCTCGCTGGCCCCGCCAGACCGGCTGGCGCAAGGCCCGCACGCCGACCTCGACCTGTTCGATCCGTCCGAGCGCACCGCCGAGGCGCTGGAAGCCGCCGCCGCCGAGGCCGAGGCCGCCGCTCTGGCCGTGACGGGCGTGTCCAAGTCCGAAGGCGGGCACGCCTCCTGGTCGGCCAGCGAATGGCGTCTGGTCACCTCGCACGGCTTTGACGGCCGCCATAAGGGCAGCGCCTTCTCGCTGGGCGTCGGCGTCATCGCCGAGAAGGACGGCGCCATGGAGCGCGGCGGCGAAAGCCGCGCCACGCGCCACCTGTCGGACCTGCCCGGCGCCGCCGAGATCGGCCTGAAGGCGGGCGAGCGCGCCGTCGCCCGCGTCGGCTCGCGCAAGATCGCCTCGACCACCGCCCCCGTCATCTTCGAGAACCGCATCGCCACCCAGGTCCTGTCGCCCCTGCTGGGCGCCATTTCCGGCCCGGCCATCGCGCGGGGCAGCTCCTTCCTGAAGGACAAGCTCGGTCAACGGGTCCTGCCGGCGGGCGTGGACATGATCGACGATCCGTTCCGTCTGCGCGGCCTCGGCTCGACCCCCTTTGACGACGAGGGCGTGGCGGTCGAACGACGCAACATCGTCGAGGACGGCGTCATCACCACCTGGCTGCTGAACACCGCCGCCGCTGCCCAGCTGGGCCTGGCCTCGACCGGTCACGCCTCGCGCGGGCTGGCCGGACCGTCGGGTGTCTCGACCCACAACCTGCACCTGGCCCCGGGGGAGCGCGACAAGGCGGGCCTGATGACCGAGGCCAGGTCGGGGCTGCTGATCACCTCCATGTTCGGCCCCTCGCTGAACGCCAACAACGGCGACTGGTCGGCGGGCGTGTCCGGCTTCTGGTTCGAGAACGGCGAGTTGGCCTATCCGGTCAGCGAAGTGACCGTGGCGGGCAATCTGATCGACCTCTACGCCCGGCTGGTGCGCGGATCGGATCTGGAATTCCGGGGTTCCTTCAACAGCCCCTCCCTGATGTTCGACGCGGTGGCCATCGCCGGAAAATGACTGATCTCAGCGCCGACCTCGAACTGATCCGCGACGCGGCTTTGGCGGCGGGCAAGCTGGCGCTCGAGCATCGCGAGGCGGGGCTGAAGGTCTGGTCCAAAGAGGGCGGCTCGCCCGTCACCAGCGCCGATCTGGCGGTGGACCAGTTGCTGCGCGACACGCTGCTGAGCGCTCGCCCCGACTATGGCTGGCTGTCCGAGGAGACGGCGGACAGCCCCGAGCGACTGACGAAAAAGCGCATCTTCGTCGTCGATCCGATCGACGGCACCGTCGCCTATATGAAGAACAAGCCGTGGTGGTGCGTGCCCATCGCCGTGGTCGAGGACGGCCGCCCCGTCGCCGCCGTCATCCACGCCCCCATGCTGGGCGAGATGTTCGAGGCGACGCTCGGCGGCGGCGCCCGGCTGCAGGGCCGCCCCATCAGCGCCTCGGACACCGACACCCTGGAGGACGCCGAGCTTCTGGCCGACGCCCGGTTGATGGAGGCGCGCGAATGGGCCGAGCCCTGGCCGGAAATGCGCTTCACCAAGCGCAACGCCTTGGCCTATCGCATGGCTCTGGTCGCCGCCGGGGCCTTTGACGCGGCCATCGCCATCAGCCCCAAATGGGACTGGGACGTCTGCGCCGGCGCCCTGATCGCCGAGGAGGCCGGCGCCCGCGTCAGCGACCACATGGGCCGCCCATGGCGCTTTAATCGTCCCGATCCGCGACAAACCAGCCTGATCTGCGCTGCGCCGGCCCTTCACCCGTTGATCGTGAGGCGCACAGCGCCTATCCCGCTGGCCATCTGATCATCCCCTCTCGCAATGGAACCCCCTCTCCATGGCTGACGCCCCCACTACTGCGCACGACCCCCAACTGCTTCACCTCGTCATCGGCGGCGAGATGCGCCACCCGTCCGAGCCGGTTTTCCGCGACCTGGACAAGGTTGAGTTCGTCGGCGCCTACGGCAGCTATGACGAAGCCAAGCAAGCTTGGAAGGCCCGCGCCCAGGCCACCGTCGACAACGCCCACATGCGCTACTTCATCCTGCACGCGCACAAGCTGATCGACCCGCGCTCGGACGTCTGATCCGCCGCCTTCGCCTCACGGCGAGGTTTACGGAACCGCACAGGCGGCTGACGCGCTTTCTCGTCAGCCGCCTTTGGCGTTTCTGAAGAGGTGCTCATCATGACGCCCACCCTGATCGTCCTGCTGCTGGTGATCCTGGCCGTGGTCGCCGTCGTCTGGGTCGTGAAGAAGGGCCCCGCGCACACGCCCCGTCCCGGCGAGGATCAGGACACGGCCTGGAACGACCCCATCACGCCGGCCGAATCCGGGCATCATCATCCGTCCCGAAAGCCGGAGCCCCGACCATGACCCTGTTCGGCCAAGCCATAGACGGACAACAGCTGTTCGGGATCATCTCCCTGATCAGCGTTCTGGTCCTGTGGCTGATCGTTCTCGGGCGCGAACGCAATTATGCTCGCTGGTTTCGCCAGTGGGAAGCCGACCGCAAGGCGCGTCGCGACGCGGAAACGGCCCAGCACGGGCCGAAGCGCGGCCCCTGGGGCTAAGTCCTATTCGCGCTTCAGCAAGCGGTCCACGACCAGCTTGCCCCACCAGCCGGCCTTGAACTCGGCGCGGATCGCCTTGGGATCATAGACGTCGCTGGCGACCCAATCCTCGAAGCTGACCCCGGTCGGCTCGACCTCGCGGACATACTTTTCCAGCGTATAATCCAGCACTCCGGTCAGCCCCTCACGGCTATGCAGCGTGCGCTTGCCCAGTTCCGTCATGGCCGCCGAGATCGGCTCGCCCAGACGGAAGTGGCGATAAAGCACCGCCATCATCCCCGCTCGGTCCGCACCCGACTTGCAATGGATCAGGGCCGGATACTCGATGGTCTTGAACAGGTCGCGCGCCCGGTCGATGCGGTCGCGCCCCGGCGGATCGCGCGAGTCCAGCGAGGCGTCGATCAGAGTCAGGCCCAGCCGCTTGCAGGCGTCCTTCTCCAGCCAGTAATAGGCTTCGTCGCGCTGCCCGCGCAGGTTGATGACGGTCCTGATCCCGCGCCTTTGCCAATAGGCCAGTTGCCCCGGCGACGGTTGGTTGGTGCGCACCAGGTCCGGCCCCAGCCAATGGGCGTTGGTGAAGGCTGTGCGCAGGAAGGCGTGATCGGCCCAGAAATAGGACCAATGCGCCTTGAACCGGCCCATCAGCGTTGTCAGATCATAGCGCGCCATAGGCCGCAGATAGCGACGAAACTGCACCGCGTCACCATCAGCTTGACGGCGGCGGCTTGACTTGACGCCCGTCCCGTTCGACCGAGAGCCAATGACCGTTCCCGCGCCCGCCTCCGACACTCGCGAACCCCTGCGACCGCTTCTGGGCCGGATCTGGCGCGACTACCTGTCCCGGCACAAGGGCGCCTTCTTCGCCTCCATGCTCTGCGCCGCGATCTCGGGCGGCCTGACCGCCCTGCTGCTGAAGTTCCTGGAACCGGCCATCGACCTGCTGTTCACCCAGCACCAAGGGCCGGTTCAGGTCTGGGGCCTGGTCAGCATCCCGTCGGACAGGGTGCTGATCCTCATCCCGCTGTTCATCATCATGGTGGCGATCATCCGGTCGCTGGCCATGGCGGCTCAGGCGGCGCTGGTGAACCGGTTGGGTCATGGGATCGTCGGCGACATCCAGAAGCAACTGTTCTCGGGCATGATCCGGGCCGACCTGTCGAGGTTGCGCGGCCAGCATTCGGGGACCTTCGTCTCTTCCGTATTGTTCGACGCCAACCTGGTCCGCGAAGCCTTCACCTCGGGCGTGGTCAACTACACCCAGAACGCCCTGATGCTGCTGGGCGTCATCGTCGCCATGGGCTTCATCGACCTGCCGCTGACCCTGATCGTCCTTCTGGGCGTGCCCGTTGTCAGCTGGATCATCCGCCGCTTCGGCCAGAAGTCGCGCAAGGCCGCGCGCGGCGCCATGGTCGAGACCGAGGCCCTGTCCAGCGCCCTGATGGAGAACCTGGACGGCGTCCGCGTCATCAAGATCGAGAACCGCGAAGCCGCCGAGGAGGCCCGCGTCGGCGAGGTCATCGCCCGTCGCCAGCGCCACATCATCAAGGGCTCCGACAGCCGCGCCTTCGCCGGCCCCGCCAGCGACATCGTCGCCTACGCCATCGTCGCCGCTGTCATGGCCTATGCGGGCTGGAGCGCCAGTCAGGGCCAGATGACGGTCGGCGCCTTCGCCTCCTTTATCGGCATGTTGCTGCTGGCGGGACAGGCCCTGCGTCAGGTGACCAATCTGACCACCGTCCTCAGCGAAGGCATGACCGCCGCGCGTCGCCTGTTCACCGCCCTGGATATCGAGCCAGAGATCCGCGAGGCGACCGACGCCGTCGAGCTGGAGACCGGGCCGGTCACGGTCGCCTTCAACCATGTCTCCTTCACCTATGCCGCCAATGAAGAAGGCGGCGCGCCGACCCTGTCGGACGTCAGCCTGCATGTCGCGCCGGGCGAGACCATCGCCCTGGTCGGCCCCTCCGGCGGCGGCAAGTCCACCATCCTGTCGCTGCTGCCGCGCTTCTATGACGTCACCGCCGGCGCCGTGACCATCAATGGTCGCGACATCCGCGAACTGAAGCTGCAGTCCCTGCGCGATCACATCGCCCTGGTGACGCAGGAGCCCTTCCTGTTCGACGACACCGTGGCCGCCAACATCGCCTATGGTCGCAAGGGCGCGACAGCCGAAGACATCATCGAGGCTGCGCGATCCGCCGCCGCTCATGACTTCATCACCGCCCTGCCCGAAGGCTACGCCACCCGCGTCGGCGAGGCCGGCATGCGGCTGTCAGGCGGCCAGCGCCAACGCATCGCCATCGCCCGCGCCTTCCTGAAGAACGCCCCCATCCTGCTGCTGGACGAGGCCACCAGCGCCCTCGACACCGAAAGCGAGGCCCTGGTTCAGGCCGCCCTGGAGCGGCTGATGCAAGGCCGCGCCACCCTGATGATCGCCCACCGTCTGTCGACGGTTCAGAACGCCGACCGCATCTATGTCATCGAGGCCGGCCGCGTGGTCGAGCAGGGCACGCATAGCGCCCTGGTCAAGAAGGGCGGGCTCTACGCCCGTCTGGCCAGGCAGCAGTCGCTGGACGGCCCCGCGCCTGTCGGCGCGTCCGCCTTGCCCGACGAGACCGGCGCATGAGGCCCCTGCGTAATCCGCTCATCCAGACCTCCATGGCATGGATCCTCTCGGAATGGATGCGGTTCTGCTACGCCACCATCCGTTGGGAATACGAGAACGAACAGGTCGCCGAGGAGGTCTGGGCCGAGGGCGGCGGCGTCCTGTGCGCCTTCTGGCACTCGCGGCTGGCCCTGGCCCCGGCCAGTTGGCCGATGAAGCGGGCCCAGCGGGTCAAGGGGCTGGTGTCGTTGAGCGCCGACGGCGAGTTCTTCGCGCGCGCTGTGGGTCGACTCGGCATCCCCGCCGTGCGCGGTTCCTCCAGCAACAAGGACAAGGCCAAGCAGTCCAAGGGCGGCACCCAGGCCCTGCGCGACGGTCTGAAGCAGTTGAAGGTCGGCGGACTGGCGGTCACCCCGGACGGTCCGCGCGGCCCGGCGCGGCAAATGGCCGAGGGCCTGCCCCTGATGGCGAAGATTTCAGGCGCCCCGGTCCTGTTCATCGGCATTTCCTGCAAGCCCGCGATCCGCCTGAACAGCTGGGACCGGGCCGTCCTGCCCCTGCCCTTCGGCAAGGGCGCCGTGGTCTGGGACAAGGTCTGGTATCCGCAAGGCGCCGAGATGTCCGAGGTCGTCGTCGACTGGACCGATCGCCTGAACGCGGTGGAAGCCCGCGCCGACGCCATCGTCGGGCTTGAGCGGATCTAGGCCGTGATCTTCAGCCCCGCCCTGATCGCCTATCGCCTGCTGACCCGGCTGATCGAACCCCTGGCCCCGCGCCTGCTCGACGGCCGCGTCAAGCAGGGCAAGGAAGACCCTCAGCGCGTCGACGAGCGCCTGGGCCTGGCGGGCGCAGCCCGCCTCGCAGGGCCGCTGATCTGGATCCACGGCGTCAGCGTCGGCGAGGCCCTGTCCATCCTGCCGCTGGCCGAGCGCATTCGTAAGGACCGCCCCGACGTGACTGTCCTGGTCACCACCGGGACCCTGACCTCGGCGCAGATTCTGGCTGGACGCCTGCCGCCCGGCGTCATCCACCAGTTCGCCCCGGTGGACAGCCCCGGCGCCGTCGCCGCCTTCCTCGACCACTGGCGGCCCACCATCGGCGTCTTCGTCGAAAGCGAGCTGTGGCCCAACCTGCTGACGGCGGCGAAGAAGCGCGGCGTCGCCCTGGCCCTGGTCAGCGCCCGCATCACCAACAAGACCGCCGAGGGTTGGAAGAAGGCGCCCGGCATGGCCCGCGCCCTGATGGCCTGTTTCGCCCATGTCTGGCCCCAGGATCAGGCCAGCGCCGACCGGCTGACGGCGCTCGGCGCCCGCGTCGACGGTCAGGTCAATCTGAAGCTGTCGGGCGAGCCCCTGCCCTATGACAAGGGCGAGTTCGGCCGTCTGTCGGCCCTGATCGACGACCGCCCCGTCGTCGTCGCAGCCAGCACGCATGAGCATGAGGAAATGGCCATCGTCGGGGCGCTGGACCATCTGGCCGAGCGGCTGTTCCTGATCGTCGTGCCGCGCCACCCCGACCGCGCCGACGAGATCGCGCGGTCGCTGGCCCAGGACGGTTACAGCTTCGCGCGGCGCAGCCTGCGCCAGCCGATCACCGACGACACCGACATCTATCTGGCCGACACCCTCGGCGAACTGGGCCTGTTCATGCGGCTGGCCGACGTGGTGGTGATGGGCGGATCTTTCGCGCCCGCTCTGGGCGGCGGGGCCGTGGGCGGCCACAATCCGCTGGAGCCCGCGCGTCTGGGCAAGCCGGTCGTCACCGGCCCCGACGCCAGCAACTGGAACGCGGTGACGCGGATGTTGAAAAACTCCGGCGGCCTGATCTCAGTTCTGTCGCCCGCTGAGCTGCCGGGCATCGTCGGCCCGCTGCTCGCCCATCCCGACGCGGCGCGCGACATGGGCGAGCGCGGCCGCCGCGCCGCCGCCGAGGCCACCGCCGGGCTGGACCGCCTGTGGCTGGCGTTGCAGGCCCATCTGCCCGCCGCCCCCTCGCGAGGCCGCCGATGAAGCTGAACACGCCCCGCTGGTGGTACAGCCGCGACCGCCGCCATGCCCCGGTGGCGCGGATGCTGCTCAAGCCCGCCTCCTGGATCTGGGCTGGCGTCACCGCCCACCGTATCGCCAGGACCACGCCGGTCGATCCCGGCGCCCCGGTCATCTCCATCGGCAATCTGACGGTGGGCGGGTCGGGCAAGACGCCGATCGCGCGCGAGGTGCTGCGCCTGCTGCATGCCGAGGGGATCAAGGCCGCCGCCCTGTCGCGCGGCTATGGCGGGACGCTGGAAGGGCCGGTTCAGGTCGATCTGGCCGCCCACACCGCCGCCGAGGTCGGCGACGAGCCTCTGATGCTGGCGGGCGACGCCCCCGCCTGGATCGCCCGTGATCGCGTGGCCGGAGCCCGCGCCGCCGTCGCCGCCGGGGCCGAGGCCCTGGTGCTGGACGACGCCCATCAGAACCCGGCGCTGCAAAAGACCCTCAGCCTGATCGTCGTCGATGGCGAGACGCGCGGCGACGAATGGCCCTTCGGCGATGGCTCCGTGTTTCCGTCGGGCCCCATGCGGGAGCCGCTGCAGGCCGGGCTGGCGCGCACCGATGCGGTCGTCATCCTCCTGCCCGCTGACCTGCCAGAAGCCGATCCAGAACTGGTCGAGACCTTCGGTGCCCTGCACGTCTTCATCGCCCGTCTGGAGCCCGCCGCCGCGCCGCCGTCAGGACCGCAGGTCGGCTTCGCCGGCATCGCCAAGCCGTGGAAGGTCGAGCGCTCGCTGATCGCCGCCGGTTGCGACCTGAAGGACTTCGTCCCCTTCCCAGACCACGCCGAACTGTCGGAGCGCGACTTCGCATTCCTGAACGACCGCGCGACCCTGTTCGACGCCGGTTTGGTCACGACGGAGAAGGACTGGGTGCGCCTGCCGCCCGCGTGGCGCGACCGGATCGTCGCCTGGCCGGTCGTCGCTCGGCTGGAGCAGGAAGCGGCCTTCGCCGACTTCCTGCTGGGTCGGCTGAACCGTCAGTCCTGACGGAAGACCTGACCGCCCTTCATCACGAAGCGGACGCGTTCCAGTTCGGTCACGTCGCTCAGCGGATCGCCCGAGACCGCGATCAGGTCGGCGGGCATGCCCGGCGCCAAACGGCCCGCTTCGTTCGAGATCTTCAGGTGCTCGGCGGCGCCGACGGTGGCGGCCTGAATGGCCTCCAGCGGGGTCAGACCCGCGCGGACCAGCAGGGCGAACTCCTGGGCGTTGTCGCCGTGGGCCGAAACGCCCGAGTCGGTGCCGAAGGCGATACGGACGCCGCCCGCGTGCGCCCGACGCGCCATGTCCAGCATCTTGGGCCCGGCCTCCAGCGCCTTGGCGGTCTGGGCCGGGGTGAAGAAGTTGTCCGGGCCGGACGCCATGCGGGCCACATAGTCCCCGGCCATCAGGGTCGGCACCAGCCAGGCGTCGTGCGACTTGAACAACCGCATGGATTCGTCGTCCAGATAGGTGCCGTGCTCGATGGAGTCGCCGCCCGCCTTGAGGAAGGCGTTGATGCCGTCAACGCCGTGGGCATGGGCCGTGACCTGGCGCCCCATGCGGTGGGCCGAGGCGACGATGGCGGCCAGTTCGTCCTCGCTGAACTGCTGGGCCAGACCCGCCGCCGTATTGGACAGGACGCCGCCCGTAGCGGTGATCTTGATGATGTCGGCGCCGCTGCGGACCTGAAGGCGCACCGCCCGCATGCAGTCCTCGACGCCCGAGCAGACGCTTTCCGGCGACAGGACATGCATGATGTCCTCGCGATAGCCGTTGATGTCGCCGTGACCTCCGTGAACCGACACGGCCGAGCCCGCCGCGATGATGCGCGGTCCAGGCACGTCGCCGCGCTTCACGGCGTCCCGCAGGGCGAAGATGGATTCGTTGCTGGCCCCCAGATCGGCGACCGTGGTGAAGCCGGCGTTCAGGGTGCGACGGGCGTAGCGCGCACCGATCATGGCCTGGGTCGCGTTCGACTCGGTGACGTTCTCAAGACGCCCGTTGGGGTTCTGCTGGCTGGTCAGGTGGACGTGGCTGTCGATCAGGCCGGGCAGGACGAAGGCGCCGCGCAGATCGACGACTTTTCCGTCGCCTACGAAGCCGTCGCGGATTTCGACGACTTGGTTCCCTCTGATCACGAGAGTTTTATCACGCAGCACCCGGCCGATGGCCGGATCGGCCAGAAGTCGCCCCACTTGGACGAACGTGGTCGGCTGTTCCGCCGAAACGGCAGCGACCGCAGGGGCTTGTTGCGCCTGCGCCGAGGTGGCGGCCAGAACGGCGACGGTCACAATCAGAGCCAGTTTCTTCATCGGTCCCTCCCAAAACTATGGGCGTCACCTTACCGGGTCGGCGGCTTTCGCCAAGGCTCAGGTTGCGTCGTTACGGGGCTTTGTGAAACAAGCCGATACAGTTGTTTAAATCGTGCGAGGGGCGTCGCATGCGGCTTTCCAGACGTGGCTTGATCTTGGGCGGTTCGGCCCTGTTGGCGGGGTGCTCCTCCGCCGCCTCTACCGTTCAGCTCGCCGGCGCCGCGCCTGCCAGCCTTCCTGTCGTTCCGGTCCCGACCGTTGTGGCCCAGCCTGTGCTTAAGGCCAAGGCGTCCGGCCCCGTCATCGATCCGCACGGCGTCGTCCGCAAGGACCTGATGGAGCGCGCCCGCGCCGCGCTGGACACCCACGGTCGCAAGATCAGCAAACGCGACCGGATGTATCTGGTCGATTTCCAGAAGTTCTCGGGCGAGGACCGCTTCTACGAAGTCGATCTGGAAGGCGGCTGGGTCACGGCCTACCGCACCAGCCACGGGCGCGGCTCGGACCCGGCGCACTCGGGCTTCGCCCAGCGCTTCTCGAACGAGATGAACAGCCACATGTCGTCGATCGGCGCCTTCGCCACGGCCGGCGCCAGCTGGGGCTCGCAGCAGGGGCCGAACGTCCTGCTGGACGGGCTGGAGTATTCCAACGACCGGGCGCGCGAGCGGGCCATCATCATCCACGGCGCCGACTACGCCGACCCGGCCTTCCTGGCCCGCGAAGGCAAGCTGGGCCGGTCCTACGGCTGCTTTTCCGTGTCCCACGCCGACCTGGCCCCCTTGCGCGAACGCATGGGCGAGGGCCGGCTGCTGTTCGCCATGACCTAGGTGTTTTGGAGCCGCTTGACGCGGCTCCATTCTTCCATGATCCGCTTAACGCGGCTCCAGCGCCCGCCAGCCGATGTCGCTGCGGTGGAAACCGCCGGGCCAGTCGATCTTTGCGACCGCCTCATAGGCGCGCGCACGCGCCTCGGCGATATCGGCGCCATGGGCGCAGACGTTCAGCACCCGACCGCCCGCCGCGACCAGAGCGCCGTCGTCGCGCTTTCTGGTCCCCGCATGGAAGACCTGGACGTGGGGGCCGAAGTCCTGATCGGCGCCGCGGATGACCGAGCCCTCCAGCGGGCTGTCGGGATAGCCCTTGGCCGCCAGAACCACGGTGATGACCACCCCGTCCTTGAACCGGGGCGCCGGCGCCTTCGACAGGTCGCCGCGCGCGCAGGCCAGCAGCAGGGGCACGATGTCGCCGTCGAAGCGCATCATCAGCACCTGGCATTCGGGGTCGCCGAAGCGGGCGTTGAACTCGACCACCTTGGGGCCTTCATCCGTCGCCATCAGGCCGGCGTAGAGGACGCCGCGATAGGGCGCGCCCTCGGCGGCCATCATGCGGATGGTCGGCTGGACCACGCGTTCGTCGGCCTGCTGCACCAGTTCGGGCGTGAAGACCGGCGCCGGCGAATAGGCGCCCATGCCGCCCGTGTTCGGCCCCATGTCGCCGTCGAAGGCGCGCTTGTGGTCCTGCGCCCCACCGAACAGGACGGCCTGCTTCCCGTCGCACAGGGCGAACAGCGAGCCCTCCTCGCCGTCCATGAACTCCTCGATCACCACGCGCGACCCGGCCGAGCCGAAGCGGCCGCCCAGCATCCGCTCGATCTCGGCCTCGGCGTCGGCCTTGTCGGGGCTGATGGCCACGCCCTTGCCCGCCGCCAGGCCGTCGGCCTTGATGACATAGGGGGCGGCATAGTTGTTCAGCGCCGCCTTGGCCTCGGCCACGTTCTCATAGACGCCGTAGCCCGCCGTCGGGATGCCGTGACGCTGCAGGAAGGCCTTCGAAAACGCTTTCGAGGTTTCCAGCTGCGCCGCCTTGGCCGTCGGGCCGAAGCAGGGGATGCCCACGCTGTTGAGGCGGTCGGCCAGGCCCTCGGCCAAGGCCGATTCCGGGCCGACCACGACCAGGTCCGCCTTCATCTCGCGCGCCAGGGCGGTCAGGGCGTCGGCGTCGGTCGCCTTGATCTCGGGCTTGAGCTCGGCGTGCTTCGCCATGCCGGGATTGCCGGGCGCGGCGACGAGCCGCGCAACCAGCGGCGACTGGGCGATCTTCCAGGCCAGGGCGTGCTCACGCCCTCCGGATCCGACGAGCAGAATGTTCATGTCTGCGCAATGACCGCCCGCGCCGTCCGGGTCAAGCGGGAGAAAGGGTTACTTCGCCGGGGGCGTCCAGCGCGGCAGGGCCGCCAACTGCTGCGCCGTCAGGTCAGTGGTCAGATCCTTGTCGGCGGCGTTGTTGCGCGCAAGACCGCGAACCTGATCGACGGGAACCTGCACCTTCACGTCGTCCGGCCCTTCAAGTTCGACCACCACGTGGGTCAACTTGCCGGACGCATCCAGGACAAGGGTTTCGACATCCCCGAGGTCGGTGTTGTCGGCGGACAGAAGATTTGCGTCTTCCAACTGAGAGCGCGACATGCCGAAGGCCAGGGCTGCGTCAGCCGTCGCCGCGTCGGCGCGCGTCTCGGTCACCGGGGCTGGTTGCGCGCCGGGTGCGGGCGACTGAACCACGTCGTCGGTACGGTTATCACCGCAGGCGGCCAGCATGAGAGCGGCGACGGAGGCGGCGGTCAGGGCATGGATCTTCATCAGGCTTCCTTGGCTTTAAAACAATGCGGAGGCGACATAGATCACCGCCCCCAGCAACAGGATGGAGCCGATCACTAGCCACGGGCTGACCGAGGGCGCATGACTACGGCGCGACATCTGCCGCTCACGCGGTGCGCGTTCGGCGGGATCGGTTCCGGGCGGATCGGCGGGCTCCATGGTCAAGCTAACGGACGCGGCCCCGCCCCGTTCCCGCCTGCGACAAGACGGGCTAAGGTCGGGCCATGATCTCCGACGACGACTATGCTTTCGAAGGCCCCGCCGAGGCGCCCGCCGCCGCGCGCGACAACAATCCGCCCCTGTCGATCTCGGAGCTCAGCTTCGCGCTGAAGCGCACGCTGGAGGACCGCTTCGGTCACGTGCGGCTGCGCGGCGAGATCTCCAAGGTGAACCGCCACGCCTCGGGCCACGTCTATCTGACGCTGAAGGACGACAAGGCCGCCATCGACGGCGTCATCTGGAAGGGCGTGGTCAAGGGTCTGGGCGCCCAGCCGGAAAGCGGGCTGGAAGTCATCGTCACCGGCAAGATCACCTCCTATCCGGCGCGCTCCTCCTATCAGATCGTGATCGAGAGCATGGAGCCGGCGGGCGCCGGCGCCCTGCTGGCCCAGCTGGAACGGCTGAAGGCGCGTCTGCGCGACGAGGGCCTGTTCGAGCCGTCGCGCAAGAAACCCCTGCCGACCTTCCCCGCGACCATCGGCGTCATCACCAGCCCGACCGGGGCCGTGATCCGCGACATCCTGCACCGCATCGCCGAGCGCTGGCCCTGCCGCGTCATCGTCTGGCCGGTGGTGGTGCAGGGCGACGCCGCCAGCGGTCAGGTGGCCAACGCCATTCGCGGCTTCGACGCGATGCGCCCGGATGGCCCGATCCCCCGCCCCGACCTTCTGATCGTCGCGCGCGGCGGCGGCTCGGTCGAGGACCTGTGGTGCTTCAATGACGAAGGCCTGGCCCGTACCGTGGCCGAGGCCCGCATCCCCATCATCTCGGCCGTGGGACACGAGACCGACACCACCCTGATCGACTTCGTCTCCGACCGTCGCGCACCGACGCCGACCGGGGCGGCCGAGATAGCGACCCCGGTGCTGTCGGACCTGCGCTGGGCGTTGAGCGATCTGGAGGCGCGTCTGGCGCGGGCCGGGTCGCGCCTGCTGGAAGACCGCCGCACCCGGCTGCGCGCCGCAGCCCGCGGCCTGCCCGCCCGGCCGGAGGACCTGCTGGCCCTGCCGCAGCAACGCCTCGACCACGCCGCCAGCCGCCTTGGCTCAGGCCTGCACCGCAACGTCGCCGTGCACGAGCGTCAGCTGGCGGTGGTCGGCGGGCGTCTGTCCAAAGGTCTGCTGGACCGCGCCATCGAACGGCGCGGCGACCGGCTGGCCGCCTATGCCGACCGCTTCGGCCCGGCGATGAAGCGGCGGCTGGACCGCGACGAGACCCGGCTGGCCGCCCTGTCGCGGGCTCTGGCCACCCTCGATCCCAATCGCCCCAAGCCCGGCTTCGCCCGCATCGAGGACGAAGCCGGCGCCATGATCGCCTCGGCCGCCGCCCTGTCGCCCGGTCAGGCGGTGCGCATCGTCTTCGGCGACGGCGCGAAGGGCGCGACCATCGACGGCGAGGGGGCTGCGCCTCGGCCCGTCGCGCCGCTAACACCTAAGCCCGCGCCGCGCCCGAAGGCGCCGACGGTGAATCAGGGCGACCTTTTCTAGCGTCCCGCCGCCAGCAGGCCCCTCACCGTCTCGACATCCAACGCCTCGACCGTCACCGGCTTGCCGTCGATGATCGAGGTGGTGGTTTCGGCCTTCAGCAGGGAGTTGAGGATGGCCTCCTCGGTCGCCTCGGCCACGGCGACGAACAGGGGCGACATGCGGTCGTTGGGCCAGTCGACGACCGTCGCCTGCCCGCCGCGCCGCCCGAGCGTTCGGCGCACGCCCTCGGCCGTAGAGAAGGCGATGGCGTAGTCGCCCGATCCGTTCGAGAAGGCCGCCCCCGTCCGCGCCAGTCCAGCGAAGGCGCGGACGGCCAGCCGCTCCAGATTGCGGTCCGACAGGGGGGCGTCGGTCGCCACCACGATCATGATGGAGCCGTCCGCACGCTCGGCCTCGACCTCTTGACGCAGGAAGTAGCGACCCAGCGGCACCCCGACGGGCGCGCCGTCCATGCTCAACACCCCGCCGAAGTTGGACTGGACCAATACGCCCACGGTGAAGCCGCCGAGGCTGGCGGGCAGCTTGCGCGAACTGGTGCCGATCCCGCCCTTGAAGCCGAACGCGATGGTGCCCGTCCCGGCGCCCACAGCCCCCTGCTCGACCGGACCCGGCGTCGCCGTCTCGATAGCCCGCACCACGTCGGCCGCGGTGACCACCCGCGCGCGAATGTCATTCAGCCCGCCGTCGTTGGTCTCGCCCACCACAGCGTTGACCGAGCGGATGTCCTCGTGCCCCGGCTGTTTCAACGTCCAGTCCAGGATTCCGTCAATTCCGCGCGCCACCGACAGGGTGTTGGTCAGGACGATAGGAGTCTCGATCTCGCCCAGCTCACGAATCTGGGTGGCGCCCGCCAGCTTGCCGAAGCCGTTGGCCACTGACAGCCCCGCCGGAACCTTGTCACGGAACAGGTCGCCGCCGTGCGGCAGGATGGCCGTCACCCCGGTGCGGATACTGTCGCCGCGCCGCAGCGTCACCTGGCCCACGCGCACGCCCGCCACGTCGGTGATGGCGTTCAGCGGTCCGGGCGACAGGACGCCCGGCGTCCGGCCCAGATCACGAATCGTCGGTCGCGCCCCGCCCGTTTGCGCGACGACCGGCGACGTCGCCAGCACCGTCGCCAGGGCGAAAGCGGACCACATGAGAGGCGAACGGATCATCGGCGGTTCCTGTCACTGACCAGTTTTCAAATGACATCGATTCGCCTCTCGTCTCTTGCGACAAGCCATGCCAATCATCGCTACATGACGACGCCTGCTTCTCCTCCTGTTTCGCCCTCGCCCGCCACGCTCCACTACGGCGACGGCGAGTTCGCCGTGCTGCGCCCCGGCGCCTATGTGACGTGCGCCGTCAGCGGCGTGCCTATTCCACTGCCCGCCCTGCGCTACTGGTCGGCCGAGCGGCAGGAAGCCTACGCCAGTCCGCTGGAATTCATGGCCGCCGCGCGCGACGCCTGACCCTCGCCATCCGCTTTTCCTTCGCGGCGCGCTTCGGGCGGCCGTCAGATCGTGTCGTGTCCCATGTCCGCCCTGCAGTCGCTCGACATCCTGCTCGCCGACGACAATCCCAACATGCGGGCCATCGTCTCGGCTATGTTGAAGTCAGTCGGCGTGGGCCGGGTGCGCGAAGTCGAGGACGGCGCCGCCGCCCTGGAAGCCCTGAAAAAGCGACCGGCCGACATGGCCATCGTCGACTTCCGGATGCTGCCGGTGGACGGCGTGACCTTCACCCAGCTGATCCGCACGGCTGAGGACAGCCCCAATCCCTATCTGCCGATCATCATGATGACGGGTCATTCAGAGAAGCGCCGCGTCACAGAGGCGCGTGATGCAGGCGTGACGGAGTTCGTGGCCAAGCCGGTCAACGCCCCCGCGCTTCTGGCGCGGATCGAGGCGGTGATCATGCGCCCGCGTCCCTTCATCCGGGGCGGCGACTATTTCGGCCCCGACCGGCGCCGGACCCAGCCGGACAACTATGACGGCCCGTTCCGCCGCGCCGGCGACGCCGTGATCGACTAGGCGTCCGAAGCCTTCAGCGCAGCATAGACAGCGGCCGGCCAGCGCTTGTGGACCCAGAACCAGTCCACGGGATGCTCGCGCACCCGATCCTCGACGAAGCGGTTGACCGCCTGAATGCCCGCCAGGACGTCGGCGGCCTTGTCTCCGGTGTCCGGCACGGCGATCAGCTCGTGCGCCGTGACACGGAAGCGCACGCCGGGCAGGCGCGTCACCGACAGAGGCTGCATCACCGTGCCGAACTTCAGGGCCAGACGGGCGGCGCCGGGCGAGGCGTTGACCGGCTGGCCGAAGAACTCGACCTCCGGGCCCTGATTGTATTTCTGATCGACCAGCAGGGCGATGGACTCGCCGCGCTTCATCCCTGCCATCAGCTCGCGCGTGCCGTCGCCCTTGGGCGCGAACAGCTTGATGCCGTAGCGCTCGCGGCTCTGGCGGATCAGGGCGTCGACATAGGGGTTGTTGGCGGCGCGATAGGTCACCTGGCAGGGCACGCCCGCCGCCATGATGACCGCCGCCATGACCTCGAAATTGGCCAGGTGACCTGAGATCAGGACCACCGGTTTGCCGCTGTCGCGCACGGCGTGCAGCCGCTCCAGTCCGACGATGTCGATCCGGCCGCTTTCGGGCGTCAGGCGGTCCATGACGGCCAACTCGGCGAAGGTCCGTCCCGTCTGTTCCCACTGATCCACGGCCAAACGGTCGCGCTCGGCGGGGTCCATGTCCGGGAAGGCGATGCGCAGGTTGCGCGTCACCGTCTTGTGGGTCCCGGTCAGCGGCCCCAGTCCGCGCAACAGCTTGCCGCCAAAACCTGAAGCCCCTTCGACGCCCAGCGCCCGCAGGAAGGCGAACAGCGCCTTGAACGCCACCGCCTCCAGCCGCCAGTTCAGGTCCTGGAAAAAGCCGACCTTATTGTCTTTATCACCAGGCAATCGTCAGTCCGCCGTCCACAACCAGGGTCTGCCCGGTCACATAGGCCGAGGCAGGGCTGCACAGATAGACCGCCGTGCCCGCGATTTCATCAGGCTGGCCAATCCTTTTCAGCGGCGCCGGTTCGGTCACGGTCTTCAGCAGCTCGGGGTTCTCCCAGAGGTATTTGGCGAAATCCGTCTGGACCAGGCCCGGAGCGATGCAGTTCACGCGCACGTTCGACGGGCCGTATTCCACCGCCAGATTGCGCGCCAGCTGCATATCGGCGGCCTTGGAGATGTTGTAGGCGCCGATCAGGGCGTTGCCGCGAAGCCCGCCAATGGAGGAGATGATCAGGATCGCGCCGTCCCTGCGCTCCAGCATCTGCGGCGCGACCATCTGGATCAGCCAGTGGTTGGAGATGACGTTGTTCTGAAGGATCTTCTCGAACTGCTCATCCGCGATGCCCGCCATCGGCCCGGCATAGGGGTTGGTCGCGGCGTTGCACACCAGGATGTCGATCTGGCCGAAAGCGCTGTTGGTCTCGTCCACCAGCCGCTGCAGATCTTCCTTGGAGGCGATGTTCGCGGGGATGGCGATGGCGCGGCCCGCGCCGTGCCTGTCATTGATGGCGGCGGCGACCTCTTCGCACGGCCCGGCCTTGCGCGAAGAGATCACGACGCGTGCGCCGTGCTCGGCCAGACGCTCGGCGATCGCCTTGCCTATGCCCTTGGAGGAGCCGGTGATGACCGCGACCTTGCCGGTCAGATCGAACAATTCCATGCGTTAACCTCCCTTGAGGGCGGTTTTATGCGCCCCAACCCTAGCCGTTATCTCTAGTTAGACCGATACTCGGCCGATTCCATAAGGGAAAGGCGGCTCGATACCGGCCCCATGCGCAAGATCACCGGCGGTTTTCTGTTCTTCGGCTACCTCTTCCTGTCCCTGACCATCGGGGCGGCGATCTGGCGCGCCGGTATGGGCGCCGGCGCGGGCGCGGCAGGTGTGCTGGGCGCGCTTGGGGTCCTGATCGGGCTGCACGCCGTGATCGCCGGCATCCTGGACCGTCGCGCCCTGCGCAAGGAGGTCGCCAAGGTCCGCGAGGCGCACCGTCTGCTGGCCGACGCGATGGAGTCGACGCAAGGCGCCCTGACCGAACTGGCCGAAGCCATCGAGAGCGGCGCCCTGTCCAAGACGGAGGCCCTGACCGGCGAGGTGCGGATGCTGGAGGGTCTGGTCCAGCAGATGAGCGAATCGATCGACGAGCGTCTGGCCTCGTCGCCGATCACCGCCGACACCTATGAGGGCCGTCGTCAGGTCCAGTCGAACACCCTGCTGAAGACCGTCCACGACGCCCTGACGGAAAACCGCATCGACCTCTATCTGCAGCCGGTCGTCACCCTGCCGCAGCGCCGGACCGTCTTCTACGAGAGCTTCACCCGCCTGCGCGATCCGTCCAACCGGGTCATGATGCCGGCCGAATACCTATCGGTGGCCGAGGGCGAGGGCCTGCTGCCCGCCATCGACAACCTGCTGCTGTTCCGGTGCGCCCAGATCGTGCGTCGGCTGGCGCGTCAGGACCGCAAGGTCGGCGTCTTCTGCAACATCTCCCTGGCCTCGCTGGGCGACGAGACCTTCTTCCCGCAGTTCCTCGACTTCCTCAGCCAGAACCGCGACCTGAAGGACGCCCTGATCTTCGAACTGGGTCAGGCGACCTTCGACGCGCGCGGCGCGTCCGAGGCCCGCAACATGGCCAAGCTGGCCGACCTGGGCTTCCGCTTCTCCATCGACAAGGTGCAGACCCTGGATCTGGACTTCGCCGACCTGCAACGCTCGGACGTGCGCTTCATCAAGATCGCCGCCGACCTGCTGATCGAGCAACTGCTGGATCTGGACGGCGCCGCGCCCCTGCCGACCCAGCCCGACATCCAGGCCGCCGACTTCGCCCCGCTGACGCGCCGCTACGGCCTGGAACTGATCGCCGAGAAGGTCGAGAGCGAGAAACAGGTCGTCGACATCCTCGAACTGGACGTCGGCATGGGCCAGGGCCACCTGTTCGGCGAGCCGCGCGCCATCAAGGAAGCCGTCCTGGCCGAGACCGACCCCCCGGTCGAGTTCGTCCGTTCGACGCTGAAGTCGGCGGAGCAGCGCCGCCGTTTCTGATCCCGCAGCCGAAAGCCGCCAGACAGGTCACTTCGGCCAGCGTCTATGACGGCCATGACCGACGCCGCTCCCGCCCTCGACTGGCCCCGCATCGCCGACGACCTGAACGCCCGAGGCTGGGCTGTGGTCGGGCCCCTGCTGACGCCCGCGACCTGTGAGGCGCTGCAAGCCCTCTACGACCAGCCCGAGCGGTTCCGCAGCCGTATCGTCATGCAGCGCCACGGCTTCGGTCAGGGCGAGTATCAGTATTTCGCCAATCCCCTGCCCGATCCCCTGCTCCGGCTACGGGCGCGGCTCTATGAAGGTCTGGCGCCCATCGCCAGCGGCTGGGCGGCGCGACTGGATCGGCCGGGTTTTCCCGACAGCCTCGACGACCTGACCGCCCAATGCCGGGCGGCGGGCCAGACGCGGCCGACCTCGCTGATGCTGCGCTACGGACCCGGCGACTACAATCGGCTGCATCAGGACCTGTACGGCGATCTGGCCTTCCCGCTGCAGGCCGCCATCCTGCTGAGCGATCCTGCCGATTTCGAAGGCGGCGAGTTCGTGCTGGTCGAGCAGAAGCCTCGATCCCAGTCACAGGCCCATGTCGTGCCGCTGAAACAGGGCGAGGCCGTAATCTTCGCCGTGCGCGAACGGCCCGTCGCCGGGATGCGCGGCGACTATCGCGTGCAGATGCGACACGGGGTCAGCTCGGTGCGGTCGGGCCAGCGCATGACGCTGGGGCTGATCTTTCATGATGCGAGCTAGGATAAATCCGCTCATCCCCGCGGAGGCGGGGACCCAGTGAGAGCCTCACGCGGATTCGTTTGAAGCCCGGAACAATCCCAAGCGCAGCGCCTGCACCCAAAGCACTGGGTCCCCGCCTCCGCGGGGATGAGCGGGTAGTGGTATCCCGCCCAATGAAAAGGCCCCTCCGCCGAAGCGAAGGGGCCTGATCCTTTAAGCCTTGCGGGCGTCCAGCCACCGGACGGCGTCAGCGTCGCGGGCCGATAGGTCGGGGAAGTCGGCGTCGGAGCCGACGTCAGGCACCCGGCGCCAGGAACGGGCGCACTTGGGATAGTCGGCCAGCTTGACCTCGACGGCGACAGCGTCGCCGCCAACCACAAGCTCAGCGCCCGAGGTGCGGAAGACCTCGGCGGCGTCCAGACCCTCGAACGGGGCCAGCAATTCAGCCGGAGCCGTGACCACCGGCCAGGCGTCCAGGGCGCCGCCGATCAGCTTGTCGCGACGCGCCGCTTCCAGCGCCTCGTTGACCACTTCCAGCACCGCTTGAACGCCCAGCCAACGTCGGCGTTCGGCCTCATTGGTCCACTCGAACGGGGTTTCTGGAATGACACGGGCGCAGTTGGTGCCGGCTTCCGGGAAGCGGGTCGTCCAGGCCTCTTCCATGGTGAAGGGCGTCAGCGGGGCCAGCCAAGCGGTCAGGCGCATGAAGACCTCGTCCATCACCGTGCGCACGGCGCGGCGGCGGACGCTGTCTGGACGATCGCAGTAGAGGCTGTCCTTGCGGATATCGAAGTAAAGGGCGGACAGGTCGCCTGAGCAGAACTCCAGCACCGGACGGATCACGTCCTGGAAGCGATATTCCTCATAGGCTTTGCGAACCGTCGCATCCAATCCCCACAACTGATGCAGGATGAACTGCTCCAGCGGCGGCATCTGATCGTAGGGCAGGCGTTCGGCCTCGTCGAAGCCGTTCAGCGCGCCCAGCAGATAGCGGACGGTGTTGCGCAGCTTGCGATAAGCGTCGACCGTGGTCTGCAGGATCTGCTTGCCGATGCGCTGGTCGTCCGAATAGTCGACCAGGGCCACCCACAGACGCAGGATGTCGGCGCCCGACTCCTTGATGATGGTCAGGGGGTCGGTCGTATTGCCCCGCGACTTCGACATCTTCTCCCCGTTTTCGTCCAGGGTGAAGCCGTGGGTCAGGACGGCCTTGAAGGGCGCGCGGCCGCGCGTGCCGCAGCCTTCCAGCAGGGACGACTGGAACCAGCCGCGGTGCTGGTCCGAGCCTTCCAGATAGAGGTCGGCGGGCCAGTGCGAGGGGCGGTCGCCGGCATAGCCGTGCGCGGCCGTGCGCGGGTCCAGGGTGAAGGCGTGGGTCGAGCCGCTGTCGAACCAGACGTCGAGGATGTCGGTGACCTTCTCGAAGCGCTCGGGATCGTGCGCGCCCAGGAAGTCGGCGTCGGGGGCCGAGAACCAGACGTCGGCGCCGCCCTCGGCCACGGCCTTGACGATGCGGGCGTCGACTTCGGGGTCGTGCAGCGGCTGGCCGGTCTGCTTGTCCACGAACATGGCCAGCGGCGTGCCCCAGGCGCGCTGACGGCTGATCAGCCAGTCAGGGCGGCCCTCGACCATCGACCGGATGCGGTTCTTGCCCGCCGCAGGGTGGAAGGCGGTGGCGTCGATGGCGTTCAGGGCGCGGTCGCGCAGGGTGTTGTCGTCGTCCAGCGTCTCATCCATGCGGATGAACCACTGCGGCGTGTTGCGGAAGATGATCGGGGCCTTGGAGCGCCACGAGTGCGGATAGGAGTGTTCCATCCGGCCGCGCGCCAGCAGGTTGCCGGCCTCGATCAGCTTTTCCATCACCGCGCCGTTGGCGGGACCGAACTTGCCGGTCTTCTTGCCCTCGATCTCCAGCACCTTGAGGCCGGCGAACAGCGGGACATGCTCATAATAGGCGCCGTCGGGATCGACCGTGTCCGGCACCTCGCGGTGGCCGTGGGCCAGCCAGACATTGTAGTCGTCCGCGCCGTGGCCCGGCGCCGTGTGGACGAAGCCGGTGCCGGCGTCATCGGTGACGTGATCGCCGGCCAGCAGGGGCACGGAGAAGCCATAGCCGCTGTCCAGCGCCGCCAGCGGGTGGGCGCATTCCAGACCCGAGGGGTTGATGGCGTCGACGCGGGTGAAGCCGCTGATCTTGGCCGCCTTGAACACGTCCTCGGCCAGCTTGTCGGCGATGATGAAGCGGTCGCCCGGCTTGGCCCAGGGCTCGTAGTCCAGGCCTTCTTCCAGGGCCGTGACCTCATAGAGGCCATAGGCGATCTCCGGGCCGTAGCTGATGGCCCGGTTGGCCGGGATGGTCCAGGGCGTGGTCGTCCAGATCACCACCGAGGGCGTGGCCGCACGGAAGGACAGCAGGTCGTCCGGGTGGCTGTCGGTCGCGCCGACCACCGGGAACTTGACCCAGATCGTGGGCGAAACGTGATCGTGATACTCGACCTCGGCGTCGGCCAGAGCCGTGCGCTCGACCGGCGACCACATGACCGGCTTGGAGCCGCGATACAGCTGGCCCGAGTTCTTGAACTTGTGGAACTCGGCGACGATGGCCGCCTCGGACGTGAAGTCCATGGTGGCGTAGCGGTTGGCGAAGTCGCCGGTGATGCCCAGGCGCAGGAACTGGTCGCGCTGCAGGTCGATGTATTTCCCGGCGTATTCGCGACAGGCGGTGCGGAACTCTTCCTTCGAGACCTCGTCCTTGCGACGACCCTTGGCGCGGAACTGTTCTTCGATCTTCCACTCGATCGGCAGGCCGTGGCAGTCCCAGCCGGGGACGTAGTCGACGTCATAGCCCAGCAGGAAGCGCGAGCGGACCACGAAGTCCTTCAGCGTCTTGTTCAGGGCGTGGCCGATGTGGATGTCGCCGTTGGCGTAGGGCGGGCCGTCGTGCAGGACGTAGAGGGGCGCCTTCTGGGCCTGACGCGTCGCGCGCAGATGGCCATAGAGGTCGCCCCACTGGGCCAGGATTTCCGGCTCCTTCTTCGGCAGGCCGCCCCGCATGGGGAAGGGCGTCTCGGGCAGGAAGACGGTGTCGCGATAGTCGCGGCCCGATGCGTCGGAAGCGGTGTCGTTGGTGGCGTCGGCCATGGGGTAATCTTTGTCTTTAGCGCGGGCGCCGAGGAGGCGGCGCGGACGCAGTCTAGCGTGAAGGCCGTTGAACGGCATCGGCGATATTCGATCCCGACGTGCGCGGGGCTCTACGGCCCTGGCGCTACGCCGGGCGGCTAATCGAAATCGGACGGATCACGCGAACGGTCATGGTTGAAACCGTCTAGCAGACCGGGCGGCGCCTGCGCCATAGTCGATGCGAACAGACAGGAGGCGATCAGATGCGCGTTCAGGCGATGATGACGGCGGCGATGCTGGCCCTGACGACGGCGGCCTGCTCGCCCGCCGAGGAGAAGACCCCTGCCCCCGTAGAAGCCCCGCTGACCGGGCGCGCCGCCATCTACGCCGCCGGCGAACAGAGCGCCGAGGCCTTCGCTCGCGCCCTCTACGCCGCCCCGCCCTCGGCCACGCCGGACCCGGCGGCGACGACGGTCAGGCCCGGTCGCGACCCGCTCTATTCGCGCACCCTCAACGCCCTGATCGGCGTCGACTTCCGCGACGCCCAGTCCCGCGACGAGGTTCCCTATCTGAACTATGACCCCGTCTGCGCCTGTCAGGACGCCGACGGCTTCGCCCTGACCGCGCTGAAGATGACGCCTGACGGTGACAAGGCGGCCACGGCGGAGGTGACCTTCACCAACCACGGCCAGACGCAGCAACAGACGCTGAAACTGGTCAGGGAAGGCCCCATGTGGCGTATCGCCGACGTCGTCGACGCCAAGGGCAAGTCCCTCCACGACGCCTTGATGGCCATCGCCGAGAAGGCCGAGGGCTGAGCCCGGCAACTCCTGCGACACGCGACCGTTAGCGATCCTGTCATCATCGTGTTAAGAGCCCCGCCCTTTATAGCGGCGGCGGTGTCGCCAAGGCCTTTCAGACTTCTCAGGAGAAGCCACACATGAGCAAGGTGCTGGTTATCGGCGCAGGCGGCGTCAGCTCGGTCGCCGTCCACAAGATGGCGATGAACTCGGACATCTTCTCGCATATCACCCTGGCGAGCCGGACGAAGTCGAAGTGCGACGCCATCGCCGAATCGGTCAAGGCGCGCTTTGGCGTGACCATCGACACGGCGGCCATCGACGCCGACGACGTCGCCGCGACCACGGCCCTGATCCAGTCGGTCAAGCCGGCCCTGGTGGTCAACCTGGCCCTGCCCTATCAGGACCTGTCCATCATGGACGCCTGCCTGGCCGCCGGCGTCAACTATCTCGACACGGCCAACTACGAGCCGCGCGACGAAGCCAAGTTCGAATACAAGTGGCAGTGGGCCTATCAGGAGCGCTTCAAGGAAGCCGGCCTGATGGCGCTGCTGGGTTCGGGCTTCGACCCGGGCGTGACCTCGGTCTTCGCCACCTACACCAAGAAGCACCTGCTGGACCGGATCGACACGCTCGACATCCTGGACTGCAACGGCGGCGACACGGGTCTGCCCTTCGCCACCAACTTCAACCCGGAAATCAACCTGCGCGAAGTGACCGCCAACTCGCGTCACTGGGAAAACGGCCAGTGGGTCGAGGGCCCGGCCCTGAGCCACAAGCAGACCTTCGATTTCGAGGGCGTGGGTCAGAAGAACATGTACCTCATGTACCATGAGGAACTGGAGTCACTGGCCAAGTTCTACCCGGAAATCAAACGCATCCGCTTCTGGATGACCTTCGGCGACAGCTACCTGAAGCACCTGGAAGTGCTGGAAAACATCGGCATGACCTCGATCGAGCCGATGATGTTCCAGGGCCGCGAGATCATCCCGATCGAGTTCCTGAAGGCCCTGCTGCCGGAACCGGCCTCGCTGGGTCCGATCACCAAGGGCAAGACGAACATCGGCACCATCGCCACGGGCGAGAAGGACGGCGTTCAGAAGACCTTCTACGTCAAGAACATCTGCGACCACGAAGCCGCCTATGCCGAAACCGGCAACCAGGCCGTCAGCTACACCACGGGCGTTCCGGCCATGATCGGCGCGGCCATGATGCTGACCGGCAAGTGGTCGGGCGCCGGCGTCTTCAACATGGAGCAGTTGGACCCCGATCCCTTCATGGACATGCTGAACAAGCATGGCCTGCCGTGGACCGTCGAGGAGCTGGACGCTCCGCTGGCCTTCTAAGACCCGAGTAAGAACACATGGAAACCCAGGCCGGTGATCCGGGCGCCTTTGCGCACTTCGACCTGAACCGTGTCGCCTCGCCCGCCTTCGTGGTGGACGAGGCGGCGGTGCGGCGCAATCTGGCCGTGCTGAAGGACGTGCGCGACCGGGGCAATGCGCGGGTGCTGCTGGCCCTCAAGGCCTTTTCCATGTGGTCATTGGCGGACGTCGTCGGGGAATACCTCGACGGCGTCTGCGCCTCCGGTCTGTGGGAGGCGCGACTGGCGCGCGAGTTCTACAAGGGCGAACTGACCACCTATTCGCCCGCCTACAAGGCCGAGGATCTGCCCGAGATCCTGCGCCTGTCCGACCACGTCATCTTCAACTCGCCCGATCAGGTGACGCGCTTCGCCGACCTGATTGCCGAGGCTCGCGCGGCCGGCGAGACCTTCGAGATCGGCCTGCGGCTGAACCCCGAACATTCCGAGGGCGAGGTCGCCAAATACGATCCGGCCCAGCCCTGCTCGCGCCTGGGCTATCCCGTGTCGCAGCTGACGCCGGAAAAGATGGTCAGCATCGACGGCATCCACATCCACGCCCTTTGCGAACAGGACTTCGCGCCCCTGTCGCGCATCTGGGCGGCGGTCGAGCCCAAGCTGGCCCCGCTGCTGGGCGACGTGAAGTGGATCAACCTGGGCGGCGGCCACCACGTCACCCGCGCCGACTATCAGATCGAAGATCTGGTCGCCTTTCTCAACGACATTCAGGCGCGCTACGGCGTCACCGCCTATCTGGAGCCGGGCGAGGCCGTGGCCCTGGACGCCGGCATCCTGATCGGCGAGATCCTCGACGTCTTCGACAACGGCATGCCCATCGCCATCACCGACCTGTCGGCCACCTGCCACATGCCGGACGTGATCGAGGCCCCCTATCGCCCCGCCATGCTGCATGAGCCCGAGGACGGCGTCACGGTGCGCCTCGGCGGCCCGTCCTGCCTGGCCGGCGACATCATCGGCGACTACGTCTTCGCCGAGCGCCCTGTGCCCGGAACGCGCCTCGCCTTCCTCGATCAGGCCCACTATTCGATGGTGAAGACCAACACCTTCAACGGCGTCCCCCTGCCCGCCATCGCCCTGTGGAACAGCGCCACGGACGAGCTGAAGATGATCCGCGAGTTCGACTGGACGGAGTTCCGCGACCGGCTGTCTTAGGCCTTTTACGACGTTACGTCACCAAACCTGCCTCTGCCCAGCAAGGACGGACAATACCGGCTCACCTTCCCTGCGTGATATAACAGGGTTCCCGCATGATTGACTTGAATGCGCGGTGACTTCAACTTGAGCGACATGTTCTAATTGAACCTTCGTTGAAGAGACATCATGTCCGTTGCTGCCCTTTTCGCCGCCGCGCTTATCAGCGTCGCGCCTCAGGATTCCACGCCCTCGACTTCACTGGGCGAACCGGTTGAGGTCGAGGACATCATCGTGAACGGTCGGAGATTCGAGGAAGCGGCCGCTCGGTATGTTGGGGCGGTCGCCAATCCCGCCGGTAGTCGCGGCCTGGCGCGTTGGCGGAGCGAGGTTTGCGTCAGCGTCGCCAACCTGCAGCCAGAGGCCGCGCAACACATTATCGATCGAATATCGGCAGTCGCGATTGACCTGGGCCTCAGGCCTGGCGACCCAGGATGCAAACCCAATATCATTATTTCGGTTACGGATGACCCTTCTGGCCTAGCGGCTTCGCTCGTGGGTCAGTCCTTCAGGTCTTTTCACACCGGCGGCAGCGGCACGGATCAGGGACGCGCCAAGCTTAACGCCTTCATAAGGGACGAACGCCCAGTGCGCTGGTGGCATCTCAGCTACCCTGGCAATGCCGAAACAGGCGAGCTAGCCGTGCGGTTGCCAGGTTTTTATGACGCGAAGGGCATGATGGCCGATGGGAGCGATGTTCACGCCTACGCGCCAGCAGTAAGGACGACCAGCGCATCTCGTATTCGCTCAGCCATTTCCGATTTTCTGTCCCAGGTCATCATCATCGTCGATACCGACGAGGCGGGGTCCCTCTCGCTCGACCAACTGAGCGACTACTTGTCGATGGTCGCCTTCGCCCAGATCGACCCCGCAGGGCAAACTCGGGAATTCAGCACCATTCTAAATCTGTTCGATGAAACCGTAGCCACGCCCGCCGGTCTGACAAGTTGGGACAAGGCCTACCTCTCAGCGCTCTATCAATCTGACTTGACGCGTATCCAGATCGGCAACCAGCGGTCAGCCCTAGCCGCAGCAGCCTTGGCCGCCAAGGCAGAGGCTGATCAGCCTATGTCCGGGAACTAGGAAGACCCGAGCACAGCCCGCGCCGCCGCCGCATCCGCCTCGATCTGCACCTTCAGCGCATCCAGCCCGTCGAACTTCATCTCGCCGCGCAGGAAGGCGATCAGTTCGGTCTCGATGGTCTGGCCGTAGAGGCTCTCATCGAAGTCCAGCAGCCAGACTTCCAGCAAGGGTGCTTCGATCTCGAACATGGGGCGGACGCCCAGGTTGGCGACGCCCTTTATCACCCGTCCGTCCGGCAGGCGGGTGCGGGTGGCGTAGACCCCATAGGCGGGGCGCATATAGTCGCCCATGGCCACGTTGGCGGTCGGTACGCCGATGGTGCGGCCGCGCTTATCGCCGTGGATCACCTCGCCCTGGATGGAGAAGGGACGCCCCAGGATGGCGGCGGCGCGGTCCATGTCGCCGGCCTTCAGCGCCTCACGGACAGCCGAAGACGACAGTTTCAGGCCCGAGGCGTCGTCGATGCGGTCGGTGACGGAGACGGTGAAGCCCAGGCTCTCGCCATAGGTGCGCAGCAGGGCGGGCGAACCGGAGCGGCCCTTGCCGAAGGTGAAGTCGAAGCCGACGGCGGCGTGGACGATGCCCAGACCTTCCGACAGGACGCGACGGGCGAACGCCTCGTCGCTCATCCCCGCCATCTCGGCGTCAAAGGGGATCAGGTACAGACGGTCGACGCCCAGCGGCGCAAGCGCCCGGGCCATCTGGTCCGGCGACATCAGGCGAAAGGGCGCGGCCTCGGGCTGGAAAAGGCGGCGCGGATGCGGATCGAAGCTGACGACGCCCAGCGGGACGCCCAGACGTTCAGCGGCGGCGCGGGCCGAGGCGATGACCGCCTGGTGGCCGCGATGCACCCCGTCGAAGGCGCCGACGGCCACCGCCGCCCCGCGCTGCGAGGCCGGCAGATCGCGCCAGCCGCGGATGACCTCAACCACCTCGGAGACTCAGCGGGCCGAGGGCTTGCGGCGACGCGGCACGCGCACGACGGCGACCCCGTCCATGATCAGCTTGTCGCCGACGAAGCCCTCGCACTTCAGCTGGGCGCGGGCGCCCTCCTGATCCATTTCGATCACCGTGATGACGATGCGGACCGAATCGCCGATGCGGACCGGGAAGTGGAAGGCCAGGGTCTGGGAAATATAGATCGACCCGGCGCCCGGCAGGATAGTGCCGACCACCGCCGAGCCGAAGGCGGCGCTGAGCAGGCCATGAGCGATGCGGCCGCGATAGGCGGTCTTGGAGGCGAACTCCTCGTCCAGATGGACTGGATTGAAGTCGTCCGACGCCTCGGCGAACAGGCGAATCCGGTCCTCGGTGACGTGGACGATCTTCTCTGCGGCCATGCCGACGTGGAGTTCGTCGAGGATGTAACCGCCCGACGGATGCTGTGTGACGTATTCGACCATGTGCGGGCTTTACGGCAGGTGCGACGAAATGGCGAGCCTCACCACGCCAGTTCGAGCGCGGCGTAGCGCGCAAAGGTCGTCTCGGCCCGGAGCAATTCGGCTGCGAGCGCCGGGTCCAGCGCCCCGTCCGGCCCCTTGGCGGCGTCGCCGTGGATGCCCTGGGCGATGAAGAGGCAGTCCAGCGCCTGCTCGGCGGCGCCCAGGACGTCGGTGATCACGCCGTCGCCGATGCACAGAACGCGCGAGCGATCGACGGGGCGGCCCATCAGGCCCTGCGCCTCGCGCAGGGCCAGCTCATAGATGGGACCGAAGGGCTTGCCGGCCATGACCACGCGCCCGCCCATTTCCTCGTACAGGTCGGCGATGGCGCCGCCGCAATAGATGATGCTGTCGCCCTTCTGCACGATGCGGTCGGGGTTGGCGCAGATCAGCTCCAGATCGCGCTCGACGGCGGGGATCAGGCGCTGGCGATAGTCCTCGGGCGTCTCGGTCGCGTCGTCGAACAGACCGGTGACCGACAGGAAGGCGGCGTCCGAGGCGTCATGGGCGCTGGTCAGGTTCAGCCCTTCGTACAGGACGAAGTCACGGTCGGGGCCGATGATCCAGGCCGGGCCGGGAGCGCGGCGGGCCAGTTCGGCGCGGGTGGCGTCGCCCGAGGTGACGAAGGCCTTCCAGGCGCTGCGCGGCACGCCCAGCGAATCCAGTTGCGCCACCACGTCCGACGAGGGCCGCGGCGAGTTGGAGATCAGGACGACATGGCCGCCCTTCTCATTGAACTTCGTCAGGGCCTCGCAGGCCACGGGCCAGCTTTCGCGGCCGTTGTGGATCACCCCCCAGACGTCGCACAGCAGGATGTCATAGTCATCGGCGACGGCGGACAGGCGGGGCAGAGCGTGAGGCAGGGTCATGAAGCGCTTATAGCCGCCGCGCCGCCGGGGGAAAGGCCGCAGCCGGCTCCAGTCCCCATCGGGCGCCCGTCGCTTTCCCTCTTCGCCCTCGCCCTGCTTCCTGCTAACCGGCTTTCAGCATGAAAATTTCTCGCCTCGCTCTCGCCGCCTACGGCACCGCCCTTGTCGTCATCGTGCTGGACCAGCTGACCAAGGCCATGGTCCTGGGCGCCATCGACGCGGCCCACATCTCGCAGATCCCCGACGGCTATCGCATCGCCGAGGTCATGCCGCCGATCTTCAACCTGACCTATGTGTTGAACACAGGCGTCAGCTTCGGCCTGTTCGGCGGCGGCGCCGGGCGCTGGATCCTGAGCGCCTTCTCGGTTCTGGTGGCCGTCGCCCTGGCCGTCTGGGCCACGCGTTCGGACCGCAAGCTGATGATCGCCGCCATCGGTCTGGTGATGGGCGGCGCCCTGGGCAATGTCTTCGACCGCATCCGCTTTGGCGGCGTGGTCGACTTCCTCGACTTCTCGGGAACCGGCCTGTTTCCGTGGATTTTCAACATCGCCGACGCGGGCATCACCGTGGGCGTCGTCCTGCTGATCCTCGACAGCTTCCTGTCGGAACGCCGCTCCACGGTTGGCGCGGCCCACGAAAAGTCGTAATCACCCCCTCTTCGTTACCGTCCCGAGCCAGCGTCATTGGACGCGCCTCCCGGAGCCGAGCTGACCCTATGCGTATCCGTAGCGCCCTCACCGTGGCCCTTCTCGCCACCACCGCCCTCGGCCTGACCGCCTGCTCGAGCATGAAGCAGAGCATCGGCCTGACCAAGGTCGTGCCCGACGAGTTCGTCACGGTCGCCAGCGCCCCGCTCTCCGTGCCGCCCGAGTACGGCCTGACCCCGCCGTCGCCAGGCCAGCCGCGTCCGCAGGAACTGGCGCCGGAAAGCGCCGCCCGTCAGATTCTTCTCGGCCAACGCCAGGCTGTGACGCGTACCGGCGGCGAACAGATCCTGGTCAACCAGGCCGGCGCCGACCGCGCCGATCCCCTGGCTCGCTATGTCGTCGACGACGAGTTCGGCGATCTGGCGCACAAGGAAGAAAGCTGGGCCAACCGCGTCATGTTCTGGCGCAAGAACGATCCGGCCACGCAGACCGCGACCGTTACCCAGACCGCCGATGGTGCGCGCACCATCGACGCCAGCACCGAACACGCCCGCCTTCAAGCCCTCACCGGCACGCAGCAGGGCATCACGATCGCTCCGCGTCAGGACCGCGGCTTCAAGCTGCCCGGCCTCTAAGACCTCAGGTCCAGCCAGACCCGAACGGGCGCGCTTCGTGAATGCGGGGCGCGCCCTTTTTCTTGCGCGGTCTCAGGCGGTCAAGACGCGCGGCAGCTTGAACGAAACAGTCTCGCGCGCGCCGTCGTCCTCGGTCACGGTCGCGTCGAAACGGGCCCGGATGGCGTCGATCAGGGCCTCGATCAGAGGCTCGGGGGCCGAGGCGCCGGCGGTGACCCCCACCGTGGTCACGCCCTCGAACCACGACCAGTCCACATCGCCGGCGTCATCGACCAGACGGGCGTCGCCCGCCCCGGCCTTCAGCGCGACATCAACCAGGCGCGCCGAGTTGGACGAGTTCTTTGACCCCACCACCAGCACCAGCTGGCAGCCCTCGCCCAGACGCTTGACCGCTTCCTGACGGTTGGTGGTGGCGTAGCAGATGTCTTCCTTGTGCGGGTCCGGTAGTTCCGGGAAGCGGCGCTTCAGCGCCGCCAGGATGTCGGCGGTGTCGTCCACCGACAGCGTCGTCTGGGTCGCATAGGCCAGTGGCTGATCGCCTGGCCGCTGGAAGGTCTCGGCGTCCGCCACCGTCTCGACCAGGCTGATGGCGCCGGGCGGCAGCTGGCCCATGGTGCCGACGACTTCGGGGTGGCCGGCGTGGCCGATCAGGATGATATGCCGTCCCGCCGCATGATGGCGCTCGGCCTCGACGTGGACCTTGGAGACCAGGGGGCATGTGGCGTCGAGAAAGAGCATCTCGCGCGACCGCGCCGTCGCCGGCACCGACTTGGGCACGCCATGAGCCGAGAAGACCACGGGCCGGTCGTCCGGGCATTCGTCCAGTTCCTTGACGAAGACCGCCCCCATGCCCTTCAGCCGCTCGACGACATGGCGGTTGTGCACAATCTCGTGGCGCACATAGACGGGCGCCCCGAACTTCTCGATGGCGCGCTCGACGATCTGGATGGCCCGATCAACCCCGGCGCAGAAGCCGCGCGGCGTGGCGAGGCGCACGTCCAGGGGGCGGCGGTCAAAACTCCAGGGCGGTACGGGCGCGTTCATGGGCGGAACCTAGTCGCTCACGCGTCTTGCCGCCACTGGCTGCGTGGTCGCGTTTGCCGCGCCTCGCTTTAGCCGCTATCACCACCGAGCGTGGCCTGGTCGGACGTCCGATCGTTCCACGCCCCCTTCGACTGCCGGAAAGCTCCTGATGCGTCGCGTCCTGACCGCCCTTGCCGCCCTCTCCATCGCGGCCGTGCTGATTCCCCAATCCGCCGAGGCCCAGTCCAGCGGCCGCCAGGGCGGCCAGCAAAGCCGCGAACAATCGCCCGACCAGGGAACCTCGCAGAATGCACGTCGCGTACGCATCGCGCCGCTGAACCGCCGTGCCAACGCCGGCCCCTGCCCCTACGTCAAGGTGCTCTACGACGCCGCGCGCTATGTCGAGATGGCCGACTTCAGCCGCCCCTCGGCGGCGGGCGTCGGCTTCACCGGCGAGATCGAAGGCGTCTCGGCTGACTGCGTCTATCGCGAATCCGACCCCATCCGCCTGGACTTCAACGTCCTGTTCAACCTCGGCAAGGGCCCGCAGGCCAGCGGCGACGGCCGCACCTATCGCTACTGGATCGCCGTGACCGAACGGAACAACGCCGTCCTGGCCAAGGAATACTTCGACCTACCGGTCGATTTCGCAGGCCAGACGACCACCTCGGTCCAGCAGGCCCAGTCCATCGTCATCCCCCGCGCCGACGCCACCACCAGCGGCAACAACTTCGAAGTCCTGATCGGCTTCGACGTCACGCCTGAAATGGCCGAGTTCAACCGCTCGGGCAGCCGCTTCCGCGTCACCGCCGGCCAGACCCAACCGAATCCCTAAAAGCCATGACTGATCTCAAGACCTCTCTCAGCGAAGCGGTCGGGTCCGCCTTCGCCGCCGAAGGCGTGGACAAGGCCCTGGCCCGCGTCACCGCGTCCGACCGCCCCGACCTGGCCGACTTCCAGTCGAACGGCGCCCTGGCCGCCGCCAAGGCGCTGAAGGCCAATCCGCGCGAACTGGCCGCCAGGGTGGCCGAGCGTCTGGCCGCCGATCCGCGCCTGTCCT
This sequence comes from Brevundimonas sp. NPDC007368, assembly GCF_042869015.1. Classification (NCBI taxonomy): domain Bacteria; kingdom Pseudomonadati; phylum Pseudomonadota; class Alphaproteobacteria; order Caulobacterales; family Caulobacteraceae; genus Brevundimonas; species Brevundimonas sp. NPDC007368. The sequence goes on along the minus strand of NZ_JBIAFA010000001.1, from coordinate 625,401 downwards.
CAGTCGAGGTCGCTGGCCCCGGCTTCATCAACATGAAGCTGTCGAACGCGGCCCTGGCCCAGCGCGCGGCCGAGGTCGCGGCGGACGAGGAACTGGCCGGCGCCTCACGCGTCGAACCGCGCAAGGTGGTCATCGACTACGGCGGCCCGAACGTGGCCAAGCCCATGCACGTCGGCCACCTGCGCAGCGCCATCATCGGCGAGAGCCTGAAGCGGCTGTTCCGCCTGCGCGGCGACGAAGTCGTCGGCGACGCCCACTTCGGCGACTGGGGCTTCCAGATGGGCCTGCTGATCACCGCCTGCGGCGACGAGGGTCTGGCCGACGCCTTCATGGCCGAGGGCGACGGCCCCTTCCCGGCCGAGACGCCGGTGACGCTGGCCGACCTCGACCGCCTCTATCCGCTGGCCGCGGGCAAGGCCAAGGAAGACCCCGCCTTCCGCGACCGCGCCCGCAAGGCGACGGCGGAGCTGCAGGGCGGCCGCCCCGGCTATCGCGCCCTGTGGTCGCACTTCGTCGCCGTCAGCCGCGAGGCGTTGAAGCGCGAATATGACGACCTGTCGGTCGATTTCGACCTGTGGAACGGCGAAAGCGACGCCGATCCCCTGATGGGCGAGATGATCGCCGACCTGAAGGCCAAGGGCCTGCTGGTCGAGGACGACGGCGCCCAGGTGGTCCACGTCGCCCGCGACGGCGAAACCCGCAAGAAGAAGCTGGCCGACGGCTCGGTGATAGAAGCGCCGTCGCCTCCGCCGCTGCTGGTCATCAGCTCGGAAGGCTCGGCCATGTACGGCACGACCGATCTCGCGACGATCCTCGACCGCAAGAAGTCGATCGGCCCGGACCTGATCCTCTACGTCGTCGACGAGCGCCAAGCCGAGCATTTCGAGCAGGTCTTCCGCGCCGCCTACCTGGCCGGCTACGCCCCGGAGAAGTCGCTGGAGCACCTCGGCTTCGGCACCATGAACGGCGCCGACGGCAAGCCCTTCAAGACCCGCGCGGGCGGCGTTTTGAAGCTGCGCGACCTGATCGATCAGGCGACCGAAAAGGCGCGCGAGCGCCTGCACGAGGCCAAGCTGGGCGACGACCTGCCCGCCGAGGAGTTCGAGGACATCGCCCGCAAGGTGGCCGTGGCCGCGCTGAAGTTCTCGGACCTGTCGAACAACCGCACGACCAGCTACGTCTTCGACCTCGACCGCTTCATGAGCTTCGAGGGCAAGACCGGCCCCTATCTGCTGTATCAGGCCGTGCGGGTGAAATCCCTGCTGCGCAAGGCGGCGGAACAAGGCGTGGCCCTGACCCCCATCGTCGTCGCCGAACCGGCCGAGCGCGACCTGGCCCTGACGCTGGACGCCTTCGACGCGGCCACGGCCGACGCCTATGACAAGCGCTCGCCCAACCTGATCGCCGAGCACGCCTATCGCCTGGCGCAGAGCTTCTCCAAGTTCTACGCCGCCTGCCCGATCCTAGTCGCGCCCGACGCCGCCGCCAAGGGCTCGCGCCTGGCCCTGGCCGCCGCGACCCTGCACCAGCTGGAGACGGCCCTGCGCCTGCTGGGCATCGAGACGCCCGAGCGGATGTAGTAACCTCAATCCTCCCCCGTTTACGGGGGAGGGGGACCGCGAAGCGGTGGAGGGGGCGGCCTCAACCGCTCCGCTCGAATCTCTTCGCTACCCGCGCCTGACCTTCGATTGTGGCGTTCGCTCTCGCCCCCTCCACCATGCTCCGCATGGTCCCCCTCCCCCGCTACGCAGGGGAGGATCGCTGCTGCTGATGACGGCAAGGCCTCAGACCGCTAGGTTGCGCTCCAAGTTACGGAGCCTCCCCATGTCCCTCGACGCCTTCATCGCCGGCCTGCCCAAGGCCGAACTGCACCTGCACATCGAGGGCTCGCTGGAGCCGGAACTGATGTTCGAACTGGCGCAGCGCAACGGCGTCGCCATCCCCTACGACAGCGTCGAGGCCGTGCGCGCGGCCTATGACTTCTCGAACCTGCAGGACTTCCTCGACATCTATTACGCGGGCGCCGCCGTGCTGCTGACGCGTCAGGATTTCGAGGATCTGGCCTTCGCCTATTTCCAGCGCGCCGCCGCCGACAACGTGCGCCACGCCGAGATCTTCTTCGATCCCCAGACCCACACCGACCGGGGCGTCCCCTTCGGCGTGGTGGTCGAGGGCCTGATCGCGGGCATGGACCGCGCCAAAGCCGAGCTGGGCGTCACCAGCGGCCTGATCCTCAGCTTCCTGCGCCATCTGAGCGAAAACGAAGCCTTCGCCACGCTGGAGGCCGCCAAGCCCTACCTGCACCACTTCATCGGCGTCGGGCTGGATTCGTCCGAGGTAGGCCATCCGCCGGCCAAGTTCCAGCGCGTCTTCGCCGCCGCCCGCGAACTGGGCCTGAAGCTGTGCGCCCACGCCGGCGAGGAAGGCCCGCCCGCCTATGTCCACGAGGCCCTGGACCTGCTGCACATCGACCGCATGGACCACGGCAACCGCTCGATGGAGGACGAGGGCCTGATCGCGCGTCTGGCCGCCGAGCAGATGACCCTGACCGTCTGCCCGCTGTCGAACCTGAAGCTGTGCGTGGTCAAGGACCTGAAGGACCACCCGGTCCCCGAGATGCTGCGCCGCGGCCTGCACGTCACCCTGAACTCAGACGACCCCTCCTATTTCGGCGGCTATGTGAACGCCAACTACATCCAGTTGGCTGAGGCCGTCGGCCTGACCCGCGAGCAGGTGACGCAACTGGCGAAGAACAGCTTCGAGGGCAGCTTCCTGAGCGAGGCCGACAAGGCCGCGCGGATCGCCGAGGTCGAGGCTTACGCGGCGGGGCACTGATCCCTATCTTCCGTCATCCCGGACAGGCCGAAGGCCTGATCCGGGACCGCCAAACACGCGATGGTTTGAATGTCGAGCTTCCTGCGGTCCCGGCTCGGCGCCTCGCGGTGCGAGGCTTGGCCGGGATGACAGCTATAAGAGCGAGACCGCCTCGACCTCAACCACCCCCAGCGCCGCGAAGCTCGCCTTGGACGCCGCCGCCGTCTCTTGGGCAATCGCCCGGCAGGCGTCCTCGATCACCATGGCCTCAAAGCCTTCGCGTACCGCGTCCTCGGCGGTGAAGCGGACGCAATAGTCATAGGCCAGGCCGCACAGGAAGACGCGCGTCACGCCCCGGTCGCGCAGCAGACCCGCCAGGCCTGTCGCCGTGCGATGGTCGTTCTCGAAGAAGCCGGAATAACTGTCGACCGCCGGGTTGTAGCCCTTGCGGACCACAGCCAGGGCCTTGACCACGGCGGGGGCGACGTCGGGGTGAAAGTCCGCCCCCGGCGTCCCCTGCACACAATGGTCCGGCCACAGCATCTGGGGGCCGTAAGCGACCTCGATCTCGGTGAAGGGGGTCGCTCCGTCGTGGTTGGAAGCGAAGCTGATCTGGTCCGGCTTGTGCCAGTCCTGGGTGGCGATCACCGTGTCGAAGCGTTCGGCCAGGCGGTTGATCAGGGGCATGATCCCCGCCCCGCCCTGCACCGCCAGGGCGCCGCCCTCGCAGAAGTCGTTCTGGGCGTCGATGACCAGAAGCGCGTCTGATGCGGTGATCCTCACGGTTCAGGCCGCCGCGATCTGATCGACCTCGTTGGCCGAGCCAAGCGCCACCGGGATGCGCTGGTGCAGTTCGGTCGGGGTTACGTCCAGAATGGCCTGCTGGCCGTCCGTGGTCGCCTTGCCGCCCGCCTGTTCGATCAGAAAGGCCATGGGGTTGCCCTCGTACATGAGCCGCAGTTTGCCCGGCTTGTTCGGCTCGCGCTTGTCCCACGGATAGAGGAAGACGCCGCCGCGCATCAGGATGCGGTGCACATCGGCCACCATGGCGGCGACCCAGCGCATGTTGAAATTCTTAGCCCGGGGTCCGTCCGCGCCCTGCAGGCAGCCGTCGACGTAGCGTTGGACGCTCTCGGCCCAGTGGCGCTGGTTCGACATGTTGATGGCGAACTCCTTGGTGTCCGCCGGGACGGTGATCTTCTCGTGCGTCATCAGCCACTGGCCGTCATGCGACAGGGTGAAGCCCGCCACGCCCTTGCCCGTCGTCAGCACCAGCATGGTCTGGCCGCCGTAGAGGCAATAGAGGGCCGCGACCTGCTGACGACCCGACTGCAGGAAGTCGGCCTCGGTCGGCGTGGCCGACGGTGATTTCAGCACAGAGACGATGGTGCCGACGGGGGCGTTGATGTCGATGTTGGACGAGCCGTCCAGCGGGTCGAACAGAACCAGATACTCGCCCGCCGGGTTGGGCGCGGGCTGAACCGTGTCCATTTCTTCCGACGCCACGCCCGCCACGGACGGACAGGCCAGAAGCATATCCGTCAGAACGTCGTTGGAGATGACGTCGAGCTTCTTCTGCTCTTCGTCCTGCACATTCACCGCGCCCGATGCGCCCAGAGCCCCGACCAGGGCGCCGCCCGAGACGATCTTGCGGATTTCGACGCAGGCGGCGGCGGCGACCGTCAGGGTCTGGCTCAGGCCCTGCGGCAGATCGAGAGAGGCCAGGTGGGCGGCGAGGTCGGTGCGGGCGGTCATGGCGGCGTTCAATCCTGTCACGAGAGCTGTTCGCGCCCCTCATGGCCCTTCGGATCGTACACGGCAAGCCCGGCGCCGCTTGACTTCGCCCCGGAGTCGGGGCCTTAGGTCGAGCGCTCTCGCGGGAGAGATCGGCGGTCGTGAAACGGCTGTCGGGGCCGAAGGCGCAACCGCCCCGGAAACGCTCAGGCAAAAGGACCGCGAAAGCGCACGGACGCTGGAAAGTCGCCCCCCTTCCCGGGATTCATGGGCGCGCCGACGGAGCAAGGCCGCCCTCGTTTCCGGGGATGGTCGGAATCTCTCAGGCTTCAGGACAGCGGGGGCGCGACGACGGCGAAGCTATCGCCGCAACCCGCGACCGGAGGATGCTCGATGAGCGACCAGGCCCTGAAGACCACCCCCCTCAACGCGGCGCATCGCGCGCTCGGCGCCCGCATGGTCGGGTTCGGCGGCTATGACATGCCGGTCCAGTACGAAGGCGTGCTGGCCGAGCACCGCTGGACCCGCGAACACGCCGGCCTGTTCGACGTCTCGCACATGGGTCAGGCCAAGATCACCGGCGCTGACGCCATCCAGCAATTCCAGCGCTTCGTCCCCGGCGACTACGAGATCCTGAAGGCCGGCAAGCAGAAGTACTCGCTGCTGCTGAACGCCGAGGGCGGCATCATGGACGACCTGATGGCCGGAAAGCCGGACCATGACGGCCTCTATGTCGTAGTCAACGCGGGCAACAAGGACGCCGACTTCGCCTTCCTGAACGCCAACCTGGACGGCGACGCCAAGCTGACCATCCTGGACGACCGCGCCCTGCTGGCCATCCAGGGGCCGGAAGCCGCCGAGGTCATGGCCAGGCACGAACCGGTGCTGGCCGACATGGGCTTCATGGATTCGGCGCGCCTGATGCTGTTCGGCGTCGAATGCTATATCTCGCGCTCCGGCTACACCGGCGAGGACGGCTACGAGATTTCGGTGCCGAACGCCGACGCCGAGCGGGTGTGGAACCTGCTGCTGTCCGACGCCCGCGTGAAACCGATCGGCCTGGGCGCCCGCGACAGCCTGCGCCTCGAAGCCGGTCTGCCGCTGCACGGCCACGACATCGACGCCGGGACCACCCCGGTCGAAGCCGCGCTGACGTTCGCCCTGTCGAAGTCGCGCAAGGAAGCCGCCGACTTCAACGGCGCCGAGACCATCCTGAAGCAACTGGCCGATAGCCCCTCGCGCGTCCGCATCGGTCTGCACGTCAAGGAAGGCGCCCCGGCCCGCGAAGGCGCCGAGATCGCCGACATGGAAGGCAATGTCATCGGCAAGATCACCTCGGGCGGCCCGTCGCCGACCCTGGGGCACAACATCGCCATGGGCTACGTCCCGCCGGCCTTCGCCGAGCTGGGCTCGGACCTGAAAGTCATCGTGCGCGGCAAACCCGCCGCCGCCGAAGTCGTCGCCACCCCCTTCGTGGCCACCCGCTACTATCGCAAACCTAAAGCCTGAGAGATCAGACACATGCGCTTCACCAAAGATCACGAGTGGGTTCGCCTCGAGGGCGACGTCGCCACGGTCGGCATCTCCAAGCACGCTGCTGACGCCCTGGGCGACGTGGTGTTTGTCGAGACGCCGGAAGCCGGCAAGACCGTCTCGGTCGGCGACAGCTTCGCCGTCGTGGAATCGGTCAAGGCCGCCTCGGACGTCTACGCCCCCGTGGCCGGAGAGGTCATCGAGGGCAACGAGGCCCTGGCCTCGGCCCCGGAAACCGTCAACGCCGATCCCGAAGGCGAAGGCTGGTTCGCCAAGATCAAGGTCTCCGACGCCTCGGCCGTCGACGCCCTGATGGACCAGGCCGCCTACGACGCCTACCTCGCCACCCTTTAAGGCTCCCGCCTTCTCCGCTCATCCCCGCGGAAGCGGGGACCCAGTTCTTTGGGATCAAGCAGCGGTGTTTGAAGCTTAAACCTGGGTCCCCGCTTCCGCGGGGATGAGCGGAATAAAGTAATGCGCTACCTCCCCCTGACGCCCGACGACCGTGAGGCCATGCTGGCCGCCATCGGCGCCAAATCCATCGACGACCTGTTTGTCGACGTGCCGCAGGCCGCGCGCCGTGACGGCTTTGTCGACCTGCCCCGCGTGGCGGGCGAACTGGAGGTCGAACGCGCCCTCTCGGCCATGGCGGGCAAGAACGCCACGGCCTCGACCGTGCCCTTCTTCTGCGGCGCCGGCGCCTACAAGCACCACGTCCCGGCCACGGTCGATCACGTGATCCAGCGGTCGGAATTCCTGACCAGCTACACCCCCTATCAGCCGGAAATCGCGCAGGGCACCCTGCAGTACCTGTACGAGTTCCAGACCCAGGTCGCGAACCTGTCCGGCATGGAAGTCGCCAACGCCTCCCTCTATGACGGTTCGACCGCCATGGCCGAGGGCGTGCTGATGGCCACCCGCGTGACCCGCCGCAACAAGGCCGTCATCTCGGGCGGCGTGCACCCGCACTACGTCAAGGCCACCGAGACCGTGGTCCACGCCGTCGGCGTCGAGACTGAAGCCCTGACCGCCGCCGTTGACGCTGAAGACGCCGTCATCGCGGCCATCGACAAGGACACGGCCTGCGTCGTCGTCCAGACCCCCAACGTCTTCGGCACCGCCACCGACGTCACGAAGATCGCCGAGGCCGCCCACGCCGCCGGCGCCCTGCTGATCGTCGTCGTCACGGAAGCCGTGTCGATGGGCCTGCTGAAGTCGCCCGGCGAAATGGGTGCCGACATCGTCGCGGCCGAAGGCCAGTCGATCGGCAACGCCCTGAACTTCGGCGGCCCCTACATCGGCCTGTTCGCCACCCGCGAGAAGCTGCTGCGCCAGACGCCCGGCCGCTACTGCGGTGAGACGGTGGATGCCGACGGCCGTCGTGGCTTCGTCCTGACCCTGTCCACGCGCGAGCAGCACATCCGCCGCGACAAGGCCACGTCGAACATCTGCACCAACTCGGGCCTCTGCTGCCTGGCCTTCACCATCCACATGAGCCTGCTGGGCGAGACGGGCCTGCGCCAGATGGCCCTGCTCAACCACGAGAAGGCCGTCGCCACCCGCGACGCCCTGGCCGCCATTCCCGGCGTCGAGGTCCTGACCCCGCGCTTCTTCAACGAGTTCGCGGTCAAACTGCCCAAGAACGCCGCCGAGGTGGTTCAGACCCTGGCCGACAACGGCATCCTGGCGGGCGTGCCCTACAGCCGTCTGGCCCCGGAAGCGGGTCTGGACGATGTCCTGCTGGTCGCCGCGACCGAGACCACGCTGGACGCCGACATCAAGATCCTGGCGGGTGCGCTCGCCAAGGTCCTGGCCGCCTAAAGGGAGTTTGGAACCATGAGCACGATGAACACTGTCGGCCGTCCGACCACCCCGAACGCCCTGCCGGACAACGACTACAAGCACCCGACCCTGACGGGCGCGCGCGGCCTGCTGCAGGACGAAGCCCTGATCTTCGAAGGCGACGGCTGGAACAAGACCGGCGTCGACCTGCCCAAGCCGGCCACCGACGGTTCGGACCTGGGCGACCTTGTCCGCAAGGACCCGATCGGCCTGCCCGGCCTGTCGGAGCCCGAGGCCATGCGCCACTATGTGCGCCTGAGCCAGAAGAACCACGCCATCGACCTGGCCATCTATCCGCTGGGCTCGTGCACGATGAAGCACAATCCGCGCCTGAACGAGAAGATGGCGCGTCTGCCGGGCTTCTCGGACATCCACCCGCTGCAACCGCAATCGACGGTGCAGGGCGCGCTGGAGCTGATGGACAATCTGGCCCATTGGCTGACGACGCTGACGGGCATGCCTGCGGTGGCCCTGTCGCCCAAGGCCGGCGCCCACGGCGAGCTGTGCGGCCTGATGGCCATCCGCGCCGCCCACGAGGCCAAGGGCGAGCATGAGCAGCGCCGCAAGGTCCTTGTCCCGACCTCGGCCCACGGCACCAACCCGGCCACCGCCGCCTTCGTCGGCTACTCGGTCGTCGAGGTCGCCCAGACCGACGACGGTCGCGTGGATGTGGCCGACCTGGCGTCCAAGCTGGGTCCGGACGTGGCGGCCATCATGGTCACCAACCCGAACACCTGCGGCCTGTTCGAGCGCGACATCCTGGAGATCAGCCGTCTGACCCACGAGGCAGGCGCCTACTTCTATTGCGACGGCGCCAACTTCAACGCCATCGTCGGCCGGGTGCGCCCCGGCGACCTGGGCGTCGACGCCATGCACATCAACCTGCACAAGACCTTCTCGACGCCCCACGGCGGCGGCGGTCCCGGCGCCGGTCCGGTCGTGCTGTCCGAAGCCCTGGCCCCGTTCGCCCCCGCTCCGTGGGTCGTGAACACCGGCGACGGCTACAAGCTGGTCGAGCGTGAGGAAGACGAGGCTGCCCAGGCCTTCGGACGCCTGTGCGCCTTCCAGGGGCAGATGGGCATGTATGTGCGCGCCCTGTCCTACATGATGTCGCACGGCTCGGACGGTCTGCGTCAGGTGGCCGAGGACGCCGTCCTGAACGCCAACTACATCAAGGCCCGCCTCGAGGACCTGATGAGCCCGGCCTTCCCCGAGGGGCCGTGCATGCACGAAGCCCTGTTCGACGATGAATGGCTGAAGGGCACGGACATCACCACGCTCGACTTCGCCAAGGCGATGATCGACGAGGGCTTCCACCCGATGACCATGTATTTCCCGCTGGTCGTCCACGGGGCCATGCTGATCGAGCCGACCGAGACGGAATCCAAGGCCGAACTGGACCGCTTCATCCACGCCATGCGCCTTCTGGCCGAAGCGGCGAAAGCCGGCGAGGTTGAACGCTTCAAGGGCGCCCCCTTCCATGCGCCCCTGCGGCGTCTGGACGAGACTCGCGCCGCGCGCTCGCCGCGCCTGCGCTGGTCGGCCCCGGAAGGCTCCAACATCGCCGCCGAGTAGGGCTGCGAACCCGACTTGAAGTGAAACGCCGTGTCTTTCGAGACACGGCGTTTTGCATTTCAGAGGCCTCTTACGAAAGCTTCATGGGCACGCCACGGTTCGGCCTTGTCACCCGTGTCTAGGATAGGCTGACAGCCTCTCCCAAGGCTGTCGCCGCTCCTCCCCCGACCGTGACGCCCGTGACCCTCGCCCTGATCCCCTTCCGCGCCGACAGCCGGCCTCGTTCGAGGCCCGGGCTGCTGCGTCGTGCGAAGCGTCTGAGCATGATGACGCTGGGCTTCCTGGTCATCGGCCTGGGCATCCTGATCGCCCCCCTGCCCGGCCCCGGCGGCGTACCGGTCATCGCTCTGGGACTGGTTCTGCTGCTGCGCAATTCCTGGTGGGCCAAGCGCCAGTTCATCCGCGCCCAGCACGCCCGGCCCAAGTGGGTCTATCCCTTCCGCCGCCTGATGCGGAAGAAGCCGGAGATCGCGCCGGTCTTCTGGCAGCAGGCCCTGCGCGCCGAGAAGGTGGTGCTTCGCAAACGCCCCTCGCGGCAGCTGATCCGGGTTCGCAAACGCGCTCGCCGCGTCCTGCGCCGCGCCTTCCGCTGAACAGCGACGCTTCGCCGCACACGGTAACGTGAACGGCGGTGCGATCGCGTTTGCGCCGAACGGCGTATGCTCATCCTCGCGTAGTCAAAAAGCAGATGGCGTTGGGAGGCGCTTTTCTCATGATGTCACGCGTAAAACAGGGAATCGCCGCCGGCTTTGCAGCCACCGTCGCGGTCTCCATTCTTGAAGCGGCGAACCTGCTGTTCGCCAAGATCTTCGATCCCTTCCCCGAAATCGTCGCCCGCATGTTCCAGTTGGGCGACAACCTGATGGCGGGGTGGGCCATCCACTTCGTCATCGGTTCCCTGGTCATGGGGCCGCTGTTCGCGCTTCTCTATGCCCGGCTGCCGACCAAGACCCCTGAAACCAAGGGCATCCTGTTCGCGGTGGCGGCCTGGGTGGCGATGATGCTGATCATCAGCATGATGGGCGATCCGCGCACCTTCTCGGGCAGCGCCGGCTTCGGCACCTTCGGCTGGATGCTGATCACCCACATGATCTTCGGCGGGGTGATGGGCAATGTCTTCGCCCGCTTGCTGGCCCGCGAGAAACGCGCCGCCGGCTTCATCCACGGTGCCCCCGCCCACTAAGGAGGGCGTACGTCTGGAATGCAAAAGGCCCCGCCGTCGCCGGCGGGGCCTGATGTGCTTGTCACTGTAACCGCGGTCAGTTCAGCTTGTCGCCGATCTGGGCGATGGCGGCGTCGATCAGCGGGTCCGACTTGGCGGCGGCCAGACGGGCGGTCAGGATATCCTGAGCAGCCTTGGCGGCCAGGTCGGCGGCCACAGCCTTGACCTCGGTCGTGGCCTGGGCCTCGGCCTGGGCGATACGACGCTCGGCCAGGGCCTGACGACGGGTCAGGGCCTCTTCCAGCTTGGCCTTGGCCTCGGCCTCGATGCGACGAGCGTCGGCTTCGGCGGCGGCCAGCATGTCAGCGGCCTGGGCTTCGGCTTCGGCCTTCTCCTGACGGATCTGGGCCAGCATGGCTTCGGCTTCGGAGCGCAGGCGAGCGGCTTCGTCCAGTTCCGACTGAATCTTGGCTCCCTTGTCGTCCAGGGCCTTGGCGACCATTTTCGGCACGCCGGCGGCGATGACGATGGCCACAAAAATCAGCAGGCCGACCAGGACCCACAGTTCAGCGCTGCCGAGGCTCCAGAAGCCCGGCTCCATGAACATGTTCATATCAGGCGGCTCCCTTGACGGCGGCGGCGACTTCAGCGGCGGTCGGGGCCTTGCCCGTCAGACGCTCGATCATGGCGTGAGCCGTGTCGGCGGCGACGGTCGAGACATGAACCATGGCGGCGTCGCGGGTCTTGGCGATGGCGGCCTCGGCTTCGGCGATGCGCGCCGAAACGACGGCTTCTTCCTGGGCCTGACGCGCCTGAGCTTCCTCGGCGACGCGGGCCTTGGCGGCGACGGCGGTGGCGCGAGCCTCGGCCCGGGCCTTTTCGACCTCGGCCTTGGCGGCTTCGGCCTGACCGGCGGCTTCGGCCTGAACCGAACGCGCGGTGGCGACCGCCGATGAAATGGTCTCGGCCCGTTCGTCAAGCACGCGACGCAGACGCGGCGCGAAGACCTTGGCGATCAGGATGTAGAGAATGACGAACAGGAACAGCAGGTAGACGATCTGCCCGCCCCAGTGGGCGAAGTCGAACTGCGGCAGGCCGCCCGATTCGTGATGGGCTTCCGGAACCGCCGTCTCGGTGTGCAGATCCGCCTCAACCGAAGGCGGGATCGCAGCAATAGGGGTAGGTGTCGTGGCCATAACCGTGCTGTCGAAAATCAGAATGAAGGCGGCGCCGCGGACCCCAGGCCCAGCGGCGCCGACTCGAAAAGGCGTTCGGGTGAACCGATCAGCCGAAGATCATCAGGACGCCCAGCACGAAGGCCAGGATGCCCAGGGCTTCCGCCAGGGCGGCGCCGACGAACAGGTTGCCGACTTGGCCGGCGGCGGCCGACGGGTTGCGCAGGGCGCCCGACAGGAATTGGCCGAAGATGTTGCCCACGCCGACGGCCGAGCCGATCATGCCGAGGGTAGCCAGACCGGCGCCGATGTACTTGGCGGCTTCAGCGTCCATGATGTGTATCCTAGAGTTGGAGTTTGGAGGTTGGGGTTTAGAGACTGGTCCAGCCCTTAGTGGGCGTGGTCCAGGTTGACCACATCATTGAGATAGATGCAGGCCAGAACGGCGAAAACGAAAGCCTGAAGGAAGGCCACGAGGAATTCCAGAGCCGTCAGCGCGACGACCATGCCCAGCGACAGAGCGGCGACCGGGAAGGCCAGCAGGTTCAGCCCGCCGCCCATGGCCAGAGCGCCCAGGGAGACGACGAAACCGGCGAAGATCTTCAGCGCCACGTGACCGCCCAGCATGTTGCCGAACAGACGAAGGGCCAGGGTGACCGGACGCAGCAGGAAGGAGACGAACTCGATCAGGCCGACCACAGGGCGCAGCGCCAGCGGCGCGCCCATGGGCCAGAACAGCTTGAAGAAGCCCAGACCGTTCTTGGCGAAACCGACCACGACCACCAGGCCGAAGGTCAGGACCGCGAAGGTCACCGTCACAGCCAATTGCGAGGTGGCGGTGAAGGTCATGAACATGCCGAGGATGTTCATGATCAGGATCAGGGTGAACAGGGTGAAGATGAAGGGGAAATACTTGCGCCCCTCGTGACCGATGATCGAGTCTGTCAGGTTGTCGATCATGCCGAACAGGCTCTCGCCCGCCGCCTGCAGGCGCCCCGGCACGACCTTGGCGCCAGAGGTGACCATGGCAAGGAAGCCGACCACCAGGATGAAACCCAGGGTCATGGCGATGTGCGAATTGGTGATGGCGAGATCAACCACGCCCACGCCGGGCAGCGTGACGTCAGGAAGGTCCACGACCTTCTGGATCTGGAACTGGTGAATCGGATCGGCCATGGGGCCTTTCGCTCCTTAGTCTTTCTCGCCGGCTTCCTCGAAGGGGATGGCCTCAGCCTGTATCCCCGCCGCCTTAGCCTGCGCCATCAGCCGATTGGCCGTCCGGCGCGCCATCCACAACGACAAGGCGAAGCCCAACAGGACCCCGCCGATCAAACCCCAAGGCGCCGTGCCGAACACACGGTCGACGCCGAATCCAATAGCAATCCCTACGATCACGCCGCCGAGCAATTCGGCGATGATCTTGTAGGCCTGGCTCGTCACGGCATGCGCCGAGATTTCCGCCGACCGGGCGTTGGCCGTCCGCGCCTCAAGTTCGGATGCGCTCTTGGCGAGGCGTGCGATCACCTCTTCGCGCGATTCCTTCGTAGGAGACATGGTTGCTTCGCCCAGCGCCCGGCGAGAACGCCGAGAAGGTCTGAATTCGGCGCGGAACCTATAGACCGAGGGGCGGAAGGTCAAGACGCGGAAACCGACTGCCAAGAACCTGAAAATTCAACATTTATTGCTGGTTCCGTCTCGGCCGTGGCGATGCGTCGCTGCCTGTAGCGCGACTCTCAGTCCTCGCTGACGAAATCCTGGGCGAACTCGGGCGACGCCTCGTCCAGCGCCGTCAGCAGATCCTCGCCCTCGCTGTCGCCGCTGCGGGTCGGATCCGGGACTTCGAAGCCCACGGGGATCGACAGATCCAACAGGCCCGCCGCCTTCATCTCCTGCACGCCCGGCAGGTCGTAGAGACTGGCCAGGCTGAAATGCTCCAGGAAGCGATCGGTCGTGGCGTAGGTGACAGGCCGACCCGGCGTGCGCCGACGCCCGCGCAGCCGCACGAAGTCCATCTCCAGCAACAGGTCCAGCGTCCCCTTGGACAGGGAGACGCCGCGCACGCTCTCGATCTCGGCGCGGGTGCAGGGCTGGTGATAGGCGATGATGGCCAGGGTCTCGAGCGCGGCCTTGGACAGGCGGCGCGGCTCCTCGCGCTCCTCGGTCATCAGGAAGGCCAGGTCGGCGGCGGTGCGGAAGCGCCAGCGGTCAGCCACGCATTCCAGCTCGACTCCGCGCCCCTGATAACGTTGGCGCAGGGCGGCGATGGCCCGGCCCGCGTCGGCGCCTTCAGGCAAACGGCGCGCGATCTCGGCCGCCGACAGGGGGGCGGCCGCGGCGAACAACAGGGCCTCGACCCGGCGTTCGATCTCGGCGTCGTCGGGTTTGAAGCTGAGGTCAGACATCAGCACACCCAATCCCGCTCATCCCGGCGAAGGCCGGGATCCAGATTATGGGGCGTGAAGGCTTGCAGGACGGGTCTGCGAAAAACGAGCACGAGAGTTCTTGCATCTGGGTCCCGGCCTTCGCCGGGATGAGCGAATGGTGGGGGCTCACGGCGTCAGTTCCAGCGGTTGGCCGAAGCCCCGGCGTTTGAGGAAGAGGTCGGCGAAGGCCTCGGCCTGGCGCACGTCCATGGCCCCCTCCTTCACCAGCTCAAGACTGGCCGACAGGGTGGAGGCGGTATAGCTGGCCTGGCTGGGCCCCTCCCCGTCTTCGTCCTCGCGGGCGGGCGCCACCTGATCGAGCGGCGTCCAGTCGGCCAGGCGCGGCATCATGGAACGCAGCCAGTCGCGCGCGGCCTCCAACTGGAAGGCTTCGACCCGCTGACCGGGCGCATAGTTGCGGCGCTCCTCGCGGCGACGCTGGGCCACATAGGCGGCCATCAGCTCATAGAGGCTGGCGTCCACGCGATCGGACGGGATGATGACGGTGGCTTCGGGATCGCCGCGAGTGAAGACGTCGCGCTTCAGCTGGGGGCGGCTGGTGATGGCCTCAACCGAGCGGCGCATGGCCTCCAGCTTTTGCAGGCGAAACGCCAGGGCTGCGGCCATTTCCTCGGCCGGCGGCTCCTCGGCCTTGCCCTTCTCATTACGGGGCAACAGCAGACGCGACTTCAGATAGGCCAGCCAGGACGCCATCACGAGGTAGTCCGCCGCCATGGCGAAGTTGCGCCGCCGCGCCTCGTGAACGAAGGCCAGATACTGTTCCGCCAGCTTGGTGATGGACAGCTTCAGCAGGTCCACCTTCTGCGTGCGCGCCAGCGCCAGCAGGACATGCAGCGGTCCTTCATAGCCTTCCAGATCGACGACGAAGGCCTCGGCGGCTTCAGCATCATCGACGGCGGCGAAGTCCAGATTGGGCTGGAACGCCTGATCCATCATGTCAGGCTTGCGCCTCGCCGACATCGGGGCCTTTGGCGGCGTCGAAGCGCCCGCTCAGGGCCGCCTCCAGCCGGGCGCGTGCCTCAGGGACGTCCAGAGGTTCGGGCGTGTGGACGATACGCTTGAGCGAGGCCTCGGCGCGGCGCCTGGCCTCGCCCTTCAGCTTGCCGGTCCCTTCGGCCACCTGACGCATTTCAGCGAGGTCGCCGTTGCAATGCAGGATGACGTCGCAGCCCGCCTTCAGCGACTGTTCGGCGCGTTCGGTCAGGGTCCCCGACAGGGCCTGCATCGACAGATCGTCGGACATGATGAGGCCAGAGAAGCCCAGATGCTCGCGCATCAGGCGGATGCCCTTTTTCGAGGTCGTGGCCGGACGTTTGGCGTCGACGGCGGTGAAGACGACGTGGGCCGTCATCGCCATCGGCATGTCCGACAGGGCCTTGAACGGGGCGAAGTCCCAGGCGTCCAGCGTTTCCAGATCCGTCTCGACCACCGGCAGGTCGTGGTGGCTGTCGGCGAAGGCGCGGCCGTGGCCGGGGATGTGCTTGATGATGGGCAGGACGCCGCCCGCCAGCAGACCTTCCGCCGCCGCCCGACCCAGCTGGGTCACGGTGGCGGGGTCATGGGCATAGGCGCGGTCGCCGATGATGTCGTGGGCGCCCGGCACCGGCACGTCCAGCACCGGCACGCAGTCCACGTTGATGCCCAGTTCGCGCAGGTCGTGGGCGATCAGCCGCGCGCCCAGACGCACCAGTTCGCGCGCCGCCATCGGATCATTGACGGCCTTCAGATAGGCCGAGCCGGGCGGATATTTGGGCCAGTGCGGCGGGCCGAGACGCTGCACCCGGCCGCCTTCCTGATCGATCAGGACGGGGGCGTCGGCGCGGCCCACGCTGTCGCGCAGATCGTCAACCAGCGCCTTGACCTGGGCCGGGCTGTCCACGTTGCGGCGGAACAGGATGAAGCCCCAGGGGCGGACCTCGGCGAAGAAGGCGCGCTCCTCCGCCGTCAGCCTGTGGCCGGAACACCCGTAGATGGCGGCGGAGGTCATCAATCAGGCCTTAGCGGACGATGCAGTCGCGGCCAGCGGCCTTCAGCGCGTTGCAGAAGGCCACAGCGCGATCGCGGCTCATGCCGGTGAAAGTGGTGCGATAGACGGTCGAGCCGTTGGCGGCGGTGACTTCCTGCACGCGCTTTTCAGCGCCCGAGGCGAACGAGCCGAAGCGGGCGGCGACGGCGGCGTACTCACGGTCGGCGATGGCGGTCGAAGAGAAGGCGCCGATCTGCACGCCCGACGATCCACCGGCGGCGGCCGGAGCGGCCGGCGCAGGCGTCGCCGGAGCCTTGACGGCGGGGGCCGGGGTCGCGGGAACGGGCTTGGCGGCGACCGGGGCGGCCGGCTTGACCACTGCCGGGGCGGCGGGCGGCAGAGCCGTGGGCGCGGCGGGCAGAGGCTGGGGCGCCGGGCGCGGCTCGACCGCTTCCGGCTCGGGGGTGAAGGTCGGCGCGGCGCCGACGGCTTCGCCGCCGTCGCGATAGACGCGCACGCCGGCTTCCGGGTCGATCGGCTGGGCGTCCAGCGGCGCCTCGACCTTCATGCTCTCGACCGGCGTGCCGACGGCGGGCGGGGCGTCGGTCGATGAGCGCACGCCCGAGCGATAGAAGACCACCACGGCCACGATCAGCAGCAGCAGGACGATGGCGCTGATGATCAGGGTGATCGGCGGCGACTTGGAGGCCGGGGCGCGACGGGGATCATAGCTGCGACGCTCGAACGGCAGGTCGTCGTCGGTGGGCGGCGTATAGGCCCCCCGCTCGCGGCCGGCGTTGGGGTTGCCTCGGTGATCGTCGTCGTAGGACATGGGTCGCGCTTTCTGGATCGGCCCCGCGCGAATCGGCGCCGGGATGCATCATTCTAGCCCGCCCGTGGCCGCTTTCGAATCACAGATCAAGCGCCAGGTCGAGGCTGAACAGCTTGCCGTGCACCTCGATGGCGTAGCGGTCGGTCATGCCGGCGATGTAGTCACACACCGCCCGTGCCCGCTTGACCGGGTCCTCCGACATCGCCGGGGCCGACCATTCGGGCGGCATGACCTCGGGCTCCTCCATGAACAGGTGGAACAGCTGCGACAGGACGCGGCGCGCCTGGCTGCGGGTGCGGTTGACCCGATAGTGGCGATACATCCGCTCGAACAGGAAACGGCGCAGCACGCCCAGGTCGGCCATCATGCCGGCTGAGAACTGCACCATCATCTGCGGGGCCAGGCGTACGTCCTCGACGGTGACGATGCGATGCTCGGCGAGGCGCCGCTCGGTCTCGGCCAGAACGTCGTCGACCATGATGCCGATCATGCGGCGCACGGCCTCCAGACGCACCATGCGGTCGTCCAGGGCGGGCCAGTCGCGGCGCACCTCGGCCAGACAGGGCCCGATCAGCGGCACCTCGGCCAGATCGGCCAGGGTGAAAAGCCCCGCCTGCACCCCGTCGTCCACGTCGTGGTTGTTGTAGGCGATGTCGTCGGCGATGGCCGCGCACTGGGCCTCCAGCGAGGCGAAGGTGTCGAGGCGCAGATCCCAGTTGGCCGCCCCCCCCGGCGCATAGGCCGCCACCGTCTTCCACGCCGGGTCGTCCAGGTGATGCATCACCGGGCCGTTGTGCTTGATGACGCCCTCGACCGTCTCCCAACTCAGGTTCAGGCCGGGGAATTTTGGATAGCGGACTTCCAGCTCGGTGATGACGCGGAAGCTCTGGACGTTGTGGTCAAAGCCGCCGTAGTCGGCCATCTGGGCCTGAAGTTCGTCCTCGCCCGCGTGGGCGAAGGGCGGATGGCCCAGGTCGTGGGCCAGGGCGATGGTCTCGGCCAGGTCGTCGTCCAGCCGCAGGGCGTGGGCCAGCGACCGGGCGATCTGGGCCACCTCCAGACTGTGGGTCAGGCGGGTGCGATAGTGGTCGCCCTCGTGCGCCACGAAGACCTGGGTCTTCTCCTTCAGGCGGCGAAAGGCTGTGGCGTGAATGATGCGGTCACGGTCGCGGGCGAAGGGGGTGCGGGTGCGGCTGGCGGGCTCAAAGACGTGGCGGCCGCGGCTGGCGGCGGGGTCTTCGGCGAAGGACGCGCGGGTCTGGCTCAAGGCGGACAGCACTTCTATTGCGACACAGGCCTTTGCGAACGCCTGTCAGCTCCTCATATAGAGAGCCGTGAGCACCGTCCAATCCACAGAATCAGTCCGCGACCTGTCGCTTTCGGTTTCCCCCCGCGCCCCGGAAGGCATCGTCCTGGCCGAGAGCGCGGCGAAACGTCTGGCCAGGCTGGCCGAGGTCGAGGGCAAGCCGGTCATGCTGCGCGTCGCGGTCGACGGCGGCGGCTGCTCGGGCTTCCAGTACCGGCTGGAACTGGTCGACGCGCCCCAGGCCGATGATCTGGTCGTGCGCCGCGACGGTCAGGCGGCGGTGATCGACCCGGTCTCCATCCCCTTCCTCAAGGGCTCCGAGATCGCCTTCGTCGACGAACTGGCGGGGGCGCAGTTCGTGGTGCGCAACCCCAACGCCTCGTCCAGTTGCGGCTGCGGGGTCAGCTTCGCCATCTAGGGCCACGCTTGGCGGACGCCGACCGGGCGCCCATGTTTCGCCCATGCGCCGCCTGATCCTCACGACCCTGCTTCTGGCCGCCGCGCCTCTGGCCGCGAACGCCCAGACCTGGCCCGGCTGGCCCGGTCCGCCGCCGCCCGGCTACGACCCTGGCTCGGCCATCGCCGACCAGCACCGGATCGAGATGGACCGCCTGCGCAACCAGGCCGCCGAGCGCGAGGCGTTAGCCCAGCAGCAGCGGTTGCAGACGCAACTGACCATCCTGCAGCTTCAGGCCGCACGCCAACCGACGCCGCCCATGCCCCCGCCGACCGCCTATGTCCGATCGCCCGAAGAAGCGCGGCAGGCCCGCGAGGCCCAGACCGCCCGGCGCGAGGAAATGACCCGCAGCGTCACCGAGATCGACGCCTGGCTGGACCGCCGCCCGCACTGAGCCTTCGTTACAATTGCATCCCTTCCCCGCTCCCGGCGTTTTCGCCTAGCTTGGGGCGGGATTTCAGGGCGGAGACGACATCATGCGTTGGCAGGGCGGACGGCGCGGCGGCGGCATCGAAGACCGGCGCCGCATGGGCGGCGGCGCTGTGGCCGGCGGCGGCATCGGGGTTCTGGTGCTGGCGGCCATCGGCTATTTCGTCTTCGGCATCGATCCCAACACCACCCAGCAGGTCGCCAGCCAATTCGGCGGCGCCAGCCAGTCCGAACAGGCCGGCAAGATGGGCTCGCCCGACGATCAAGCGGGCCAGTTCGTCGAGGTCATCGGCTCCAACATCAACGACGTCTGGAAGACCAAGCTGCGCGGCTACACCCCGCCGACCACCGTCCTCTATGAACAAGGCACCTCGACCGGCTGCGGCTTCGGCCAGTCGGCCATGGGCCCCTTCTACTGCCCGGCCGACCAGAAGGTTTACCTGGATCTCGGCTTCTGGCGCGAGATGGAGACCAAGCTCGGGGCCTCGGGCGCCGACTTCGCCAAGGCCTATGTCATCGCCCATGAATTCGGCCACCACGTCCAGACCCTGACCGGCGCCAGCGAACAGGTGCAGCGCGCCCAGCAGGCCGCGCGCTCACAGGCCGAGGGCAACAAGTATTCCGTCGCGCTGGAGCTTCAGGCCGACTGCTACGCCGGGGTCTGGGCCCGCAACGCCGCCGCCGTGTCCGGCGGTCAGGTGGCGCTGGAGCCGGGCGATCTGGAGGAAGGCATGAAGACCGCCCAGGCCATCGGCGACGATGCGCTGCAACGTCGTGGCGGCGGCCGCGTCTCGCCCGAAAGCTTCACCCACGGCTCCTCGGCCCAGCGGGTCGAGTGGCTGCAACGCGGCTATCAGACCGGCGATCCGGCGTCCTGCGACACCTTCAAGGGGCTGTGACGCCCTAGCCCACCGTCAAGTCCATCTGGGGCGAGACGTGCAAAAGCCCTCGCCCCAGGTCCAGGCTCACGTCGCGATCGTCAAACGCCGCCATGCCCAGCAGGGCGTCGGGATAGTTCGGCAAGGGCGAGTCGGCGAAGACCGGCGTCGCGACCCCGCGCCACAGGTCGTCGCCGAAGGTGACGGTCCGCGCCTCGATCACCCGCGCCCGCGCCACGCCGCCCAGAACGATGCTGGACCCGGCGGTCTCGGGCCGACCGTCCAGCAGGCCCGCCGCCTCGGCCGCGCCCTGGCTGAGGGCGATCAGGGACGAAAAGCCCGTATCGACCACCGCCCGCAGAACCGCGCTCTCAATCGTGACCTCGGCAGTCAGCGCCGTACCGCTGCGTCTGACCGGAACCTGACGCAGAGCGGGCGAGACGACATGGCCGCCCGGATCGGCAAACCGTGCCCGACGGCGCTTCATGTCCAGTCCCAGCACCGCCTCGCCCAGTAGATCCTGCCCCAGCACCAAAGGTGCGCCGAGCCCCTCCGCCGAGGCGATAGGCCCCAGATCGAGGATGGCCGCCCGCAGCGCGCCGACGCCCAGCGACCCGATGCTCAGGTCCAGCGTCACGCCGCGCCCCACCTGCGGCTGACCGCCGACGCCATAGGCCACCAACGGCATGTCGAAGAAGGTCGTCAGGCCCAGGGCCTCGACCAGGGCCCGGTCGATCACCGAATACTGGGCGCCGCTGTCGATCAGGGCGGTGACCTCGCGTCCGGCGATCCGCACCCGCACCGTCGGCGTGGCGGCGTCCGCGACCACGAAGGACGACCAGCCGCTGGTCCCGCCCTCGGGGAAGGTCAGGCGGGGCCGCCGCCAGATGACATGATCCTTCAACCACAGGCCGCCGCCCACGGCGGCCGCGGCGGCGCCCGCGCGGATCAGGAAGGAACGGCGTCTCATGGTCCCTGACATGGACCGGACAGCGGCGAGACGCCAGCCCCGCCGGCGCCGCACGCCCCGCATCGCCATCTTGTTGCGCAAAATCGCGAAATCGCCTTCGCAAGCGCAAAATAATCATGACGAAGCGCCGAACGACGGCTAGAAACGACCCGACATGACCGCCTCCCCTGACCGCTATCTTTCGACGCGCGGCGACGCCGCCCCGACCAGTTTCGCCGACGCCCTGCTGCGCGGCATCGCCCCCGACGGCGGCCTCTACATGCCGCAGGCCTGGCCGACCCTGCCCGCCGACGCTGCGCGTCCCGGCCGGACCTATGCGGAGATGGCGAAAGAAGCGATTTCGCCCTTCATCGGCGACGCCCTGCCCGCCGGCGCGCTCGACCGCGCCCTGGACCGCCTGACGCGCGGCTTCGACCATCCGGCGGTGACGCCCCTGGTCGAGCTGGAGCCGGGCCTGTTCGTGCTGGAGCTGTTCCACGGCCCGACCGCCGCCTTCAAGGATCTGGCGATGCAGTTGGTCGCCGCCCTGTCGGACGAGGCCCTGGCCGCGACCGGCCAGAAGCTGACCCTGCTGACCGCCACCAGCGGGGACACCGGCGCCGCCGCCGTGCGCGCCTTCGCCGGCGCCGAGCGCATCAACCTGGTGGTGCTGCACCCGCTGGACCGCGTCTCGCCGGTGCAGCGCAAGCAGATGACCACGGTCCAGGCCGACAACGTCCTGAACCTGGCCGTGCGCGGCGACTTCGACGACTGCCAGCGTCTGGTGAAAGGCCTTCTGGCCGAGGAGAGCCTGCGCGAAGGCCGCCGCCTGTCGTCGGTCAACTCGATCAACTGGGGCCGTCTGGCGGGCCAGATTCCCTACTATGTCTCGGCCACGGCCCAGCTGGGTCAGGCGGCGACCTTCGTCGTCCCCACCGGCAATTTCGGCGACGCCTTCGCCGGCATCGCCGCCAAGAAGATGGGCTTGCCGGTCAAGGGCTTCGCCGCCGCCGTCAACCAGAACGACGCCCTGGCCCGCGCCATAAACCAGGGCGTCTATGCCCGACGCCCCGCCGTCGAGAGCGGCAGCGTGTCGATGGATGTGCAGGCCCCCTCCAACTTCGAACGCCTGGTCTATGAAGCCTCGGGCCGCGACGCCGAGGCCACCCGCGCGGTGTTCGAGACCTTCGCCCGCGACGGGTCCGTCACCCTATCGCCTGACCTGCTGGCCGCACTGAAGGCCGAGGTCTCCGCCGTCTCCATCGACGAGGCGACGACCAAGGCCGAGATCGCCCACGCCCACGCCGCCTGGGGCCGCGTCGTCTGCCCGCACACCGCCGTGGCCCTGGCCGCCGCGCGTCAGCTGGACCGCGCTGACGGCCCGGTCGTCGCCCTGTCGACCGCCCACCCGTCCAAGTTCGGCGCCTTCGTCTCGGACGTCCTGGGCTTCGAGCCGGAACCCGCCCCCGTCATCCGCGCCCTGGGCGACCAGGCCGAGCGCCTGACCATCATCGACAACACCGCCGAAGCCGCCCTGGCGGCGGTGAAGGGTTTCGCGAACTAAGGACTACCCCACCAGACGCGGATGGCGCGGCGTGCCGCGCGGACATTCCAGCGCCTCCCGGTCCCAGGCCGCCAGATCGGCGGCGGCCTCGTAGGTGGATTCCAGAAAGGCGCAGACGGCGGCGTCGGGGTCGTCTGCGGCCCTGACCGCCGCATAGGGCAGGACGAACTCGCCCAGCCCGGCGTCCCAGTGCGCGGGCGGTGCCACCGCCGCCGCCTCGAACCCCGCCGGCGCGGGATAGGCATAGGCGTAGAAGGCCGGCTCGCGCCCCGGATCGCCGGGCCAGAAGCCCGCGCTGGCCACCTCGTGCGAATAGGCCTCGCGCGTGACTGCGTCGGGCAGGTTCGGCACCCCGCCCGGATGCAGGGGCGCGGGCCGTCCCGAGAACCGCGTCACCGCCAAATCGAAGGCACCCCAGAACAGGTGAACCGGGCTGCACTTGCCCAGAAACCCGGTGCGGAACAGGTTGAAGACCCGGTCGACCTGCACCAACGCCCGCCAGTAGTCACGCGCGACCTCGGGATCATAGTGTCGAAACCGCTCATCCAGCGGAAAGGGCGTCGCCTCTGCCATTTCATCCGGCGTCAGGTCGATGTGGCAGGCCACGCCCAGGGCGGTCAGGGCCTCCTGAACCTCGGCGTAAAAGTCGGCCACCGTCCCGGATTTCAGCACGATCCGGCGCTCGCCCCCGTCGCTGACTCGGATGATCAGGGCCCCGGCGACAAGGTCGAACTCCATCGAAAACCCGACCGCGCCGTGCGGCATCAGGCCGGTCGTCAGCCCCCGCGCCGAAACCCGCAGCGTCACGTGCCAGCCGTGGTTCAGCCAGGGCGTCTGCGACAGCCGCGTCTTGCCGACGATCTGCGCCCACAGCTGCAACGTCTCCATCGTCGGCCACAGCCGCGCCGCCGACAGTTCGGGCCATGCGTCCGCGCGCGCCGCCATTCTCAGCCTCCTCGCTGCCCCCTGCCTCAAAGGCCCTCGCGGCGAGATCGTTGCATGAGGCCGAGCCGACTTCCGGGAGCAGCGCTGAGGTTGCCCCTCTCGTTTAGGTCTCCCCGGCCAAGCTTACGTGTGCATAATCTTGTTCGTTGAGCGATCAGTGGGGAAGCATATGACTTACGAAAATCTGGAAGTCCTCGACCTGAGAGTAAATCAGGCAAACGACCGCCACGGAGAGGTGCTCAACGAAGACCTCGCCATTGCTGAGCTATTCCGCCTTCATGACGGTCAAATGCGCACTCTGGCGGCGGATATTGCCGCTGTCGGCGCGGTATATGAACCTCCTCTGGTAATGCCCGTGGATGGCACCTACGTCGTTTTCGACGGCAACCGGAGAGTGACTTGCGTGAAGTTGCTCCTCAACCCTCAACGCGCACCAACCGCTGAATTGAGAGCGCACTTCGCTGAACTACATGAGCAGGCGCTCGAACGCCTTCCCGATCATTTGACGTGCCAAGTTGAGCAAGACCGAAACCTCATCGACAACATCCTTTTCCGCCGACACACAGGGTCGCAGAAGGGAGTGGGACAACTCGGATGGAATGATCGCGCCAAGCTGAATTTTGTTGAGCGCACGGGGCAAGGCGGTGGCATCAATGTCGCAGCCGAGATCGAGCGCCTGCTAGATCAAGCGAACCGCCTTCCGGAAGGCAACATCCCTTGGTCAACTCTGACTCGACTTCTATCCTCCGAAGAATTTCGCAATCGCGCCGGCATCAGCACGGCAGGGCGACGGTTTCGCCTAACTCATGAAGACGGCGCAGTCACTGACGCTCTCCATAGGATTGCTAGCGACCTGTCCAATCAGATCGTCACCCTTGGCGACCTGTGGAACAACGAAGGAAAACGTTCTTACCTCAACCGCTTGCAGGGCGAGGGCGTCCTGCCGGTGGAAGATGAACGCCTGCCAGAACCCGCCGCCGCCGGAGGAGCAGTTAGACAGCCGAGGCGCAATCCACCTCCTCCACGGCTAGCGGCGACTTTCATCCCCGGCGACGCACCCCACATTCAATGGGTTGCCGCACAACAGCGCGTGCGAGCGATATGGGAAGAGTTGCAATCGGTCACGCTCAGAGACCATCCCAACGCCACTTCGGCCCTAATGAGGATTCTCATGGAGTTGGCGGTCGAGAGCTACATCCATGAGCATGGACTGAACCCGCCCGACAATCTGGCCCGGAAAGTTGGCGCAGTCTCTACCGACCTACTTAATCGTCAGTTGATCGACCGAGCCTACTTCGATGAACTAGAACGGATTCGACAAAATGATCAGTTGATCTCCGTTGCGAGCATGCAGCGCTACATCCACTCACCGGATTTTGCGCCAATGGAGACTGAACTGAGAACCTATTGGACAAGACTCGGCCGATTCCTAGTGGCGGCGCTCAATCGCTGACAAGCCCCCTAAACCACCTCCGCCGCCTTCCAGTAGTCCAGCCGCCGGAAGAAGGGGGCCGGGTCCTTGGGGGTGACCAGGTTGGCGGGGTCGTGGAACAGGCGGTCGTGCAGGCGGGTCAGGGTGAAGCGCACCGCCGCCGCCGCGCCCAGCCCCGGCAGGGCCTCCGCCTCGGCGGGCGTCAGGGGACGCACCGATTCATAGCCCTTCTGGAAGGCGCGCAGGGCCGAGTGCATGGGGCGGCCCTCAGCGTCGAAGCCCCAGGCGCTGAGCGCGATGGCCAGATCATAGGCCAGGACGTCGGTGCAGCCGAAATAGAAGTCGATCACCCCGCCGACGTCGCATTGGCCGTGCTCGTTGACGGCGAACAGGACGTTGTCCGGAAAGTAGTCGGCGTGGATCGGCCCGCGCGGCAGGGCGGGATCGCTCCACGGCTCGGCCAGACGCGGCAGCAGGGCCTTGATCTGATCCAGCATCTTGCGGTCCACGCCCTTGGCGGGGCCGTCGCAGCGCGCGGCCAGCGCCGCCCAGGCCTCGGGTCCGACCGGGTTCTGGCGCTCGACCGCATAGTCGGCGGCGTCGAGGTGCAGCAGGGCCAGCACTTGCCCTGCGCGATATTGCTCCTTGTCCGAGGGCTGGCGCTTCCAGGCGCCGGGCGCCCAGTTCAAAATGGCGGAGGCGCGGCCGTTCAGATGGCCGATCAGCTCGCCCTGTCGGTCCGCCACCGGCGACGGCGTCGGAAACCCGCGCGCCGACAGATGCCGCGTCAGGCCCAGGCAGAACGGCAGCGACGCCGCGTCCGTCCGCCCCTCGAACAGGGTTAGGACATAGGCGCCGGACGTCGTCTCCATCTTGTAGTTGGTGTTCTCGACCCCCTCGGCGATCGGCATCAGCGCGACCAGATCGCCCAGGGGGTAACGCATGAGATAGTCAGCGGCCTGATCCGGCGTGACGGGCGTGAAGACAGCCATATCTAGACCAGCTCCGCCGCCGCGCGACGGGCGCGCACCACGTCGGCCACATCGGCCAGCACGCTCTCGGTCGTGGCCCAGCGCCCGGCGCCGCGGCCCTTGCACGTCCAGACGCGACCGTCCTGGCCATAGACTTTCAAGGCGTTTCTCTCTCCGTTCAGCGACTGGAAGAGCGCGTCTTTCAGGTCGCCGTCAAGACGGACCGAGGCGTCCAGATGCCCGTCGCGATCATGGCAGGCGCCGATCTGGCGCACCGGACGGTCGCCCAGCGGCGTCTCGGCCGACAGCTCGTCGCGCGGCAGGTCGGCGGGGGCGCGGCCGAAGGCCTCGAACGACAGCAGCTTGACCTTGGCGGCGGCGTCGTGGCCCTCCAGATCCGAGGACGGATCTTCCTCGGCGAAGCCCGCCACGCGGGCGTCCGACAGGGCGTCGGCGAAGGCCGCGCCCTCGCCCAGACGTTGCAGCATGAAGTTGACCGTGCCGTTCAGCACGGCCTCGAACCCGGCGACCGGACCGGCGGCGCGGGCGGCGCGCAGGGTCTCGATCATCGGCGCCCCGCCGCCGACCGAGGCCGACCAGGCGACGCGACAGCCATTGGCGGCGGCCAGGGCCTGCAAGCCCGCCGGGTCGCGGGCCACGGCCTGCTTGTTGGCGCTGACCACGTCGCAGCCAGCCTCCAGCGCGCGGCGGATCAGGGCGTGCCCGGCCTCGCCCTCGGACAGGGCCTCCAGCACCAGATCGGGCTTCTTGGCCAGCAGGGCCTCGACGTCGTTGGTGAACAGATCGGCGGGCGCCGCCACATCGCGCTTCTTGCCCGGATTACGAACCAGAACGCCCACCACCTCATAGCGTTTGTCCGGCAGCAGACGGTTCAGCAGACCGCCGCCGACCACGCCGCAGCCGGCCAGAGCCACGCGCAGCGGCGCCTCCGGCTGGACCGGGCCGGGAGGGGCCCCGCGCTCGCCAACCACCGTGCCCTCGGCGCGGCCCAGAGCCGCCACCTCGATCTCCACCCCGTGCTGCATCCCCAGATCGATGGCGTCATGCTGGACCAGGGCGCCGCCCAGCTGGCGCGCCGTCTCCCAGCTGGCGCGGCGATAGCGCAGCGGCGTGCCCGTTTCACAGGCCGGATCGCGGTCGTAGAGGCCGTCCACATCCTTCACCAGACGCACCCGGTCCAGACCAAGCTCGGCGGCCAGGACCACCGCCGTCAGGTCCGATCCGCCACGTCCCAGCAGGGCCACGCGCCCGTTCGCGCGCACCCCGCCGAAGCCGGGGACCACCACCACCTCATGTTCGGCCAGGGCCTGTTGCAGACGCTCGCCCTTCAGGCTGACCGGGCGGGCGTGCTGCGCCGGCCCCTCGACCACGATGCCCAGCTCCCGTACCGACAGACCCACCGCGTCCAGTCCCACCCGGTCGCAGGCGATGGCGACCAGGGCCGCCGCCTTCTCCTCGCCCAGCACCACATAGGCGGGCAGAAGCTCGTTCTCGTGATCCAGACCCAGGGCGCGGGCGTCGGCCAGCAGCCGGTCGGTGTGGCCCGACAGGGCCGAAACCACCGCCACCACCTTCCGCCCGGCGCGGACGTGGCCATAGATTTCCGAGGCCACGGCGGGGGCTTCGGCGGCGTTGCGCAGGACGGACGAGCCGAACTTCAGCACCACGACCTCGGCCTTGGGGACGGGCTGGGGTTTCTGTTGATCGGCGACGAGAGCGAGGGCGGAAGCGGGCATCGGGGTGATCCTGAAGGCGGGGTCTGGGGAGGAGGTCTGGGGTGGGCTCGGGCCATAAAAAAACCCGCCCGGGGGTCCGGGCGGGGTGTTCGGTTTTTGCGTTTTTCGCCTAGTCGGCGCGCATCATCCGGTCCCCGCCCGCAAGGGCATGGTGGTGGTGGTACCGGTGGTAATCGTGGACGCGACAAGGCCCGTCGCCGAAGCGGCGATCAGGGTCGTCATCATGCTGGCGAGGCGGTCAAGCACAGGCGGCGTCCGATTGAAAATCCTGAGCCAAAGGGTGGTGCACGACCCCGCGTCGCGTCAAGCCCCGAAAGAACAATTTTTTCCCGAACGAGCGCAAAAAGCGCGTTTTCACCGCCCTCATCCCGCACCAAGCCAAATTGGGGTGAATTTTTTCGCTTGACCGGCGCCCTTCGCAACCGCAACGTAAAGTCACTCATCAAGACCGGCTGAGGGATTAGGCCCTTTGACGCCGGGGCAACCATCGGGTTCCGCCCGAAACGGTGCCAACTCCTGCGGGGTTTTCGGGGCGACCTGAAAACCGCGAGAGATGGGTGGAGCATCGACGAGGCGAAGCTCCACGGTCTGTCACTGCATGGGTTCCTTGGCGAGCCGTTTTGCTGAGTGACCGAGACCCATGACCCTGGCCCTGATCGACCCCGTCGCCCCTTTTGAAGAGCCCGCCTGTCGGCCTGCGTCCGCACGCCGTCCGTCCGAGCTGCTGTCGCGCGACGGGGCCCATGACGTCTTCGTCCCCATCCCCGACGGCTTCCCGCTCGATTTCGGCGGAACCCTGAACCAGAAGCAGGTGGTCGGCCGCCTGCACGGCAAGGCCGGCGCCCCCCTGATCGTCGTGGCCGGCGGCATCTCGGCCGACCGCTACGTCCATCGCACCGAGACCAAGGGCCTGGGCTGGTGGTCGGGCGCCGTGGGCGTTCGCGCCCCTATCGACCTGACCCGCTTCCGCGTCCTGGCCTTTGATTTCGCGCCGGAATTCGGCGACGGCGTCAAGGACGCCAAGACCCCGCTGACCATCACTACCCAAGATCAGGCGCGGCTGCTGGCCCTGCTGCTGGACCACCTCGGCGTCGACAAGGTCGCGGCCTTCATCGGCTGTTCCTACGGCGGCATGATCGCCCTGGCCTTTGGCGAGCTCTTCCCCGACTGGGCCGAGCAGCTGGTGGTGGTGTCCGCCGCCCACCGCCCTCACCCCCTGGCCACCGCCTGGCGCGGCATCCAGCGTCGCATCCTGCAACTGGGCCTAGAGACCGGCCGCGTGGATCAGGCGGTCGGTCTGGCCCGCGAGCTGGCCATGACCACCTATCGCACCCCCGACGAGTTCGGCGAGCGCTTCGATTCCGAGGCCCCCAGCCATGCGGGGCAGGCCTATCCCGTCTGCGACTATCTGACGGCGCGCGGCCGAGCCTACCGCGACCGCACCACGCCCTCGCGCTGGCTCAGCCTGTCGGATTCCATCGACCGCCACCGGGTCGAGCCGGAGGCCATCACCGCCCCCGTCACCCTGATCGGCTTCACCACCGATCGCCTGTGCCCCATCGACGATATGAGGGAACTGGCCGCGCGCCTGCCCAATCTCTGGCGCTTCGAACAGCACCCCTCCCTGTACGGCCACGACGCCTTCCTGAAGGAAGACGCCCTGGTCGCCGACATCCTGACTTCCGTACTGAAGGACATCGACCAATGAGCCGCGCCGCCCGTCCCGCCGATCCCCGCACCATCGCCGCCCGCTCGGGCGTCGACAAGGATACGGCCCACGGCGCGGTCATGCCGCCGCTGTATCTGTCGTCCAACTATTCCTTCGCCGGCTTCGACCAAAAGCGGAAATACGACTACTCGCGCTCGGGCAACCCGACCCGCGACGTTCTGGCCGAGACCCTGGCCGAGCTGGAAGGCGGAGCCGGCGCCGTCGTCACCGCCACCGGCATGGCCGCGGTCGACCTGCCGCTGAGCCTTCTCAACCCCGGCGAGCTGCTGATCGCGCCGCACGACTGCTACGGCGGCACCCACCGCCTGTTGTGCGCCCGCGCGAAGAAAGGCCACTTCCGCGTCGCCTTCGTCGATCAGAACGACGGCGAAGCGCTGGACGCCGCCCTCGCCGACGGGGCGAAGTTGGTGCTGATCGAGACCCCGTCCAATCCGTTGCTGCGCGTCGTGGACGTGGCCGACGTCTGTCGTCGCGCCCATGCCGTCGGCGCCAAGGTCGTGGCCGACAACACCTTCCTGTCGCCCGCCCTGCAACGCCCGCTGGAGCTGGGCGCCGACATCGTCGTCCACTCGACCACCAAATACATCAACGGCCACTCCGACGTGGTCGGCGGCGCCGTGATCGCAGCAGACCCGGCGGATCATGAGCAACTGGCCTGGTGGGCCAACTGTCTGGGCGTCACCGGCTCGCCGTTCGACGCCTATCAGACCCTGCGGGGCTTACGCACCCTGTTCACCCGCATCGAGCGCCAGCAGGCCACCGCCGGCCTGGTCGCCGCCGCCCTGGAACAGCACCCGGCGGTCAAGGCCGTCCACTATCCGGGTCTGAAATCCCACCCCGGCCATGCCCTGGCCGCGCGCCAGCAGTCCGGCCCCGGCGCCATGCTCAGCTTCGAACTGAACGGCGGAACCGACGCCGTGCGCGGTCTGATCGAAGCCCTCGACATCTTCACCCTGGCGGAGTCGCTGGGCGGGGTCGAAAGCCTGATCGCCCACCCGGCCACCATGACCCACGCCGCCATGACGCCGGACGCTCGCGTCACCGCCGGCATTACCGACGGGCTGATCCGCCTGTCGGTCGGGCTGGAGCATCAGGACGACATCCTGGCCGACCTGGTTCAGGCCCTCGACGCCCTGGTGCTGCAGCAGGCGGCCTGATGCGAAAAGGGCCTCTCCGGTGCGCCGGAGAGGCCCTCATTTTCACTCGCGCTACAGGCCTCAGGCCACCGCCCGCGCCAGCATCCGCTGCTGACCGCGCGCATCCATCGCCGCCTCTTCCAGCGAGAACTGCCCCATCATCCGGTCCAGCTCGCGTGCATCCTGCGCCAGCGAATGGCTGGCGGCGGTCGATTCCTCGACCATGGCCGCATTCTGCTGCGTCACCTGATCCATCTGGGCCACGGCGATATTGACCTGCTGCAGGCCGCTGGACTGCTCCTGCGACGAGGCCGAGATTTCGCGGGCGATGGCGGTCAGGCGGGTGATCTGTTCGGCGATCCGTTCCAGCGCATGGCCGGTGTCGCCGACCAGGGCCACGCCCTCGCCGACCTGACGGCTGGAGGCCGAGATCAGGGTCTTGATCTCTTTCGCCGCCTCGGCCGAGCGCTGGGCCAGAGCCCGCACTTCCGAAGCGACCACGGCGAAGCCGCGACCGGCCTCGCCCGCACGCGCCGCCTCGACGCCGGCGTTTAGGGCCAGCAGGTTGGTCTGGAAGGCGATCTCGTCGATCACGCCGATGATGTTGCCGATCTCGTTCGAGGACTGCTCGATCTCGCCCATGGCGACGATGGCCCGACCAACGACGGCCTGACCTTCGAGCGCTTCGTGACGCGCGCCGTCGACGACGCCGCCGGCCTCGACCGCACCCTCGGCGGAACGGGCCACGGTGGCGGTGATCTGCTCCAGAGCGGCGGCGGTTTCTTCTAGCGAAGCGGCCTGCTGCTCAGTGCGGCGCGACAGGTCGTCGGAGGCCTGGCTGATCTCATGGGCGCTGGCGCCGATGGCGCTGGAGCGGTCGACGATGACGCGCATCGTCTCCTGCAGCTTGGCCATGGCCCCGTTGAAGTCGGCGCGCAGCTTTTCGTATTCGGGCGCGAAGGCGGTGTTCAGACGGAAGGCCAACTGGCCGCTGGACAGGCGGTCCAGACCCGCGGCGATGCCGTCCACGACCTGGGCCTGCTGGCGGGCGGCCTCGGCGTCGCGTTCGGCCTGGGCGATGCGGGCCTGTTCGGCGGCGGCGCGCTGCACCTCGGCCTCGGCCTCCAGACGCACCTTCTCCTCGGCGTTCTGTTTGAAGGTCAGGACGGCGTCGGCCATGTGGCCGATCTCGTCGCGACGGCCAATCGCGGGAATGGCGACGTTCAGATCCCCGCCCGCCAGACGGACCATGGCGCGCGTCATGGCCTCGACCGGGCGGCTCAGCGCCCCGATCAGCCAGGCGATGGCCCCCAGGGCGACGACCAGGGCCACGACCCCGCCGATGGCGAAGCTCCAGTATGCCCCCTTGTAAGCGACAGCCTTGGCCTCGGCGTTTTCGGCGGCGACCACCGCCTCCTTGTCCTGAATCGAGGTGATGGCGGCGCGGATATCCGACAAGCGGGCGCCGGCTTCCAGACCAGCCACGGCCTGCGGCTGGGTGGCGGGGTCGCGGGCCAGCGCGATCAGGCCGTCGGCGCTCTGGTGGAAGGCGTCGACCGCCCCCTTCAGCGCCGCCTGCTCCTGGCCATAGGCGGCGTCGACGTCGGCGGCGGCCAGGTCGGCCAGCCGCGACACCAGAACCTTGCCCGGCTCCTCGTATTTGGGAATGAAGTCGGCGTCGCGCGTCGCAACATAGGCGCGCATGGCGTTCTGCTGCTCGACCGCGGCGGCCAGCACCAGGTCCGAGGCCTTGAACATGTCGGCGGAGGCGGCGTTGGCGGCGTCGGCGCGCTGCAGCACCGTCACGGCCCAGAGGACCACCATGGTCGCCGTCCCGCAGGCCGCGATGACGGCGGCGAAGGACAGTATCAGCTTCTTGGGTACGGACAGGTTCTGCAGCATTTTCTACGCTCGGGGGGAAGACTACAGCCTCTCCCTAACCGCGCGCTGTTCGCCAAAGCCTTATCGTCTGACCCCGGAAATCTACGTAGGCGAAATGGGCGTTTCTCAAAGCGCCTTCCACACCACCGACAGGGCGGTCAGCAGCAGGTAGACCGCAAAGGCCCTCCTCAGCACCTTACGGTTGAGCCGGTGCGCCAATCGCGCGCCATAGGGGGCGGTCAAGGCGGTCAGCAGCCCCATGATCACCGCCGCCGGCACGTTGACGTAGCCCAGAGACAGCGGCGGCCGTCCCGGCGCGTCCCAGCCGAAGACCGCGAACCCAAGCGCCGCCGTCGCCCCGATGGCCAGACCGAAGCCGCTGGCGGTGGCCACCGCCTGATGAATGGGCCGCCCGCACAGGGTCATGGTCATGCCGCCGAAACTGCCGCCGCCGACGCCCATCATGGCCGACAGCAGGCCAATGCCCGTCCCCACGCCGCGTCGTCCCCAGCCGGTCGGCAGGTCCTTGCGCAGGGTCATATGCTCGGGCAGCAACCCCATCTGCATGGCGATCAGCAGCAGGCAGACGCCATAGACGACGGCCAGTCCCTCCATCGAGGTAAAGCCCGCGACGGCCGCTCCGACCAGGCCGCCGATCGCCACCCACGGCGTCCAGGTCTTCAACACCTGCTCGTCCACCGCCCCATGCGCCCGGTGGGTCGCCAGGGACCGCAAGGACGTCGCCACGATGGTCAACAGCGAGGTGCCGATGGCGACATGCAGATTGCTCTGCCCGCCTACACCCAGCACCGAAAAGGCATAGAAGAGCGCCGGCACCAGCACCGTCCCGCCCCCGACCCCGAACAGACCGCCGATCACCCCGGCCACCGCCCCCGCCGCGACCAGGGCGGCGGCCATCATCAGAAGTTCGGACAGGGGCAGAGCGCTCATGGCTTGGGCATAGCCTTGCCGTTCGCCAGCGTCATCCCGGAAAGGGGATCAGGCCGCTTCTTCGTTCTCGCCCAGCCGCGCCTCGGCCTCACGCACGGCCTCGACCGCGCGGTCCACAACCTCCAGCCCAGCCCCGGCCTTGACGCCCTCGACGGTCAGGATGCGGCGGAAGGCCCGCGCTCCGGCCCGGCCGTGCATCAGGCCCAGCATATGCCGCGCCATGCTGGCCAGATGCGCCCCCTCGGCCAGCCGCCCGGCCATGTAGGGGCGATAGCGTTCGATGGCGGCGAAGGGATCGACGTCCTCGACATCCATGCCGAAGATGCGCCGATCCACCTGCCCCAGCAGGGCCGGCTCGTGATAGGCGGCGCGGCCCAACATGACGCCGTCCAGCTGCACGCCGTCGGTGTCATCCAGATGCGCCTCGGCCTGGTCCAGATCGCCGATCCCGCCGTTGATGCAGATAATCAGATCCGGCCGCTCGCGCTTCAGACGCCGCACCAGATCATAGTCTAGCGGCGGCACGTCGCGATTTTCCTTGGGCGACAGGCCTTTCAGCCAAGCCTTACGCGCATGGACGACAAAGCTGGTGACGCCCGCCGCCGCCGAGGCGTCCACCGTGGCGAACAGGCTGACCAAGGGGTCCTGATCATCAACGCCGATGCGGCATTTGACGGTGGCGGGAACACTGACCGCGCCCTTGATCGCCGCCATGCAGTCGGCCACCAGTTCGGGCTCGCGCATCAGGCAGGCGCCGAACTTGCCCGACTGGACCCGGTCCGAGGGGCAGCCGACGTTCAGATTGATCTCGTCATAGCCATAGGCCTCGCCGATCTTCGCCGCCTCGGCCAGCTGCGCCGGGTCGGAGCCGCCCAGTTGCAGCGCCACCGGATGTTCGACCGCGTCAAAGCCCAGCAGCCGCTCGCGGTCGCCGTGGATCACCGCCGGCGCCGTGACCATCTCGGTATAGAGCAGCGCCCGGCTGCTCAGGGCGCGGTGAAACGCCCGGCAGTTACGGTCGGTCCAGTCCATCATGGGTGCCACGGACAGCCTATGAGCTTGATTTATCGGCATTTTTTCAGTAAGATCAAAAAGTTGGAAGGCGGCGTGTGCACTCGAATTTGCGACGTGATGCGACGTTTTTTCCGGGTTTTCGACACCTCAGTGCACACAGAGCGCACACGAAATGGCGACCTACTCGAAACTCCCGTCAGGAACGTGGCGGGTCCAGGTAAGACGGAAGGGTCGCTATATAAGCGAGACCTTCCTCAAACGCGATGACGCCCGGCGGTGGGCGACCGAAGCCGAGGGACGGATCGATCGCGGAGAAGTTCCCACTCCGTCTCGTTCGGCCAAGCTGCGCACATTTGGCGAGCTCATCGACCTGCACATCCACGACATGAAGTCCGTCGGGAAGGCGCCCAGGCGATCGAAAGCGGCGACGCTCAAGATGCTGAAGACGCGCTTGGGCGGGAAGAAGATCGCCCAACTGGATCGACAACTGTTCATCGACTTCGGTCGGAGACGCGCCACCGAAGGCGCCGGCCCCATGACGCTGAGCATCGACATCGGCGCGATCAAGCTCATCCTCTCCCATGCCGCAGCGGTTCACGGCCTGACTGTCTCGGTTGAGGCTATTGATATGGCCCGCCTCGCCCTCAAGCGCCTTGGCTTGATTGGCAAGGGCGTCGAGCGAGATCGCCGCCCCAGCGATGAAGAACTGGAGCGCTTGATCCGCCACTTCGAGGACAAGCCTCGTCAAACCATTCCCATGGGCGCCGTCATTCGCTTCGCAGTCGCGACGGCGATGCGCCAAGAAGAGATTTTCAAGGTCGTCTGGGACGACTATGCAGCGCGGACCAAGATGCTGACCATCCGCGATCGCAAGGACCCTCGCGAGAAATCGGGCAACGACCAGCGTATTCCACTTCTTTCAGTCAGCGGCTTTGACCCCGTGGCGCTCATTGAAGAGCGGCGTTCCTCGCAGACAAATGCGGACGCCCGCATCTTCCCTTTCAATCACCGGTCAGCCGGCACCGCGTTCACGAGAGCCTGCAAAGCGCTCTGCATCATCGATCTCCATTTTCACGACCTTCGCCATGAAGGGACAAGTCGCCTGTTCGAGGCGGGCTTCCAGATCCACCAGGTCGCGCTTGTTACCGGCCACAAAGACTGGAAGATGCTCCGACGGTATACGCACCTTCGTCCGGAATCCCTTCATCTCATTGCAGCGGGTCTGGCGGCATGAGCGGCACGCCGGTCACGGAAGCTGGGGCGGCGTAAAGCTTGGCTGGAAACCCTCACCATGCCAAATGCAGTCGCATGAACTCGATCCGAATTCGTCCGTATGATCCGGCTGATTTGACCGCTGTCGTCGAGCTGTTCAATGGCTCGGTCAGAAAGGTCGCCAATCGTGACTACAGCCCGGCTCAAATCGAGGCCTGGGCGCCGGTAGCGGTTAACCTGGTCCAGTGGTCCGAACGTCTTGAGCGTAAGCCGACGTTCATCGCCGAACACATGAATCGAATTGCAGGTTTCAGCGACCTCGGACCGACAGGCCATATCGATATGCTTTTCGTCCATTGCCAACATCAGGGCCGAGGCGTCGCCAAGAGCCTGATGGACCACATCCTGCTCAAGGCTCGCGAACAAAAGCTGTCGTCTTTATGTACGGACGCGAGCATCACGGCAAAGCCGTTCTTTGAACGCAGCGGATTCGAGGTGGTCCAGGAACAGGACGTTGAACTCCGCGGCCAGATCTTCCGCAACTATCGCATGATCCGCTTTCTTTAGCATCGCTCAGTCGCCCCGACCGCCGTCATCCGAAGGTTGGAAAAAACCTGATGGAGGCTTCCCGCGATCGTGTCGCCTGGTTCGACACGGCGCGATCAAAACCGTTTTGCTCATCAGCATGATGGCTCACGCCGCCGGCGCTCCGACGTTCCCTCATGTGCCGGAACGAAATCGACCAGGTCAGATTGTCTCCTGACGGAGATCAAAATGCCCAAGACGTTCGATGTCGGAGATCATGTGATCTGGAATTCCGAGGCAGGGCGAGTAACTGGCCGGATCACTCGAGTTCATACACGCGACTTCGAATACAAGGGTCACACTCACCGCGCTTCCAGAGCAGAACCTCAATATGAGATCAGGAGCGACAGGACTGATCACATCGCCGCTCACAAGGGGACCGCGCTGGATTATGTGCGACGTCGAGAATGACGCTGCCGTTCTACACAATCGGGCACTCGAACCGCAGCCTAGAGGAATTCGTCGCCCTGTTGCAGGGAACACAGGTTCTGCAGGTCGTAGATGTCCGGAAGATTCCGAGGTCCAGAGCCAACCCTCAGTTCAACCAGGAAACGCTTCCCCACAGACTGGCGGAGCGCCAGATATCCTACGACCACAATGTCAAACTCGGAGGAAGACGGGGTCGGATCGGAGATGTGGCCGACGGCATAAATGGCTACTGGGAGAACAAGAGCTTCCACAACTACGCCGATTACGCTCTCTCCGCCCCGTTCCGCGCCGGGTTAGAGCTGTTGATCGAAACGGGGCGGCGCCAGCCTAGTGCGATCATGTGCTCTGAAGCGGTCTGGTGGCGGTGTCATCGACGGCTCATCGCCGACAATCTTCTCGCTCGGGGCGAGACCGTCATTCACATCATGGGACACGGCAGGCTGGAGAAGGCTCGATTGACGGCAGGTGCTATCCTTCATCCCGACGGGACGGTCAGCTATCCGGCTTCTGCGCACCACGAACAGCGTCCATAGCAAGGCCGTTGGCGCCATTCCTTCGGGAGGTGCGTTGCGTCATGGAAAGGACCTTCCATGCCTAGACGCAACTTGATCGCTGCGAGATCGCCTAGACGCCCATTCCATTCGTTTGCGAACATCCCTGATCAGACGGGCAGCCAGGAAACCAGACCCGCCCGAGGCGGGCACAAGCCATGACCGCGGAACGCTCCGTGCGGTCCAGACCGAAAACCACGACCGCCCTGCCCGCTTTTCGTCCCGTGCAGCTCGCCACGCTCGTCGACGCCGTGCCAGGAGGAAATCGCTGGCTGCATGAGATGAAGTACGATGGCTACCGGCTGGAGGTCGTCGTCGGCGGAAGTCGCGCTCGAGCCTTTACGCGCTCCGGACTTGACTGGTCGGAGAAGTTTTCGGGGATCGTCGACGCCGCTGCGTCCCTGAAGGTGGACTCCGCGGTGCTCGACGGCGAGGCTGTCGTGTTCGACGCCGAAGGGCGCTCCAGCTTCCAGACGTTGCAAGGCGCTCTGAAGGGCGAGCCAGGCAGGATCGCCTATGTCGCTTTCGATCTTCTCGCGCTGAATGGCGAAGATCTGACGTCTCGCCCGCTGCTTGAGCGCAAGGCTATCCTGCGAGGCCTGCTTCCAAAGAGGCCGGGACGGCTCCGCTACTCCGATCATATTCGAGGCAATGGCGAAAAGTTGTTGAACAGCTTTTGCGCAAACGGCCTTGAGGGGGTGGTGTCGAAGCTGGCCGACAGCCGGTACGTCGGCGCACGCTCGGCGGCTTGGGTGAAAACCAAGTGTATCCAGCGTCAGGAGTTTGTCGTGGCGGGATGGCTTCCTTCAGACAAGTCGCGCGCCTTCCGCTCCTTGATCCTCGCCGTAAACGAGAATGGCGCCCTCCGTTATGCAGGCAAGGTCGGCACAGGCTTCGATACGATGGAGTTGCAGCGGCTCCTGGAGGTCATGAGACCGCTCGAACAGGACAGTCCCACCGTCAAGGCCCCCCGCGCCGAGGTTCGGGACGCCCATTGGCTCCGCCCCCGGCTGGTGGCGGAAATCGCTTTCACTGAAATGACCAACGAAGGCACGTTGCGCCACCCGAGCTATCTCGGCCTGCGGGATGACAAGAGGCCCGAGGCGGTCGTTGTCGAGAAGCCAGCGTTGGAGACACCGGCGCCGGCTGGTGAGACCGTGCCAATCAGCAACGCTCAACGGATCCTCTTTCCGGAGTGTCAGATCACCAAGGGTCAGCTGGCGGACTACTACGCCGCCGTTGCGCCTATCATGCTGCCCTGGGTCGCATCTCGTCCGATCAGCCTCGTGCGATGTCCCCAGGGCCGATCGAAAAAGTGCTTCTTCCAGAAGCACGACGCCGGAAGCTTCGGCGAGGCCGTGCGCCATGTGGCGATCGAGGAGAAGGACGGCGAGACTGAACCCTACCTCTATATAGATACGCCGGAAGGTCTGATGACTTGTGTCCAGATGGGAACCATAGAGTTCCACGGCTGGGGCGCACGGATCGAAGACGTCGAAAAGGCCGACCGCCTGGTCTTCGATCTCGACCCGGACGTCGGGCTCGATTTCGAGGCCGTGCGTTCCGCCGCTTTTCGATTTCGCGATATACTCGCGACTATCGGACTGGAGACATTTCCAATGGTCACCGGGGGCAAGGGCGTTCACGTCATCGCGCCGCTGACCCCCGAGGCCGAATGGCCTGAAGTGAAAGATTTCGCCCGGCGTCTGGCTATTGCGGTCGCTCAGGCAGAGCCGGCCAAGTTCACGGCCGCTCTGCCGAAGGCCCAACGCAAGGGTCGCATCTTTGTCGATTATCTCCGCAATCAGCGCGGCGCTACGGCCGTCATGCCTTACAGCGTGCGCTCAAGGGAGGGCGCGCCCGTAGCGGCGCCGGTCACTTGGAAGGAAATGGAGACAATCGCGAGCCCTGCGCTGTTTCATGTCGGCGATCAGCTTGAGCTCCTCAAACGCGCGGGATCGAAAGCCCTTTCTTCATGGGGGCGGGCTGATCAGGCGCTGCCGGATTTGTGAGCATCGGACTGACAGCGTGAGCGCTTTTCGCATTGGCGTCGATGATCCCGTCGAAGGCCGTTTCGTCGCTCGCCGCGACGGGCGTTTCCAGCCCCACGCGCCATTTGAGAACAGAACCTACTCCCGACCGAAAATAGCATGGGCTCACGCGGGCTCGAACCAGGTCGGCGAGCCTCGCGACATCGCCCTAAATGGTGAAGACGTCCGGGCCGATGTCAGCCTTCACCTCGTCCAGGTCCTCATCGGCTCCCTGTTCGGCGGCATGGCGGGCTGCGCCATGATCGGCCAATCGATCATCAATGTGACCTCCGGCGCGCGCGGGCGCTTGTCGACCCTGTGGGCGGGCCTGTTCCTGCTGTTCCTGATCCTAGTGCTTCAGGACTGGGTGGCGCGCATTCCGATGGCCGCGCTGGTGGCGGTGATGATCATGGTCTCGGTCGGAACCTTCGACTGGAAATCAGTGCTGACCCTGCGTTCAACCCCTGTCCAGTCCTCCATCGTCATGCTGGCCACCACGATCACGGTGGTCGTCACGCATGACCTGTCCAAGGGCGTGGTGCTGGGCGTGATCCTGTCGGCTATCTTCTTCATGCGGAAGCTGGGCAAGACCATCGTCGTGCAGGAAATCGAGACGCCAGAGCCCGGCGTGCTGCGCTATCACGTCAGCGGCCAGTTGTTCTTCGGCTCGGCCGACGTCTTCGCCGCCTCGTTCGAGCATCATGGCCAGCCGACTCGCGTCGAGATCGACATGAGCGACGTGCATCTGTGGGACCTCACGGCCGTCGTCGCCGTGGACAAGGTGGTGTTCCGCTATCGCCGTCAGGGCGCGGAGGTGCGTCTCATCGGCATGAACGAGGCTGCGCAGTCGCTGATCCAGCGTGTCGGCAAGCACGACAAAGCGCACCTGCCTGTCGGCATTGCTCACTGACTAGAACGCGTCATGAAAGGACGTCCGGCCCGTCGGCGACCTCAGGACCACTTGCCCCAGAGGAGACATTCAGCCTTGGCCCCGTCCTGCCCGCGCTAGAGATATCCAAAAACCCATCAACAGCGTTGAAGCCGCTTTAGTTTGGCATCCGGTCAGGGATGAACCGTGAGGTACATCCGGACGAGTTCGGACAGGCTTCCGGCCTGCATCTTGGCCATGAGGTTGGCGCGATAGACTTCCACGGTCCGCGCGCTGATCTTGAGATCATAAGCGATGACCTTGTTGGCGTGGCCCTGAACCAATCCTGCGAGCACGTCGCGTTCCCGTCCTGACAGGGCGTCGAGACGCGCCGCCAGCATCCGCTTCTCGGCTTCGGCCGACGCCGTCTCGCCCGCTCGATCCGCCGCACGCTGGATCGAGGCCAGCAGGACCTCGTCGTCGAACGGCTTTTCAATGAAATCCACCACGCCTGCGCGCAACGCCTCCACGGCCAGAGGCATGTCGGCATGGCCAGTGATGACGATTACAGGTTCCCCGGAACCGTCCGCCTGTAATCGGCGCGCTAGCTCTATCCCGGTCATGTCAGGCATGCGGACATCCGTGATAATGCACCCGGGCTGTCGGTTTTTCACGGCGAGAAAGGCGACGGCGGACTCGTGGGTGTGCACGCATAGTCCGGCTGTACTCAGGAGGAAGGCGATCGAATCCCTCACAGCGGCGTCGTCGTCGATGATGTGCATGATCGGAGCGTTTGTCATGCGAGCTCTTCCTCAAGTCGGGCGCGATGAAGCGTGAAGTGAAAATCCGCGCCTCCAGCGGCGTTGGCCTCGAACCACAGGCGCCCGCCATGGGCTTCCATTATGGTCCGCGATATCGAAAGCCCAACCCCCATGCCGGTCCGCTTCGTCGTAATGAAGGGCTCGAACAACTGGGCGGCCACATCGGGATCAATCCCCGCCCCCGTGTCGGAAACCGTGACCTGAACATGATCCTCATCCAGCGCCGAGGTGGATATGGCCAGGTCTCGTGTCCCGCCGTCCTGCATGGCGTCCATAGCGTTTCGGATCAGATTGAGCAGTACCTGCTGGATTTGAACCCTGTCGGCGATGACGAGGTCAGCGGACGGATCGAGGGCGAACCGCACCTGAACGCCGTGCTCGCGCGCCCCGACCAGCGCCAGTGCGCTGGCCTCCTCGATGAGCGAATGCAGGTTCTCGATCCGCCTTTCAGTCTCTCCCCGGGCGACGAACTCTCGCAGGCGCCGGATGATCACGCCGGCGCGCAGCGCCTGGTCAGCCGCCCGGTCCACGGCGTCGGAAATGCGATCGGCCGGCGCATTCTCCGCTCGAAGCAGTCGCCCCGCGCCCTTCAGATAGTTGGTGATGGCGGTCAGCGGCTGGTTCAGCTCATGAGCGAGCGCTGACGCCATTTCGCCCAGCGCCGTCAGACGCGAGACCCGGATCAGGTCTGCCTGAAGCTCCTGCATCCTGGCCTCAGCCTGTTGGCGTTCCGTCAGATCCCGCACAAACCCGGTGAAGAAACGTCCCTCCTTGGTCCGCATCTCCCCGACGGCGAGTTCCAGAGGAAAGTCGGACCCGTCCTTGCGACGCCCGACCACGACGCGCCCTACGCCGACGATCCGGCGCTCTCCGGTCCGGTAATAGCGTTCAAGATAGCTATCGTGCGCTTCGCGATGAGGGGCGGGCATCAACAGGCTGACATTCTGCCCGATGGCTTCAGCCGCAGTCCAGCCGAACAGCCGTTCTGCAGTGGGGCTGAAGGCTCGCATGGCCCCCTTCTCGTCGATAAGGATCATAGCGTCAGGCACGGTATCCAGAATCAACCGTAGATGGGTCTCGCGCGAGGAAAGCTCCTTCAGAACCCGTTGGAACCACTCGCCTCCCCAGGTCACGGCGCCCGCGACGACGAGGAAGAGCACGGCTTCCGCAAGATGCGGCTGACCGTCCCCCAGAAGCAGTCCCGTCGCGACGCCCAAGCTGGCGGCCAAGGCGCCGGGCCAGACGCCGCCCAAGGCTGAGCCCGCCACCACGGCAGGCACAAAGACCAGAAAGGACAACCGGACGTCGAAGAGGGACGGCAGACTTGCTCGCGCCCACGCGCCCATGAGGATCAGTATGAGAACCGTGGCGACCGCGAGCCAAGGCGAAGACGGCCTCACAAGGGGAGAAGACGAATGAAAGACGCGCATCGTCCGCTTTCTATCCTTGTTCACCAATGGGCCGCGCCTCCGGAATTTCCCCTAGGGTCAAGACCCGGATACCGCGTTCAGGCCGCCCCTTCTAC
Source organism: Brevundimonas sp. NPDC007368 (assembly GCF_042869015.1). Lineage (NCBI taxonomy): Bacteria > Pseudomonadati > Pseudomonadota > Alphaproteobacteria > Caulobacterales > Caulobacteraceae > Brevundimonas > Brevundimonas sp. NPDC007368. Next base: position 582,904 of record NZ_JBIAFA010000001.1, on the reverse strand, counting down.
ATCGGCCTCATCCTCTTTCGCCGGACGAACCGGCCCGGGACACCCCGGTTTCAAGGACCAAGGCCATGAGCGCCCCACTCGTCGATCTCTCCGTCCACCACCAGCCCAAGGGACTGTCGGACCGCGTCGCCTTCGGCTTCACCAAGCTGCTGCGCTTCTGCGCCGATACCTTCTTCGCCAAGCGATACGGACATCGCGCTGTCGTGCTGGAAACGGTCGCGGCCGTGCCCGGCATGGTCGGCGCCACCATCAACCATCTGAGCTGTCTGCGTCGGATGTGCGACGACCGGGGCTGGATCAAGACCCTGATGGACGAGGCCGAAAATGAACGCATGCACCTGATGACCTTTATCGAGATCTCGAAGCCGACGCTGTTCGAGCGGTTCGTCATCGTCTCGGTCCAGTGGGTCTTCTACCTTTTCTTCTTTGGTCTCTATCTCGTATCCAACAAGACTGCCCACCGGGTGGTCGGCTATTTCGAGGAAGAAGCGGTGATCAGCTACACCCACTACCTCGCCGAAATCGACGAAGGGCGCTCGCCCAATGTACCGGCCCCAGAGATCGCCAAACGCTACTGGAACCTTCCTGACACTGCGACCCTGCGCGACGTCGTCCTCGTCGTTCGCGCGGACGAGGCCCACCACCGGGACGTCAACCACGGCTACGCCAACGAGCTCGGGGGATTGCCCGTCCAGGCCGTGGCGCCCTGCCCGCCTCACGCTGCTCTGGAGCCGACCTGGAAGACTGCGGCCTGAAGCCTCGCCTCTCCGTCGAGCCGTCTGCCCCCTCACATGCGCGGACATCTATGAAGCGCCGCGCGTGTCCTGCCGACCTGACCCGGCTTGGGCACGCCGCCGACAATCCTGCGGCCTGAACGACCGCGTTTTCCAGTTTCCAGTTTACCGAGGACACCTACTGATGTCGCAAGCCCTCAGCGAGCGGACGGTCACGATCGTCAAAGCCACAGTTCCAGCCCTTGAGGCCCATGGCCTGGACATTGTCCGGGAGATGTACGCCCGGATGTTCCAAAATCCGGAAATCCGCGATCTCTTCAATCAATCCCACCATGGCGATACTGGCTCCCAGCCCCGGGCGCTCACAGGCGCCATCCTCGCCTATGCCGCCAATATCGACAATCTCGGCGCGCTGACGGCCGCAGTTGAACGCATTGCGCAGAAACACGTCGGGCTGCAGATCATGCCGGACCATTACCCTCATGTCGCAAGCGCCGCTTGGCGCCATCGGCCATGTCCTGGGCGAGGCTGCGACCGAAGACGTTCTCGCTGCCTGGGGCGAGGCCTACTGGTTCCTCGCGAACATCCTCATCACACGCGAGGCGGCCCTCTACGAGAACCTCGCCGCCGCCGAAGGCGGATGGAACGGCTGGCGCGCCTTCGAGGTGGCGGAAGTCCAACCCGAGAGTTCGGTCATCACCTCCATCATCCTGCGGCCGGTCGATCGCGGACCGGTGCTGGCTCACAAGCCTGGGCAGTACCTCACCTTCTGGCTTGACCTGCCCGGGCACTCGCCGATCAAGCGCAACTATTCGATCTCCTCCGCGCCGAACGGGGAGACCTATAGGATCTCAGTGAAGCGGGAGCCGCATGGTCTCGCCTCGACCTGGCTCCACGAACACGCCCGGCCCGGCAAAATTCTCAAGGTCGGCGCGCCGGCGGGCGACTTCTTCTTGCCGGAGGATCCGCAACGACCCATCGTGCTCCTGTCTGGCGGCGTCGGCCTGACCCCCATGGTTTCGATGCTGGAGACGCTGGCGGCCCGACAACCGCAAGCCGGGGTTCACTATGTTCACGGCGCGCGCGATGTCGCCTCCCACGCCATGGGCGATCATGTTCGCCGGCTCGCCGCAGCCATTCCCGCCAGCCGCAACACTGTCTTCTACGAAAGCGTACCGGAGGCTGCGAACCTGGCCGCTCACGAACGGACGGGTCGGATCTCAGGCGCCTGGCTGGCCTCGGAGACCCCGGTGAACGAGGCCGACTATTACCTGTGCGGCCCCCGCCCCTTCTTGCGGGCTCTGGTCTCCGAGCTGGTCGCCATCGGGGTGCCCGCCGATCGCATCCACTATGAGTTCTTCGGCCCTGCCGACGAAGCCCTGGCGGCCTGAGGGCCGCCCTCTCATGGTCTGCCGATGTCAGACGTCCTCGATCCGGCGTGTCAGTCGTCCGATCACCGGCGCCATGAATCGGAGCAGGCGCCCAAACACCTCAAGGGCCGCGCCATCGCCGTGGCCATTGTCGGCACGCCACTGGCTCTTTCGATCCGCATTCCCGTCGGCACGATGGTCAGCGGCGTGATCGGCCGGCGAGCCGCCTTTCTGGTGTTGATCGGCCTCAGCCCGCTGCTCGCACTGATCGGTTGCGTGATCTTTCTGAATCGGAAGGCAGGTTTCGCCTAAAAGCACATTCGATTGAGTTCCGGATGCGCCTTGAGCCATCATTGGCGCGCGGCCCAAAATGAGGACTCTTGGCAGCCGCATGAAAAACAGTCTGAGAGTCGCACCACCTCGGACTCTATAGATAAGTCATGAATGAAGGCGCGCTAGCGACCTGTGAATTCACGATATTTGCGGGTCAGATCGCCGCAGATCAGCCTATAGTTCTAATGCGGTCCGTTCTCTAGGCTAGCAACGCCCCGCAACAGGAACTCCGTCACGCATGCCCCATACCCTGCTGCTGCTCATTCCGTTCGGGGCGCCCTTTGTGGCGGCAATGATGGCGATCTTTCTGCCGTCACGCGCCCGGAACGCCGCAGCAGCACTGGCCTGGCTGACGTCTCTGGCGGGCCTGCTCTGCCTGGTGGCCCTTTTCCCCGCCGTCGCCAGCGGAGAGTCTGTGCGCTGGTCCACGCCCTGGATGCCCACGTTCGGCGTCCACTTCACCCTGCGGATGGATGGTCTGGCATGGCTGTTCGCAATCATGGTGCAGGGCATCGGCGCCCTCGTGGTGCTCTACGCCCGCTACTACATGTCGGCCGACGATCCGGTCCCGCGCTTCTTCGCCTTCCTGCTGGCCTTCATGGGCGCGATGACCGGCATGGTCATGGCCGGCGACCTGATCCAGTTGGCCGTCTTCTGGGAGCTAACCAGCCTCTTTTCCTTCCTGCTGATCGGCTATTGGCACCATAGCGCGTCGGCCCGCGACGGGGCGCGGATGGCGCTGACCGTTACGGCGGCGGGCGGCTTGTGCCTGCTGGCCGGGGTCGTTGTGCTGGGCCGCATCGTCGGCAGTTTCGATCTGGACGCGGTGCTGGCGTCGGGCGAGATCATCAAGAACAGCCCCTGGTATCTGACCGCCCTGCTTCTGATCCTGGCGGGCGCCCTGACCAAGAGCGCGCAATTCCCGTTCCACTTCTGGCTGCCCCGCGCCATGGCCGCTCCGACCCCGGTCAGCGCCTATCTGCATTCGGCGACCATGGTGAAGGCGGGCGTCTTTCTGATGATCCGCCTGTGGCCGGTGCTGGCGGGAACCGACGCCTGGTATGTCATCGTCAGCACTGCGGGGATTGCGACCCTGTTGTTCGGGGCCTGGAACGCCGTCTTCCAGAACGACCTCAAGGGCCTGCTGGCCTATTCCACCATAAGCCATCTCGGGCTGATCACCCTGTTGCTGGGGCTGGGCAGTCCGCTGGCGGCCGTGGCGGCCATCTTCCACACGGTCAACCACGCCACTTTCAAGGCCTCCCTGTTCATGGCCGCAGGGGTCATCGACCACGAGACCGGCACGCGCGACATGCGCAAGCTCAGCGGTCTCAGACGGTCCATGCCGGTCACGGCGGCCCTGGCCATCGTGGCCGCCGCCGCGATGGCCGGGGTGCCCCTGCTGAACGGCTTTCTGTCCAAGGAGATGTTCCTGGCCGAGGCGATCGCCCATACCGGCGGGCGCCACCTGAACTTGGCCCTGCCGGTTCTGGCCACAGTCGCCAGCCTTCTGAGCGTGCTCTACTCGGTGCGCTTCATTCACCAGACCTTCTTTGGCCCGCCGCCCGTTGATCTGCCCGAGACCCCGCATGAGCCGCCGCGCTGGATGCGCTTCCCGATCGAGGTTCTGGTCGGCCTGTGCATCATTGTCGGCGTTCTTCCGGCCATCACCATCGGCCCGGTTCTGGCCGTCGCCGTCCGTTCCGTGCTGGGGGAAAACGTCCCCTATTACAGTCTGGCGGTCTGGCACGGCTTCAACCTGCCGCTGGTGATGAGCGCCATCGCCTTGATCGGCGGCGTCGTGGCCTACAGGCTGCTGGGTCCGCGCATCAACGCCAGCGAGCGCCCCTGGGTGGTCGGACGTTTCAACGGCGCCCGCGCCTATGACCGGGTCATGCGCGCCTTCAAGGGCGGCGCCGAGTGGATCGTGCGTCGCCTCGGCGCCACACGACAGCAGGCGCGCCTGCGGGCCATCATCCTGACCTGTATGCTGGCGGCGGCGCTGGCCAGCGGCATGGCGGGCCTCGGCTTTGATGAGGCCGGGCTGACGGTTCATCGTCCCGGCCTGGGCTTCACCCTGTTGTGGATCATCGGCGGCGCCTGCGCGATCGCCGCCGCCTGGCAGGCCAAGTATCACCGTCTGGCCGCCGTGGTCCTGGTCGGAGGGGCCGGCCTGGTCAGTTGCCTGACCTTCGTCTGGTTCTCGGCCCCCGACCTGGCCACGACCCAGATGCTGGTCGAGATCGTCACTACCGTCCTGCTGTTGCTCGGCCTGCGCTGGCTGCCCAAACGCCTACCCGACCTCGCTTCGCCCAAACAGGAAGCCAAGGCCCGCTGGCGGCGTGTGACGGATCTCGCCATCGCGATCATCGCCGGCGCCGGCGTGGCCCTGGTCGCCTTCGCCGTCATGACCCGGCCGTCGGCGTCGCCGCTGGCTCGCTACTTCCTGGATCACGCCTATTCCGAAGGCGGCGGGCGCAATGTGGTGAACGTGCTGCTGGTGGACTTCCGAGCCTTCGACACCCTGGGTGAGATCACGGTCCTGGGCATCGTCGGACTGACGATCTGGGCCCTGCTGCGGCGTTTCCGTCCGGCGTCGGACAGTCTCGGCCATACCGAGCAGAAGCAGCACCAGGACCACAGCGATGATCGCCGCGAGGATCGCGAGCTGGGGGACACCTTATCCGAGACCATGCTGATCCCGCGCGTGGTGATGCGCTGGCTCTTCCCCTTCATCATCCTGCTGGCGCTGCATCTCTTCCTGCGCGGGCATGACCTGCCCGGCGGCGGCTTCGCGGCGGGGGTGGCGCTGTCGATCGCCTTCATCCTGCAATACATGGCCTCGGGCGCCCGCTGGGTTGAGGAACGGCTGGAGATTCGGCCCCTGGTCTGGATCGGCGGGGGGCTGCTGATCGCGGCCCTGTCGGGGGTCGCGTCCTGGCTGTTCGGCTATCCGCTGCTGACCTCCTGGTTCACCTATGTCGACCTGCCGCTGATCGGCAAGACGCCGCTGGCGTCCGCGGTCGTGTTCGACGCAGGCGTGGCCCTGCTGGTGGTGGGGGCGACGGTCCTTATGCTGGTCGCCATCGCTCACCAGTCCCTCCGCAAACCGCGCGCCGTCTCGCCCGCGACCACTGATGAGGAGAGCGTCTGATGGAACTGGTCCTCGCTCTCGGCATAGGCGTGCTGACCGCCGCCGGCGTCTGGCTGCTGCTGCGCCCGCGCACCTTCCAGGTCATCATCGGCCTGTCCCTGCTCGGCTATGCGGTCAATCTGTTCATCTTCGCCATGGGTCGCCTGCGCGCGGGCGCGCCGCCTGTGCTGAAGGGCGAAGGGCCGGTTGATCCCGCCGCCTATGCCGACCCCGTACCCCAGGCCCTGGTCCTGACCGCCATCGTCATCAGCTTCGCCCTGACCGCCCTGTTCCTGGTGGTGCTGCTGACCAGCCGGGGCATCACCGGAAGCGATCACATCGACGGACGGGAGCCGGGCGAATGACCGACTGGCAGGACCACCTCATCGTCGCGCCCGTCGTCCTGCCGCTGATCGCGGCGGCGGCCATGCTGCTGCTCAAGGAGCAACGCTATGGGTTGAAGGCCTTGATCAGCCTGCTGTGCCTGGTCGCTCTGGTCGGCGTGGCCTATGCCCTGCTGCACGAAGCAGCCGTCGGCGGTCCCGCGGGCGACGACACGGCCCGCATCTACAACCTCGGCGCCTGGGCCGCTCCCTTCGGCATCACCCTGGTGGCGGATCGGCTTTCGACCCTGATGCTGGCGCTGACAGCCACGCTGGCGGCCGGCGGCTTGCTGTTCTCCTACGCCCGCTGGGACCGGGCCGGACCGCGCTTCCACGCCCTGTACCTGCTGCTGGTCATGGGGGTGAACGGAGCCGTTCTGACAGGGGACCTGTTCAACCTGTTCGTCTTCTTCGAGGTCATGCTGGCCGCCTCCTACGGCCTTCTGCTGCATGGGTCGGGCGAAAAGCGGGTGCGGGCCGGACTGGGCTATGTCGCCATCAACCTGACGGCGTCGCTGTTCTTCCTGATCGGGGTCAGCCTGATCTACGGCGTGACCGGTGCGCTCAACATGGCGGACATCGCCAGCAAGGTCGCCGCCATCCCGGACCATGACCGCGCCCTGTTCCATATCGGCTGCGCCATCCTGGGCGTGGCCTTCCTGGTCAAGGCGGCGGCCTGGCCGCTCGGCTTCTGGCTCCCGGGAGCCTATGCCGCCGCCAGCGCCCCGGTCGCAGCGGTCTTTGCCATCCTCAGCAAGGTCGGGGTCTATGTCATCCTGCGCCTGGCCGCCCTGCTGTTCGGCGCCGACGCCGGCGCCTCGGCCGGGTTCGGCAATATCTGGCTTCTGGTGGCGGGCGCGGCCACGGTCGTCTTCGGCGCCGCCGGCATGGTGGCGGCGCGACGCCTTGAAGGGGCGGCTGGTTATGCCGTCATGGTCTCCTCCGGCACGGTCCTGACCATAGCGGGGACGGCTGTGCCCGACGCGGTCGGCGGCGCGCTCTTCTACATGGCGGCCTCCACCCTGGCGGCTGGGACCCTGTTCCTGATCGCCGAGATTCTTGCGCGCGGCGAGGACGTGGCGGCGTCGCCCCAGGATGCGGTCTTCGATGACGAATATGACGACCCCTTCGCCGCCGACGACGTGCAAGAGGTCGGGCGTGTCCTGCCGGCCTCGACCGCCTTCCTCGGCGGGGCCTTCATCCTAGCCGCCCTGGTGACCGTCAGCCTGCCGCCCCTTGCCGGTTTCGCGGGCAAGCTGGGCATCTTCGTCGCCCTCTTGTCCGGCGACGGCGCCCTGTCGCCCGCCAGCTGGGCCCTGGTCGGGGTGCTGACCCTATCCAGTTTCGCCGCCCTGATCGCCCTGACGCGGTTCGGCGTTGCGGGCTTCTGGCGCGAGGACGCCGTGGCGCCGAAGGTCCGCAGTCCCGAGTTCCTGGCCATCGGCGGCCTGGTCCTGTGCTGTCTGTGGCTGAGCGCCGGGGCCGCCGCCGGACTGACCTATGCCGAGAAGACCGGCGAATGGCTGGCTTCGCCCAAGGCCTATATCAGCGCCGTGTTGGGAGACGCCGCATGATCCGCGCCCTCCTGCCCCACCCCCTGTTGGCCCTGGGGCTGTTTGCCAGCTGGCTTGTGCTGAGCGGGCCCATTTCGGCGGGCGACGTCCTTGTCGCCCTGATCGCCGCCCTGGCCATACCCCAGGTCATGCGACGGCTGGAGCCCGACCGATCCGGAGTCCGCTCGCCGGGCGCCATCCTGCGGTTGGCCGGCTATGTCGCCGTCGATGTCGTGCGCTCCAACTACGCCGTGGCCATCATCATCATGGGGCGGCGCAGACGTCAGCGTGTTTCCGGCTTCATCCATGTGCCGCTGGACCTGCGCAACCGTTACGGCCTGGCGGTGCTCGCCATCATCGTGACCAGCACGCCCGGCACCCTGTGGGTCCAATATGACCGGCCGTCGGGGCGCCTGCTGCTGCACGTCCTCGACCTGGTCGAGGAGCAAGACTGGATCGACCTGATCAAGGGTCGTTATGAGCGCCTGCTGTTGGAGATCTTCCCATGACCGCCTCCGCCGTTCTCTATTGGGGGTTGGGCGCGGCCCAGGCCATGCTTTTGCTGGCCATGCTGCTGGCCGCCTTGCGCATGATGCGCGGGCCGCGCGCGCAGGACCGCGTCCTGGGTCTCGACACCCTCTATCTGAACGCCATGCTGCTGATCCTGGTTCAGGGAATGCGCAGCGGGGTCAGCCTCTACTTCGAGGCGGCCCTGATCATCGGCATGCTGGGCTTCACCGCCACCGTCGCCCTGGCCAAGTTCCTGATGCGTGGCGAGGTGATCGAATGACCCCTTCCGACCTACCGCTGTGGGCGGCCTGGACCATCGTCGCCGTCACGGTTTTCGGCAGCCTGCTGGCGCTGATCGGCTCCGTCGGCCTTGTGGTTCTGAAACGCTTCTATGAGCGGGTTCATGCGCCCACTCTGGGAGCCACCCTGGGCATGGCGCTGATCGTCGTGGCCTCGGTCGCCTTCTGGTCACTGACCGAGGGGCGGCTTGCGCTCCGCGACCTGCTCATCGGGGTCTTCCTGACCGTCACGACGCCCGTGACCCTGATCCTGCTGGCCCGCGCCGCCGTCTATCGCGACCGCGTCGAGGGCGACAAGGCTGCACCGCCGGAATAGGGCGACAGATCGTCACGAGCGCAACGCCGGCCATCTTAGAAGCGTTGCAGATCAAGACCACTAAGATACGGAGTCATCATGGCGGCGGTTTTTGAAGTGACCCTCGGCGCGGAGGACGGCTCCTCGCGGCTGATCCGGACAGAAGCCCTCAGCGCCGATGACGCACGAGACGCCGTTCAGAGCCACCTTCGTCCAGGCGAGACCATCATTTTCGTTGAAGCTGCTGAACTCGATGAACTGGACGAAGACGGCTTGAGAGATCATCCCCAGGATGGGGCTGATCTGAATCTCGCACCATCCCCAAAGACCAGCGATCTTCTCTAAATAGGCACGACTAATCACCCCGTCGTTTGATGCGGCAGACAGCATTATCAGCCTGGGGCGGTGCCTGCTTGCTCGCGTTTGAGCAGGCACCCTGACGTCAGACAAGCGCCAAAAGCAGACGTTCAGCTTGATGCGGATAACGGACATCCCGCTACCCGCCAGCTTGGCCATAGCGTAAATCTTGGGTTGCGTTACTAGACACTCGGGACAAGGCCATGAGGGCGGCGGATGATGACCGAAGACGATTATCGGGATTTGATCGACCTAGTCGCCCGCCTTATGGGCGAGGCGCGCTGTGGTGACCTCGCAGATCCAAGGCACTATGTGGTGACGCGAGACAGCGAGACCTTCGTGCTTGCTCCCCAGAAGCGGCTGTACGAAATGCTAGGTGCCTTCGATCGTCACCTGGCGTTATTCGATCGCGCGGTGTTCCGGAGGGCCAACGAACGCATTCGGGAGGCCGGAGTGGCCGGATGGCAAGGCCAGGTCATTATCGAGCTACCTCGCGAAGAAGCGGGCGCGCGACAGCAGTTCAACCTAGCTGAACTTCCGGATCTCGGCGAAACTCGGAAGCTCTTGCAAAAGCTTATGGAGGACATCGCCCGCGACGACAGCAATCCCACCGACCCCCCCGACCAAGAGAGCATGGCTTGTCTTCTCCGAGTGGTTCCGACGTTCGAGCGCGCCTTCGGGGTCGACGAGAATGTCGGCGATGTTCTGGACGTCGCGCACCTCGAGCGGTCCCGGCCGCACCTCCATCAGGGGGTTGTAGGCGGCGCTCCCCGCATCGGTCGGATTGAACATCAGGACCGGCCCGAAGCGAGCGCGCCATCCCGCGGTCAGGGACCAGTTCTCGCCCTTGATGTCATGGACGAGGGCCGAGCCGCCCCAGGTCAGGAGGGTCGGCACCACCAGACCGACCCCCTTGCCCGAGCGGGTCGGCGCGAAGCACAGCACATGCTCGGGTCCGTGGTGGCGCAGATACCGGCCGTCCATCTCGCCCAGCAGCACGCCGTCATCACCCATCAAGCCGGCGGCGCGGGCGTCCCGGACGTCGCCCCATCGCGCGGTGCCGTAGGTCGTCGCCGACGCCGCCTCTCGCGAACGCCAGACCGCCATGGCGATCGAGACCCCGATGGCGACGAGCGCAGAACCCGCCGCGATCGCCCCGCCCTCCAGGAAGAGCCGCGGCGCATAGGCCTCATAGATGAACCACCAGAAGAAGAGGCTCGGCGGGGCGTAGATCGAATGCCCCATGAGCTCGAACCAGGGCGCGCCGAGCGCCGGCTGATAGGCCAGGCGCCAGGCCGTCCACTGGGTCGCCCCCCAGACGCCGGCGAGGATGAGACCGAGGACCAGGCTGATCTGGCCCCAGAGGATCTTTCCAGCGGACATGCTCCCTCCTTCCGAGGTTGAGGTCTTGGGGTCCAGGCCTAGCGGCCCAGGGTGCGCGGCGGGCGCCATTGGATTTCGCCTCGGCCGCCCGCAAATCCGGTGACCGATCGGCCGAGATTTCGCTCGAGCGGAGGCCGCCAGGGCACGAGGGTGAAGCCCGCCCCGTCGTCGATCATGGCGAACCGTCCCGAGGCCAGGTCCACGCGTTTGCGGTAGACGCCCGAAACCTCATCCCCCTCGGCTGTCGGACGGAAGACCAGGCCGGTCTCATTCCGAACCCGTTCCGAGACGAGAGCCATCTCCCGCGCCTTCAGGATTTCCAGCAGGCCGGGCGCGAAGCGCACGCCGGCCCCGCGCCGTTCGGCCAGCCCATCGGCGACCAGATGATCAATGCGCGCTTCGCGGGCGGCGGCGACTTCGTCCGCGAAGCCGCCGGCCTCGGGCAAGGGGTTGGGATCCAGCGCTCGCCTGTCCAGCCATGTCGCGCCCCTGGCGGTGATCTGGCCGGTCAGGTCCAGGTCGGACAGCGTCACCGTCATCGGATGGGCGCCGCGCGACGGCGGGCTGGCGCGCACGATGGCGTCGACCCTGGGATCGGGCGCGCCGGCGTCCGCCAAGGTGATGTGATGAACCCGACCGTCCAAGCCGTCGATGACGGCGAAACCCGTGCCGCGCAGTTCGTCGTCCCGGCCGCGCGCAAGAACCCGTCCGACGACGACGTCGGACAGGGCCGAGGTCGCCCACTGTTCCGGAGCCCGAACGAGCGCGCGCGCCTCCAACGCCGCCGCCAGACGAGCGGCCGTTTCAGTCTCGCGGGCGATCGCGCGCAGCCGCTCCCCGATCCCCTTCTCCAGCCGCCATCGGCCCGGGCTTGCCGGGACCGCCAGGCCGAACCCTTCGAGCGTCCTGAGCCGATGAACCAGGGCCCGGACGCCGACCGGATCGCCGAGCGACTTCGCCGGGATCAGGTCTACACCGCCTTCGCCGTCGGCCAGGCGCTCGAGCGCGCGATCGAGGCGGGTCCAGCCCTGGGCCTCGGCGTCCCGCATCAGCGCGACGACGCGTTCACGCGGACTCGGCGGCCCCAGTTCAAGCTCCGCCAGGGCCTCGGCGCGCGCGCGAAAGCCCCGGCTGATATAGTCTCGGCTGATGACCAGGTCGGAGCCGTCATCCAGCCTTCCGCGCAGCACGATATGGATATGGGGATGGACGGTGTTCCAGTGATCGACCGCGACCCAGTCGAGCGGCGCGCTGAGATCCCGCTGAACCTCGGCCATGAGATCGCGGGCATAGGCGCGAAGGTCGGCGAGTTCGGCCGCGTCCTCCGGCGAGACGATGAAGCGAAAATGATGACGATCGTCCTTTGACCGCTCCGCAAAGGCAGAGGCGTCGATCATGTCGCCTTCGGCGCCGAAGAGCCGCCCCGCTTCGCCGTCCCGAGTCACGCCGTCGCGCTGGAGATAGCCGATGTGCGCGGCGAGCCCTCCTGAGCTTCGCCGCGCCACCCGCGCCTTGACGACCACCCGCCTCCGGGACGTCCCTGCGTGGAGGCTGCGAACCACGGCCGCGCGCCCCCGCCCAAAGGTGCTTCCGCCTGAACCGCCTCCCTTGCCTACGCGCGGTCCGCGCGGGCGACCGCCGGCGCGGGCGACGGCGACCAGAACCTGGCGCAGCGCCGTATCGATCCGCGATCCTGACGCCCCGCGGATGCGTCCGGGCCGCACCTGGAAGTCGTCGTCTCGGGTCATGACGGCAGGCAAAAGGCGCAAAAACATGCGTCCTTCCCGTGACATGGCCAGTCGGGCAAGGCTCGAAGCCTTAACAGACCTTGATTCAAGACCTTGATACAAAAGGCAAAAACCCTCCCCCACCCTCGCCGCGCCTTGCGGCTTTTATCTCGCCCTCCCTTTTTCACCTTTCCAGGGAGCCTCATCGCGGCAAAACCGGATCTGAGCCGGCGGCGGGCGCCGACACGGGGAAGAGCCCGGCCCCTTCATGACCGGAAGACTGAGGCATGTCCGGGAAGAGCGGCGCCTGGTGCGGATCCGCTGCGGGGACATCCATGATCCGAGGCGCGGCGGGCGACGCCGCCATCCTGTCCAGGAACCCTATTCGGGCGACATAGTCGCGGGTTTCCAGAGGCAGTGGGCGACCCTTGTCCCGATGCTCGAGGTAACGCCGCGGCCCGGCGTTGTAGGCGGGCAACATGCCCTGCAGGCCGAACCGGTCGTGCAGTTCGCGCAGATAGGCGGCGCCGGCCATGATGTTGTCGCGAGGATCGTAAGGGTCCGCCCCGAGGCCGTGCCATCGCCGCAGCTCCTCATAGGTGGCGGGCATGATCTGCATCAGACCCATGGCCCCCGCGCGCGATGTGGCGCGCGGATTGAAGCCGCTCTCCTGCTTCATGACCGCCCGGATCCAGTGTGGAGGCAGTCCGAAACGGCTCGCCGCCTGGATGATCAGGTCATCGACCGCGCGTCCGGCAGGGGCTTGCCGGCGCGGCTCCGGAACCGCCGGGAAGGCTATCGGGACGCCCGGAAAACCAGTCGTCGCCAGGGCCAGGCCCACCGCCGCCGCGCGCACTACGCCCCTGCCAGACAAGGACCGGGCGCTCATCGGCGATCCTCCCTGGTGCGGATCGGCGCGATGCGGCCGATCAGATCCCTCCGGTCGACCGGACCGAAATACCGGCTGTCCAGCGCGTCCGGAACATCAGGCGCGAGCAGGAAGACGGCCTGGGGAGCGAGGACTCTGCATCCCCTCCAGCGCGGCAGCGGGCGTCCGGCGCGGTCCTTTTCCAGCGCCATGGCGGCCGCAGCGCCGTCGATGGTGATCAGAAGTCCCTCGCGACAGACCACGGAAGGCGCGGTCGCCGCGATCGGTTTCAGGAGCGGGACGCCGTCCGGCAGATAGCCGCGCGCGGCGAAGGCCCGCGACCATTCCGGCTTGGGGCGGTAGGCGACAAGGTCGCCTGCGGCGACCGCGCGTGTCGGCTCCAGCCGGTAGAGGCCGACCGGAAGGCTTCCGGAAACGTTCCAGATCAGGCGCGGCGTGCGGGCGGCAATCGGGCCGAGCGCGAGAAGGACAAGCGCCAGCCCGGCCCATGCCAGCGCGACCGGCCTCATGACGAGACCTGCTGGCGTAGACGAAAGACCCGGTGACGCTCTGCCGTATAGGCCAGAGGCGGCAGGCTGACCGTCATCCGGGCGTGGACGTGGCGCCAGTAGTCGGGCGCGACCTCGCCCGGTTCGAAGCCGCCGGCCTCTACGGCGTCAATCAGATCGAGGGCTCGGCGAACCCGCGGCCAGCCGTTCAATCGAAGCAGGCTGACCGCGCCCGGAACCACGCCGGGGATAGCGACCCGGTCGCGGGTCGGATCGGCCGCCTGGAGAATGTCGAGGCGCGACACGACGGCGCCACAGGCGTCGGCGGTCCAGCGGACATAGGCGAAGACGGCGCCGGGGGGGAAGGCGACGAAACGGTTCCGGCGCGAGACGATGCGCTGGTCGACCGCCTGACCGAAACGAATCCAGCGTTCTGCACGTCCCGGGTCGAAGACGAGTTCGACCCAGGTCAGGAGGTCGGCGGAATGGGACGACGCGCCCGCCATCACCACAGGTTCGCGGTGATAGGCCAGATAGGGCGGCGGAGGGCCCTCCTCATCCCGGCCGGTCATAGCCCCGAGCCCCCATGCGAGCGGCGCGCAGGGGAGATTCGGTCGTGGCCCGGGTCCGTGGTGGAGGATTTGACGCCGCGATCCGCCCAGGCCTGAAGGTCGCCGACGGCATAGACGACCCGTCCGCCGATCTTCCGATAGAGAGGACCGGTGCCGTAGCAGCGGTGTTTCTCGAGCGTTCGTCCGGACAGGCCGAGATGCCGCGCCGCTTCGGCGGTGCGGAGGTAGCGCGGCGGCATCGGGGTCTGGGCGTCGTGCATGACGGCAATCCTTGCAGGGCTGGAACGCCGTCGAATATCGGCGGCGGGACAGGCCAAGGATTTCGGCAATCCGGCGTTTGCGGCAGTCGGCGCGCGGGCATCAGGCGATGCCCGCGCGTCATCACGCCCGTTCGCATCAGGGCGGCGGCTGCCTTTCAGCCAGGAACCTCGCGGCGCGTTCCGCATGGGCGGCGGCGGCGACGATAAAGCGGGTGTCATTGCGCAGGACCCGCAGCCAGGAGGCGATGTAGGCGGCGTGGTCGGGCCGGGGTTCGAGGGTCAGGCCGAGGTCCGCGCAGACGAAGGCGGCGCCGAGTTCGGCCACCAGTTCCTCGCGGGCATAGGCCTCCTCGCCAAAGCGACCGAGCTTGAGATCACGGTCCAGACGGGAGGAATGACCCGTCCAATGAACCAGTTCGTGGGCCAGGACGGCGTAGTAGGCTTCCCGATCCCGGAAGGCCTCGAAGGCCGGCATGTGAACGGCATCAGCGTCCGGACGGTAGCAGGCTGTGTCGCCGCCCTCCCGGATATCGGCGCCGCTCGCGGCGAAATAGCGTTCCGCATGGTGAATCCGGTCCGCGGCGTTGGGACGGTCCGGCGGGGGATATCGATCACCGAGCCCCTCGATCTGGTCCAGGTTGAAGACGATGTACCGCTTGAGGAAACGGCCAGAGCGCCGCGCCTCCGGCTGATCATCCCTGTCATCGCCCGCCGCCGGCGCGGCGTAGACGACGGGGACGCCTTTTTCGCCCTTTCGCACCGCACCGCCGAGGGCGAGGGCCTGACGAAAGGTCATCCAGACAGGACGGGCGTAGCCGCAGCGGGCGGCCCGGACCCAGAGGGTCAGGACGTTGACCCCGTGATAGGGCTCTGCGTCGTGACGCAAGGGACGGGAGACTGCGCCCTGGGTCGTCCATGGACGGCTCCAGGGTCGGACGCCGGCTTCGAGATCGGCGAGAATGAGAGCGGTGATTTCGGCATGGGGATCGGGGCGAACGGAAGCGGCGGGGCGCGACATGGCGGCCTCCTCGAAAAGGGTCTGAAGGGATGGCGGCGGCGCCCCTGGCGCCGCCGCCGGTTTCTCAGTTGCGCGACCAGATGAGGCTGTGCCCCTCGTCGCTCTCGACCAGGGAGGCGTAGATCGGGGCCGGGAAGCTCGGATCGTCCAGCTTGACCGAGAGGTATTCGCGGTTCTGCTGGCTGGTCTTTTTCCAGGCCGCGCCGAACTCCGTCGTCCCCGCGAAGATCCGATAATCCGGGGCCTTGTCGTCGCTCTTCTCATTCGGCCTGAAGGCTGCCGATTTCACGTTGAGCGTCAGGGTCTTGATCGAACCGGTGTAGCCGTCGCCCTGGGCGATGAAGGATCCGATAGCGGCCATGTCAGTCTCTCCTTTGCTTCGGGCCACGCCTGTCGCGGCCTCGATGGCGATCGGGAGGCCGGGGCCGGAAGGCGCGCAGGGCGAGCGCAGCGAGACCCCGCAGCGCAGCGGAGGACCGGAGGGACCGTCTTTCTTGCTTCGCGAGGAAGGCCGCAGGCCGGGGAAGAAAGTCGTCCTGACGGTTGCGCCAGCCGACCGGTCCCGGTCAGATCCGCCTCACGGAGAGGCCGCGCCGGATGGCGCGAAGGACGGAAGACCGGCCGCTGGACGGAAGCACCTGGCCAGGCGCCCAGCAGGTTTCGGTCTTTCCCTGCCCCTCGGAAGCAAGGCTCCGACCTGGCCGTTTTGAGAATCGACGTCCAATCCTGCCGGACTTCAGATGCGGGCGCCGCTAGGTGAAAGCTCGGAATGGCGGCCCGCCGAGCCTGACGCGGGCGCCCTCGGCAACGTCAGGACCCATCGAATTTGCGGCGGTCCTCTTCGCTCCCGGCTATGGCTGCAGAAGCGAGAAGGACTGAGCGACGGCTGAACTGCGGAGCCGTCCAGCGCATGGCGACGCCGCCTCGCCGCCGCATCCCTTCACTCCATCCTTCAAAGGCGCAGCCAGTCTGCGTGCAGGTCCGCGGCGATGACCTGATCGCTCTTGAACCGGCCTGACCGCGGGACCCGGCCAGGCCTGGCCGGTCGTCGAGCCTCAGTCCGCGGAGGTGAGGCCAAAATAGGGCTCGCCGCGATCAGCGGCTTCGGCGCGGGTCAGGACCTTGGTTTCGAACAGGGATGAGACCACGATCTTGATCCCTCGATGCCGAATGCCTTCGTCCAGGGTCCTGGCGACGTGCTCAACCGCATGGAGGCTGTCGCACCATTCCGCGCTGTTCACGGCGATCAATCCAGGCATCCGTTGGGCGTCGTCCCCGGCGGCCTGCTGCATGGCGTCGAGGGCGGCGGTCAGCTGATCAGGGGTCATGTGCAGCGGTTAATCTGAGTCGGGTCGCCGCCAAGCCTTGCTCCTATGGATAAACCCGCTCGACGAAGAGCGAGCCCGCGGGACCTGGTCTGAGGATCCGTTCGTCCGGCGCGGAAAGGTCGAGCCAGGGCAAGCCGGCCCCTGGCGGCAGGACGACGATCTGACGGTCGTGATAATGGGCCACGTCCGGGCCGGGCTCTGTCGTCAGCATGGCGAAGGCGCCGTCTTTCATTACCCCGGCGATCCAGAACCAGGGCTGGTCGATCAGGGTGAAACACCACCTGGTCTTCTTGCCCGCCACCTTCGGCTCGGTGAATTCGTAGAAGCCGTCGGCGGGGATGAGGCAGCGGGTCGATCCGGCGAAGGACCGGCCCTCGGACCGGAAGTTGAAGACCGGCTTTCCGGTCGGCCCCTTCCAGGCCCAGGGCGTCGTCACCAGCCGAAGGCCGCCCTCCCCGGCGAGGACGACGGGCGCGCGATCGCCGATCCGGTAGTCTTTCGGCTCAAGGTTCGGCGAACCCTCGGGCATGGCGAGCGTCCGGCCGCTATCGCTGAAGGGCGCCGCCAACTGGTTGACGGGAACATGCAGGCGATAGTTGTTGCACATGGTCCCGTTCCAACGCCCCAAACCCCGTTCGGCTTCCTCTGACCCGGTTTGACGCCCTGTTCCGCCCGGCGGCGCGGGAGAGCCGCAAAGGATTCACAGGGATTCGCAAAGCGGCGCCGCAAGGGACCGTTGACTCCGGACCGAATTGAGAACCAGAACAAAACAGGAACTTCAGACCTCGGAAAGGAGGCCCTCATGTCAATCCGGCCTGCAGCCGAGCTCGCCGAACTGCGCGCCCGTATCCAGAATCTGGAAACCGGGGATCGCCGATCCGCCGGCGTCCTGCCTTTCGGGGTCGCCCCTCTCGACGCCGCCCTGCCCCAGGGCGGGCTGATCCTGGGGGCCCTTCACGAGGTGGCCGGGGGCGGAGACGGGGCGGTCGACGGCGCGGCCGCGGCCCTTTTCGCTGCGGGAATCGCGGCCCGCCTGTCAGGTCCGGTCCTGTGGTGCGTCACCCGGGCCGACCTCTTCGCCCCGGCCCTTCAACAAGCCGGCCTCGACCCGGGGCGTCTGATCTGTCTTGAGGCCGCGGACGAGACGAGTCTGCTGGCCTGTTTCGAGGAAGGACTGCGCCACGGGGGGCTCGCCGCCGTGGTCGCCGAGACGGCCAGGCTGTCAATGACCGCATCGCGGCGTCTGCAACTGGCCGCCGAGATTTCGGGGGTGACGGGCCTGGCCGTTCGTCGATGGCGACGGGCCGCCGAAGCGGCGGATTTCGGCCAGCCTACGGCGGCTGCGACCCGCTGGCGGATCACGCCCCAACCCTCCTCGCCCCTGCCTGCGCCCGGCGTCGGTCGGCCGCGCTGGCTCGTGGAACTGCTCCGCTGCCGGTCAGGCGGCTGCGCCGATTTCTCTCTGGAAGCCTGTGATGAAAAGGGTCGTCTCTCTCTACCTGCCGAACTGGCCCATCGATCGGTTGCGCCGGCGGCTGGGCGAGGCCGCGCCGCCGCCTGAGGCGCCGATCGTTCTGATCGGACGGGATCGGCGCCGACGCCTTCTCACCGCCTGCAACCCTATCGCGCGAGCCCTGGGCCTGCGGCCCGGCATGGCGGCGACCCAGGCTCACGCGCTCGCGCCCGGACTTTCGTCCTTCGCAGCCGATCCCCTGGGCGACGCCGCAGCCCTTGAACGCCTCGCCTGTTGGGCGCTTCGCCTCTACGCCCCGGTCTGCGCCGCGGACGGCCCCGACGGTCTGGCGATCGACGCCACGGGGGCGGCCCATCTCAAGGGCGGGGAGGCCGAGCTCATCGCCGACATGGAGGCGCGACTGGCGGCGGCAGGCGTACAGGCCCGGGGCGTGATCGCCCCCGCCTACGGGGCGGCCTGGGCGGTCGCCCGCTATTCCTCCGGACCCGCCGTCGTGGCCGAAGGCCAGGTCGGTCGAAGGCTCGGCCCCCTGCCCCTGGCCTGCCTGCGTCTGGATCCGGACCTGGTCGATGGACTGCGCCGCATGGGCTTCGAGACCGTTCTGGATCTGGAACGGCAGCCCCGCGGCCCCTTGACCCTGCGGTTCGGACCCGAGGCCGGGCTAAGGCTCGACCAGGCCCTGGGCCGGGTCTTCGAGCCGATCATCCCCGTGATCGAAGCGGAGCAGCCGCGCGCCGAGCGCCGCTTCGCCGAGCCCATCGGGGCGGCCGAAACCCTCTCACATCAAGTCGGCCTGATGGTCGAGGATCTCTGTCTCCAACTCGAGCGGTGCGGTCTGGGCGCCCGCCGGCTCGACTGGCTGTGCCACAGGGTCGACCATCGCGTCGAGGCGGTGCGGGTGGGGCTGGCCCGCCCGGTGCGTGACCGGGATCGGCTGTCACGCCTGCTGCGAGACAAGATAGAGACCATAAACCCAGGATTCGGCATCGAGCGCATGACGCTCGCGGCTTCCATCACCCTGCCGCTGGACTGGCGACCCGGCTCAACCGGCCTGAGCGACAGCGAGAACCCTGACGTGGCGGGTCTGGTCGATGTCCTGGCCAACCGCGTCGGCGCCCGCCGCCTCTACAGCGTGGCGTCGGTCGAGAGCGACGTCCCCGAG
This sequence comes from Brevundimonas sp. NPDC007368, assembly GCF_042869015.1. Lineage (NCBI taxonomy): Bacteria > Pseudomonadati > Pseudomonadota > Alphaproteobacteria > Caulobacterales > Caulobacteraceae > Brevundimonas > Brevundimonas sp. NPDC007368. The sequence continues at coordinate 563,636 of NZ_JBIAFA010000001.1, read as the reverse complement.
CGCTCGGTGCGCCGCGCCGCGCCGCTCGGCGGGACAGAGGCGTCCAGTTGGCGCACGGACTGGCCTCGCCCGATCCGGTTGTTCCCCACCCCTGAACCGGTCGAGACCCTGGCCCTGCTCCCGGACAATCCCCCGGCCTGGTTCACCTGGCGCGGCGTCCGCCGCCGCATCCGCCGTGCGGACGGTCCCGAACGCATCCATGGGGAATGGGGCCGCAGCGACGCCGAGATGTGGGCCGTGCGCGACTATTTCCAGGTGGAGGACGACGGAGGCGACCGGTTCTGGCTGTTCCGCGCGGGCGACGGCGAGGACGCCCGGACCGGTCCCCAGACCTGGTTCATCCACGGGAAGTTCGGATGAATCCTTCAGCCCTCCAGGCGACGATAGAGGACATGGGCGGTGGCGAACGGCAGGCCCATGCGGCCCGCGACGCCTTTCACCATCACCGCGGTTTCGTCGATGCGATAGAACCAGTCGTCGAAATTCAGTCTGGTCGAGGTCCCGTCCTTCTGAGGCACGTCGCGACTGTAGCGCCAATGAAAGGCGCAGCCGGCCTGGTCGCCTTCGGCTTCGCCGTCGACGCGATCCTCGCGCCCGCTATAGCGACCATCGCCGAGCGGCCGGATGCACCAGTTCAGCGTATCGACATGACCGTCATAGAAGGTCCAGGTCTCGGTGAAGACCAGTTCGCTTCCATCGAAGTGTCCGCGCGCCGCCACGGTGAAGCGCTGCTGCAGACCGCCGGTCATGCGCTCCAGCACGCCCCAGCCCTCGAGGCGGGCGCTGAGAAAGGTCTCGGGGCGGTATTCGGGGGTCGTGCCCGTGAAGTCGGAAATGTTCATATGGGGGTTCCGCAAGAAGAAGGCCTCCCGACCAACCCCGCAGCAGCGTCAGGGTTTCGCCCTGGGCCGGACAGTCTCGTCGGCGACCTCGATCCAAACGGGCGCATGATCGCTCGTCTTCTCCCAGCCGCGCACCTCCCGATCAACCTCGGCGCGGCGCAGACGAGGCTGGAGCGCCGGGCTCAGCAGGAGGTGGTCGATACGCAGGCCGCTGTTGCGGGCGAACCGGTTTCGCAGATAGTCCCAGAAGGTGTAGACGACCTCATCCGGATGCAGGGCGCGCAAGGCGTCGCACCAGCCCTGATCCAGCAGGCGGGCATAGGCCTCGCGCACCTCGATCCTGAACAGGGCGTCGTCGCGCCAACGTTCGGGGGCGTAGACGTCCAGATCGGTCGGCATGACGTTATAATCGCCGGCCAGAACCACGGGCGCGCCGCTGTCCATCAAGGCCTCCGCCCGCGCTGCAAGTCGTTCAAACCAGCGCAGCTTGTAGTCGAATCTGGGACCGGGCGCGGGATTGCCGTTAGGCAGGTAGAGGCAGCCCACGATCACCCCCTTCACCGCCGCCTCGATATAGCGGCTCTGCAGGTCGTCGGCCTCTCCGGCCAGGCCGCGTCGGGTCTCGACCGGGGTGTCGCCCCGCGAGAGGATGGCCACGCCGTTCCAGCTCTTCTGTCCCTGCCAGACGGCGCCATAGCCCACCTCCTCCAGGGCGGCGATCGGAAAGGCCTCCTGCGGAGCCTTGAGCTCCTGCAGACAGACAATGTCCGGCTGGCGCAGGGCGAGCCAGCGCAGCAGGACCTCGAGCCGTCCCCGGAAGCCGTTCACATTATAGGTCGCGATCCGCATGCCTGTGGCCAACGCCCCCGGCCGGCGGATGTTGCAACGCGACTCGCTCCTCCCCGCGCAGCAGCGAGAACCGTCCGCCTTCCTCCGGCTCGGCGCGATCGGGCATGACCGACCACCGCTACGTCGAGCTCCAGTGCGCCTCGCACTTCTCCTTTCTTCGCGGCGCCAGCGCCTGTGAGGAGCTGTTCCATCAGGCGGCGGTCTGCGGCATCGAGGCCCTGGCCGTCACTGACCGCAACAGCCTGGCCGGCATGGTCCGCGCCCACGAGGCCGCCAAGGCTGCGGGAGTCCGGCTCATCGTCGGCTGCCGACTGGAGCTGACCGACGGAAGCGCCATCCTCGTCTATCCCATGGATCGGCCGGCCTATGCCCGCCTCTGCCGCCTGCTGTCGCTGGGGAAGCGGCGCGGGGGCAAGGCCCGGTGCCTTCTGGGCTGGGAGGACCTGGAGGCCTATGCCGAGGGCCTGATCGCCATCCTGGTCTCCGACCACGCGGACGACGTCACGCGGCGCCGACTTGAGCGGCTGCGGGCCGTCTTCGCGGCGGAGGCCCATCTCGCCCTGACCCTGCAACGCCGTCCCCGGGACCAGATGCGGCTGCATGAGCTGTCAATGATGGCGGAGGGCGCAGGGGTGAAGACGGTCGTCACCAATGACGTCCTGTTTCATCATCCGGACCGGCGCATCCTCCAGGACGTGCTCACCTGCATTCGGGAAGGCTGCACAATCGACAGCCTCGGGTTCCGCCGAGAGCGATCTGCGGACCGGCATCTGAAACCGGCCCGGGAGATGCACCGCCTGTTTCATCGCCACCCCGAAGCCCTGGCCAGAAGCCTCGAGATCGCCGATCGCTGCCGTTTCTCCTTGGACGAACTGGCCTATCAGTATCCGCATGAGGCCGGGCTGCCCGGTTTGACGCCGCAACAGGCCCTGGAGCGTCTGACCTGGCAGGGGGCCGCGGGCCGCTACCCCGAAGGCCTGCCGGACAAGGTCCGCAAGCTCCTGGAGCATGAGCTCCGACTGATCGCCGACCTGGGTTATGCGCCCTACTTCCTGACGGTTCATTCCATTGTCCGCTTCGCGCGCAGCCGTGAGATCCTGTGTCAGGGCCGGGGATCGGCCGCCAACTCCGCCGTCTGCTTTGTCCTGGGCGTCACCTCCATCGACCCGGAGCGCAGCGACCTGCTGTTCGAGCGTTTCATCAGTCAGGAGCGCAAGGAGCCGCCGGACATCGATGTCGATTTCGAGCACGAGCGGCGCGAGATCGTCATGCAGTGGATCTTCGAGACCTATGGCCGCAACCACGCCGCCCTGTGCTCGACCGTGATCCGCTACCGCTCGCGCGGCGCCCTGCGCGACGTGGGCAAGGCCCTCGGCCTGAGCGAAGACCTGATCAGGTCCCTGTCCTCCCAGGTCTGGAGCTATTCAAGCGACGGCGTCGAGGATCGGCACGCGGAGGAACTCAACCTCAACCTTCAGGACCGTCGGCTGCGCCTCGCCCTCGACCTGTCGCGACAGCTGATCGGCTTCCCCCGTCACCTGAGCCAGCACCCGGGAGGCTTCGTCCTCACCCATGACCGCCTGGACGACCTGGTTCCCATCGAACCGGCGGCGATGAAGGATCGCCAGGTGATCGAATGGGACAAGGACGACATCGACGCCCTGAAGTTCATGAAGGTCGATGTCCTGGCTCTGGGCATGCTCAGCTGCATGAAGCGCGGCTTCGACCTCCTGGCCGAGCACAAGGGCGTCCATCTCGATCTGGCGTCCATCCCGGCCGAGGACCCCCGCACCTACGCCATGATCCGCAAGGCGGACACCCTGGGGGTCTTCCAGATCGAGAGCCGGGCCCAGATGGCCATGCTGCCCCGCATCAAGCCGCGCACCTTCTATGACCTGGTCATCGAGGTGGCCATCGTCCGCCCCGGTCCCATCCAGGGCGACATGGTCCATCCCTATCTGCGCCGCAGGGAGGGTCGGGAGCCCGTCGTCTATCCCAGGCCGGAGCTCGAGAAGGTTCTGGGCAAGACCCTGGGCGTTCCCCTGTTTCAGGAACAGGCCATGCGGGTCGCCATAGAATGCGCCGGCTTCACCGCCTCGGAGGCTGACCAGCTGCGGCGCGCCATGGCCACCTTCAAGTTCACCGGCGGGGTCAGCCATTTCAAGGACAAGCTGATCAGGGGCATGGTCGAGCGCGGCTACGCCCCCGACTTCGCCGACAGGACCTTCAGCCAGCTGGAGGGCTTCGGCTCCTATGGCTTCCCGGAGAGCCATGCGGCCTCCTTCGCCCTGATCGCCTACGCCTCCTCCTGGCTCAAATGCCACCACCCGGACGTCTTCTGCGCCGCCCTGCTCAACGCACAGCCGATGGGCTTCTACGCCCCGGCCCAGATCGTCCGCGACGCGCGCGAGCACGGTGTGGAGGTCCGACCGGTCTGCGTCAACGCCAGCCGCTGGGATTGCAGCCTGGAGCCGACCCGCGAGGGCTTCGCCGTCCGGCTCGGCCTGCGGATGGTCCGAGGCCTCTCCAATGGCGAGGCCGCCCGGCTCGTCGCCGCACGGGAGGATCGCGCCTTCACCTCGCCTGACGATATATGGCGTCGCGCCGGCGTCCCGGTCTCGAGCCTGGTGAAACTGGCCGAGGCCGACGCCTTTCGGCCGTCGCTCGCCCTGGAGCGCCGCGAGGCCCTGTGGGCGCTGAAGGCCCTGCGCGACAACCCCTTGCCCCTGTTCGCCGCCGCCGATGAAAGAGACCAGACCCATCGACCCGAGGTCCCCGAGCCGCCCCCTTCGCTTCGCGCCATGACGCCCGGCCGGGATGTCGTGGAGGATTACAACCATATCGGCCTGACCTTGCGTGACCACCCGCTGACCTTCCTGCGCCACGCGCTGGAGAGGCGTCACGTCATGACCTGCGCGGACGGCACGGCCATGCGAGACCGGCGTCTGACCCGCGTCGCAGGCCTGGTCCTGGTCCGTCAGAAGCCGGGCAGCGCCAAGGGGGTGATGTTCATCACCATCGAGGACGAGACCGGCGTCGCCAACCTGGTGATCTGGCCCCGTCTCTATGAAGAACAGAGGCGGATCGTCCTCGGCTCCAGCCTGCTGATCGTCGACGGCAAGGTGCAGAAGGAGGGAGAGGTGGTCCACATCGTCGCCACGAGGCTTTACGACGGCGCCGGCCTCCTGGCCTCGGTCGGCGATCACGGCGACGCCTTCCCCCTGCCCCATGGACGCGGCGACGAAGTCCGCCGCAGCGGCGCCCCGGATGCGCGCAGGCCCAGGGCCCGGGACATCTATATTCCCGACCTGTCCCTGGACGCCGTCAAGGTGAAGTCGCGGTCAAGGTGACCGAGATGATCGATGCGGGACGATCAAAGGAGAAGGTCCGCCCCTATCCGACGCCCCGCGCACCGAAACACGAGAGATCAGAAGAATCGGGCGGAACCGCGGAGCCCCTGTCTCGTTTGATGCGCCAGTTCGAGGAAAGTGGCGTGAATTCATACTTCTGCATCGTTAACATGCCCGGGGTCCCGGCGCGGGAGATTTGCGTCCTGGACGCCGCAGACGATGCTTCTGCGATCAAGGCCCTGGATGTGGTCGAAGCCCTCTGGATCGGCTTTGACACCATCTGTCTTTACCAAGGCGAGCGCTTCATCAAGGTGCTCAGCAATCCGGCGCTCGGCTTTCCCCGGGATGGTCTGGCCCTCCCGTGCGATCTTGATCAGGCCGCCTGACGGGGGGAGCCATCGCAATGCGGTCGAACATCGGGGCGCCGCGGCCGCGCGTGGATCGCAAAGACAAGGCGTCAGGACGTCTCGTCTAGCCGACGGCTCAACCTGCATGGACGCAGACGAGGTCCCTTCTCGGCAAGGCGTTCTCAGGCCTGACCAGGGACGTCGCGACAAGACCGCGGACCCGGATGAAGGCGTCCCGTCTCCGAACCGGCAAGCACGCGTGGCGGCGGGCGGGCTCCGGCGACCGCTTGAAGCGGGCGCGCTCAGGGACGACTGCGGCAGGGTCGCCCTTCAGCCTTGGCCAGGATCTCGTTCCAGTAGACGGCCTTGCCCAACAGCCGCGCGCGCGCCTGGGTCGCGCTCCGCCAAGGGCCTCTGTCAGGAAGGCATCGATCTTTTCAAGCAGCGGGTTGGCCGTATCCCTCGGCACGGGCGCCTCCGAACAGGGGTTGGATTCACAGGGTGTTGAACTAACCCCACCCCCAGTGTTCGGTTCCCGACACACCCGGCGCGGCGGTCGGCCGAGACGGACTTTCGATATGTCCCTCTCCAATCAGCCCGAGCGAGGGCCGGGCGGGCGCCTCGTCGAGGAGCGACGCCGCGACCGTCCACCGCCGCCAGGCATGTCCCGTCGGCTTTCACCTGACGTCGGAGCGCCCTTCATGATCCTCGGCGGCTTGGCTTTAAGGAACTCGTCAGGTCTTGCTCCGCTTGAACAGGTTCACGGAGGAGACAGAAGCATGCCTACCGAACGCACTGTTCAACACCCGGACGGCTCCGTCGAACGGACCACGACGACCGACGGCCCGACCGTCGTCTCGGAAAGAAGGAGCGGCGGCATGGGCGCGGTCGTCGCTCTCATTCTCGGCCTGCTGGTGGTCGGCGTCATCGCCTACTTCCTGCTCAATATGAGCCAGAGCGAGAGGGTTGAATCCAACGCTATCGCGGGCGCTGCCGAGAGCGTTGGCGCCGCTGCGGAGAACGTCGGCGAGGCGGCTCAGTCGGCGGTCCCGGCGGCGAACTAATCCGCCGCCCCGTCACCCCGGACCGGCTTTCGGTCCTGGCGCGGCTGTTTCGATGGCGGGGCAAGGCCGCGCTTTTGCGAGCGAAACATCTCGCGGCGTGAACTCGCGGTCCCGGCGGCCATCGGGCGCAGTTGCTCGCCTCCGGCGGTCGGCCGCGCGCCCATCCGACGCGCGGCCATTTCCCGTCTTCGCCTATTCCGCTGCAAAGGCGCAGCCGCCCTGCCTTTCCTCGAAATCCGAGGTACGGGTATCGACCGGGGCCGGCTCCTTTGCTTCCGAAAGGACGGCGGGCGGGGAAGCGCGCAGGACGACGGGCAACCAGCCGCGTCCTTCCACCAGTCGTTCGGCGGCGTCGGCCATGTCGGCCTTCTTGAGGCCGAGGATACGCCCGGCCTCTTCCGCACCTGCCGCCTCCGAAACGGCTTCCACCACCCGTGACTTGCTGACGCGGGAGAAATAACTGGCGGCGGTGGCCGACCATGTCGCCGTCATGTCCAATCCGACCGCCGTCGCCAGCGTCTCGGCCTGAGCCCATGCGCCGGGTCGACGATCATGCGGATCGCGCACCGCGTGGAGACCGGCGCCCGCACAGCAGGCGAGAAGGTCGAGAAGCTCGGAGCGGTTCATCGGCGCCATCACGGCCCAGAGCTCAGCGGCCCTCTCCGGCAGCCGCGCGCCCCAAGCCTCGAGACGGTCGGCCACGCGCCGCCCCGCCGGACCGTCGCCCACCCCCGGCGCATAGCGCTCCAGCCCTCCGACGGACAGGCGCAACTGCAGGGGCGTGAAGTCGCCGTAACCGGGATAGAAGACCTGCAAGGCCATGGCGTGAACCACCGTCGCCAGGGCGGCGGCGACATCGGCCTGAACCGCATCCCTGAGACCCATGGTCTTGTGGGCCGTCAGGTCCATGAGCAGGCGATCGGAAAGGGGCGCCCGTTCCGGGTCCCGTTCCACCCCATCGTTTCTGGAACCCGGGCGGTCGTCCTCGGGATCGTCGCGGGCGTCGCCGGTCTCGTCTTTCCCGGCCTCTTCTTCCCACGGCGGAGGCGGCGCCGAAGCAGCGTCCTCGGCCCGAACCAGACCGCGCTCGAAGCGGGCGAGACCGTCATGGCCGAGCATGACCATGATCCCGGACCGCGCCCTGGCCTCGGGCGTATAATCGTAGTCGGGACCATAGGCCTGCAAGGCCCTGTCGATGACCTCCAGTCGGGCGTCCGTCTCGGGCGGCAGAAGCTCCACCGCATCGGCCTGCGAGATGAGCCGGTCATACTCCTCCGACAGCGCCGCCATCTCCGCGACCTCCGTCTCGGACCGGACGACCGCCGCCGGATAGACCCGCCCCAAGCCCGCCGCTTCCGAAAACTCGGCGCAGACCCCGCCCCATTTCCAGCCTTCGCGCTGGCGAGCGTCCTCGACGAGCGCCGTCAGCTTCTCGCCGACCAGCCGATCCAGCAGGACCGGGTCTTCCAGCCAGCCGCCTCCGTCTTCGGTGAAGAGGTCGCGCAGCACAGCGCCGCCTTCGGCCTCATAGGCCTCGAGCCCCACGAAACCGACGCGCCGGTCGTCGGCGCGGACCTTGGCCTCGGTCATGGCGCGACGAATGGCGTAGATGGAGGGATAGGGTCCCATCTGCGCCATCACCTGACGCTGGCGGTCCTGATCCTCGCTGACGCAGAAGGCGGTGAGAATGTCGAGGGTGATCCTTCCCTCGCGATAGGCGTCCATCAGTTCCGGCGCCGCCGCGCCCAGCCGCAGGCGCTGTCGCACCACCTGAGCGGAGACCCCGAAACGCGCGCCGATCTCCTCCGGGCCGTAACCCCTGTCTTCCGCCAGCTTGCGGAAGGCTTCGAACTGATCGGCCGGGTGCATGGCTTCGCGCGTGATGTTTTCATCGAGGCTGATCTCGTGGGCGTCATTGTCGGTATCGACCGTCACCCTGACCGGATGGGTGCGCTTGATCGCCTTTCTCCTGGACAGAAGCCGCAGAGCCTGCCGCCGCCCCTCCCCGATGGTCACGAGATAGTTTCCTGTCCCGGCGCCGTTCGCCGAGCGTTCGATCTCGACCACGGGCGGCTGCAACACCCCCTTGGCCCTGATCGACGCCGCCAGCGCCTCAATCGCCGCTTCGGAATGCTTCACCTTCCGGGCGTTCCTCGGCGAGGCCTTCAACCGGTTCAGCGGAACCACGATCTCCGCGCCGTGCGCCGGTTCCTGAACCGCCGGATCGCGCAGGTCCGGGGCGGCGACGTCAGTCGCCGCCATGGCGAGCGTCTGGATGGAATGAGCAGTCATGTCTGCCTCCTCTGGGCAAGGGTTGCAGGCACGCGAAAGGCGCGCCTGAAACCCTGCCCGTCGGCGAGACCGGGGTAGCAAGGGCCAGGGCGGATCGGGCGGAGGGGGATCACCCGGCCTGCACAAGCTCACAGGTGTGACATCCCTGGCGACGCTGGCCGCGCGGAAGGCTGGGGAGACCGGCCGATCCGGCGGCGCAGCCGCTTCACCCTGGCCCGCGCGAGGGCGGAGCCCTTAGCGCCCTTCGCCTCTTCGGGCGGGCGTTCCGTCGGTTCCGCAGTCGCCCTGTCCAACCGGGCCGACGCGGAGGACGGTCGCCTCAGGTCATGGAATTTCCCGAAGACGAGGCGCGACCCGCCTGGCGAAACATGGCTGCAGGGCAGGTCGATCCCTGTTGCGCCGTCATCGACGGGAAGGCTCGCCGCACACCTCGGGCTGCATAAAGGAGGATGCGGCGAGGAGATCTCACCCGTCAAGCCTCGCCCTGTGCGGATCGCCTTCCCATCGCTCACTTGGGGGCGCGACGGCGTCCTACACGAGGCCCCACGGGGAGACCTGCCGCTTCATAGGCTTCGGCGATGGACCCGAATATCGTCCTTATCCGGTTATCGCCTGGAATCCCCGGCGACGCCTTGATCAGCTTGAGAGAGATCCGCCCGTGCTGCTTGTGGAGAGCGCGCAAGGCCTCGATGGTCTGGTCGCGATCAAGCGGCGTCCCGTCCGGGTTCAGCCCGCGACGATACCCCGTGTAGCGAAAGCCGACGCGCTCATAGGCTGCTTTCATGGAGCCGAAGCGGCTGCGGTAGACCGTGGGCGAGGCCATGTTCTCAGCCTTGGCTATCGCCTCAAGCGTGGGTCGCTGACGCGCCAGAAGACAAGCCAGTTCGCGGACCATCTCTTCTTCAGTCTTGCCGTGACCTCGCTTCAGCGCGCCCATCCGCTCCTGGGCCGCGACAAAGGTGTCCACATCCACAATGGGTTCAAGAACCCGGACGTAGGTCCATTGCGAGCGATCGACAGCAATCGTGCGCTTTCCCAGCTCAACCCTGGACTTCCCGTAGGCCTGGAAGCCGACAACCAGTTCCCGTCTGAGTATCTTCTGTACGCGATCACCGTTCCAGGGGGTTCCGTCACGCCATAGGACGCCCTGCTGTGTGAGAAGTCTCGCGATCCCCGCCTGACTGCGGGCCTCATGCACGAACCACTCAAAAATTCGCTGTATGACTGCGAGTTCTTCCGGCGGCCCCCAGATGTAGCGGACCTCCTGGTCGGGCCGCGACTTCCATTGTCCCTCCTGAAGGATGGGTCCCGCGCTCCCGTCCGCGTTCACCACCTGGCGCCGAAAGCCGTATACGGCGCCGCCGCCCAGGGCGCGGCCTCGAGCCGCCTTCGCCCGGCGCCCGGCGCGAACCTTGGCAGACAGGTCCCGACTGTACTCTCCAGCCATGACCCGTTTGAGTTGCTTGAAGACCGAGCCAAAGCTGTCGTCAGCGAAGAGCTCCGCGCAGTAGATGACGGAGAGGCCGGCCTCTCGGCACAGGAACTCATAGTGCGCCGCCTCGTCGGCGTCCTGAAACCGGCCCCAACGACTGACGTCGAAAACGAGAATGGTCGAGAAGGGAGCCTTCCCTGACAGAACCTCCGACAGGAGGCGCTGGAGGCCGGGGCGTTTGTCGACGGTCACGCCGCTTCTTCCTGCATCCTCATAGGTGCGGACGATCTCGATCCCACGGCTTTCCGCGAAGCCCGCGATGAAGGCGCGCTGATTTCCCAGGGAGTAGCGCTGATGGTCTGTGGACATACGCAGGTATTGCGCAGCGAGGGCCGGTTTTCGCTCAGGCCGGGACGTATCTGGAGACAGGACGACCGCGCCGTCGGCGTCCCGCCCGAAATGGCGTCTCAGCCTGGCCGGAAGATCATCCATGCCGCAAGACGGATCTTCCTCCATCACAGGCCTGCCGCGCGATAGGCGGCCGTAACCGTGCCGAAGGTCTTTCGGATCAAACCGATTGATGGAAGACGACGATCCGCCTGTATCAGGGAGACATTCACCCTCCCCCTGTCTTGATGCAGTCGACGCAGCCCCTCGAGGATGGCGGCCCGCGAAAGGGGCTTTCCATCCGGCGCCGCGCCCCGCGAAACCCGCGGCTTGACGTAGCCGGCCAATCGTTCCGCCTCCGCAAGGGTGCCGAAACGCGACATGTAGCGTCTCGCACTTGGAATTTCGGGGCAGGCGTCGATCAGGGCGGCGGTAAGTCTTCCTTCCTTGTCAAGGAGCGCTTTCAGCCCGGAAACCAGTTCCTCCCGGGTATGGGCATATCGGCCGTCGAGCGCTCTAAATCGCGCCTGCGCCGCCTCGAACATCTCCTCCGACACGATCCCCTCGAAGACCTGGATTTCTCCCCAACGGCCGCTGTCCAACTCCGGTCCGCGGACGCCCAGTACGGTTCGGGAACGGCCATAGTGTTGCAGTCCCTTCGACAGCGGGTCGCGAAGGATTCTGGCGACCCGGCGACGCGTCCAACGCGATCCGTCCGTCCAGAAGATCCCTTCTTCCGACAGGATCGATGCGATATCCGCCATCGACCTGCCGCCTTCGACGAACATCTGGAAAATGCGCCGTACAGTCTGGGACCGCTCCCCGGTCGCGGGAACCAGGCGCAAGGACTGAAGCGGATGAGAGCGAAAGCCGCCGCACCTCAGAACAGGTCCGCACGTCCCGTCAGCTTCGATAATCTGCCGGTCCACAAGGTACCGGGGCCACGCGCCCGGCGCGCGGCCCGCCTCCGCAGCCCCCCGCTTTCCTCTGCGCGTCCTGTCCGAAATCTGCCGGACATAGTCCGCCGCCATCACGCGCCTGACCTGCTTGGCGAGTTGGGCCGGAGGGCCGACCCCCACCAGGTCGCGACAGTAGGTTACAGAGACGCCGTGACTTCGGCAGACGAACTCGTAGTGCGCCGCCTCGTCAGGGTCCTGAAAGCGGCCCCATCGGCTGATGTCGAGGACCAGAACGTGGGCATAGTTCGCCCTTTTCGTGACCACGTCGAAGAGAAGACGGCTCAAGCCTGACCGTTTCTCCAAGGTCATGCCGCTCTTCCCGACATCTTCGTACACCGCGACGATGTCGAAGCCCTCGCTCCGGGCGTAGCCTTGGAGCTCCCGCCGCTGGAGCGCCAGAGACGTAGGCTGTCGCAGCGTCGAGACCCTGAGATAGGCGGCCGCCCGCCGATCAATCGACTTCGGGCTCTCCTCAATCCTTGCGGGTCGAATCCGCCGCACCACCCAGTCGTCTACATGGGCCGAGTACTCCGGGGCCGGGCGCTTCTCCATTGGAGCCACTCCATCCTCCGAGGACAGGGGACGGCCATGAGGGTCGGTCCTCCTCGCTCGTAGACGAATTCCGTGACGCATGGAGCTCGCCGCGATGGGGACCCATAGGTCCCTGCCCGCGGCCATGCGTCAAGCCCGCGTCGCATTTGCGCAGGCTTGCGCGGCGGGCCGGCGCATCCGCCAGGATGGAACAGTCAAATCCAGGGCGCGTTGGTCGCACGTCGAATGATCGGCAGGGAGGTGTCGAGCTTGACCTCCATCAACAGACTCCGGAGGACCGTTCCATGCTTCGTTGGGCCATCATCTTCTTCATCATCGCCCTGGTCGCGGCCGTGCTCGGCTTCGGCGGCATCTCCGGCATGTCGTTCGAGATCGCCAAGTTCATCGCCGTCATCGCCGTCATCCTGTTCGTGGTCTCCCTGGTCGTCGGCGGCCTGCGCGGGCGCGGTCCGCGACTCTGACGCGCTTCAGTCACGCCGCCGAAGAGGCCCCGGTCGTCGCCGGGGCCTTTTTCTTGTCCGCCGCGCAGCCGCGCAGACCTCCGCCTCGCCGGGTTCCCGGCCACGTCCAAACTTATCGTGAAACGCCAGTGCAGGAACGCCCGTTTCCGCAGCCGCTTCCCTTCCTGCAACCCAGAAGGAATAACGACATGACCGACGTCCAACCCAACGCGGACCGCGAACAGGATCCGGAAACCAATACGCCCCAGCCGGATGAAAACCCGCAACAGCGCGAGCATCTCCGCGATCAGGCCCAGCGCCAGCCGGGCAAGGACGACCCGGCGCCCGCATCGGGCGGCGAAGGCGCCGCCGGCGCTGGCGGCCCTGACGGCTTTGGCTCTGGAAGCTGAAGGAGCGCCGTTGTGACCGATACCCGACCCAATGAAAGCGCGCCGGCCGACGCCGGTCCGAACGACGACCCTCAGGATCACGACAGCCTTCAATCTCAGGCGCGGCGGGAGACGTCCAAGGCGGAGGGCGAAGACCCCGATGAGGATCGTCGATCGCCCATGACCCCGCCCATTGCAAACCCGGACTGAGGAGATGGAAGGTGACTGAATCCAGGCCTGATCCCGACCGCGACCCGACCCGTCCCCAGCCCGGGAAAGCCGACGACAGCGGCCTCGGCCAAGGTGAAGACAGCCTTCAGAAACAGGCGGCTCGCGAAACCACCCTGGATCAGAGCGGCTACAAGAGGGCCGCCGACTGTCTTTCGGACGAAAACGGAAACCTGACGAAGATACCGGCCGGCGCCGTGCCGGAAGGCGATCTTCAGGAACAACAGCGCGGCAAGGGCCAGCAGAGTCCGTCCTGAACGCCGAGCCTAATCCGAAAGGACCGGTCTTTTCCGGTCAAGGCCGAGGCGGTTGCACAAAAACCGCTTCGGCCTTCACCGCACGACGGACCGGCGCGGGAGCTGCGCCCCAGCCGCTTTCAAGAATGGCTGTGATCCAAACTTTGGTCGGACAATGAGCGAGGGAAGAAGAATTAGTCGGTCCGGTGCGTACGGGGTTTGGCTGAGCACGACGCCGGACCGACCTGCATTCCTCTGGGGAAGTGCGAAGGGGTAACCGCAGGATGGAAGGCTTGTTCCCTTGCGAAGCGCCGCAACCGTCCAGATGTCTTCCCTTGGCGCTCGCCACGCGCCCTTCAGGCCCGATTGATGTCAGGATTGCTCGTCCGCCAGGGCGGGAACCAAAGCCGCCGCCCTGGCCTGACTCCAGGGAGAGGAGGTTCCTATGAAGAAGCTGATCCGCGCCCAGGCCGGTGTGAAGCTGACGCGTGTCAAACGCATGGCTGACGGCCAACGGAAACAGACCTGCTACCGGGTGACCAGCGGTCGGAACAGGTCCGGTCGGGTGATACTCGACGAGAATGAGGCCCACCGGGCCTTTGCCCGGGAAGTCGCCGTCTCCCTAAGGGCCAGGTCCTCATGGATTTTGACTGGCGCGAACTGACAAAAAAAGCCCCTCGCCGATCAGGGCGAGGGGGAAGGATGGGTTCAACTCGATAGGGGACGAGCGGCGCTTATCGCCGGCAGGCCGCTCGAACAGCCGGCGCTGTCTGGCTCGAACGGCTCGTGAACGCCTGAGGTTCCAGAGTTCGGAAGCGAACTCATCACAGGCTGGGCGAGTTTTCTCACAAAAAATCGCGGACACTGGCCCGACCATGAGACGGCGTGCGGACCGGGATGCTCTCAGGACAGAGGCCGGTCGTTGGGAGTTTTGGAAAACAAGCGGAACCATAGGTCCCGCGGCGCCATTTGATCGCAGCAATCAGGAGGAAAGCCGTGGACGATTTCAAACGTGACGACCCGAATGTGATCGCGCCTATCGGCAGCACGATCCGCCGCGCGCCGGAGACCATCATCGTCGAACGTGAAACCAATATAGCTCTGTGGTGGGTTGTCGGCATTCTTCTCGCCGCAGTCGTCTTCGGCCTTATCTATTTCCTGACGCGTCCAGCAACTGCGCCCACTGACGCCGAATTGCGCGTCATCCAGGCAGAAGCAGCGGCGGACAATGCGAGGCAAACGGCAGAGGCCGCTCTGGCTCAGAACCAGCTCAGCAGCACTCGGGACAGCGTGGCGATCGCACAGGCCCAAAGCGCGACGGCTCGCGCTGAAGCGATCCGCGCCCAGGCTGAGGCGCGCGCAGCCGAAGCGCGGGCTTCCGAGCCGGTCGTCGTCGAGCGTCAGACGGTGGTGACGCCCCCGTCCAGCAGCACGGCCGTCGTCACGACCACCACGCCCCAGCCCGGCGACCGCCCTTAACAAGCGAGGCCGTCCTCGCTGCGCCGAGGCGCAGGGGGCCCTGAACGCCATGGGTGGAAGCGCGGGGCGCACGGCATCGGACACGATAGAGGGAAAGACGCGTCCCCCTGGACCTATGACTTCCAGTTCCCGCCCGTCCGTCTCTGAGAACGACGGGCCAGGCCTAACCCACCGCCCCCGACGTCTTCACGTCAGGAAGCAGGGCGGTGACCAGGCCCAGAAGCGGCAGTACGGCGCACAGCTTGTAGACCCAGACGATGCCGTTGGCGTCCGCGAGCAGGCCGAGGCCCGCCGCGCCGATCCCGCCGATGCCGAACATGAGGCCGAACATCAGGCCCGACACCAGGCCCACACGGCCCGGCACGAGTTCCTGCGCATAGACGACCAGGGCCGCGAAGGCGGAGGACATGACGAAGCCGATGGCGATCGAGAGGACGGTCGTCCACCCCAGATCCACGTAGGGCAACAGCAGGGCGAAGGGCGCCGCGCCGAGGAAGGACAGCCAGATCACGGCCTTGCGGCCGATCCGGTCGCCGATCGGGCCGCCGGCGAAGGTCCCCGCCGCCACGGCCGCCAGGAAGGCGAACAGGTGGAACTGGGAATCCTGAACCGAGAGGGCGAAACGCTCGATCAGGTAGAAGGTGAAGTAGTTGGTGAAGGCGCCGATGTAGATGAATTTGGCGAACATCAGCACGGCGATAGCCGCCAGGGCGCCGATGATCCGGCCCCGGCTTAGCTGGGGGCCTTCGCTCAGGGTCTTGGCCGCGACCATGGCGTGAGGGTTGCGGATACGCCAGCGCGTGACGCCAAAGAGCACCCAGATCGCCGTCACCGCAGCGACCGCCAGCCACCCCACGGCGGTGAGGCCCAGGGGCAGGATAATCAGCGAGGCCGCCAGAGGCCCGATGGCGGACCCGGTGTTGCCGCCGACCTGGAAGGTCGATTGCGCTGTGCCGAACCGTCCGCCAGAGGCGAGACGGGCGACACGCGAGGCTTCCGGGTGGAAGGTGGCGGACCCCACCCCGATCACCGCCGAGGCGACCAGGAGCATGGTGAAGCCGCCGGCGGTCGCCAGCAAGCCGATCCCGATCAGGGTGGCGAACATCCCGCAGGGCAGCAGATAGGGCTTGGGATGCTTGTCCGTGTAGAAGCCGATCCACGGTTGAAGCAGCGAAGCCGTGAATTGATAGACCAGGGCGACAAGGCCGATCTGGGTGAAGCTCAGGGCGAACTTCGTCTTCAGCATCGGATAGATGGCCGGCAGGACCGCTTGAATGAGGTCGTTGAGGAGGTGGGCGAAGGCCACGGCGCCGACGATCCCGATCAGAAACCGCGGCGAGGTCGCCATATTGGGGGCTGGCTGGGCGTCTGTCAGATCTGTCGGAATGGTCATGGGCGCACTCGATACTGCGGGCCGACGCGGCGCGCGGCTCTTCCGCGCACCTATAGCAATTCGATCTCCCGCGTGCCGGAGAACAGACGGATCAGAAGGTGAGGCCAACGCCGCGCGCCTGCCTGGAATTTTGTGGGCCGCCGGATCGCTCCAGATTCTCGCGACGTTCAGCCTCATCCTCACCACAGAATGACACGAACCTTCGCTCCTGCATCGCGCCGTCGGTCGAACGGCCAAAACAGTCAAGCTATGGCCTGGGCCGCCTCATCAGATCGCCTGCAAGCTCCAGATGAGAACGCTGATGCTCACGCCAATGAAGAATGTGGTCGCCAGAACCACGAAGATCAGCAGACCGCGTCGCAAGCGTTCCATCAGCGCCCCAGCTCAGACCTGAACATCCATGACATCGCCGTCGACGCTGAACCCGGAACGTCGAGCCAGATCTGCGGCGCTATCCGCTGACGCCATCATGTGATTGGGCCGCCTCCTAGCGCTGCCGTCGACGATCGGCGCGTACTCGTACCAGATGCGAAGGCCACAGCCGGGCTGCTTGCGTCGGCAGCGAAGAATGATCGCCGTAGCCACTTGATCGCCTCTCCATCAACAGATCATCAAACGTCGCTGCAATACATTCGACGCAAGACCCGGGGAGGGATCGGTCTTCATGATCACGTAAAGGGCCAGGCGTCCTCAACATAGCTTAGGAAGATGAGCGTCGCTGCGCGCGCCGAAGTCCTGGCGGTCAGAGGTCGGAACGAAACCGGCTGTCCGAGGACAGGCGGAATCGTCCACGCGCCACCAGGCCAGCCGGTCGGTATTCCCTTTCCAGCCTGCCGTTCAGTTCATGCCGCGCCAATCTGTCCATCAGCTTCGTGCCGAACCCTTCGCGCGTAGGCGGGCTCACGACAGGCCCTCCGCGTTCGCGCCAGACAAGCTGGACGACCCCATCCTCCTCACGCGACCACCCGATCTCTACGCTGCCGGTTTCCGAGCCCAGCGCGCCGTACTTGAGGCTGTTGGTGGTGAGCTCGTGGGCGCACATGTAAAGGGCCAGCGCCGCCTCGGGCCGCAACATGACGGAAGGGCCGCGGGCGCGAATTCGTCCCTCATGGTTTTCCCCGCAACGCGCGAAAACATCCTGCATCTCGACTTCCGTCCAGGCCGCCTGCGTCAGCAGATCATGAGCCCGACCCAGGGCGGAGAGCCTTCGCTCGAACTTGCGGCAAGCTTCGTGCTCCGCCCCTCTAAAGGTCTGCGCCGCAAGCGCCTGGACGGTCGCCAAGGTGTTCTTGACCCGATGATTGAGCTCGTTGATCAGGAGGGTTTGTCTTTCGTCACGTCGGCTCAATTCGACCGAGGCGCAGCTGAGCGCCTTCTGAACCTTGGCCATGGTCGCTATGCGCCCTTGGCGAGGCGGTACGATCCCTCCGCCTCCCAGCGCAGCCGCGTCCTTTTCCAGAGCTTCCAGCTCACGCGAAATGGCGTTGGACTGGTTATGCACCGCCACCAGGCTCAACCCGCCGAGAAGGAGAAACACCGCGCCGACTCCCAGGACGTTGGTCCAGATGGGCGCTTCCAACGACCAGCGCGGCACCACGACCATGGTTGTCCAACCGGACAGCTCTGATCGGGTGTAGGCCACGACAGTCGGATCGCCGTCCAACGAACGACTGGCCACCACGCCTTCCGGCGCGGCCGCCATTGCAGCGATCATCGCCGGCGTGGCGGACGCCCCCAGATGAACGGCGTGGTCTCGAGACCGTGCAATCACGCGGCGCCGGGCGTCGACGAGGGTGACCAGGGCGGATTCTGAAACCGGTTGGCGAGTGATCACGTCCAGAAACCGGGTTGGAGGGACGATCAGGACAACCGCCGGTTTGGTCTCCGGGGCTTGCTGGGCGGACCCGATCGCAATGCCAGGAGCCTCGGATCGGAAAGCCCCATGCAGATCGGACACTCTGGCCCGTCCTTGCGCCCCGAACCGGATTTCATATTCCGGGCGGATCGTCATCGGGACCGCTTGCTCGGCCGGCGTCTCGCCGACCGGCATATGGAGGGCGTGGGCCGCTCCCGGATCGACCACGGACAGCTCTATGCCCTCCCCCAACCCGAGCCGACTCGTCCGTTCTCCTAGGCGCCTCCAGTCCCCGGCGGCCAAGGCGTCCGAACTCGTGATCGCGTCGACGGCGTCAAGCTTTCGCACCACATCCATATCTATGGCGGTCGATACTGATCGAGCCGTCGCCAGAAGCGCGCGTTCATGAGCGCGACGCGCCTCGAGCACATTGAGGCCGACCAGGAGACCGAGGGCCGCAGCCGCGGGGACGGCCACGCTCAACACCAATATCGTCAAGCGCCTTCGCACGACTGCCCCTTCGCCAACCCGACAGAGAGAACCACAGGCTTTACCTTAAGTTCCTTGTGACCATGAGTGCACGAAGATGCGAGCTGCCTGTTCGGTCCGCTCGCGCAGCGAGTCCGGCGTCCCCCGCCAAGCTGGGCCAAGGCGGAACGGACCTCCGCCCACGAGCAATGCGAACCTTGCCGGTCGTTTCCTCGCCAGACCGCATTCCAGGCGCCCCTCCAGAAGAAATCACGGAACATGACGCAACATGAAAGGTTCTATCTGGCCGTTACGCAAAGGACATCGCCTCAATGCACGTCGACAATGGACAAGCCGTCAAAACCTTGAATGATCTGATCGAAACGACCCTGGACAGTGTTCATGGTTATCGACACGCCGCAGACGGCGCGAGCAATCCCGAACTCAAGACCATGTTCAAGGATCGTGCGGACAGACGCGAAGAGCTGAGCCGTCAACTCCAATCCGAAGTGCGTAACCTGGGGGGTGAACCGGAAGACGACCAGTCGCTGCTCGGCCGCGTCCATAACAAGTTCGCCGAACTGAGAGGCGAACTCATGGGGCGTGATGACAGCGGCGTGATCGACGAGGTCGAACGCGGAGAAGACGTCATCAAGGCGCGTTTTGAAAAAGCTGCAGAGGAGGCGGTTCTTCCCGACGCCTTGCGACAACGCATTGCCGCGGCCTATGCGGCCATCAAGGCCGACCATGACGTGATCAGCAGCCTGAAGCATCGCCAAGGTTAGGATCCCCTGTCGCACAGCGAAGGCGTGCAGGTCTGAAGCCCGCCGTGGGCGCTCAAGGCTGAAGGCCTTCGGCAGAAGCCGAAGGCCTGACGCTGTTAATGGCGCCCTCGCACGTCCCGCTCGACGCCTGTTGGCGATCGATAAGAGACGAAAGCGACGGCGCGGCGTCATGCATCTGGGGGCGTCGAACACGCCTTCACCCCGCATCTGTTCGGCGCCGCGCCTTCAGGCCGCCGCGCTCGCCGTCAAGTTCGATGGCCGCCAAGACCCGGACCAGAGCGGTCGCTTGCTAGGGCTTGGTTCATACTCTCCTCCCATAGGGTGAAGGGCGCAGGGTAGTGGAGTAAGAATATGGCCCGGATTCTGATCGCGGACGACGACCCGTTGTTGCGAGCTTTGCTGCAACACAAGCTTGCGGCGGCTGAGCATCAGGTCATCGCGGCCGAGCACGGCGGGGAGGTTCTGGACCTCGCCCAGGTTCACAAACCGGACCTTATCGTTCTGGACGCCATGATGCCGGTCATGGACGGTTTCGAGGTGTTGCGTCGCCTGAAAAGCGACGAAACCACGCGGGCTGTCCCTGTGATTATGCTGACAGCGCTAAAACACGAAAAAGACATCGTAGGCGGCCTTCAGCTGGGCGCCGCCGACTATCTGGCCAAACCCTTCATTCCCGAAGAACTCGTCCAGCGCATCAGCCGGATCATCGCGGACTCGAGCATGGAGCGCGACGATGCTCGTTCAAGACGTTCCGGCTGAGGTCCGCCCGGATCCGACCGTACTTTATGAGGAGGCCGTCCGCGACCGACGCGCGGGACGCAGCGAGGCGGCGCTTGCCAAGCTGGATACGGTTCTTCGGATTAGGCCCGAGGATACGGACGCCCTTTTGAATCGCGGCCTCTCCCTCCTGGCGCTTGACCGGCTGGACGAGGCCGAGGCGGACTTCCAGGCCGTCCTGGTCCGGGCCCCGCATTATGTGGACGCCCGCCTCGGGCTGGCGCTCGTCGCGCGCAGGCGCGGCGACGCCAGGCGCGCTAGAATGGAAACCGATAAGGCGCTCCTTGCGGCGCCTGAACGGGCTGATCTGAAAGCCCTGGCCCGCGCCCTGCGGCCGCAACCCGCTTGGCGCTTTGATCTGGACGGCTCAAGGAGCCGCCTTGGCGCGGGATTGTCCGACTGGAACGAAGTGCGTGTCGCCGCCGCCCATGCCATGGATGAACGCTCGACGATCACGGGCGTAGGCGAATGGACGGAACGGTTCGACAAACGGGACCTGTTCGTCGAGGGACGGCTGGACCGTCTCTTCCCCTGGGGCGAAGCTTACGGCGCGCTAGGCGGCGCCGTGGAGGCGGACTACCGTCCGACAGTCTCGGCGCGCGTCGGGGCGGAAGTCCATCTTCTGCCGAGCATCAACGGAACGCTGGACGCCTCCGCCGCGCGCTTCGCAAGCGGGGACGTGAGCAGTCTGCAGCCCGGGCTGGTCGCCGACCTCTCACAAGGACGGGTGCGGCTGGCCGCGCGCTGGATCAACGTCTGGGACGAGACCGACCAGCACCGCGCCGGCTACGCCGTCAGTGTCAACTGGACCCCGACCGACCGTCTGCGTTTCCGGGCGGACTACGCTGACGCTCCCGAAAGCAGTGAAGGTCTGACGACAGACGTGCGCGCCCTCAGCGCCGGCGTCGAGATCGGTCTGACAGACCAGATCAGCTTGCGGGTGGGCGGCCTGGAAGAAGATCGGGGTCGTTATGATCGAAAGGCGATCACCCTCGGTCTGGGCTGGCGATTCTGGTGAGCTTTCTAACCGCATTGTGGTGGAGTTCGCTGATGCTCATCGCAGCGGCCCTGGTCTGGATGACGGGTCTGATTCTCGCCCGCCTTCTGCGGGAACGGTTCGACAGCAAACGGGCTGGGGATGAGGCCCAGATCCGCAGGTTGTTCCTGGCGATCCTGAACGGCGACGTCGGGGCGGAACCACAACTGAAGCCCTATCAGATGCGAGCCCGTCTGATGGCCGAAGCTCTGGTGGAGGTGTTGGGGCTTGTACGTGGCGCGCAGCGGGATCGCCTGATCGAAAGCCTCGCTCGGTTGGGGCTTCCCGACCGTCTGCGCCTCCGACTCGACAGGGGGAGCAAGGCCGGCCGAATAGCGGCGGCTGAGGCGCTGGCCGCCTTTCCAGATGTGGCGACCGTAGACGCCTTGCGGTCGGCCCTGGCCCGATCACGCGAAGGGGACTTTCGCGTAGCGGTCCTCACCGCTCTTCTGGACATGGACGCCGCTCCGCCGTTGCAGGACATGCTGACGGACATAGCCAGACGCGGCCTCCAGGACTCCCTGCTGTACGAACCCGTCATCAGACGTGCCGCTAAAGCGACGCCGACGGAGGCTCTGGACGTCTTTATTCTTCCTCTCGCTCCTTCCGCCACCCGCGCGATGTTGGCAGACGCTTTAGGCGCGTCAGGAGACTATCGTGCCGTGGAGCCTCTGGTGCGAACCGCGACCGACGCGGACTTGGAACTGCGTATCGCCTCGGTGCGCGCCCTTGGGCTTCTCGCTCATCCGGCTGGTGAGGCGGCCGTGACGGCGGCGCTGACCGACGCGGCCTGGCAGGTTCGCTCCGCCGCCTGCGAGGCTGTCGGTCGGATCAGGCTGGTCCATGCCGCGCCGCGGCTGCGACAGGCGCTGGGAGACCCGGCCTGGTGGGTTCGTTTCCGCGCTGGCGAGGCGCTGGCCATCCTCGGCGATCCGGGGGTCGCCATCCTGCGCACGGCGATCGAAGATGAGCATGACGTGGTGCGTCGCGCCGCTTCTCTCGCGCTGGCCGAGCGCGGGCTGATGAAGGCTGCGGCGTGACCCAGGAGATAGCCCTCATCCTGGTGGGATTCGCCCGGTCGATCGCCATGTTCGTGATCGGCATGGGTCTCGCCCAGAATCTCGTCTACCTGATCCAGTTGCTGCTGGCGGCCGGCGCGCTCGCCGCCCGGCCGGCGATCCCGGAATCCGGCGCCCTGTGGCGTCGCTACGCCGAGGCTTCGCCGCCTATCGCCCTGCTGGCTCCGGCCTACAACGAGGCGCTCACGATTGTTCAAAGCGTCAGGTCGCTGCTGTCCCTGCGTTACCCCAGTTTCGAGGTGATCGTCATCAATGACGGGTCCAGGGACGCCACCTTGCAGGTGCTGATCGACGCCTACGAATTGAATCCTGCGCATCGTCATTATGAGCAGGCCCTGGATCATCAACCGATAAGAGGCGTCTACACGGCCGCGCACCAGCCGCGCCTGATCGTCGTGGACAAGGAGAACGGCGGCAAAGCCGACGCGCTCAACGCCGGCATCAACATATCCCGGGCTCCGATCTTCTGCTCGATGGACGCCGACTCCTTGCTGGAGCCCGACGCCTTGCTGCGCGCAGTCCAGCCCTTTGTCGAAGAACCTGAGCGCACCGTGGCGGTCGGAGGCACCGTGCGTATCGCCAACGGCTGCCTCATCAGAGACGGCCAGGTGCTGGAAGTCCGCCCTCCACGCAATCTGCTCGCGCTGCTGCAGACCGTCGAATATCTGCGCGCCTTCCTCATGGCCCGGCTTGCCTGGAGCCGGATCAACACGCTCACGATCATTTCGGGCGCCTTTGGCCTCTTCCGGCGAGCACGCGTGATCGAAGCCGGCGGCTACACCCGGGGGACGGTCGGCGAAGACATGGAGTTGGTCGTCAAGCTTCACCGCCTCATGCGCGATCAAGACCGACCGTATCGCATAGGTTTCGTTCCTGAGCCTGTATGCTGGACCGAGGCTCCGGAAGACATCCGGGTCCTGGGGCGCCAAAGGGCGCGCTGGCATCGCGGGGCTCTTGAGACCTTCGAACGCCACTGGGACGTGATGTTCCGCCCTCGCTATGGCCGCCTCGGTCCCGTCGGCTTCGGCTACATCTTCCTCGTGGATATCCTGGGACCGGTGGTGGAGCTGCTGGGCTATCTCCTCATCCCGGCCTTCTGGGCGCTGGGACTGCTATCTCTGGACTATCTGCTGGCCTTCCTGGCCATCACGTTCACCTTCGGAGTCGTGATTTCCGTGGGAGCGCTGGCGTTGGAGGAGTCAGAGCTCAGGCGCTTTCCACGCGCGCGCCACCTCCTGTTGCTGACCGCTGCGGCGGTGCTGGAAAACTTCGGCTATCGACAACTCAACAACCTGTGGCGGCTGCGCGGCTTGTGGCAATACCTGCGTCGAAGCCAGTCGTGGGGCGCAATGACGCGTAAGGGTTTCAGTCCGCCCGCCTAGCCAAGGCCTCCTCGAGGGCGGCCGTCAGTCGCTCGACTTTAGAGCGATCGGGCGCCTGTCCTTGAGCCAAGGCGTCGTCACAGTCGGCCGCCGCGTCGCTGATTGCAGGAAAGCCGAAAGTGCCGGCGGCGCCCGCGAGCCTATGCACCAGAGCCTGCATTTCCTCCGTATTCAGGGCGTCGCGCTCGCGCAGCTTTTCGATGCGTGCGAGATCGCCTACGCAGCGGTCCAGAAACCGCGCCCTGAGGCTAGCCAACAGGTCGTTCATTGGCCAGCCGCAAGGATGGCCCGGACGTCTGCGGCAAGGGTCATGGGATCGAAAGGCTTGATGACGACGTCCAGCGCGCCCAAGGCGCGATACTGATCGATTTCTCCGGATCGCGCTCGCGCCGTCATGAAAATTACGGGCGTATTTCGAAGAGCCGGCCGTTCGCGAATCCTCGCAAGGGTCCCGGCTCCATCCAGGTTCGGCATCATCACGTCGAGCAGGACGACGTCAGGCCGAAGTCCCTCGTCCAGCGCGGCGAGCGCCGCCTGGCCCGAGGCGACCGAGGTCAGGACGATGGCGGGATCGAGAGCGAGCGCGTAGGCTGCGACCTCACGGATGTCGTCCTCGTCGTCGACGTGCAGTATGTTCAGGGCTGTCATTTTTGGCCTCCGGCGCGACGTGTCAGGCGGCGCACAGTGCGCGCCAGCTGGGTCAGGGACATGCGGGACTTGGTAAGCACGGCCTGAACCGCCGGCGCGGCCTGGCGATCCAGGTCCTGCGCGGAATAGATGACGACCGGGATGGTGCGCCCCTCCTCGTCCGTCAGTTCCGGCAGAAGGTCGAGGCCGTTTCCGTCCGGAAGGCCAAGGTCCAGGATCACCAGGTCGGGCCGTCGGCGAGCCAGTGCGGCGCGCGCATCGGCCAGGCTCTCCGCGCCGACGACTTCCACCGTCTCAAGCCCATGGCGCGTCACCTCCAGGATGTCCCGGTCATCGTCCACATGCAGGACCAGCGGCTTTGCGTCTGACCGGACAAGAGATTGCACGGCAAGGCGCAAGCGGGCCTGATCCACCGGCTTCTCCATCCAGTCCGCCACCTCCAGCGAGCGTCCGCGCGCCTGGCCTCGGGCCGCGTCCGCCGAGACGACGATCACCGGCATGGCGCGCGTATCGCCGCCGGCCTTCAGCGCGCGGATCAGGCTGACGCCGTCGGCATCCGGCAACTGCAGATCGACAAGCGCCGCCGCATGGACCCCCTTGCGCGCCATCGCCAGGGCGTCCCGGGCGGTGACGGCCACGTCGGCCTGATAGCCTTCAAGGGACAGCATCTCGACCAGAACCCGTGCGGAATCGGGGTCGTCCTCGCAGATGAGCAAACGTCCCGGCCCCTCGCCCTGATCTGCGTCCGGCAGGTCCAGCGGCAGGTCGAGATGGAAGGTGGCGCCTTCGCCCTCGGCGGATTCAAACCACAGCCGTCCGCCATGGCGTTCGGCGATGTCCCGCGCGATGGCCAGACCCAGACCCGTGCCCCCCTTGGCGCGCGTGTCGGTCGAATCCGCCTGGGCGAACTTGCCGAAGATGCGCGAGCGGAATTCCTCCGAAATGCCGGGGCCGTGGTCGGCGACGCTAAGCCGGGCGATCCGGGTTTCCGGATTGACGGTGACCGTCACCTCGCCGCCGACCGGAGAGAACTTGGCGGCATTGGACAGCAGATTGGTCACCACCTGGATCAGCCGGTCGGCGTCGCCGCGCACCGGCGCGGAAGCGCCGTCCTCAAGACGCAGATTCACGCCCAACTGATGGACGTAACCCCTGACGCCGTCGATCGCCCGTGCCGCGATGTCTCGGAGATCGAGCGGCGACATGGTTAGGACCAGCTTGCCGGCGTCAAGCTTCTCGACGTCGAGGATGTCGTTGATCAGCCGGACCAGCCGCTGGCTGTTTGAATGGGCGATGCCGATGAGGCGGGCGGCTCTCTCGGGCAGGTCGCCGGCGGCGCCGCCGGCCAGCAAGCCGAGCGAGCCGGCGATGGAGGTCAGGGGCGTGCGCAGCTCATGGCTGACCGTCGAGACGAAGGCATCCTTCATCTCGGCCACCCGGCGGCGTTCGGTGATGTCCCGGATCACGGCCACGACATGGCGGCCGGCGGGCAAGTCCATCGCGCCGAGGGCCACGTCGGCGGGGAAGCTCTCCCCCGTCCGACGTTTCCCGGTCAGCTCGCGTAGAAGGCCGTCCTCCCAAGCCCCCTGACTGGCGCCGAGCCGATCCAGGAACGCGCCCTCGCCGTTTTCCGCCAGGTTGATCAGGATTCCGACGTCCCGCCGACCGATTTCCTCCGCGCGCCAGCCGAACATGCGCTCTGCAGCCGGGTTCATGGTCTCGATGCTGCCGCTCGGGTTCAGGGTGACGATGGCGTCGAAGGCGCTGTCCAGGGTGGCGCTGTGTCGCGCGGCGGCGGCCTGCAGCCGCTCCAGAAGAAGGCTTCGGGTCGCCAGATATCTCCAGACCATAAACACCGTCGCCGCCGCGATGACGACCAGGCCCAGGAACAACAACAGGACCATAAGCTCCGTGCGCGCGGTCCGCTTTGCGGCCTTGGCGGACAGGGCGGCCAGATGCTCGGCCTCGCGCTGCGTCATCTGATCCACCACCTGGCGGATCTCGTCCATTGTCGCCTTGCCCTCGCCGCTCGACACCGACGCCACGGCGGCTCCGGCCTGTCCTGCCTGGCGCAGATTGACGCTGCGCTCCATGATCCGGCGTTTACGCGCCACTTCCTGTGACAGGCGTTGGTGGTGAGCGGTCTGCGCCTCGTCGGCGTTGAACAGGACGCCGAGGGCGTCCATCTGCGCGCTGATCCGCGTCAGAGCCAGATCATAGGGTTCCAGAAACCGATTATCGCCGGTGATGATGTAGCCGCGCTGTCCGGTCTCGGCGTCCTGGAGCAGAGAGAAGACGGACTGGATCTGCAATCGAGTATCGTAGGACCGGTCTACGGCCGCACGTAAGGCTGCGGCCCCGGCGAATTCACGCCGAAGCTCCACCCCAATGACGATCAGAGTCACGGCGAAGAACACCGAAGCAAGGCCCAGGGCAAAGCGAAAGCGACGCCGCCCTGGTTGACGAACCGTGATCGTCATCGGCTAGACAGACACGGACGATCAATCAGGAGCTCCGCCGTGAAAGTCTGCGTCATCGAGGACGATCCCCTTTTGTTGCGTCATCTGGAGGACATGCTGGAGCGTATGGATTACCAGGTCATGACCGCCGAAACTGTCGATGAAGGGTTGGACATCGTGCGACAATGGTCGCCCGACGCCGTTCTGCTGGACATTTTGATGCCCGACCGGGACGGGCTGAACTTTATTATGGATACCCGTCATCTCAGGGAGACAATGCGGGTCGTCGCTATGACCGGCGGGGGGCGGCTAGGCCCCGGTCCCATTCTGCAGATGGCTTCCGGCCTCGGCGCTCACGCCGTCCTCACCAAGCCATTCACCGCGGAGGCTCTTGCGGATGCGCTGTGCGACCGGGGCAGCAAGCAAACCTCGGCCATAGGCGTCGACTGCTGACACTTAACTCTCGGCCAGCATCAGCTTGGCGGAAGTGACCGCAATGCTGGTCGCTATCATTGCAGAGAGCACGGCGATCCCGCCGCCCAATACCGCCAAGGTCAGCGCTGACCAGACCTCAGTCGCAGATGATATCGCTGGAAGAGCCCGATTGACCCCACCAGTCAGGAAGCCAGCGATGACAAGGGACCATCGGATCCCGCGGGTCGCTCCGAGAGCAACCAATGGCCCGATCAATTTGGTCGATTTTGCCTGCATCACCGGCCATCCTGGGAGCAGCATGATGAAAACAAGCGAGACGATTAAAAAACACTGCTGAAGAGGCTATGCCCGCCCCGCTCTTGTAAAGCGCCGAGAGCCACAACAGGCCCAATGCGAGAGCGGTAGGCAGCATCATCACTACTGATGTGATGATGAACTTAATGAAGCCGCCCACGCTGAGGCGACTATCCATCATTGTCATAGAAACTGCGTAGAGTACGACGACTCAGCCGAGGAGAAGGGCTACGCCAACGGCGTAATCAATCAGCAGAAGATCCGGTCTGCGCGACCAGAAGATCAGATCAGCGGCTGCGGCTGCACCACCCGCTCAAGATATGCCAGCCCCCGCATGGGAATGTCTACTTCGCAAAGCGACCTGTTGCGGATCACCGCCAGCATCAACGGCTGGAAGCGGGCTATTTCTTCGTCTGTCACTGCCGAACCCATGCGGCTGCGTGCATTTCGATAATCCCATCCGTCCGGTGTCTGATTGATCTGCAAAATGTCGCTGCCGCCCTCGCCGTAG
This sequence comes from Brevundimonas sp. NPDC007368, assembly GCF_042869015.1. Classification (NCBI taxonomy): domain Bacteria; kingdom Pseudomonadati; phylum Pseudomonadota; class Alphaproteobacteria; order Caulobacterales; family Caulobacteraceae; genus Brevundimonas; species Brevundimonas sp. NPDC007368. Next base: position 535,668 of record NZ_JBIAFA010000001.1, on the reverse strand, counting down.
CTCCATACGTGCATGACAGTGAGGACCTCACGCTGTTTCGGATAGATTTCCGTCGATCGGCTCTCGCTACGCTCACACGCCACACGGCCCGCACCGACGACGCTCGCCAAGGCTGCATTGATGCACCGGGCATCAACGGGACCGGAGAGGGTGGCTCGGCTCTCGACGCCGTAGATCGGGTCACATCCGCTGACGAGCAGAGCCGCGACACAGATGGTTAGGCGGACCCACATGTCATGAACGTAACAACCGCCCCAACGTTACGGCAAGTGTCCGCTAACCACCCCTAGGGGAAGTGGGGCACTTGCACTGCCGGGTTGTTCGGCCAAGGTCCGGTTTCGGGCCAGATGCCAAAGTCGCATCTCGACCCTCAGCGGACATTAGTAGGCGTAGCGCACAGCGCTTCAGCTTCTGCCAATAGCTTCCGAAGCTGCTTAATGTCAGCCTTCAATGGCTCAGTTCGAGTAGCCCGCTGGCGGATGCTTTCGAGAGCCTGATCCTTGATCGTGACGCTTGCGAAGTCGTCCCAATCCCACTCGCCGCCAGTGCCGTCGATGAAGTCTCGTAGGCACCGAGCCACTTCTTCTGGTGTGCGTTGAGTTGTCCACATGGCTCCAGATTTGCATGCGAGACGTCCGCTTTCCACCTCTCCCAGACTTGCGGAAGGTCCGCTTAGGGGCATGAGACCGGCGTTTGAGGCGAACACCATCGCGGCCTTTCGTAGGAACGGCGGCGGTGCGCCGCCGTGGACGATCCTGAGAACTATTCAGCCCTGTTCGGCTGGGCAGCGTGAAGGTCCGATTTTCGGCCGCAGCCCGAAGTTGCGTCTCGCCCCATTGCGGACACTGCCGGTCGATGCTCAGTTCGATGCATGTCCTCACGCTGGATTTATTGGCTTTCCCTACTAATCGCTGCGCTCGGCGGTGCGGTTGTGGTCATAGGCGCCGCATACGAACCGGCACGGGCGACGCTTGCCAATCCGCTTGCCCTATTGGCGACTGCGGTCGCCCTTCTTCTCTTTCTGCGGATGCTCTTTGATCCGAGGTGCCACAGGGGCATCAAGGCGGCGAACCAAGAGATGATGGGCGACCATGGGTTTCAGTTTCGCCTCACCCCCGTCCTGGACCCTCAATGGGGCATCTTCGGGAGCCGTGCGGGATCGCCGCTTCTACTGACAATCCGGGCGGTTCTTTTCATCGAAGTCATCGCGGTGATGCTGCTGGCGCGCGAAGCGCCCATCCTCCAATTTCTGGCGTACGCTTCCTTCGGGGTGGTGATGATGCTTTCACTGATACACCTCGCAGGCACTGGCCACTCCATCGGTCGCTGAACGTCCACTAACCACCCCTAGGGGAAGTTGGGCACTTGCACTGCCAGGCTGTTCGGCCAAGGTTCCGGTTTCGGGCCAGATGCCAAAGTCGAATCTCGACCCATGACGGACATTGATGCGAATGCGTTTACCAGCGCGCAACAGCTGAGAGGCTTAATCATGGGCGGTCCCGACGATCTAAATCAACAAGCCCGATGGCTGCTTGTAGCGCTATTCACGCTCGCAGCTGCCTCCTTGGTCTATTCGGACCACCTGTATAACCGCTAGGCTGGTGGCGGTTCGACCAAGGTCCGCTTGCCACCCCTCCCAGGCATTCCGAGCGTCCGCTTACGGGACTTGGATGATGCTGGGGTGATGGGGTTAGGAGATCGGCGGAAAGAGGCCTACGGTCACCTATGCGCCCGAGTAAGTTCATCGCTTTCCAGGAACGACGTCTGGGCCGAAGTCTCTGGCCCGAGGAGCTTAGTGCGATCCAGCTAGCGCGCGAGCACTGCAAAACCGGGAAGCGCGACACCGTGAAGGCGATGTGGGATGCGCTTGAAGCCACGCCTGCGCCCGTCAGATTTTTCGCGCCATAGCCTAGCACCGTAATGACCGCTTCCCACCCTTAGCTGACGTCGGGAGCGTCCGTTTTCCGGCCCGGGCGCCAACGTCTGCTTTCGGCGCTGACGCCTAGGCCCGCAATCGACCCTTAGCTGGCCTCGATTGCCGGAGGATCGAAGGCGTTGGGCGCGGTAAATGATGCGGTCAAAAGGTCGATGTCACCGTAGCCGTCGAAATAGCTGTAGGCTTCGATCATCTCCGCGTAGCCGTCTTTGACGTAGAGCATGAATTCTAGGGGGTAGGCATCCGGCCCCACTTCAGAGCGAACCCATCCCCCCGGGCTGACGGTGACCACGGCGGGCGGCAACGCCCTGTCCACGCTGAACTCAGTGTAAAAACCGAAACCTGTGAATTCACGGCCAGAAACCTCAGCCGTCTTCAACTGCTCGATGAGAGCATGGCCCCCATCGGGGCTGACTTGCTTCGCCAGAACGACAGCGGCGGCTATTTCGAGCGCGGATAGCTGTTTCATAGCGCGAGCCTAGTCGCCGGGCGGCTGTCAGCCAATGTCCGCTTCCCACCCCTCGCAGACTCTCGGAAGGTCCGCTTAAGGGCGTGAGACCGGCGCCTGGGGCGAACACCATCGCGCCCTTTCGTAGTGACGGCGGCGGTGCGCCCCTATGGATTCGAACTCCTATCTCAACAGGCTGAAGATGCCCGGGTTCGGCAGCGACCAAGACGCTACGCACTGTAGTGACCTTTTTCGTGGCAGGGCGAGCGTGACAAGTAGCGAGGGCAGGCGAAAGCCATTGCAACTTCTCGCGGATGGAGTGCGCGACCTTCTAACTGCCGACGGTTCTGACGTGGAAACTCGTGCCTGCTAGCGAGAACGAAAAGAAAATAAAAGTAGAACTCCGTGTGCAAATTTCGCACACGCCATACCTTTAACCGTTTGAAAAAAATAGGCTTTCTGTCCGGTCCATCATCGGGGCGACGGACAGTCTGTGCGGCGGATGTGGCGTCATGACCTCAGAGAGCGCAGGCTTTCGGGCGTTGGCCGCTCCTATAGGGCGAACCGGCCCAAAACGCGACCGACGTGCGGCCAAGTCGCCTAGTCGCGGACCAGACCGCCGTCGACCACCAGGTTCTGCCCCGTCACCGCCCGGCTCCACGGCGAGGCGAAGAAGAGGACCGCGTCGGCGAACTCCTGCGGCGTGGTCACCGAGCGCAGCGGCGTCATCCCCGCGATCAGGTCGAACACCGCGTCCGGCGTCGCCGCACTGGCGTCCGTGGTCCGCAGCAGGCCGCCCGAGACCATGTTGACCGTGATTCCCGACGGGCCGAGGTCCCCCGCCGCCGTCCGCGTCAGGCTGAGCAGAGCCGCCTTGGCGGCGGTGTAGTCGTGGTAGGGCACCACAGGATTCTGGAACAGGTTGGTGCCGATGTTGACCACCCGGCCGAACTTCTGCGCGCTCATGCCCGGCGCCGTGGCCTGGATGACGTTCAGCGCGCCGCGGATCACGGTCGAGAACTGGCTGGCCATGTCTTCCCACGCAATGTCCGCCATCTGCGCCCGCGCGTCGCCGTTGAAGCTGTAGTCCAGGGCGTTGTTGACCACGGTGCTGATCGCGCCGCCGAAATTCGCCTGGGCCTGAGCCACCATGGCCTCGACCGCCGCGTGGTCGGTCACGTCGGCCTGGATGGCGATGGCGCGCTCCCCCAGCTCAGTCGCCAGAGCCTGCGCCTGTTCGCCGCTGGCGCGCCAGTTGATCACCACCCGTGCGCCCTGGCCCACAAAGGCCCGCGCCGCCGCCGCGCCCACGCCGCGCGCCCCGCCGGTGATGAGAACGATCTGATCGCGGATTTCCATGAGAACGACTCGCAGCAAGAGAAACGACCTCAGCCATAGGCCGGGCGCCCGCCGAAGGCCAGCCGCACCTCAGCGAACGCGGGTTGCATTTAGCAATATTCCTAATTAGTCTTTTCCCTATGAACAGTCTGTTCAAAGCCCTGTCCCATCCTGTGCGCCGTCGCATCATCGCCATGCTGCGGGTGGGACCGTTGTCCTCGGGCGAGATCGCCGCCGCCTTCGACATGAGCTGGCCGACGGTCACCGGGCATCTGAACGCGCTCAAGGAGGCCGAACTGGTCAGCACCGAGCGCGAAGGCCAGTCGATCCGCTATCGGCTGGAGATCTCGGCCGTCGAGGAGGCCCTGGCCTTCCTGATGGATCTGAGCGGAACGGGCAAAACGGACGAGGAGGAGCAAGAACCGTGATGAAAAACCTCACCCTGGCCGACACAGTCGCCGCCATCGTCTCGCTCCTGATCCTGACCGGGTCGGCATGGATCGCGGTCTATGGCCCCGAAACCCCGATCCCGGTGCATTTCGACGCCGCCGGGCAGGCCAATCGTTACGGCAGCCGCTACGAGCTCGCGGCTGTTCTGGCGGGACTGGCCTTGCTGAATTTGCTGGTCGCCTGGATGACTGGTCGTCAGGCCGCCTCCGTCGCCGACCCGGTCCGCCGCAAGGGGCTCCAACGCGGGCAATGGCTGTCGATCCTCATCATGGGGGCGGTCGCTGTCTTCGTCGCCTGGGCCAGCCTCGGCCCCGCCGCCGCGACCGGGGTGAGCCCTCCGGGCGTCGCCATGGCCTTTACCGCCTTCATCCTGCTAGCCACAGGCGCGATCCTTGGCCGGGTCAGCCCCAATCCCTTCATCGGGGTCAAGACGCCCTGGGCCTACCAGTCACGACTGGCCTGGGACCGTTCCAACCGGCTGGCCGGTCGGCTGATGTTCTGGCTGGGCGCGATCGGCCTGATCGCCAGTCCCTTCGTCATCCAACCCGCCGGAATGATCGCCCTGATCGTCGGCGTCCTGATCGCCGCCCTCTGGTCCGTGTTCGAAAGCTGGCGCGTCTGGCGCGCCGACCCTGAGCGCCAGCCTTTCTGACTTCTCACCCCACAAGACGGAGACAAGCATGCTGACCCTCGCCGCCGCCCTGCTGCTCTCGCCGGTTGCGACTCCGGTCGAACTGGCCTCGACCCCCGCCGCCCTGCACGGAACCCTGCTGACGCCTGAAGGCCAGACGCGCGCCGCCGCCGTCATCCTGCCCGGCTCCGGCCCCACCGACCGGGACGGAAACAGCGGTCAATTCGGCATCCGCGCCTCGACCTATCGTCTGCTGGCCGGAGGCCTGGCCGAGCGGGGCGTCGCCACCCTGCGCATCGACAAGCGCGGCATCGCCGGCAGCGCGGCGGCCGCGACCTCGGAAGCCGACCTGCGTTTCAACACATACGTCGACGACGCCCGCGCCTGGGCGTCCGAAGCGGCGGCGAAGACGGGCCAGCCCTGCGCCTGGCTGATCGGCCATAGCGAGGGCGCGCTGGTCGCCCTGGCCGCCGTCGCCGACCATAGCGACAAGATCTGCGGCCTGGTGCTGCTGTCCGGCGCCGGTAGGCCGGCCGCCACCGTGCTGCGTGAACAGCTGGCCGCCCTGCCCGAGCCGCTGAAGATCCAGGCCTATGACGCCCTGTCCGAGCTGGAAGCCGGACGCACGGTCGCCGACCCGCCCGCCGAACTGGCCGCCATGTTCCGCCCCTCGGTCCAGCCCTACATGATCTCATGGCTGGCTCTGGACCCAGCCCAACTGGCCGCTGCCTACGACGGTCCCATCTTCATCGGTCAGGGCGCGACCGACATTCAGGTCAGCGTCGCCGACGCCGAGGCGATCAAGGCCGCCCAGCCGCGCGCCGCGCTGACGATCTGGGACGGCGTGAACCATGTGCTGAAGATCGCGCCAGCCGAGCGCACCGCCAATATCGCCACCTACATGGACCCGGCCCTGCCGCTGGCCCCCGGCGTGGTCGAGACGGTGGCGGACTTCATCCTGAAGTAGGCCGCCCCCCTCTCCTGGCGCGCCAGGCGGGCTCGACCTTGACTTCGGCCCGCCTTGTCCCAAATAGGAGCCTCAGAGGACGACCTCTCCCTTTTTGGGCATGACCGCCGGGACGACCCGGCTCGCCATGCAAGGGAGTAGCGTCATGGCCTGGATTTTCCTTCTTCTCGCCGGCGTCCTCGAAGTCGTCTGGGCCTTTCTGATGAAGGCCTCGGACGGCTTCAGCAAGCCTTGGCCGACCCTAGGCATGATCGCCTTCATGATCCTGAGCTTCGGCCTGTTGTCGATGGCGATGAAAACCCTGCCGCTGGGCACGGCCTACGCCATCTGGACCGGCATCGGCGCGGTCGGTGCCTTCATCGTCGGCGTCATGGTGCTGGGCGAGGCCCTGACGCCGATGCGGATCGGCGGGGTTCTGCTGATCGTCTCGGGCCTGGTTGTGCTGAAGCTCTCGTCCAGCCATTGATGGGCAGCCATTGATAGACGATAGCCTCGAGGGAGCGACGACCATGGAACTGGTGATCGGCGACAAGCTCTATTCCACCTGGTCGTTGCGGCCCTGGCTGGTGCTCAAGCGCTGCGGCGCGAACTTCACCGAGACGGTCGTCCGCTTGAACCAGCCCGACACCGCCGAACAGATCGCGCTTCATTCGCCCGCCGGGCGGGTGCCGGTGCTCAAGGTCGACGGCGAGACCGTATGGGACAGCCTCGCCATCTCGGTCTGGTGCGCCGAGCGCTATCCCGAGGCCGGGCTGTGGCCCGCCGACGCCCATGCGCGCTGGCAGGCGCGGTCGGTGGTCTGTGAAATGCATTCGGGGTTCATGGCGCTGCGCACCGAATGCGGCATGGCCCCGGATCACTCCATGGTCGGCCCTGACCGCAGCCCGGCTCCGACGAGCGAGGCGGTGGCCGCCGACATCCGCCGTCTGGTGCAGATCTTCCGCGAGGCGCGCGCCCGCTTCGGCGCAGGCGGTCCCTATCTCTATGGAGAATGGTCGATCGCCGACGCCTTCTTCACCCCGGTGGCGGCGCGCTTCCGTCATTTCCAGATCGACCTCGCCGCGCACGGCGACGTGGACGGCGTAGCGCGCGCCTATGTCGACGCCCTGCTGGCTCAGCCGGATTTCGTCGCCTGGGGCGAGGACGCCCTGGCTAACGCGGCTTAAGCCTAGCCGAAAACCGGCGATTAACGAGTCATGTTACATTCTGTCCTCGCGGCGTCGGGCCGTGGGGGACAGGCAATGCGGACGATCAGTCGCAACACCAACTGGGCCAAGGTCGCCCGCGGTTACTTCCTGGCGGCTCTGGCCTTCGCCTTCGTCTGGGCCATGCTGCTGTCGAGCGTCGTCTGAACGGGGCTTTAAACTGGCGCAAAAGATCAGGGCTCTGACTGACCGCATCAGCCAGAACCGGTTTTGCTGTCTAGCGCGTTCCGGCGACCGGGGCGGCCTCGGCCACCTGCAGGGGCGCGACCGGCGGCGGAGCCACATAGTCCAGACGGATCGGCACGGCCTTGGCGCCTGACGCCACGGCGTCCAGGGTGTTCAACGGCGCGCCCAGCATCCGCTGATAGATCCAGTAGGCCGCCACGACCTTCTCCACGTATTCGCGGGCCTGTGGCACGTCGATGGTCTCGATCAGCAGCAGGGGATCAGCGTCTGGCCCCAGCTTGCGGATCGCCGCCAGCATCGGCCCAGGACCGGCGTTATAGGAAGCGACGGCTTTCAGGATATCGCCCTGGAAGGACTCGATCTGGAACAGGCGGTTCACATAGTCCTGACCCAGCTTCAGATTGGTGGCCGGGACATAGAGCCGTTCGGGGCTGCGGACATAGCCCTGATCCCCGGTCATATAGGCGGCGGTCGCGGGCATGACCTGCATCATGCCATAGGCGCCGGCTCCCGAGCGGGCGTTGGCGTTGAAGTCTGTTTCCTTGCGCGCGATCGCATAGACCAGCGCCTTCTCGATGGTGAAGCCGCCCTCGGGTTGGAGGTCGGGCATCGGATAGCGGGTGGCGTCGATGCGGGCCGCGTCAGCCTGGGCGGCCCGGTTCGGGGCCACGGTGCGATAGAGGCCTGCCCACAGGCGCCGTGCGCCATCGTCGCTCGCCGAGCGCATACCGGTGCGGGCGGCTTCCTCGGCGTCATTGCGCCGACCGACTTCATAAAGAGCCACGGTGCGCCGGGCGGTTTCGTCCGAGCGGATGAAGGCGTTCAGTTCGCGCGCATCGACCCCGGTTGGTTCGGGCGTGAAGCTGGCGCGCTGTAACGTCGCCTCATAGGCGCGCGGCCCCAGGTTCTCGATGACGGGTTCTTCGCCCAACTGGCGCAGGGCGACCTGGCCGTAGAAGGTGGCGGGCCAGCGCGCGGCCAGGCGCAGGTTCTCCACCACCCGATCCTGACGGCCTGAACGACCGGCGGCGCGGGCGCTCCAGAAGGCGGCGCCGGCGCGGACCCAGGGGTCCTCGGTCGGGTCCTGTGCCACGCGCTCGAAGGCGCGGAAGGCGTCGGAAAACTCGTTCATCCGCCAGGCGGCGAGCCCTGCGCTCCACCAGTCGCCGATCTCGGCGCCGGTGCGATAGGCCCCCGCCAGATCGTCGTTGTTCAGGGCCACGCGCGCGGCCTTGGCCGGATCGGTGACGCCGCCGTCGCCGGAACCGGTGACGCTGGCCCAGGTGCGCTCCAGCAGATTGCCGGGACGCTTCGGCTCGGGGGCGCCGTCGGGGATGCGGCGCATGGCCAGGGTATAGACTCGCTGCGCCATCGGCAGGTCGGAATAGGTCTCCAGCCAGGCCGCCAGTTCGTCATAGGTGGCGACGTGGGTGGGGTGGAACAAGCGTTCGAACTCGACTTGACCCAACAGGATGCGGTCCTGGGCCTGACGGGCTGAGGCGCGGGCCAGCTCCAGATCGCCGCGGCGCAGGGCGTCGAAGGCGGTCGTGTAGCTAAGTCGATCGGAACTGCTCAGGGCCGTGGGGGTTCTGTCAGAGTCGTTCGCGACATAGACCGTTCCGCCGTCATCGGCGCCGCTTTCAGCCGTCTCGGTTGCCGCCAGGGCGGCGGGCGCAACCGTGGCGCAGAGTGCAGCAGCGAACAAGGGCGCGAGGACCGCGCGGCGGAAAAGGTACATACGCGGCGGCCCCCTTCGTCGGCGCGGCTCCCTTCTCGACGTCGGGATTGTCAGCGCTCTGTGGACTGGTCGTCAGCCGCCAACCATGCCCTAGTCAGGCGTTCGGCTCAACCTGGGCCGTATCCAGACGCGCCGCCAGTGACAGGATGTCAGCCCAGGCGACCCGCTTGGCCTGGGGCTGACGCAGCAAGAAGGCAGGGTGCAGGGTGGTCATGGCGGGGGCCGCAGCCGCCCCGTCGTCCAGCCGCCACTCGCGCCACTGGCCGCGAATTTTCATCAGGCCTTCCTCGGTGTTCAGCACCGATTTCGCCGCCGCCGCGCCGACCAGCAGCACCGCCTTGGGCTGCATCAGGGCGAAGGCGCGTTCCAGGAAGGGGGCGCAGGCGGCCTGCTCCTGCGGCGAGGGCGGGCGGTTGCCGGGCGGCTTCCAGAAGACGGTGTTGGTCATGAGGACCTGATCGGCCAGACCCGCCGCCGCCAGCATCCGGTCCAGCAGTTGTCCAGCCTGTCCGACGAAGGGCTCGCCGCGCAGGTCCTCGGTTTCGCCGGGCGCCTCGCCGATCAGCAGGATCGAGCCCTTGGGATTGCCGCGTGCGAACACGGCCTGCTTGGCGCCCATGGCCCGCAGGGGGCAACCCTGAAAGGCGGCGACCGCGTCGGCCAGCGCCTCCATCGTCATGGCGGCGGCGGCGACACGGCGGGCCTCGGCCAAGGCGTCGGCTCCTGACATTCCCCCATGCAGCGCCGTGACCGTGGCGGCGGCCTTCTGCATCACCTGCGGCGCGGGCGGGGCGACGAAGACCGTGCGGTCGACCGGCTCGTTCAGGTAGCAGGCGTCCACCCCCGCATCGCGCCAGAAGGCGAGCAGGGCTTCGGTTGCGGCGGTCTCAAGGGGCTGGAGCGTCATTCCTCGACAGGGATAGGCCTTGACCGCCGCTGCGTCACCTCATGATAAGGCAGATAACCACGACGATAACGAGGATTCAGGGGAAGATGGCTGAGCAAGCGATCGAAGGCGGCGCGACTGACGCCTGGCAGGAAGCCGTCATCGACAAGCTGCCGCCTGCCGAGGCGCTTGAAGGCGTCGAGCGCGAGGTCATGGAATATGACGTCGTCATCGTCGGCGGCGGCCCCGCCGGCCTGTCCGCCGCCATCCGCCTGAAGCAGCGCGCCGAAAAGGACGGGAAAGAGATTTCCGTCGCCGTTCTGGAGAAATCCGCCGAGATCGGCGGCCATATCCTGTCGGGCGCCGTGATCGACCCCAAGGCCCTGAACGAGCTCTTCCCCGACTGGAAGGAGCGCGGCGCGCCGCTGGAGACCCCGGTGACCAAGGACAAGTTCCTGGTGCTCGGTCCGCAGGGCCAGGCCTCGCTGCCGATGTTCGCCATGCCGCCCTTCATGCACAATCACGGCTGCTACATCGCTTCGCTGGGCAATGTGGCGCGCTGGCTGGGCGAACAGGCCGAGGCCCTGGGCGTCGAGGTCTATCCCGGCATGGCCGCCAGTCATGTCGTCTGGGATGAGCCGTCCGGCCGGGTGAAGGGCGTCGTCGCCGGCGTCTTCGGCATTGACCGCGAGGGCAAGCCGACCGGCGACTTCCAGCCCGGTCTGGAACTGCACGGCAAATATGTCTTCATCGCCGAGGGCGTGCGCGGCTCGCTGGCCAAGACCATCATGGCCCGCCACAACCTGACCGCGAACTCGGACCCGCAGAAGTTCGGCATCGGCCTGAAGGAGCTGTGGCAGATTCCGGCCGAGAAGCACCAGCCCGGTCTGGTCCAGCACACGACCGGCTGGCCGCTGGACGACAAGACGGGCGGCGGCTCCTTCCTCTATCACTTCGGCGACCGCTACGTGTCGGTCGGCTTCGTGGTGCACCTGAACTATCAGAACCCGTTCCTATCGCCCTTCGATGAGTTCCAGCAGTTCAAGCACCACCCGGCCATCGCCGAGCATCTGGAGGGCGGAACCCGCATCTCCTACGGCGCCCGCGCCATCACCGAGGGCGGCTTCCAGTCGGTGCCCAAGCTGGCCTTCCCCGGCGGCGCCCTGATCGGCTGCTCGGCGGGCTTCGTGAACGTGCCGCGCATCAAGGGCAGCCACAACGCCATGAAGACCGGCATGCTGGCCGCCGACGCCGCCTATGAGGCCGTGATCGCGGGCCGCGAGGGCGACGTGCTGGACGCCTATGAGGAAGCCTACAAGGCGTCCTGGGTCTACAAGGAGCTGAAGGTCGTCCGTAACGCCAAGCCCATGCTGTCCAAGCTGGGCACCATGATGGGCGGCGCGGTCAGCATGTTCGACATGTGGGTCAACCACCTGACGGGCGGCTTCTCCTTCTTCGGCACGATGAAGCACACCAAGACGGACGCGGCCTCGACCGGCCTGGCCAAGGACTTCAAGCCGATCACCTATCCCAAGCCGGACGGCAAGCTGTCGTTCGACAAGCTGTCGTCTGTCTTCATCTCGAACACCAACCACGCCGAGGATCAGCCGGCTCACCTGAAGCTGCTGGACCCCAGCGTGCCGATCAACGTCAACCTGCCCAGGTACGGCGAACCCGCCCGGCTCTACTGCCCGGCGGGCGTCTATGAGGTGCTGACCGACGAGCAGGGCCAGAACCCGCGCTTCCAGATCAACGCCCAGAACTGCGTCCACTGCAAAACCTGCGACATCAAGGACCCGTCGCAGAACATCGTCTGGACCACGCCGGAAGGCGGCGGCGGCCCCAACTACCCGAACATGTAAGGTCCCGAGGTTTCAGCCTCTTGCGGGCGGAAGGGAAAGCGTGAAGGGTCCGCCGATGCGCTTTGCTTTCCGCCGATCCGCCCTGTTCGCCGCCGCCTCGCTGATCGCGCTGGGTCTGGCCGCGCCGTCTCTGGCTCAGGACGCCCCGCAGACGCCGCCCGCTCAGGACGCGCCCGCCCAGCCGGAGCCTGACGCCGAGCCCGCCGAGACGCCCGACGCCACGACGCCCGCCGACGAAGCGCCCGAGATCGTCCCGATTCCGGCGGTCTGGGCGCCGGTTCCCACAGATGCGGAACAGCACAGCGCCTATGGCCTCTATCTGGCCGGTCGCAACGCCCTGGTCAGCGGCGAGAGCGCGGCCGGCGCCGACTACCTGGCCCGGGTCGAGGCCCTGACCCCCGAACAGCCGCGCGTGCGCGAACAGGCCTTCACCGCTGCGCTGCTCGCCGGCGACCTCGATGTGGCGGGGCGGATCTCCCCCAACGGCGAAGGGGTTTCCCCCGTCATCGTCGAGGCCGGACGACTGGTCTCGGGCGTTCAGGCCTTCGTGGCAGGCGAGGTTCGTGGCGCCGACGCCGTCTTCAAGGCCGCACCGATCGGTTCGCCGCATGATCGCGCCGGATTCTATGTCCAGGCCTGGATCGCCGCCGCCGCAGGCGACTGGGACCGGGCCCTAGCCGCGCCGCCGACGAGCTGGGATCCGGTCAGCATCCTGGTGGCGCGCGGCAACCGCGCCCGGCTGCTGGAGATTCGTCGCCAGTACGACCAGGCCGACACTGAATGGCGCGACCTGACCAGCCACGCCGTCGCTTCGTCCCTGTTCCGTCTGCCCTATGGCGAGTTCCTGGAGCGGCGCGGCAAGCGCGACGAGGCCCTGGCTCAATACGACGCCGCCATCGCCGGCGGGGCCAGCGACCGGGCCACGCGTCAGGCCCGGGCCCGCGTGACGGCCAAGGGCCGAGCCCCGGCCCTGCTGACCTATCGTCAGGGCGCCGCCCTGGCGCTGAAGACGGCGGCGGATCAGGCCATCGCCCAGCGCGCCCTGGAGTTCGGCGCCGTCTATCTGCGCCTGGCCCTGAACCTGTCGCCCGACGACCCGACGCGCTTCATGATCGGTCAGACCCTGCAACAGGCCGAACTGGAGCCCGCAGCCCGCGTCGCCCTTGCCCAGGTCAGTGAGCGTGATCCTGAAATCTTCGCCGCCGCGCGGGTGCAGAGCGCGCTCAGCTTTGAAAAGGACGGCCAGTCCGATGCGGCGCTGGCGGAGTTGAATCGCGCCGTCGCCGCCCGCCCGGCGGATGCCGCGGTCGCCTACCTGCTGGCGGGCCAACTGGTCCAGATGAAGCGCTTTGAAGAAGCCCTGACAGTGCTGAACGGCCCTCTTCTGAACACGGCGCAGCAGGGTTTCGAGGTCAACTTCCTGCGGGGCGCCGCCTATGAGGCGCTGAACCGCAAGCCGGAGGCTGAGGCCGAGCTGTGGGCCGCCTTGCAGAAGCAGCCCAACAACCCGACCGTGCTGAACTACCTCGGCTACCTGTGGGTCGATGGCGGAACCCGGGTGGAGCAAGGGGCCGAAATGATCGCCCGCGCCTTCGCCGCCGATCCGTCGGACGGCAACATCCAGGACTCGCTCGGCTGGGCGCAATATCGTCGGGGGCAGTTCAAGGTCGCGGTCGAAACCCTGGAACAGGCCGTGGCCAAGGAGCCCGCCAACGCCGAGATCAACGACCACCTGGGCGACGCCTACTGGGCCGTGGGTCGCCAGCGCGAGGCGGGCTTCCAGTGGAACCGCGTGCTGACGCTGGAGGTGGAACCCGAGCGCAAGGCCGAGGTCGAGGCCAAGCTGCGCGACAAGCTGGGTCAGGATCCCACCGGCGACAAGGGCGCGGGCCTGGGCGCCGAGAGCTGACGGCGTGATCCTCAGCGGCCTGGCTCCGGCCAAGATCAATCTGTTCCTGCACGTCGGGCCGGTGGCGGCTGACGGCTATCACCCCCTGGCCAGTCTGATGGCCTTCGCCGATGTCGGCGACGTGGTGACGGTCGCGCGGGCCGAGGCCCTGTCCCTGAGCGTGACCGGCCCGTTCGGCGCGGCGTTGGCGGGCGAAGGCGACAACCTGATTTTGCGTGGCTTGCGCGCGCTGGGCGAGGCCGCCGGGATCGGTGCGCCGCCGGTGGCTGTAAGCCTGGAAAAGAAGTTGCCCATTGCAGCGGGTCTGGGCGGCGGCTCGGCCGACGCGGGGACCGCCATCCGGCTGACGGCGCAACTTCTGAACCTGAATCTGGACGAGGCGGCGCTGGAGACCGTCGCGGGCGTGGTCGGGGCGGACGGCCCCATGTGCCTGCGCGCCCGTCCGGCCTGGGCGACGGGCCGGGGCGACGACTTGCGCGACGAGCCGCGCCTGCCGCTGCTGCACGCGGTCCTGCTGAACCCCGGCCTGCCGTCCCCGACCGGGGCGGTCTACCGCGCCTATGACGATGCGCCCGCAGGCGGCGCCGACTGCCCGGACGCACCCGGCGACTGGTCGCCCGCCGCCGTGACCGACTGGCTGAAGGGCCAGCGCAACGATCTGGAAGCCCCTGCCCTGCGCGTGACCCCCGGCATAGCCGAGGCTTTGAGCGCCATGCGCGCCGCGCCGGACTGCCGCCTGACGCGGATGTCCGGCTCGGGCGCGACGGTCTTTGGCCTGTTCGACGATGCGGCGGCGGCCGGGGGCGCGGCGCTGGCGCTGCAACGCCCCGGCTGGTGGGTGCGATCCTGCCTGTTGGGAAATCCCGCGTCCGGTTGAGTTTCCGGCTCGCGCGCCCTAGGGTCCGCGCTCAAATTTTGCGCTGCGAAAACGAGCCGTCGTGACGACCGAACCCCTATCCTTCCAGGACCTGATCCTGACCCTGCACAAATACTGGGGCGACCAGGGCTGCGCCATTCTGCAGCCCTACGACATCGAGGTCGGCGCCGGCACCCTGCACCCGGCCACGGTGCTGCGCGCGCTCGGCCCCAAGCCGTGGAAGGCCGCCTATGTCCAGCCCTCGCGCCGTCCGGGCGACGGCCGCTATGGCGAGAACCCCAATCGGCTGCAGCACTATTATCAGTATCAGGTCATTCTGAAACCGAACCCGGAGAACCTGCAGGAACTGTATCTCGGCTCGCTGGCCGCCATCGGCATCGACCCCAAGCTGCACGACATCCGCTTCGTCGAGGACGACTGGGAGAACCCGACCGTCGGCGCCTGGGGTCTGGGCTGGGAGGTCTGGTGCGACGGCATGGAAGTGACCCAGTTCACCTATTTCCAGGGCGTCGGCGGCATCGAGGTCGACGTGGTCTCGGGCGAGCTGACCTACGGGCTGGAGCGTCTGGCCATGTATGTTCAGGGCGTCGACAACGTCTATGATCTGAAGTTCAACAAGGAAGGCCTGACCTACGGCGAGGTCTTCCTCGAGAACGAGCGTCAGCAGTCCGAAGCCAACTTCCACGGCTATGACGTCGCCGCTCTAAAGCGCCGCTTCGAGGACATGGAGCGCGAGGCCGCCCACTTCCTGACGCTGAAGGGACCGCAGGGCCAGCCCCTGGTCCTGCCCGCCTATGATCAGGTGCTGAAGGCCTCGCACCTGTTCAACCTGATGGACGCCCGCGGCGCCATCGCCGTCGCCGAACGCCAGAGCTACATCGGCCGCATCCGCGACCTGTGCAAAGCCTGCGCTCTCGCTCAAGTCGAGCATGAGAAGGCGACGTCGTGAGCCTCTCCCTGCCGTCATTCCGGGGCGGCGCAGCCGAACCCGGAACCCAGGCGCCGGCGCTCCGCACGGCCCTTTCCGCTTTGAACTCCGCCGTCTGGGTCCCCGGATCGGCATCGCTCCGCGACTTGTCCGAGGATGACGGAATTTAATCGAATGCCCCAGCTTCTCCTCGAAATCTTCTCAGAAGAAATCCCCGCCCGCATGCAGCAGGGCGCCGCGCGCGACCTGGAACGCATGGTCTCCGAGCGTCTGAAGGCCGCCGGCCTGAGCTGGGAGGCGCTGAACGTTTTCGCCGGTCCGCGCCGCCTGACCCTGGTGATCGACGGCCTGCCCGCCGCCACGCCCGACCGCAACGAAGAGGTCAAGGGACCCAAGACCTCGGCCCCCGCTCAGGCGCTGGAAGGCTTCCTGCGCAAGACCGGCCTGACCCAGGACCAACTGGTCGAGCGCGACGGGATCTGGTTCGCCGAGATCAGCAGCAAGGGCCGTCCGACGACCGAGGTCTTCGCCGAGGCGGTGGATCAGATCGTCCGCAGCTTCCCCTGGCCCAAGTCGATGCGCTGGGGCGCGGGAAGCCTGCGCTGGGTGCGCCCGATCAAGCGCATCGTCGCCCTGTTCGACGGGGCGGTGGTGCCGTTCGAGATCGACGGCATCCAATCGGGCGACGTGACCGAGGGGCACCGCTTCCTCGGCAGCGGCAAGCCGTTCGCGGTCAAGGACTTCGCCGACTACCGCGCCAAGCTGGAACGCGACTTCGTCCTGATCGACGTGGCCGACCGCAAGCTGCGCATCCTCGAAGCCGCCAAGGCCGCCTGCGCCGCGCGCGGTCTGGCTCTGGTCGATGACGACGGCCTGCTGGACGAGGTCGCCGGTCTGGCCGAATGGCCGACGCCGATCCTGGGCGACATGGACCCGCAGTTCCTGTCCCTGCCGCCCGAAGTGGTCCGCCTGTCGATGAAGGTGCACCAGAAGTATTTCGCCGTGCGCGATCCGTCGAAGGATGGCCTCGCGCCGAACTTCCTCGTCGTCGCCAACGTCGAGGCGACGGACGGCGGCAAGGCTCTGGCCGCCGGCAACAGCCGCGTCCTGTCGGCCCGCCTGAACGACGCCCGCTTCTTCTGGGACGAGGACCAGAAGGTCGGCTTCGACGCCTGGAACGACAAGCTGAAGGGCGTGACCTTCCACGCCAAGCTGGGCACGCTGTCGGAACGCGTTGACCGCATCGCCGCTCTGGCGCGCGAGATCGCCCCCCTGGTCGGCGCCGACGCGGATCAGGCCGAACAGGCCGCGCGCCTGTCCAAGGCTGATCTGGCCAGCGGCATGGTCAGCGAGTTCCCGGAACTGCAGGGGATCATGGGCGGCTACTACGCCCGTCTGGCCGGCTACCCCGACGCCGTCGCTGACGCCGTGCGCGACCACTACAAGCCGCAAGGGCCGGGCGACAGCGTCCCGACCGCCCCGGTCACGGTCGCCGTCGCCATCGCCGAGAAACTGGACACCCTGGTCGGCTTCTTCGCCATCGACGAAAAGCCCACCGGCTCACGCGACCCCTACGCCCTGCGCCGCGCGGCGCTGGGCGTGATCCGGTTGGTGCTGGAAAATGACGCCCGCATCGGCCTTCGCGGCGACGCCTTCTCGGCGGCCATGGCGGCCTTGGAGAAGGGCAATGTTCAGCGTGCTGTCGATAAGCTCGCGGTCGAAACTGAACTCAGCGCCTTCTTCGCCGACCGCCTGACCGTCCTGTTGCGCGATCAAGGCCAGCGTCACGACCTCGTGGCGGCCGTCTTCGCTCTGGGCGATGACGATCTGGTGCGGATCGTGCGTCGGGTGGAGGCGCTGGCCGCCTTCCTCGCCACGGACGACGGGGCCAACCTGCTGGCCGGCTACAAGCGCGCGTCCAACATCCTCAAGGCCGAGGAGAAGAAGGGGCCGCTGCCGCAGGGCGCCGTCGCCACCGGCCTGACCAACCAGCCGGCGGAAGAAACCGCGCTGGCCTTCGCCGCAGCCGCCGCCGCGACCGCCGTGGACGCCGCCCTGGAGACCGAAGACTTCGCCGCCGCCATGACGGCGCTCGCCGCCCTGCGCGGCCCGGTCGACGCCTTCTTCACCGCCGTCATGGTCAACTCCAACGTGGCCGAGGAGCGTGAAAACCGCCTGAAGCTGCTGGGTCAGGTCCGCGACGTCATGGGCCGCGTGGCCGACTTCGGCCAGATCGCGGGCTAAGGCGCTCGGATCCACTGTTCACGAAGGGCTGCGGGGCACGACGTCACGCAGCCCTTTTTGATGCCTGCAGCCCCTTCATCCGCCCGCTTCGGGACCGCCTCGGCGGGGTAGGCGCGATCTTTAAGCGATGACGCGCGTCGCAAACCTTGACTCCCCGCCCCTCTGGACCGACACGACGCGTCCATGATCACGCGCTATACCCGCCCCGAAGCCGTCGCCATCTGGTCGCAAGAGACCAAGTACAAGATCTGGTTCGAGATCGAGGCCCACGCCGCCACCAAGATGGCTGAGCTGGGCGTGATCCCGAAGGAATCGGCCGAGGCCATCTGGGCCAATGGCAAGGACGCCACCTTCGACGCCGACCGCATCGACGAGATCGAACGCACGACCAAGCACGACGTCATCGCCTTCCTGACGCACGTCGCGGAAATCGTCGGCGACGAAGCCCGCTTCCTGCACCAGGGCATGACCTCCTCCGACGTGCTGGACACCTGCTTCGCGGTGCAACTGGCGCGCTCGACCGACCTGCTGCTGGGCGGCGTCGACCGCGTCCTGGCCGCGCTGGAAGTCCGCGCCAAGGAGCACAAATACACCCCGACCGTGGGCCGCTCGCACGGCATCCACGCCGAGCCGGTGACCTTCGGCCTGAAGCTGGCCGGCTATCACGCCGAGTTCCAGCGCGCCAAACGCCGCCTGATCACGGCCCGCGAAGAGATCGCCACCTGCGCCATCTCGGGCGCCGTCGGCACCTTCGCCAACGTCGATCCGGCCGTTGAACAATACGTCGCCGATCAGATGGGTTTGGCCGTCGAGCCCGTCTCGACCCAGGTCATCCCGCGCGACCGTCACGCCGCCTACTTCGCCGCCCTCGGCGTGGTCGCCTCCTCGGTCGAGCGTCTGGCCGTCGAGATCCGCCACCTGCAGCGCACCGAAGTCCTCGAAGCCGAGGAGTTCTTCGACAAGGGCCAGAAGGGCTCGTCGGCCATGCCGCACAAGCGCAACCCGATCCTGACCGAGAACCTGACCGGCCTGGCCCGTCTGGTCCGCTCGGCCGTGACCCCGGCGATGGAGAACGTCGCCCTGTGGCACGAGCGGGACATCAGCCACTCCTCGGTCGAGCGCGGCATCGGCCCGGACGCCACCATCCATCTGGACTTCGCCCTGCACCGTCTGGCGGGCGTGATCGAACGTCTGAACATCTATCCCGAGAACATGCAGAAGAACCTCGACCGCCTGGGCGGCCTGGTCTTCTCGCAACGGGTCATGCTGGCCCTGACCCAGGAAGGCGTCTCGCGCGAGGACGCCTATGCGGCGGTTCAGGAGAACGCCATGAAGGTCTGGCGCGGCGAAGGCCGCTTCATCGACTTCCTCAAGGCCGACGCCCGCGTCACCCTGCCCCACGACCAGCTCGAGGCCCTGTTCGACCTCGGCTATCACACCAAGAACGTCGACGTGGTCTTCAAGCGGGTGTTCGGCGAGGGCTGATGAGCAGCGAGCCGCGCCTTCGCATCAACCCCGCGATAGACCTTCGCCAGGCGGCGGAGACCTTTCGGCGGGACGGGCTGGTCCAGATCGGCGACATCTTCGAACCGGATGTCGCTGAATACCTGGCCAATCTGGCGGAGACGCGCATCGACTGGGACCTCGCCTTTCAGGGTGAGGACGGCCGCCCGGCGGTTGTGGACCTGAAGCAGATCCAGTCCGGTGACGAAGCGGACGTCCGCCGCCGACTGCACGCCATGACGGCGCGCGCCGGCGAAGGCTATGGCTTCCTCTACCTCGCCTACCCCCTCATCTCGGCCTATCTCGCGGGCCGGGATCCCGGCCACCCGATCCACCGCCTGACCGAGTTCCTGAATGACGAGTTCGTGCGTCTGGGGGCCGCGATCAGCGGGCGAACCGACATCGTCAAGGCGGACGGCCAGCTGACGCAGTATCGCCCCGGCGACTTCATCGGGCTGCACAACGACATCGGCTCGGAAAAGAGCGACCGTTTGATCGCCTACACCCTGGGCCTGACCCGGCGCTGGCGGCCGGACTGGGGCGGGCAGTTGCTGTTCCACGACGACGCCGGAGACGTGACCCGCGGATATGCGCCGCGCTGGAACACCCTGACCCTGTTCTCGGTGCCGCAGTATCACTCGGTCGCCCCGGTCGCGGTCTATGCCCAGGCCCCGCGCCTGTCCGTCGTCGGCTGGCTGAGAAATGCAGGCGGCTGACGATCGCGAACGAAAGCGGGCCTTCGATCCCGTCGCGAACGCCGACACCCGGATCTTGATCCTGGGCAGCCTGCCCGGTGAAGCCTCGCTGGCGGCGGGCCAATATTACGCCCATCCCAGGAACGCCTTCTGGCGACTGATGGGAGGCCTGCTCGATCAGCCTGACCTGCATCAGCAAGCCTACGAGGAGCGGCTGATCACGCTTCTGGCGCGCGGCGTCGGTCTTTGGGACACGGTCGCCGAGGCGGAGAGGATCGGCAGCCTCGACGCCGCCATTCGGCTGCCCCTCCATGCCGACCTTCCGGCGCTCGTCGCAGCCTTGCCGAAGCTGAAGGCCGTCGCCTTCAACGGCGGGCTGGCGGCGAAGCTGGGCCGGCGTATCCTGGGCGATCTGCACGGCGTCACTCTGATCGACCTGCCGTCGTCCAGTCCGGCGCACGCAATATCCTTGTCGGCAAAGGCGGAAAGCTGGGCCATACTGGGCGACTTCCTTCCCGATTAAGTCGACCGCCCGATGATCCTGACCCTGTCCTGCCCCGACCGCCACGGCATCGTGGCGGCCGTCTCCGCCTTCCTGCTGGAGCGGGACGCCAACATCTCGGACGCCCAGCAGTTCGGCGACGCCCTGAGCGGCTACTTCTTCATGCGGGTGGTGTTCGAGCCGGCCGAAGGAGACGCCGAGGCCGCTCTTCGAGACGGCTTCGCGCCGTTGGCCCAGCGGTTCGAGATGGACTGGACCCTGCGCGGGCCCGAGCCGCGCAAGGTGATGATCCTGACCTCGCGGTTCGATCACTGCCTGGCCGACCTGCTGTACCGCTGGCGCATCGACGAACTGCCGATGCAAGTGACGGCCGTGGTCTCCAACCATCCGCGCGACATGATCGGCCACGTCGATTTGGGCGACCTGCCCTTCCACCACCTGCCGATGAGCGGCGACAAGGCGGCGCAGGAGGCGCGCCTGCTGGCCCTGATCGAAGAAACCGGGACGGAGCTGGTGGTGCTGGCCCGCTACATGCAGGTGTTGTCAGACGACCTGGCCGGACGGCTGGCGGGGCGCTGCATCAACATCCACCATTCCTTCCTGCCGGGGTTCAAGGGGGCCAAGCCCTATCATCAGGCCCATGCGCGCGGCGTGAAGGTGATCGGCGCCACGGCCCACTACGTCACCGCCGACCTCGACGAAGGCCCCATCATCGAGCAGGACGTGGAGCGCATCAGCCACCGCGACGCCCCCGCCGATCTGATCCGCAAGGGCCGCGATATCGAGCGCCGCGTCCTGGCCCGCGCCGTCTCCCATCACCTGCACGACCGTGTCCTGATGCACGACGGAAAGACGATCGTTTTCGCCGACTGAGGGCGCGTGGCGATCACAGGTCGCGCCGGATAATTTGAAGAAGGCCGCATCCTTTTGCGGCCCTCGACCGTAGTTCTCCCCGACGCCGCGCCCCAAACCGAGCGGACGTCGATGGAGAGACGCCATGAAAATCACCCGAACCGCCACCCTCGCCACCGTATCCGTCGCCGCTCTGCTGGCGCTGGCCGCCTGCGGCAACAACGACACCAAGGTCGAGAAGGCCCCGGCCGACGCCATGCCCGCCGAGCCCGCCGCCATGACCCCCATGGCGACCGAGCCCATGGTCGGCGGCGTGGCCATGAACCCCGCCGACAACATCGTCGCCAACGCCTCCAAGGCGCCGAACCTGACCACCCTGGTCGCCGCGGTGCAGGCCGCCGGACTGGCCACGACCCTGCAAGGGGCCGGGCCCTTCACCGTTTTCGCCCCGGACAACGCCGCTTTTGAAAAGATCCCGGCGGCCACGCGTGAAGGCCTGATGCAACCGGCCCAAAAGGCCGCCCTGACCAAGATCCTGACCTATCACGTCGTGCCCGGTCGACTGACCGCCGCCGACATCGCCGCCGAGGCCCAGAAGGGCGGCGGAACCGCCACCCTGACCACGGTCCAGGGCGAGAAGCTGACCGTCAAGGACGCCGGCGGCGGCAAGTGGACCATCACCGACGCCAAGGGCGGAACCTCGACCATCACCCAGGCCGACGTCGGCCAGTCGAACGGCGTGGTCCACGTCATCGACACGGTGCTGATGCCGAAGTAACGACCTTGAATGAAGAAGGGCCGCTGCCGTCGCCGGCAGCGGCCCTTCTGATTTCGGTCGGAGGACCTGAGCTTACTCGCCGGCGCGAATCTGTTCGCGGGCGATCGAGGCCAGTTCGTCCATCTTGGAGCGCAATTCGCCCTCGGACACCGTCAGGCCCGAAGCCTTGAAGTCGCCGGCGATCTTGCGGAAGACGTCTTCCTCGCCCGGCTGCTCGAAGTCGGCACGAACCACGGCGGCGGCGTATTGCTCGGCGCTGTCGGCCGACAGTTCCATCTTCTCGGCCGCCCACAGGCCCAGCATCTTGTTACGACGCGCGATGGCCTTGAACTCTTGTTCCTGATCGAGGGCGTATTTGGACTCGTAGCCCTTTTCCCGATCGTCGAAGGTCGTCATGCGCGTAGTCACTCCAGTGGCGGACGGAATTAGGGTCCGCAACGCCGTCTATAGCCCCCTCGCGCGCGAACGCAACCGGACTCGCGGTCGCGGTACTGACGCTGGGTTACAGGAGGATATTTGTGTCACAGGCCCCGTTCGGCTAAAGGGCGTGCGGTCTTATATAGCCGCCGTCGATTCAGGATCGCGCCGCCCACAATCGCAGGGCCGCGCGCTTTTCGTTTTGAGGCCGTCCGTTTCCTCCCCGTCCGGGACCCGAGTGATGAACACCAAGCGCAAGAAGCTCTATGAGGGCAAGGCCAAGATCCTGTACGAGGGTCCCGAGCCGGGCACGCTGATCCAGTATTTCAAGGACGACGCGACCGCCTTCAACGCGCAGAAGAAGGCGACCCTGGAAGGCAAGGGCGTCATCAACAATCGCATCAGCGAATTCATCATGTCGCGCCTGAACTCGATCGGCGTGACCAACCACTTCATCAAGCGCCTGAACCTGCGCGAGCAGCTGATCCGCGAAGTCGAGATCATTCCGCTGGAAGTCGTCTGCCGCAACGTCGTCGCCGGTTCGCTGGCCACGCGCCTGGGTCAGGAAGAGGGCACGCCCCTGCCCCGTTCGATCATCGAATTCTACTACAAGAAGGATGAGCTGAACGACCCGATGGTGACGGAAGAGCATATCACCGCCTTCAACTGGGCCACGACCCAGGAACTCGACGACATCCTGGCGATGACGGTCCGCGTCAACGACTACCTGTGCGGCATGTTCGGCGCGGTCGGCATCACCCTGGTCGACTTCAAGATCGAGTTCGGCCGCGTGTGGGAAAACGACTTCGCCCGCGTCATCCTGGCCGACGAGATCAGCCCGGACAGCTGCCGTCTGTGGGACTCGACCACCGGCGAGAAACTGGACAAGGACCGCTTCCGTCGCGACATGGGCGACGTGATCGAAAGCTACACCGAGGTGGCCCGCCGCCTCGGCATCATGAAGGACATGCCGACCGTGATCCAAGGAGGACTGCACTAATGGCCAAGGTGAAAGTTCACGTCTTCCTGAAGCCCGGCGTCCTGGACGTTCAGGGCAAGGCCGTTGAAGGCGCCCTGCAGGGTCTGGGCTGGGCCGGCGTCGCCAACGCCCGCGTCGGCAAGCTGATCGAGTTCGACCTCGAGGACAGCGTCTCCGACAAGGAAGCCGAGGTAAAACGCATGTGCGACACCCTGCTGGCCAATACGGTCATCGAAAGCTACCGGATCGAAGTCGCCTGACGGCGAATATGGTTCGAACGATCAAGGCCGCTCGAAAGAGCGGCCTTTTTCATATCAATCGCACAGATAGTCCCGGCTCAACGGCACGGCGGCCTGATGCTTCGCCAACTGCAGCTGGAAGACCATGTGGCCCAGTTCGCGGAAGGCGACCTCGCTGGCGGCCAGATAGAATTCCCACATCCGGCAAAAGCGCTCGTCGTACATCGTCAACGCCTCGTCGCGCCGGGCCAGAAAGCGCGTCCGCCATGCCTTCAGCGTCTCGGCGTAGTGCAGGCGCAGCACCTCCATGTCCGTGACCCACAGGCCCGCCCGTTCGATGGCGGGCAGGACCTCGGACAGGGCAGGGATATAGCCGCCGGGGAAGATGTATTTGCGGATGAAGGGCTGGGTGCGGCTGGGCGGGGTCTTGCGGCCGATGGAATGGATGACCGCCACCCCGTCGTCCGCCAGCAGGCGCGCCACGCCGTCGAAATATTCCTGATAGTTCGGCGCCCCGACGTGTTCGAACATGCCGACCGAGATGATGCGGTCGAAGGTCTGTTGCAGGTCGCGATAGTCCTGCAGTCGGAACTCCGCCCGATCGGCCAGGCCGCGCGCCGCCGCCCGCTCATTGGCCGTGCGGTGCTGTTCGGTCGACAAGGTGACGCCGGTGACCCGCGCCCCGCGTTCGGCCATCGACAGGCCCAGGCCGCCCCAGCCGCAACCGATGTCCAGCGCGCTCTGCCCCGGCGTCAGCAGCAGCTTGTCGATCAGCCGCCGCTTCTTGGCGACCTGAGCCTGTTCCAGCGAGGCCTGCGGCGTCTCGAAGAAGGCGCAGGAATATTGCAGGTCCTCGTCCAGAAACAGCCGATAGAAGTCGACCGTCAGGTCGTAGTGGTGGTGGACATTGCTACGCGCGTGCAGCCGGTCATTGGCCTGTTCCGCGCCGCGCCGGATGCGTTGCAGCAGGGTCAGCTTCCCCGTGCGCGGGCGGATCGCCAGTTGCGAAGTCGTCAGTTGCAGGAAGTCGTAGATGTCGCCGCCCTCGACCCGGAAGGTTCCGTCCATGAAGGCCTCGCCCAAGGCCAGTTCCGGATTGGCGGCGATGGCCAGGGCGGTTTTCGTATCCGCGATCTCGGCCGTCAGTTCGGGCGTTCCCGGCCCCGCCGTAAGCTCGCGCCCGTCCGGCAGACGCACCCGTACGGACCGCGTCAGGAAGGTCTGATCAAGAAGGGCTTGCAGCATCCGGCGCTCCGCGCTTTGAACCTGGATCAAGCTTGGCTAGGAACAGACTGTCGCAGCGCAACGGTGTGGAAGCCCGACCGTTCCGTTGACGAACCAGATACAAGGGAGCGCCGCCGTTGACCTTCACCCTTACCTCCGCCGATATCCGCGACGGCGGCGTCCTGCCCGACGCCCAGGTGAAGGCCCTGGGCGACACCTCGCCCCATCTGTCCTGGTCCGGCGCGCCGGAAGGCACGAAAAGCTTCGCCGTCACCTGTTATGATCCCGACGCGCCGACCGGCTCGGGCTTCTGGCACTGGACCGTGGCCAACATCCCCGCCGATGTCGCCGAACTGGCGGCGGGCGCAGGCGCCGTCGGCGGCGCGAACCTGCCCAGGGGCGCGGTTCAGGGGCGCACCGACTATGGCGAGGCCGGTTTCGGCGGCGCCGCCCCGCCCCCAGGCCACGGCCCGCACCGCTATATCTTCACCGTCTTCGCCGTGGACGTGGACCATCTGCCGGTGAGCGCCGACAACTCGGGCGCCGTCTTCGGCTTCAACCTGCACTTCCACACCCTCGCCAAGGCCTCGATCACCGCCACCTACGAGAACACCGGCGAGTGACGGCGGCGGCGCTCGACCATGACCAGAGGCTGGCGGCGGTTCCCGAACTGTACCGCCGCCTGATGGCCCAACCGCTCAAGGCCCTGACGCGAGCGCGGCTGCCGGCGTCGGGGGCGGTCTACGTCTTCTATCAGGAGGACGAGCCGATCCATGTGGGCAGCCCGCCCCATCTGGAGGAACAGATGCTGGCGCCGTCGCTGCGCCTGGCGCTGGCCGCCCAGGTGCACAAGCCCAGCCACGGTGCCGCCCGGATCAGCGTCAGCGAGCCCCCGCCTCGACCCGGTCGCCGCAAACCGATCAAGGCGCGCTGGCTGGCCGTGCCCGAGGGTCACGACCGGTTGCTGCTGGAGCTGTACGCCGCCCAGACCCTGGGCCTGTCGGTGTCGCACCCCAAGGTCCGCGCAGAGCTGACCGCGGCCTGAGCCGCAGCGCAAACAAAGCGTGATGACCTGATCTCCCCGCCAAGGTTGCGCCTCCGGCGGCGGCCCCTATTTTGCGACGCAGCGTAAGTTTGTTGCATTGCGATAATCCATGGCCCCCACCGACACCGCCTCCTGTATCGACGATCGCGCCTGCGCGCCGTCGCCCGCGATGGAGACGGTGGCCGCCCCCGGCAAGGTGGCGCTGGTCCTGCTGGCCCTCGCCATGGGCGGCTTCGCCATCGGGGTGACCGAGTTCGCGGCCATGAGCGTCCTGCCTGACTTCGCGGCGGGTCTGGGCGTCGATGAGCCCACCGCTGGGCACGTCATCAGCGCCTACGCCGCCGGCGTCGTGGTCGGGGCGCCCATCCTGGCCGTGCTGGGCGCGCGTCTGCCGCGCTGGCTGCTGCTGATCGGCTTCATGGCCCTGTTCGCGGTCGGCAATGCGTTGAGCGCCATCGCCCCCACCTATGAGTGGATGCTGGCCTTCCGCTTCCTCAGCGGCATTCCCCACGGCGCCTATTTCGGCGTGGCGGCCCTGGTCGCGGCCTCGCTGGTGCCGCTGAGGCTGCGCACCCGCGCGGTGTCCACCATCTTGCTGGGCCTGACCGTCGCCACCGTCATTGGCGTACCGGTCGCCACTGCCGTTAGCCACAGTTTCGGCTGGCGCTGGACCTTCGCCATCGTCAGCGTTCTGGCCGTCGTCACCATGGCCCTGGTCGCCCTGTTCGCGCCGCGCGATCCGGCCCACGCCGACGCCAGCCCCCTGCGCGAGCTGGGCGCCCTGAAGCGCGGGCAGGTCTGGCTGACCCTGGGTGTCGGGGCCATCGGCTTTGGCGGCATGTTCGCGGTCTACGCCTATCTGGCCTCGACCCTGACCGCCGTGACCGGCGTGGGGCCCGAGGTCCTGCCCTGGGTCTTCGCCATGTTCGGTCTGGGCATGATGAGCGGCAACCTGCTGGGGGCCTGGGCCGCCGACCGTTACGGCATGAAGGCGGCGGGCGGACTGCTGCTGTGGAGCGCGGCGGCGCTGGCCCTCTATCCCTTCGCAGCCCCCCACCTGGGGGCCATGCTGATCGTGGTCTTCCTGATCGGCGGCGGCGGCGGGCTGGGCTCCATTCTGCAGACCCGCCTGATGGACGTGGCCGGCGACGCCCAGACCCTGGCTGCCGCCCTGAACCACTCGGCCTTCAACACCGCCAACGCCATCGGCCCCCTGCTGGGCGGCATGGCCGTGGCCGCGGGCTGGGGCTGGACCTCGACCGGCTGGGTCGGCGTGGCCCTGTCGCTGGGCGGTTTCGCGGTCTGGGTCGTCGCCTGGCTGACCGGACGCAAGGTCGCCTAAAAGCGACGCCTGACATTCGTCGCGAAGGGTGCTAGGAGGCCCGGCCATGAGCGCAGCCGTCATCGTCTTCCCGGGTTCCAACTGCGACCGCGACTGCAAGGTCGCCGTCGAACGTTCCACTGGCGAACAGGTCCAAATGGTCTGGCACGCCGAGACCGAGCTGCCGAAAGGCCTCGATCTGATCGTCCTGCCGGGCGGCTTCTCCTACGGCGACTATCTGCGCTGCGGCGCGATGGCGGCCCAGGCCCCGATCATGCAGGCTGTCAAGAAGGCCGCCGACGACGGCGTCACCGTGGTCGGCATCTGCAACGGCTTCCAGGTCCTGTGCGAAGCCGGGATGCTGCCGGGCGCCCTACTGCGAAACGCCGGTCTGAAATATGTCTGCAAGCCGATCAGCCTGACGGTCGCCAACGGCCAGACCCGCTTCACCTCGGGCTATCAGGGCCAGCGCGAAGTCGTCATGACCCAGGGCAACGGCGACGGGAACTACTTCGCCGACGCCGAGACCCTGGCGCGTCTCGAGGGCGAGGGCCAGGTGGTGTTCCGCTATGTCGACAACCCCAACGGCTCGGTCGCCGACATCGCCGGCATCCAGAACGAACGCGGCAATGTGCTGGGCATGATGCCCCACCCCGACCGCGCCTTTGAAGCCGAGCTGGGCTCAGCCGACGGCGCCGTCCTGTTCCAGAGCATCTACGCGGCCGCCTGAACGGTCTAGGCGTCGGACTCCTTGTCCAGCTGCTCCTTGTCGTCATCCTGAAGCGGCTTCTTGCGGTCCAGCACGCTGGCGCTGCGGCCCAGTTCGTCGACCTCGATCTCGGGCTCGATCGGTTCGCCGTCTTCGTCCAGCCGGCGCTCCAGCGTGCCCGCCGCGCCCGACTCGCCGATAGCGGCCAGTTCGCGGGCGCCGACGCCCAGTCCCTGCTCCAGGGCGCGATTGGTCTCCACCTCGTCGGTGTCGAGGGCCGGGTCCTCCGGCAGGTCGTCAGGGTCGGCCATGGCGGTCTCCTTGTTGAGCCTTTCCTGAGCTAAGCGACGTTCCGCCTTCACGGTTCCGGTGAACCAATCGCGCCGCTGACGCGTACATACGGCGAAGCTGAGCCGGAGACGCCCGCATGTCCGCCATCGAACGCCCCACACCACGACAACGGACCCGCCGTCTGGCGGTGCTGGCCGCCGCCGTCTTCGCCGTGGTGGTTCCCGTGGTTCAGAATCTGGGGCGCTTCGGCCTGTCGCAGGCCGAGTTCGCGGCGGACGGGAACCAGACCCTGCAGGTGGCGGGCTACGCCTTTTCCATCTGGGGCCTGCTCTATCTGGGCCTGCTGACCTACGCCGGACGTCAAGCCTTGCCGCAGACGGGCGAGAGCCTGCTGATCAACCGCATGGGCTGGCCCTCGGCGGTGGCGATGTTCGGCATAGGTCTGTGGATCGTGGTCGCGGCCTTGAACCTTAAGGCGGCCAGCGTGGTCATCATCTTCGCCTCCCTGCTGGCGCTGCTGGTCCCCCTGCTGGCGACAGCCAAGACCATTCGCACCACGGGCTTCATGGACCGAGACCGCTGGTTCCTGATCTGGCCGCTGGCGGCGCTGGCGGGATGGCTGACCATCGCCGCTCCGCTGAACCTGATCACCACGGCGACAGCATTCGACGCCCTGCCCGCCTTCGCCTCGCCCACCGCTTGGGCCATGGCGGCGATCGTGGTGACGGTTCTGGTGGCGATTGAGGTCACCCTCTACCTGCGCACCATGGCCTACTCTCTTCCCATCGTCTGGGGTCTGGTCGGGGCCTTCGTGGCGGAGCAGGAGCGCAACCCGATCTTGGGCTTCACCGCCCTGGGCGCCGCCTTCCTGCTGGTGATCGCGGCGGTCATCCTGGTCTTCGGCCTGAAACGCGGTGTTGAGAGGCCTCACTGAAGGGACGGGCTGACAGGAGGCTCAGACCCGGCTAGAAGCCCCGCCCATGAGCGCTCCGCAAAAGACCACCGCAGAATTGGCCGCTGAATACGGTCTGGCTCCGAACGAGTATGAGGTCCTGCTGGACCGGCTGGGCCGCGAGCCCAACCAGGTCGAGCTGGGGGTCTTCTCGGTCATGTGGTCCGAGCACTGCTCCTACAAATCCTCCAAGAAGCAGCTGATGAAGTTCCCGGTCACGGGACCGCGCGTCATCTGCGGCCCGGGCGAGAACGCCGGGGTCATCGACATCGACGACGGCGACGCCTGCATCTTCAAGATGGAGAGCCACAACCACCCCTCCTACATCGAGCCCTATCAGGGCGCGGCGACGGGCGTGGGCGGCATCATGCGCGACGTCTTCACCATGGGCGCCCGCCCGGTGGCCCTGCTGAACGCCCTGCGTTTCGGCGATCCCTCGCACGAGAAGTCCAAGCGTCTGGTCAAGGGCGTGGTCGCGGGCATCGGCGGCTACGGCAACTGCGTCGGCGTGCCGACGGTCGCCGGCGAGACCAACTTCCACAAGGGATACAACGGCAACATCCTGGTCAACGCCATGTGCGTCGGCATCGCCCGCGCCGATGAGATCTACTACTCGGCCGCGCCGGAAGCCGGCCATGACGTGGTTTACTTCGGCTCCAAGACGGGCCGCGACGGCATCCACGGCGCGACCATGTCCTC
The DNA here is from genome assembly GCF_042869015.1 of Brevundimonas sp. NPDC007368. Classification (NCBI taxonomy): domain Bacteria; kingdom Pseudomonadati; phylum Pseudomonadota; class Alphaproteobacteria; order Caulobacterales; family Caulobacteraceae; genus Brevundimonas; species Brevundimonas sp. NPDC007368. Next base: position 505,857 of record NZ_JBIAFA010000001.1, on the reverse strand, counting down.
GACCGAGTTCGACGACGAGTCGGAGGCCAAGCGCCCCACCGTCCAGGTCGGCGACCCCTTCGCCGAGAAGCTGCTGATCGAGGCCACGCTGGAGCTGATGGCCTCGGGCGCGGTCGCCGCCATTCAGGACATGGGCGCGGCCGGTCTGACCTCTTCATCGGTCGAGATGGCGGGCAAGGGCGGCGTCGGCGTCGAGCTGGACCTCGACAAGGTGCCTCAGCGCGAAGAGGGCATGACCGCCTATGAGATGATGCTGTCGGAAAGCCAGGAACGGATGCTGGCGGTTCTGAAGCCCGGCTTCGAGGAGGTCGGCTATCGCATCTTCCAGAAGTGGGGTCTGGACTTCGCCATCATCGGCAAGACCACCAACACGGGCCATCTGGTGCTGAAGCATCACGGCGAGGTCGTCTGCGACGTGCCGCTGGCCCCGCTGTTCGACGACGCTCCCCTCTATGACCGTCCCTGGGTCCAGCCCGAACTGCAGCCCCGCCTCGACCCGGCGGAAGTGCCGGCCCCGGAAAGCTGGAACGACGCGGTCATCAAGGTCATCGCCTGCCCCGACATGGCGTCCAAGCGCTGGATCTGGGAACAGTACGACCGTCACGTCATGGCTGACACCCTGCAGGACTCCTCGACCGGCGCCGACGCCGGCGTGGTCCGCGTCCACGGCACGGACAAGGGTCTGGCCGTCACCAGCGACTGCACTCCGCGCTATGTCCAGGCCGACCCCTATGAAGGCGGCAAGCAGGCCGTGGCCGAGGCCTGGCGCAACCTGACCGCCGTGGGCTCGCGTCCCATCGCCATCACCGACAACCTCAACTTCGGCAACCCGCAGCGCCCCGAGATCATGGGCCAGATCGTGCGCGCCACCGACGGCATGGCCGAGGCCTGCCGCGAGCTGGACTTCCCCGTCGTGTCGGGCAACGTCAGCCTGTACAACGAGACCAACGGCGTCGCCATTCCGCCGACCCCTACGGTCGGCGCGGTCGGCCTGCTGACCAACTACGACGTGGTCACCGGCTTCGGCGGCGTGGTCGAGGGCGATGTGCTGGTCCTGATCGGCCAGACGCACGGCGAACTGGGTTCCTCCATCTATCTGCGCGAGGTTCTGGGCCGCGAGGACGGCGCCCCGCCGCCGGTGGACCTGAAGCTGGAACGCAAGACCGGCGACTTCGTGCGCGGCCTGATCGAAACGGGCGAGCTGACGGTCGTTCACGACCTGTCGGACGGCGGTCTGGTCGGCGCCGCCGCCGACCTGGCCCTGGCGTCTGACGTCGGCATCGAGCTGAACGCCTCCAGCGCCGCCCATGCCCACGGCTTCCTGTTCGGCGAGGACCAGGCCCGTTATCTGGTCGCCGTCTCGGACGCCGAGGCCCTGATCGCCAAGGCTCAGGAAGCTGGCCTGCACGCCTCGGTCGTCGGCGTCGCCAAGGGCGCGGACTTCGCCTCCTCGGGTCCGAAGGGCGAGCTCTACCGCATCCCCGTCGCCCACCTGCGCGAAATCCACGAAGGCTGGATGCCGAACTGGATCGAGGGCTGATGCGCGCTCGCGCCGTCGCTCTCCTGATCGCCAGCGCGGCCCTGCTGACCGCCTGCGACTTCGAGGGCGGCGACCCGGTCCAGCACGCCCTGCGCGACGCGGCCGCCGCCCGGCAAGCCGCCGCGCTGAAGACCACCGAGGAAGAACAGGCTGCGGCGGCCAAGCGGGCCGCGGTTGCGCCCGCCGAGGGCGATGAACTCTCGCGCCTGATCGCTTCACGGCGTCAGGCCGTCGAGGACACCCGCGCCCTGCTGGCCACGACCACTGACCCGGCGCTTAAGGCCCAACTGACCGGCGACCTCAAGGCCGAGGAAAGCCGATTGCGGGCGTTGGAAGCGCGTTCAAACTAATCGAAAACGGGCCCTTCACCCGCTCATCCCCGCGGAGGCGGGGACCCAGTGAGAGCCTCAGATGCGACGGCTGAACCACGCCTTGCCACTACACGCCTGCCCGTAGTCAAAGCACTGGGTCCCCGCCTCCGCGGGGATGAGCGGTGATTAAAGCTTAGGCTGCGCTTAATCGACCTGCGGAATGGCTTGGCTCAACCGCCCGCCGACGCGGATGGCTTCGACCCGCTTGGCCAGACCCGTGCAGTCGTCGGTCTCGACGAAGACGCCGCAGATGGTGGCCGGGCCGCTGGCGGGGACATAGCGCCCGCCGGACAGTCGCGTGGTGAAGCGGCGCAGCGGCTCTTCCTTGTCGTTGCCGATGACGGAGTCGTAGTCGCAGCAGCCGCCCGCATCGGTTTGATAGGCCGTACCGTGGGGCAGGATCTGCGCGTCGGCGGTCGGGACATGGGTGTGGGTGCCGACCACCAGACTGGCGCGGCCGTCGCAGAAGTGGCCCATGCCCATCTTCTCGCTGGTGGCCTCGGCGTGCATGTCGACGATGACGGCGTCGGCGACGACGCCCAGCGGCGCCGCCTCCAACTCACGCTCCACGGCGCTGAAGGGGTCATCCATCGGGTCCATGTGGACGCGGCCCAGCACATTGATGACCAGCACCCGGCGGCCGTCCGACGTGACGAAGACGTCCGCGCCGCGCCCTGGCGCATCCATCAGGCGCGGATAGTTGGCCGGGCGGATCAGGCGCGGCTCGCGTACGATATAGGTCAGGGCCTCGCGCTGGTCCCAGCTGTGGTTGCCCAGCGTCAGGACGTCGGCCCCGGCGTTGAAGATGTCGTTGGCGGTGTTCTCGGTGATGCCGAAACCGCCCGCCGCGTTCTCGGCGTTGACCACCACGAAATCGAGCCTGAGGTCGCGCCTCAGCCCCGGAAGATGGTCCGAAAGTCCCTCGCGCCCGGACTTGCCGACCACGTCACCGAAAAACGCCAATCTCATGGGAAGGCTCTATAGCCGGTCTCGGTCAAAACGCCATGCAGGCGGATGTCGTGCGGCTCTAGATCGAGGCGATCGATCGCCTGCCCGGCATAGGCGAAGCCGACCCGGCGCGCGTCGGGCAGCATCGCGAAGGTCCGGTCGTAATAGCCGCCGCCCTGGCCCAACCGTCCGCCGTGAGCATCGAAGGCCAACAGGGGCGTCAGGATCAGGCCCGGCCGCACCACCTCGCTCAGCGGCAGGGGCGCGGGACATCCGGCGGCGTCCAGCTCCAGCGGCTCGCCCGGCGCCCAGGCGCGGAAGATCATGGCCGCGTCGCGCTCGATGACCACCGGCAGACACAGACGACGCCCCGCCTGATGCAGGGCGACAGCCAACGCGTCCGTGTCCAGCTCCGACCCCATGGCGCGGTAAAGGGCCACCGTGTCGCCCGACGGCAAAGCCTCGGCATGACCGGCGGCGCGCTCTGCGGCCTCGCTATCGACCTCAGCCAGCCGCTTGCGCAGGGCGCGCATGGAGGCGCGGAGTTCGTGTTTGGAGGTCATGTCCCGTCCATAGCGCACAAAACGCGCTCAAGCCGCGAGCGACCGCGTCGCGAGCATAGCGCACAAAATGAGATGGGGTGGCGGCGCCGCGTGAACCGTGAGGACGGTTTAAATCCTCTCGACCTGGGTAGCCAGGTGGGCTCCGTATGCCCAGGCCCTCGAGCCCGGACAGGGACAGATCCCTATGAGTGAATTAAGGTCAGAAGGATATGTTGTCTTCGACGTGAGCCGCAGCAGGACCCGCCGTCGAGCAAGATAGGCGGTCCGGTGGGATTCAACAATGGCGAACGCTCACTCTTTCCTCCCCACTTTGTGGGGAGGGGGACCGCGTAGCGGTGGAGGGGGCGGCACAGACGGCGGACGTGAAGTCGCCCCCTCCGTCTCGTCGGCTACGCCGCCGATCCACCTCCCCATTCGCTCCGCGAACAGGGAGGAAAGATCAGAGTCGTCAGATCGTCTGGCAGATCTTCTCGATGCGGGCCGCGACCGCGTTCAGGGCCTCGGCCACGCCGTCGCCGGGCGGCGGCGGCGGGGCCTTCTTCGGGCCGTCCTCAACTACCGGGCCCTGCCCGTTCTCCAGACGCTGACGCGCCTCGTGCAGTTCGTCGGCCAGCATCAGCGAGGCCATCAGGAACAGACGCAGGTCGCCGACATGGCCGACGTCGCCAGCGATCTGACGCACATGGGTGTCGAACTGGCGAGCCAGGATGCCGACACGCTCTTCCTGGCCGTCGGCGCAGCCCACCGCATAGGAACGGCCGTTGACCTCTACCGTGACGGTCGCCATCAGCGCGCCTCCTGCTCGGCCAGAACCTCGCGCACGGCCTCGGCGGCGCGGCCCAGGGCCTCGGCGGCGTCGCGGCCTGCGGCTTCCAGTTCGGTGATCCGCACCAGGTCGGCGGCGTTCGACGGGCGCGGCGCGAACAGGTCGTCGTCGGTGATGGCGGGGGCGGTGGCCGGACGCGCCTTCAGCTCCAGCACCCTGCGTTCCAGCAGGGCCAGGGCCTTGTCGATGCGTGTCTTTGCGGCCGTAACGGCGTCCATTGGGGTCCTTTCGTCCAGATTCCGTATAGAACCTGTGCGCGCGTCGGGGTAAAGGCGGCGCGCCCCCGCTTTATCCTGTTCCTGAGGAAAGGTCTCGCCGTGACCGACGCCCAAGCCGCATTCGCCAAGCCTTCGCCCAAGCAGATGGCGGACGCCATCCGCGTCCTGTCCATGGACGGCGTTGAAAAGGCCAAGAGCGGCCACCCCGGCATGCCCATGGGCATGGCCGACGTCGCCACCGTCCTCTACTCGAAATTCCTGAAGTTCGACGCCAGCCGCCCCGACTGGGCCGACCGCGACCGCTTCATCCTGTCGGCGGGCCACGGCTCGATGCTGATCTACAGCCTGTTGCACCTCACGGGCTACAAGGACGCGACCCGGGAACAGCTGGAAAACTTCCGCCAGTGGGGCTTCAAGACCGCGGGCCACCCGGAATACGGGCACATGGCCGGGATCGAGACGACCACCGGCCCGCTGGGTCAGGGTCTGGCCACCTCGGTCGGCTTCGCCCTGGCCGAGCGCCATCTGGCCGCCCGCTTCGGCAAGGATCTGGTGGACCACCGCACCTGGGTCGTCGCCGGCGACGGCTGCCTGATGGAAGGCGTGTCGCAGGAGGCCATCGCCCTTGCCGGTCGCCTGAAGCTGAACAAGCTGTGCGTCCTGTGGGACGACAACGAGATCACCATCGACGGCAAGGTGTCCCTGTCGGACGCCACCGACCAGCTGGCCCGCTTCAAGGCCTCGGGCTGGGCGGTCAAGGCCATCGACGGCCACGACTACAAGCAGATCCAGAAGGCCCTGGCCTGGGCGACCAAGCAGGACAAGCCGACGCTGATCGCCTGCAAGACGAAGATCGGCAAGGGCGCCGCCACCATGGAAGGCAGCCACAAGACCCACGGCGCCGCCCTGGGCGCCACCGAGATCGCCGCCACCCGTCAGGCCCTGCACTGGCCGTTCGAGCCGTTCGAACTGCCCGAAGGCGTCCAGAAGGCCTGGGCCAAGGTCGGCAAGCAGGGCGCCAAGACCCGCAAGAGCTGGGAAGCCCGCCTGCTGAACCACGCCCAGCGCGACGACTTCACCCGCGCCATGGCCGGCGACCTGCCGACCGGCGCCTTCGAGACGCTTGAAGCGAAGCTGAAATCGCTGGTCGTCGACAAGCCCGCCCTGGCCACGCGCCAGTCCTCGGGCGAGGCGCTGGAGACGGTGTTCAACGCCATCCCCGAAATGGTCGGCGGCTCGGCCGACCTGACCGGCTCGAACAACACCTTCGTCAAGAACACCCAGATTCTCGACGCGCCGGACTACGCCGGCCGCTACCTGAACTACGGCATCCGCGAGTTCGGCATGGCCGCGGCGATGAACGGCCTGGCCCTGCACGGCGGAGTCATCCCCTACGGCGGCACCTTCATGGCCTTCGCGGACTACAGCCGTCCGGCGATCCGTCTGGGCGCCCTGATGGGCGTGCGCGTGGTTCACGTCCTGACGCACGACAGCATCGGCCTGGGCGAAGACGGCCCGACCCACCAGCCGGTCGAGCATCTGGCGGCCCTGCGCGCCATTCCCAACCTGCTGACCATGCGCCCCGCCGACACGGTCGAGGCGCTGGAGTGCTGGCAGGTCGCCCTGCAGAACAAGACCACGCCGACCGCCATGTGCCTGTCGCGCCAGAAGACCCCCGCCGTCCGCATGACCGACGCAGGCGAGAACCTGTCGCGCAAGGGCGCCTATGAGCTGAAGGCCGCCAGCGGCGCAGCGAAAGTCACCCTGTTCGGCACCGGCACCGAGGTCGCCCTGGCCCTGAAGGCCGCCGAGACGCTTGAGGCCGAAGGCGTGCCGACCCGCGTGGTCTCGGTCCCCTGCTTCGCCCTGTTCGAGCAGCAGCCCAAGACCTATCAGGACGCCGTCATCGGCCGCGGCACCGTTCGCGTCGCCGTCGAGGCCGCGATCAAACAGGGCTGGGAACGCTTCATCGGCGAAGACGGCGGCTTTGTCGGCATGACCGGCTTCGGCGCCTCGGCCCCGGCCGAAGTCCTCTACCGCGAGTTCGGCATCACCGCCGAGGCCGTGGTCGAAGCCGCCAAGGCCCGGCTTTGATCCTTCGGGGCTCGCTTGCGGGCCTCGCCCTGGGACTGGCGCTGTTCGCGACGGCGCCATCTCACGCTCTCGATATGGGCATCCGGGCCACGCCGATCTTCATTGGTTCATCATGGGCCGTACCATCGACCGTCTATGACAGGACACGCGAGATCAACGTCTGGCTGCCGCCCGGCTATGCTGAAAGCGGCCAGACCTATCCGGTCCTCTATGTGCTGGACGGCGGACAGGATCAGGACTTCCACCACATCTCGGGCATCGCCCAGCTGGGGACCATCGTCGGCACGACGCGCGACGTCATCGTCGTGGGCGTCGCCTCGGTCGACCGCCGCAACGAGCTGGCCCTGCCGACCGAGGACGCCGAGCTGATCGCCCGCTATCCGACGCAGGGCCAGTCCGACCGCTTCCGCCGCTTCATCGGCGATGAAGTCCAGCCCTTCATCGAAGCCCGCTATCGCACCAGCGGCGAGACAGCCCTGATGGGCGAGTCCCTGGCCGGACTCTTCGTGGTCGAGACTTTCCTGAAAGAGCCGCAGATGTTCGACGCCTATGTCGCCGTCAGCCCCAGCCTGTGGTGGGACGGCGGTCAGCTGGCGCGGCAGTCCGGCGCCCATCTGCGCGACCACTCCAACGACCCGCGCACCCTGATCCTGACCCTCGGCGACGAGGGCGAGGAGATGCAGGCGCCGATGGACGTCCTGACCGCCAGCCTGCGCGACCATGCCCTGCCCGGCGTCAAATGGGACTTCACCCCGCGCCCGACCGAGAGCCACGCCACCATCTATCACGGCGCCGCGCTGGACGCCTTCCGCCGCCTCTATGCGGTTCCGACCCCATGAGCCATCTCGGGGCCGTCAGCCTGCTGGTCCGCGACTATGACGAGGCCATCGCCTTCTACGTCGGCAAGCTGGGCTTCGACCTCGGCGAAGACACCGACATGGGCGGCGGCAAACGCTGGGTTCGCGTCACCCCCAAAGGCGGCCAGACCTCCCTGCTGCTGGCCCGCGCAGCGACGCCCAAGCAGGTCGCCCGGATCGGCGATCAGGCCGGAGGCCGCGTCTGGCTCTTCCTCTACACCGACGACCTGATGCGCGACCACGCCGCCTGGCTCGAAGCCGGCGTCGTCTTCCGCGAAACGCCCCGTCACGAAGCCTATGGCAAGGTGGTGGTCTTCGAAGACCTCTACGGCAACGCCTGGGACCTGATCGAACCCGCCACCGGAGCCTGAGCCATGAAGATCGGCACGCCGCTTACCGACACCGCCACCCGCGTCATGCTGCTGGGCTCCGGCGAGCTGGGCAAGGAGGTGGCCATCGAGCTGCAGCGTCTGGGCGCCGAGGTGATCGCGGTGGACCGCTATCCCAACGCCCCGGCCATGCAGGTGGCGCACCGCAGCCACGTCATCCCCATGACCGACCCCCAGGTGCTGAACGGCATCATCATGGCCGAGGCCCCGCACATCATCGTGCCGGAGATCGAGGCCATCGCCACCGACGCCCTGGCGGCCATCGAGGCGGCGGGTCTGGCCCGCGTCATCCCGACCGCCCGCGCCACCCGGCTGACCATGAACCGCGAGGGCATCCGCCGTCTGGCCGCCGAGGACCTGTGCCTGCCGACCAGCCCCTACGCCTTCGCCGGTTCCGCCGAGGAACTGGCGGCGGGCGCCGAGACCGTGGGCTTCCCCTGCTTCGTCAAGCCGGTCATGTCGTCCTCGGGCAAGGGCCAGTCCTATGTCGAGAGCGCCGATCAGGTCGCTGACGCCTGGACCTACGCGGAGGCTTCGGGCCGGGTCGCCGGCGGCCGGGTCATCGTCGAGGGCAAGATCGACTTCGATTACGAGATCACCCTGCTGACCGTGCGGTCGCTGCGCGACGGCGCCGTCCGCACCGACTTCTGCGCCCCCATAGGCCATCGCCAGCAGAAGGGCGACTATGTCGAAAGCTGGCAGCCGCAGATCATGAGCGAGGTCGCCTTGCAGGCGGCGCAGGACATCGCGGCCAAGGTGACGGAGGCCCTGGGCGGTCTCGGCGTCTTCGGCGTCGAGCTGTTCGTCACCGGCGACAAGGTCTGGTTCTCGGAGGTCTCGCCGCGTCCGCACGACACCGGACTGGTGACTCTGGCCACCCAGACCATGAGCGAGTTCGCCCTGCACGCCCGCGCTATCCTCGGCCTGCCGGTGGACGTCACCCTGCGCGAGCCGGGCGCCAGCGCCGTCATCTACGGCGGTCTGGAGGCCGAGGGCGTGGTGTTCGAGGGCGTGGCCGAGGCCCTGTCGGTGCCGACCGCCGACCTGCGCCTGTTCGGCAAGCCCGAAGCCTTCGAGCGTCGGCGCATGGGCGTCGCCCTGGCCCGCGGCGCCGACACGGATCAGGCCCGCCAGCGCGCGACAGAGGCGGCGAGCAAGGTCCGCGTCGTCAAACCCTGAATAATCGCGGCAAAGCTTGCCCTGACGGTAAAATAAAGGCGTCGATCTTCGACTTTAGTCGGTTGGCGCCGAGGCCCTAAAGGGTCCAGAAATGACGAAAGGTCGCACCTCAGTCGACCCGGAGGACCGTTCGTCATGGGCAAGCTCAGGACCGCGCTGATTTTCGGCGCCATCGCCTTACTGGGGGCCATCGCCCTCGCTGTCATCGCCCTGCACCAGGGCGAGAGCATCAGCGCCGTGTGGATCGTGGTGGCGGCGCTCTGCGTCTACGCCATCGCCTACCGTTTTTATGCCCGCTATCTGGCCGGAAAGGTCATGGGCCTGAACGCGAAACGGCCCACGCCGGCGGTGCGCCATAACGACGGGCTGGACTATGTGCCGACGCCCCGCAACGTCCTGTTCGGCCACCATTTCGCGGCTATCGCGGGCGCAGGGCCTCTGGTCGGGCCGGTGCTGGCGGCGCAGATGGGCTATCTGCCCGGCGTGCTGTGGATTCTGGTCGGCGCGGTTCTGGCCGGCGCGGTGCAGGACATGATAGTCCTGTTCATGTCCACGCGCCGCGACGGTCGATCGCTGGGCGACATGGTCCGCACCGAGATGGGTCCCATCCCCGGGATCATCGCCCAGATCGGCGTGCTGATGATCATGGTCATCATTCTGGCGGTTCTGGCTCTGGTGGTGGTCAAGGCGCTGGCTGAAAGCCCGTGGGGCACCTTCACGGTCGCGGCCACTATCCCCATCGCCGTCTTCATGGGCCTCTACACCCGCTATCTGCGACCCGGTCGCGTGGGCGAGGTCTCGATCATCGGCGTGGTCCTGCTGATCCTCGCCATCATCGGCGGCGGCCATATCGCGGCCGACCCGTTCTGGGGCCCCGCCTTCACCCTGTCGGGCACGACCCTGGCCCTGGCCATGATGGCCTATGGCTTCATCGCCTCGGTCATTCCGGTCTGGCTGCTGCTGGCGCCGCGTGACTACCTGTCCACCTTCCTGAAGATCGGCGCCATCCTGGCCCTCGCCGTCGGCATCCTGATCGTGCGCCCGCACGTGCAGATGCCCGCCATCACCCCCTTCATCGACGGCAGCGGCCCGGTATTCTCCGGCGCCCTCTTCCCCTTCCTGTTCATCACCATCGCCTGTGGCGCGGTGTCGGGCTTCCACGCCCTGATCTCGTCCGGCACCACGCCCAAGCTGCTGGAGAACGAGAACCAGATCCCGCTGATCGGCTATGGCGCCATGCTCTGCGAGAGCTTCGTGGCCATCATGGCCCTGATCGCCGCCACGGTTCTGGATCCGGCCGTCTACTTCGCCATGAACAGCCCGGTCAGCATCATCGGCGACAACGCCGCCTCCGCCGCCGCCGCCGTGGCCCAGTGGGGCTTCCACATCACCCCGGCCGAACTGGAGCAACTGGCCCGCGACGTGGGCGAGCATTCCATCCTGTCGCGCGCGGGCGGCGCCCCGACCCTGGCCGTCGGCATGGCCCACATCCTGTCGGGCATCATCGGCGGCAAGGCCATGATGGCCTTCTGGTACCACTTCGCCATCCTGTTCGAGGCCCTGTTCATCCTGACCACGGTCGACGCCGGCACCCGCGTCTGCCGATTCATGATCCAGGACCTGCTGGGCGTGGCCGTACCCAGGATGCGCGAGACCAGGTCCTGGACCGCCAACGTCGTGGCCACGGCCCTGACGGTCGGCCTGTGGGGCTATTTCCTCTATACCGGCGTGGTTGATCCCCTGGGCGGCATCAACAGCCTGTGGCCGCTGTTCGGCATCGCCAACCAGATGCTGGCCGCCGTCGCCCTGATCCTGGGCACCGTGGTTCTGTTCAAGATGAAGCGCGAGCGCTTCGCCTGGGCCACGGCGGTTCCGGCGGTCTGGCTGCTGATCTGCACCCTGACGGCGGGCTTCCAGAAGCTGCTGCACCCCGACGTCAAGATCGGCTTCCTGGCCCACGCCCGGAAGTATCAGGACGCCCTGACCGCCGGCGACATTTTGGCCCCGGCCAAGACGGCGGGCGACATGCACCGCATCATCATCAACGACTACGTCAACTCGGCCCTGACCGCGGGCTTCCTGTTCGTGGTCCTGACCATGGTGGTCTATGGCGTCCGCGCCTGCCTCAAGGCCCGGAAGATCAACCACCCGACCGTGGTCGAGCAGCCGGCCGCCCACGAGCTGACGCTGGAGGACGAAGCCATGGATACGGCCCGTGCCTAGGCCCTCTGAACCGGCTGGCGGCGCCGACCTGCTCTGCGTTTGCCGCGACACTCTGGTGCGGTGGGGCAAGGACGCTCGCCGCACCGCCAGCCTCATGGTCGGCCAGCCCGACTATGAGGTCTATGTCGCCCACGCCGAGGCCACCCACCCCGAGCAGCCGCCGCTGGACCGCACGGCCTTCTTCCGCCTGCACGAAGCGCGCAGGTTCGGGGCGGGCGGCGCCTTCCGCTGCTGCTGAGACGACCTTACGGCGAGTTCACTCGCCAAGACGGGGCGGCGGCATAAGCTGAGGGGCATGAAAACGCCCGCGCTCCTCGTCGCCCTGCTCCTCGCCGCCTCGCCCGCCCTGGCGCGACAGAGCGAGGCCCCCGCCGCGCCCCGCGTCGTCGTCGGCGAGATCGCCGCCGCCATCCGCGACGCCTATTTCGATCCCGCCAAGGCCGAGGTCATCGCCGCGGCGCTGGAAGCTGAAGCCGCCCAGGGCCGGTACGACAGCCTGACCGATCCCCGCGATCTGGAAACAGCCCTGACCGCGCGGCTGGAACCCTACGACCAGCATTTCAGCGTCGGCAAACCGGCGCCGTCGGGCCCTGTTCCCGCCCGATCGACGACGGCTTCGTCGGGTCTCGTCCCCGTGCCCTTCCCCGTGGTCGCCGCCCGTCAGGGCCAGGGCTTCCGCTCGGTTCAGGTCCTGCCGGGCAATGTCGGCCTGATCGAGATGCGCTTCTTCGGGAATTTCGAGGGGCCCGACGATCCCGCCCGCAAACAGGTCGACGCCGCGCTGCAGCTGGTTTCCAGCGCCGACGCCGTCATCATCGATCTGCGCAACAACGGCGGCGGCTCGCCCGCCATGGTCGGCTATCTGGTCAGCGCCTTCGTCGGGCCGGACGCCGACGTCTATAACCGCTTCCATTCCCGCGAAGGCGAAAGCCGCGAGGCCCCGGCCCAGCCCTATGCCACGCCGCGCGTGGACGTGCCGGTCTATGTCCTGATCAGCGGTCGCACCGGCTCGGCGGCCGAAGCCTTCGCCTATACGATGCAGGCGGCCAAACGCGCCGTCATCGTCGGCGAGACCTCGGGCGGCGCGGCCAATCCCGGCGGTCCCGTCTTCACGCCCTCGGGCTATCGCATCTTCATCTCGACCGGCTCGCCGACCAATCCCCTGACCGGCGGCAACTGGGAGAAGGTCGGCGTCCGCCCCGACGTGGCCGTGCCTGCCGAGGAGGCGTTGGATGCGGCCTGGAAGACCGCGCTGGCCGGTCAGTCCGGCGCCGCGCCCGCCGCCGCGACAGAGGCTGTATGGGTGCGAGAAGCCCTGGACGCCAAGCCCGCCGGGTTCGACCCCGCCGCCTACCTCGGCGCCTATGGCGGCTCCGTGGTTCAGGCCAGCGCCGACGGCCTGACCTGGAAGAACGAGCGCCGCCCGGCCTGGCGGCTGCGCGCGCTTTCGCGCGACCTCTTCTTCGACGTGGACGAACCCTATCGCCGCATCCGCTTCGTGCGCGACGAGACCGGCCGCGTCACCGCGCTGGAGGTTCTCGACAGCCAGACCGGCGTCACCCGTCTGCTGCGCCGCTCCGCCTAGGTTTGGGTTCGGTTACACCCGATCACACCTTGTTACGGGCGCGGGGTTGAATCGTGACGCCGATAGTCCGAGAAGGCATCCAACTAAAAACCGTCCTTGCTCAGGAGACCTCCCCATGACCGTTCGCGTCGCCATCAACGGCTTCGGCCGCATCGGCCGCCTCGTGCTTCGCTCGATCGTCGAGCATGGCCGCAAGGACATCGAGGTCGTGGCGATCAACGACCTGGGTCCGGTCGAGACCAATGCTCACCTGCTGCGCTATGACTCGGTGCACGGCCGCTTCCCCGGCACCGTGACCTCGGGCGAGGACTGGATCGACGTCGGCACCGGCAAGATCAAGGTCACCGCCGAGCGCGACCCGGCCAACCTGCCGCACGCCGAGCTGAAGGTGGACATCGCCTTCGAGTGCACCGGCATCTTCACCTCCAAGGACAAGGCCTCGGCCCACCTGAAGGCCGGCGCCAAGCGCGTCCTGGTCTCGGCCCCCGCCGACAACGCCGACAAGACCATCGTCTTCAAAGTCAACCATGAGACCCTGACCGCCGACGACATCGTCGTGTCGAACGGCTCGTGCACCACCAACGCCTTGGCCCCGGTGGCCAAGGTGCTGAACGACCTGTTCGGCATCGAGCGCGGCTACATGACCACCATCCACGCCTACACCGGCGACCAGCCGACGCTGGATACGATGCACAAGGACCTGTACCGCGGCCGCGCCGCCGCCCTCAGCATGATCCCGACCTCGACCGGCGCCGCCAAGGCCCTGGGCCTGGTCCTGCCGGAACTGAAGGGCAAGCTGGACGGCTCGTCGATCCGCGTCCCGACCCCGAACGTCTCGGTCGTGGACCTGAAGGTCGTCGCCGCCCGCGACGTGACCGTCGAGGAAATCAACGCCGCCCTGCAAGCCGCCGCCGACGGCCCGATGAACGGCGTCCTGTTCACCACGACCGACCCGCTGGTCTCGTCGGACCTGAACCACATCGCCGCCTCGTCGACCGCCGCCCTGCCGCAGACGCAAGTCGTCGACGGCAAGCTGGCCCGCGTCCTGAGCTGGTACGACAACGAGTGGGGCTTCGCGACCCGCATGGCCGACAGCGCCCTGGTGATGGCCAAGTTCCTCTGATGACGAATAGGGCGGACATCCTGTTGAGGCTGTCCGCCCAAAACGCCTTGCTTGGCGCAGTAACGCCCAATCTCAGATCGTTTTCTGTCGATTTGTCGGCAGGAACAATTACGTGTCAGGCTGTTTTTGAAACTGAGCCGACCGATGAAGAACGTGAACTGATCCAGATCGCGACGACTGAAATCCTCGCCAGTTTCCATGACGAAATGCTGGACGAGCGTTTCTTCGTTAGCGCCGGAAAAGTCGCGCCAAAAAACCTAACGCACACAATCTATCAGCGGCACGAGCCGCAGGAAAACTCATGACCTTCCGCACTCTCGACGACGCCGCTGACCTGTCCGGCCAGACCGCTCTGGTCCGCGTGGACTTCAACGTGCCGATGGAGGGCGGCAAGGTCACCGACGACACCCGTCTGAAGGCCGCCCTGCCGACCATCCACCGCCTGCGTGAAGCCGGCGCCAAGGTGGTGCTGCTGGCCCACTTCGACCGCCCCAAGGGCGAGCGCGTGGCCGCGATGAGCCTGCGCCCCGTGGTCGAACCGCTGGAGCTGTTGCTGCATGGCCCCGTGCGCTTCGCCGACGACTGCGTGGGCGATGAAGCCAGGGCCGCCGTGGCCGACCTCGACGCCGGCGGCGTGCTGCTGCTGGAGAACGTCCGCTTCCACAAGGGCGAGGAAAAGAACGACCCGGCCTTCGCCGCCCAGCTGGCGGAACTGGGCGACCTCTACGTCAACGACGCCTTCTCGGCCGCGCACCGCGCCCACGCCTCGACCGAGGGTCTGGCCCGCCTGCTGCCCGCCTACGCCGGTTGCGCCATGGCTCGCGAACTCTCAGCGCTCGACGCCGCTCTCGGCAGCCCGCATAAGCCGGTCATCGGCATCGTCGGCGGCGCCAAGGTCTCGACCAAGCTGGACCTGCTGAAGAACCTGGTGGCCAAGCTGGACTACCTGGCCATCGGCGGCGGCATGGCCAACACCTTCCTGCACGCGCAAGGCGTCGATGTCGGCGGTTCGCTGTGCGAGAAGGACCTGGCCGAGACCGCGCTCGAGATCATCGAGGAAGCCCGTCAGAAGGGCTGCGAACTCCTGCTGCCGGTCGATGTCGTGGTCGCCAAGGGCGTGAAGCCGGGCATCGAGTCGGGCGTGCGCGCCCTGGACCGCATCGCCGCCGACGACCTGATCCTGGACGCCGGGCCTGAGACCGTCGCCCGTCTGGCCCGAGCCATGGACCTGTCCAAGACCCTGATCTGGAACGGCCCGCTGGGCGTGTTCGAGGTCCCGCCCTTCGACAAGGCCACCGTGGCCGCCGCAAAACACGCCGCCGAACTGGCCCATGCCGGCAAGCTGGTCGCCGTGGCCGGGGGCGGCGACACCGTCGCGGCCCTGAACCATGCCGGCACGGCCGACGACATGACCTTCGTCTCCACCGCCGGCGGCGCCTTCCTGGAATGGATGGAGGGCAAGGTGCTTCCGGGCGTCGAGGCCCTGCGCGCCTGACCTGACCTTTGTCAGACTTCTGGCCCCCGCCTCCTTGCAGAGGCGGGGTTTTCCTTACCTTCCGCTTCAGCGAACGCCGGGTTGGTCTGGTGACCCGGCGTGACTTCCCCGCCCCTTCGGGCTAAAGCCTCGGCAAAACAATACCGGCTCAGGAGAATACCCATGGCGCGCATCACGCTGCGACAACTGCTCGACCACGCGGCGGAGCACGACTACGGCCTGCCGGCCTACAACATCAACAACATGGAGCAGGGTCTGGCGATCATGGAGGCGGCCCATGAGGTCAACGCCCCGGTCATCATCCAGGCCTCGCGCGGCGCCCGCTCCTACGCCAACGACATCATCCTGGCCAAGCTGATCGACGGCCTGGCCGAGCTCTATCCGCACATCCCGGTCTGCATGCACCAGGACCACGGCAACGGCCCGGCCACCTGCGCCACCGCCATCCAGTACGGCTTCACCTCGGTGATGATGGACGGCTCGCTGGAAGAAGACGCCAAGACCCCCGCCTCCTACGAATACAACGTCGACGTCACCCGTCGCGTCACCGAGATGGCCCACTCGTGCGGCGTCTCGGTCGAGGGTGAACTGGGCGTGCTCGGCTCGCTGGAGACCGGCATGGGCGAGGCCGAAGACGGCCACGGCTTCGAGGGCAAGCTGGACCACTCGCAACTGCTGACCGACCCGGATCAAGCCGTCGACTTCGTCAAGGCCACCAAGGTCGACGCCCTGGCGATCGCCATGGGCACCTCGCACGGCGCCTACAAGTTCACGCGCCAGCCGGACGGCGACGTCCTGGCCATGAACGTGATCGAGGAAATCCACCGCCGCCTGCCCAACACCCACCTGGTGATGCACGGCTCGTCCTCGGTGCCGCAGGACCTGCAGGACATCATCAACGCCTACGGCGGCCAGATGCCCCAGACCTGGGGCGTGCCGGTCGAGGAAATCCAGCGCGGCATCAAGCACGGCGTGCGCAAGATCAACATCGACACCGACAACCGCATGGCCATCACCGGCGCCATCCGCAAGATCCTGGCCGAGAAGCCCAGCGAGTTCGACCCGCGCGCCTACCTGAAGCCCGCCAAGGAAGCCATGAAGAAGCTGTGCATCGAGCGCTACCAGCAGTTCGGCTGCGAAGGCCAGGCGTCCAAGATCAAGCCCCTGTCGACCGCCCAGATGGCCAAGCGCTACGCCGCCGGCGAACTGGACCCGCGCATCGGCTGATCGGCTGATTGCCGCCCGCTCTTGATCCTCCCCCGCTTGCGGGGGAGGGGGACCACGTAGTGGTGGAGGGGGCGGCCACAACCGCAGCGTTTCAATGGAAGACGGCGAGGCCAGATCTCGCCCCCTCCACCATGCTGCGCATGGTCCCCCTCCCCCATTCCGCTACGCTGCATGGGGGAGGATCAGCCTGCTCTCAGTTCGTCACCAGACGCCGTAACGCCCGCCGATCACCCCGATCACCAGCCGCGCCTCGATCTCGGCATAGCGCAGCTCTTCCTCCGCACGGCGCGCATCGCGGCGCGCTTCCTGAAGTTCGCCGCGCACCTCGCGGATACGGTCGCGGATGCGGTCACGATCCTCGTCCGTCAGGCCGTCCTGACGCAGTTCGCGCTGCTTGGCCTCCAGCTTGTCCTCGCGGCTCTCGATGCGGCTGATGGCCGAGTTCAGCGCGCTTTGCGCCGAGGACACCGCCTGCTCCACCACATAGATCCGCCGCCCGTCCTCATAGGCGGGCAGGAAGTCGCGCTCCTCGGCCGGCGAACAGACCCCGCCGTAGCTGTTCCCCTGCCGCCCCTGACGGAAGCCGCTCTCCCAGGTGCAGTAGGTCCGCAGCCCGTCCTCGCGCGCCGACAGATAGGCGCTGGGGTTGGGCGCCGCCCCATACTTGGCGCAGGCCTGGGCATGATCGTCCAGCCGGCTGGGCTGATAGCCCGACAGCCCATCCTGATAGCCCTTCTCGCCCCATGCCCCGGCGAGGCACTGTTCCTTGGTCATGGTGGTGCAGCCGGCCAGAAGCGCGACGCCCGTTGCGGCGACGGCGGCGGCGATCACAAACCTCATGTCCCTCTCCCCAAAGCTGAACTGCGGCAAAGGACGACATGACGACCCGCCCCGCAAGCCATGCTATCTCGCCCTATGGCCGATGAACCTTTGCTGACGGAAGACGACGACGCGGAAATGCTCGAGGCGCGGATCGACGCCCCCGGCGTCCGTCTGGACAAGGCCCTGGCCTCCGCCTTCCCCACCCTGTCGCGCGCCCGGCTGCAAGCCCTGCTGGCCGAGGGCGCCGTCACCCGCGACGGCCAGCCGATCACCAGCGGCTCGGCCAAGGCGCAAGCGGGCCTCTACGCCGTCATCCTGCCGCCCGTCGCCCCGGCCACGCCCCTGCCCGAGGCCATCCCCCTGACCGTCCTTTTCGAGGACGCCGACCTGATCGTCATCGACAAGGCGCCCGGCATGGCCGCCCACCCGGCGCCCGGCTGCGAGACCGGCACCCTGGTCAACGCCCTGCTGGCCCATTGCGGCGCTGGCCTGTCCGGCATCGGCGGCGTGGCCCGTCCCGGCATCGTCCACCGCCTGGACAAGGACACCTCCGGCGTCATGGTCGCCGCCAAGACCGACCGCGCCCACCAGGGCCTGTCCGCCCTGTTCGCCGCCCACGACATTGAGCGCACCTATATCGCCCTCACGCGCGGCGCCCCCTCGCCGGAAAAGGGCCGCATCCAGACCCTGATCGGCCGCTCCCCCCATGACCGCAAGAAGATGGCCGTGCTCAAGGGCGGCGCACGCGAGGCCGTCACTGACTATGTGGTGCAGCAGACCTTCGGCCAACCCGCCAAGGCGTCTGGCGCGCCCATGGCCGCCCGCGTGGCCTGCACCCTGCACACCGGCCGCACCCACCAGATCCGCGTCCATATGGCGTCGAAAGGCGCGCCCCTGCTCGGCGACCCCGTCTATGGTTCGGGCAGCCCCGCCGCCCCCGTCCGCGCCGCCGTCACCGAGGTCGGCCTGACGCGTCAGGCCCTGCACGCCGCCGTCCTCGGCTTCGTCCACCCGGTGACCGGCCGGGCCCTGCGCTTCGAAACCGCCCCGCCCGAGGACATGCGCCGGCTGGAAGCCCTTCTCGCCGAGCTCTAGGCCACCCGCGTCAGCCGCACCGCCATCCACTTGCGCCCCGGCAGGGCCAGCGTCGGCCGCGCCGGATCGTGGAAGAAGTACTTCGTGTCCTTCTGCGCCAGGGTGAACACGCCGGGCACGGCCTCGACCGTCATGTTCCAGGTGTCGATGACGTCGGCCCGGAAGCGCTCCCCGCCGGTGATCTCGTCGCGCGGCACGTCCACCGCCCATTCGGTCGGGGCGTCGTCGCCGAAGTATCGCAGGTAGTATTGCCCCGGCACGCCGCCGAGGTGCTGCTCCCACCACTTGTCGATCGGCTCGATCCCAGGACGCGGCCCCGCCTCCATGATCGTCTTCAGGAAGGCCAGCCGCGGCGCGCTCTCGCCGCGCAGTTCGCCGCCCTCGCCTAGCCAGAACTCGCCGCCATCGACGGGGAAGCACTCCGAATGGCCGACATAGGTGCCGGCGATCAGGCCGTGCCAGAAGGCCCGCACCATCTGCGGTCCGGTCAGGTTGCCCCAGCGCTCGCTCAGCGAGCCCTCGTAACAGACCTCGTCGAAGATCACCGCCTTCCGCCAGACGCTGCGATAGGTCTCGGCCCGCGCGTCGTCCAGCACGGCCGACCCGTTCTGGATGCTGGAATGGGTCACCCAGGGCTTGCCGTTGTCGTACAGGCGGCGCCAGTTGTGGATCGACCGCAGCCGGCCATAGGGATCGCTGGCCTGCACCACCTGGAACAGACGGTCCCAGGCCGCATCCGTCTTGGTCTTCAGGATGTCGAACTCATTGGCCATCGACCACCAGACATTCCGATAGGCCGCCAACCGCGCCACGACATAGCGGAGATACCGGTCATCCGCCTCGGCCGGCATTTCATCGAAGCCGTACCGACCGTCATAGGGATGGAAGAGGATGACGTCCGCCTGAACGCCCAGCGCGCCCAGTGCGGCGACGCAGGCCTCCAGCCGCTGGAAGTAGGCCGGGTTGAACCGCGTCAGATCCCAGTCCCGATCACCCGGCCCGGTCTTCTCGAACGGGAACAGGGCCTCGTTGGTCTTCACCGAGGCGTTGGGAAAGACCAGCATCCGCATCTTGTTGAAGGGCGCCGCTTTCAGCGTCTCCAGCGTCTGCGCTCGTTTCGCCTGCGGCTGATGGGTCCAGCCATAGGCCGTGGTGCCGATCTGGCGGTAGGGCGTGCCGTCCGCATGGGCGAAGTGATAGGTGTCGACCACCCCGACCGGGCCGTGGTTGCCGGCGCCGGGGGCCACGACCTCGAACCGCCCCTGCTTTCCATTCAGAGCCGCCAGCGCGCTCTCGCTGGTCCAGCGCCACACGCCGGTCTCGGGCGGTGAAAAGCGGATGCGCCACACGCCCTCGCCGTCATAGAAGCCCGGCGCGCGCACCGTCGTCCGCCCGTCGGTGAAGACCCCGACCACCTCGACGCCGAAGGGATTGCCCGTCGCCGTCGCTTGCAGGGCGACCTCGAACAGGCCCCAGCGTTCCACCCGGGCTGACGAGGCCTCGGCCTTCGCCGCGCCCGCCAGTCCCAGAGCCGCCGCGCTGATGATCGCGCCCCTGCGCGTCATGTCCTGCGTCATTCACCCCTCCCCAGAAGCAATTGTCCACCGGTGTCATACGAAAGGCGGCCCCACGCTGGCAAGCGCGTCAGCCTGCCGCGCCCTAACGCTTGATCAGCAACAGCAAGTGTTCTATATAGAGCTCGCCGAAACGGTGGCTTGGGAGCCACAGTCACGCCTTCGTGTGACGATCCGCCCCTACACAAGGCGGCAACCCATACCCATCTGGATCGGTTGAGGGGTGAGGCGATGGCGCACGCATGTGGTCATGGCCGCGACGCCTGCTCTTGCTTTTGGTCGGAGGGACCACGTCTCATGGCTAACTCGACGCTCGCGGTAATGTCGCCTGAACAGGGACTGTCGCGCTATCTCACGGAAATCCGTAAGTTTCCGATGCTCACCAAGGACGAGGAGTTCATGCTCGCCAAACGCTGGAGCGAGCATCAGGACCCCGAAGCGGCTCACCGCCTCGTCACCTCTCACCTTCGTCTCGTGGCCAAGATCGCCATGGGGTATCGCGGCTACGGCCTGCCGATCGGCGAAGTGATCTCAGAGGGCAATGTCGGCCTGATGCAGGCCGTCAAGAAATTCGATCCCGATAAGGGCTTCCGCCTGGCCACCTACGCCATGTGGTGGATCCGCGCGTCCATTCAGGAATACATCCTGCGCAGCTGGTCGCTCGTGAAGATGGGCACCACCGCCGCGCAGAAGAAGCTCTTCTTCAACCTTCGCAAGGCCAAGAGCCAGATCTCGGCCTTCGAGGAAGGCGACCTGCATCCCGAGCACCTGGCCGCCATCGCCACCAAGCTGGGCGTGACCGAGGAAGAGGTCACCAACATGAACCGTCGCCTCGGCGGCGACGCCTCGCTGAACGCGCCGCTGCGCGCCGAC
Organism: Brevundimonas sp. NPDC007368; assembly: GCF_042869015.1. NCBI lineage: Bacteria > Pseudomonadati > Pseudomonadota > Alphaproteobacteria > Caulobacterales > Caulobacteraceae > Brevundimonas > Brevundimonas sp. NPDC007368. The sequence continues at coordinate 484,855 of NZ_JBIAFA010000001.1, read as the reverse complement.
GGCGAAAGCGAGTGGCAGGACTGGCTGGCCGACGACGACGCCGTCAGCCAGGAAACCCAGCTGGCCGAGAGCGAAGAAAAGTCGATCCGCATGAGCCTCCTGCAAGAGGCCATGGAGGAACTGACCGACCGCGAGAAACACATCCTGACCGAACGCCGCCTCAAGGACGATCCGGTCACCTTGGAAGAACTCGCCAGCCAGTACGGCGTGTCGCGCGAACGCGTGCGTCAGATCGAGGTCCGCGCCTTCGAGAAGCTGCAGAAGGCCATGCGCGCCGCCGCCGAAGAGCGGAACCTGGTCGACGCTTGACATCAAAACCCCTTCTCCCCTTGAGGGAGAAGGTGGCCCGTCAGGGCCGGATGAGGGGTGTCAGCGCTACCTCAAACCATCGCGCGGAGCCGACAGCCCGATCCTCGGGTCAAGCCCGAGGATGACGGCGCTTCAAAACGAAACGTCTCAGCCCGCCCGGGACAGGCTCTCGGGCGAGGCCAGGGCCAGAACCGCGCCGACCGGCCCGCCCAGCGTCGCCTTGGTCAGCGCACCGCCCGCCAGCGTCGTCTCGAGCCCCGCCGCAGCAATGGCCAACGAGGCGTCGCCGGTCTTGATGGCCAGAGCCTTCAACGTTTCGGCCTGCTGCTTGATCGCGCGCACGGCCTGCATGGGGTCGCTGTCGAACTGCGCCATGGCCGAGTTCAGGATCCGCATCGCCTGGTCCTTGACCGCCACCACGGCTTCCGCCGCCGACGCCGGCTTGTCCGCCTTGCGCTTGCCCGGTCCGGCGTAGTCGTCCGAGTTGAACCGACGACGGTCCGGCCCGATGTAGCCCACCGCCTCGACCCAGTCGCGCGGCTTGGTGGCCAGGTTCTCGACCCGGCGGAAGAGGTCGCCGCTGGTAAAGGGCTTCCTCAGGAACTCGTGCACCCCGGCGTCGCGCGCACCCTTGATGCTGCTGGCGGTCGCCTCGGCCGTAACCATGATGATCGGCACGCGCCGGCACGACAGGCTGGAGCGCCGGATGCGTCGCGCCAGGGCCTCGCCGTCCAGACGCGGCCCCGCCCGTTCCGTCAGGATCAGGCCCGGCTCCATCTCGCGCGCCAGATCGATCACCCGCGCCTCATCGCTCTCAACCGCGACATCGCGCGAGCCGAAGCCCTTCAGCAGGTCGGACAGCAGCCGCGCGGCGGCGGGATTGGGATCGACGATGAGCACCCGGCGCACGACCGGGGCGATCCTCTGCATCGTCTTGGCGTCTAAAGCGAACACGGCTCGGCTCCATCTGGAGCCAAGAAAGTAAACTCAGGGGGTTAAGGGGCCGTTTCCCTTTTCGGGACGCAGCCCCCTGACCTCGGCCTCAGCCCTGGAACGGATCGCGCATCAGGATGGTGTCGTCCCGCTCGGGGCTGGTCGACAGCAGGGCCACCGGCGCGCCGATCAGCTCCTCGATCCGGCGCACATATTTCAGCGCGTGGGCGTTCAGGTCCTTGAAGGTCCGCACCCCGCCCGTGCTCTCGGTCCAGCCTTCCAACTCCTCGAACACCGGCTCGGCCGAGGCCTGATCCTTCAGGCTCGACGGCAGATAGTCCAGCACCTCGCCGTTTATGCGATAGCCGACGCAGATCTTCAGCGTCTTCAGACCGTCCAGCACGTCCAGCTTGGTCAGGGCGATGCCGTCGATGCCGTTGATGGCCACCGACTGGCGCACCAGCACCGCGTCGAACCAGCCGCAGCGACGCGCCCGGCCCGTATTGACGCCGACCTCGCGGCCCACGACCGCCAGATGCTCGCCAACCTCGTCGTTCAGCTCACAGGCGAAGGGGCCCTCGCCGACCCGAGTCGTATAGGCCTTGACGATGCCCAGCACATAGCCGACGCCGCGCGGACCGATGCCCGATCCCGCCGCCGCCTGTCCGGCTACCGTGTTGGAGCTGGTCACATAGGGATAGGTGCCGTGATCCACGTCCAGGAAGGCGCCCTGCGCCCCCTCGAACAGCACGCGCTTGCCGTCCTTCTGGGCCTGATCCAGCACGCGCCAGGCCGGCTTCACATAGGGCAGGATCTTCGGCGCGATCTCCAGCAGTTGCGCCAGCAGGGCCGCCGGATCGATCGGCTCCAGCCCCAGGCCCGCGCGCAGCGGATCATGGTGCGAGCGCAGACGGTCGATCTTGATCTTCAGGTCGTCTTCATTGGCCAGATCGCAGACGCGGATGGCGCGCCGCCCCACCTTGTCCTCATAGGCCGGACCGATGCCGCGCCCAGTCGTGCCGATCTTGGCGCCCGGCGCGCTGGCGGCGGCCTCGCGCGCCACGTCCAGGGCCGGGTGGATCGGCAGGATCAGGCAGGCGTTGTCGGCGATGGTCAGAATGTCGGGGGTGATGGCCACGCCCTGGGCCTGGATCTTCTCGATCTCGCCGACCAGGTGCCAGGGGTCCACGACGACGCCGTTGCCGATGATCGAAGGCTTGCCCTGCACCACGCCCGAAGGCAGCAACGCCAGCTTGTAGACCTTGCCGTCGACGACCAGCGTATGTCCGGCGTTATGGCCGCCCTGGAACCGCACGACCATGTCGGCGCGATTGGACAGCCAGTCCACAATCTTGCCCTTGCCCTCGTCGCCCCATTGGGCGCCGACCACTGCGACGTTAGCCAAGACCGTTTCTCCGCAATCCAGAATGCGGTGGGAGCCTATAACCCCTGAATCGTCCGGAGTCGCCCCGAACGCGCAGAATTATCCAGCAAGCTCGCTGACCGCCGTCTGGAACGCCCATTCCAGCCACGGCGTTGCATCGACCACGTCCGCCGTCTCGACCGTGCACCCGCACCACAGACGCAGGCCCGGCGGGGCGTAGCGGTGCGGTTCCATGTCGAACACCGCCCCCTCATCTTCCAGCAAGGCCTTGAAGCGCTTCACGAACGCCTTCTGCCTCGCCTCGTCCATCGCCGCGATGCGCGGGTCGGTGAACTTCAGGCAGACCGAGGTGGTCGAGCGGATTTCCGGCCGGTCGGGCAGGAAGGCGATCCAATCGGTCCGCTCCACCCATTCGGCCAGCGCCGCATAGTTCCGGTCCGTGCGCCGGATCAACTCCGGCAAGCCGCCCGCGCCCTTGGCCCACTCCAGGGCGTCGATCCAGTCCTCGATGGTCAGGATCGAGAAGGTGTTGATCACCACCCCCTCGGCCAGCGTCCGGTCGAAACCCTTCTTGTCCGTCAGACGCAGCACCTTGGGGATCGATCGCTCGGGCCGATAGGTGTCCAGCCGCGCCACGGCGCGCGGCGACAACACCATGACGCCGATGCCCGCCTCGCCGCCCAGCGCCTTCTGGAAGCTGAAGGTGGTCACGTCCAGCTTGTCCCACGGCAGGTCCATCGCAAAGGCCGCCGAGGTCGCGTCGCAGATGGTCAGCCCCTCGCGGTCGTCGGAAATCCAGTCGGCGTTGTCGACCCGCACGCCCGAGGTCGTGCCGTTCCACGGGAAGACCACGTCCTTCTTCGGATCGACCTGGGTCATGTCCGGCAGCTGGCCCCAGGGCGCCGTCAGCACCTCGGGCTCCAGCTTCAGGTGGTCGCGCACGTCGGTCGCCCAGACCTGGCCGAAATTCTCATAGGCCACGACCTGCACCGGCCGCTCGCCCAGCATCCCCCACAGCGCCGCCTCGACCGCGCCCGTGTCCGACCCCGGCGTGTAGAGCAGCACGTAATCCTCGGGCGGGCTCAACACCTCGCGCGTCAGCCGCAAGCCATAGGCGAACCGCTCCACCACCTCCGGCGCGCGGATGCCGCGTCCCAACAGATTGGTGGGCAGCCCCGCCAGCGACCACCCCGGACGCTTGGCCGTCGGACCGGCGGAAAACCACGGGCGAGCCGGCTTGGCGTCAGGCTTGGCAGTCATAGGCGTCGTTCCTCGGGGAGAAGGATAGTAGGTCGGCTCAGCGTCCGGGCTTGTAGGGGCGCTTGTCGCGCCACTCGGTCGCGAACCGGATCAGCTCGTCGTCCGGCGTCTCCGGCAGGGTCACCGCCAGCTTGGCCAGCAGGTCGCCGCGCTTGCCGCCGGCATAGGCGCCCCGCCCCTTCAGCCGCAGCACCTTGCCGCTGTTCGAGCCCTTGGGAATGGTCATCATCACCGCGCCCTCGGGCGTCGGCACCTGAATCTTGCCGCCCAGCACCGCGTCGGGAACCGACACCGGCAGGTCCATGGTCAGGTCCGCCCCCTCGCGCTTGAACACCGGATGCGGCGCGATCTTCAGCTCGATCAGGGCGTCGCCCGCCTGACCGCCGCGTCCCGGCGCGCCCTGCCCCTTCAGCCGGATCACCTGGCCCTCGGACGCCCCCTTGGGAATGGCCACGTCCAGCATCCGCCCGTCCGAGAACTGGATACGGCGCGTCGTTCCGGCGATGGCGTCCTCCAGACTGACCTCCAGCGTTGCGCGCACGTCCTGGCCCTTGCCGCCGAACCCGCCGCCGAAGCCGCTCTTGGCCCGTCCGCCCCCGCCGAAGGCGCCGAACAGCTCCTCCAGGTCGATGTCCTCGAACCCGCCGCGTCCGCCCGAGCCGCCAAAGCCGCCAAAACCACCCTGGCGTCCGCCACCGCCCGGTTGGCCGCCGCCGAAGCCGCGAAACTGCTCGCGCCCGTCCGCGTCGATCTCGCCTCTGTCGTACTTGGCGCGCTTCTCGGCGTCGCCCAGCAGGTCGAAGGCGGCGGTGATGCGCTTGAACCGCTCCTCGGCGGCCTTGTCGCCCGGATTCTTGTCCGGGTGCAGTTCCTTGGCCAGCTTGCGGAACGCCTTCTTGATCTCGTCCGCGCTCGCGCCCTTGGAAACGCCCAGTTCCTTGTAGGGATCGCCAGCCACGTCGAGTTTGCTCCGAGATCAGAAAAGCCAGAGCGTCAGTTAAGCCATGCGCCCCCCCGCTGGAAGGGGCGACAGCACAAACCCTAGGGCAGTCGCCTTTAGACTTCCGTCATCCCGGACGGCCGTCAGGCCGATCCGGGACCCAGGCGGCGGCCTCACGCCTATCGACGCCCCGTCAAGCCGCCCCCGCCTGGGTCCCGGCTCTCCGGCTCGCAAGCGAGCCTACGGCCGGGATGACGGCTAGTGTCGTCACAGCCCCACCGCCGCCTCCGCTCCCCAGCCATAGCCCTCGCCCCACTGCGCCACCGCCGCCCGCGCGCCCGCGCCCGGCCCGCCGGGGAAGTCCGCCGCCATCGGCCCCGCCGCATAGACCGTCTCCAGGCCCTCGACCTCCCAGACGCGCTTCTCCTCGCCGTCGTCCAGCACCCGCACCCGGAATCGACGTGGATCGACCTCAAGGGGCTCCAGGTCCCAGCGATCGCCCCCGATCCGCACGCGCGGCGTCCACGACAGCCGTCGCCCGCCGCCCTCGACCACCGCGCGCAGATGCGCCGGCCGCCAGGGCCGCGCCGACCGCGCCTCCCATGTGAAGGCGGCCTCGGCGAACCCCGCCCCGCCCGGCGGCGCCCCCGTCGGCCCCGCACGCCACAGACGCGGCAGGCCGCGTTCGTCGGCGCTCATGTCCACGCGCGGCAGGGTCCGATCCAGCATCACCATCAAAGCGCCGATTGACGCCCCGGCCGCCGTCGCCGCTTCGCTCCCCTGCTGCCCGCGCAGCAGGCCGCTGAGCCGCCAGATCTCTCCGCCGACCAGATCCGCGCGCCGATACTGCACCACCTCCCAGCCCGCCGCCGTCTCGACCGCCACGGCGTTGCTTCCCCCCAGCACGGCTGCGGCAGGCAGGCTCTGCGGCGCCGTCCCCTCGATCCGCACCGTGATCGCATTGGTCTCGTCCCAACGCCCGAGCACGCCCCGCGTCAGCGGCGTCATCAACATCCCGACCGTCGCCGGCTGCGTCACGCTCGCGCGCGGCGTCAGCGTCGCGGCGTCCTGCCCGCCGTGCAGCGTCATCGGCCGCCACGGCTCGGCGGCGATCACGGCAACAGGCCGGCCGTCGTCCTCCGCGCCCGGCCCAAACACCGGAATGGGCGGCAGGTCCAGTAACCGCAGGAAGGGCGCCCCGACCACGATCGGCGGCTCGCCCGGCCGCCAGTCGGGCGTGGCCTCGGCGGACGCGATTCGCACGACCGGCTCCAGCGTCGCCGTCGGCTGCTCGTCCCAGTCCAGCCTTACCGCGCGCCATTCGCCCGCTCGGCCTTCGACCTCGACGACGTCGCCCGGCTCGAGCTTCAGCGCCTGCAACGGCCCAAGACGCACGGTCAACCGCTCGCCCTGCCCGCCCGTCGCCAAGGCCCGCCGCGCCGCGCTCGTCGCCAGTGCGGCGTCGCACACCACCGGCAGGTCGGCGTCCACCCCGCCGCCGTCGCCGCCCTGTTCGGCCCGCGCCGTGACCGATCCGGTCTGATAGTCCGCCGTCTCGTCGATGAAGCGCACCCGCGCCGCGCTCGGCCTCTGTTCCAGCGACCGCTCCGCCCCCAGGCCTCCACCCTCTTCCGGCAGGGCCAGGGCCGTCGGCGTCAGGGTCAGGACCGCCGCCTCGTCCCCCGACACCGCCACCCGCCCGTCACGCTCCGCCGCCGTCGCGCCGAAGGTGGCCAGCAGCGGCTCCAACGCATCGCGCGTCCGCATCGGCCGGTCGATCACATAGCCCGCCGCCTCGCCTTCCAGGGCCCCGACGGCGAACTCATCCTCTTCCAGCCCCCCGCGCCTCAGCACGGCCGCGATCAGATCGACCGCCTCCCCGCTCATCCGCCCGTTCAGCCAGTGTCCGGCGCGCCAGGCCCCGGGGTCTGCCCAGACCTCCCTCAGCGCCGGAAATGCAGGATAAGGCCGTGCGTCCCAGCACCAGGCGTCGGCCCCGTCCAGCATCGCCCCGCCATAGACCGACGAGACCGGATTGTTCTGCGGGTCGGCATAGTGCTTCAGCACCGCCTCCAGCGCCCGCCGCTGCATCCGGTCGTCCCGCGCGCCCGTCGAAAAGGGCGGCAGGGCGTTCTCCGTGCTCTTGGGGTCCTGGAACAGGTTGGGCGCATTGCCGCCCCTATCCACCGCCGCACAGCCGAACTCCGTCAGCCGGATCGGCTTCATCTTCGGAATCCATTCCGTCGGAGTCGCGCTGCGCACGCCCTCCACGCGCTCATGGTGCAGGTTCGACCACCACCCCTTCAGGTCCTTGGGCCGGAACACCCAGTCTTCGCCGTGGGCCGTATCAAGGATGGGCGTCCGCGCCTGCGCCGCCCGGTCGGCGTCCGAGGCGTAATACCAGTCGTAGCCCTCGCCGCCCGCCACCTGCTCGGCCAGATAGACGGCCGAGGACGGTGCCCGGAACCCGGCCTGGGCGTCCAGACCGCCGCCCCCGTCGCGCCAGTCGCCCGCCCGCCAGTCGCCCGCCCGCCAGTCGCCCAGCGGCGGATACCAGTCGATCCCGACGTAATCGATGTTGGCGTCGGCCCACAGCGGGTCCAGATGGAACCGAACCTCGCCGTCCGCCTGCCGCCCGAAATACTCCGACCAGTCGGCGGCGTAGGACAGCTTCACCCCCGCCCCGACCACCGCCCGGCACTCCGCCGCCAGCGTCCGCAACTGCGCCACCGCCGGAAAGCCGCCCTCGGCGTCGCGCGTCCAGGTCAGCCCCCGCATCTCCGAGCCGATCAGCAGACCATCCGCGCCTTCCTCAGCCACGATGCCGGCATAGTGCAGCGCCAGCCGCCTCAGGCCCCAGCCCTCGGCCTCGCCGAACATCGCCGCCACCTCGGCTTCCGCGCTCGCCCCGTCGCTCCCCTTGATCCGCCCCCGCCACGGATAGCCGACGCAGTCCATGAAGACGAAGGGATAGAGCGTCACCTCCAGCCCCCGCGCCTTCAAGGCCCGGATCGCCTGCCGCACGGTCTCGTCCGACGGCGTCCCGCCATAGGCCGGCCCCACGCCGCCCTCGGCGTCCTCGACCTCTGAGATCAGGTGCGCCTCGCCCCGTTCCAGACCCGCCACCTTCCAGGTCAGCGGCTCGGTCGCCTTGGAGCGGTTCTCCACCCCCGGCCGGATGCGGCATTCGCCCGCGCGCACGTCGTCGCCGAACCAGCCGACGATCAGGCTGACCCGCTTCAGCTTCGGGGCCTGGATCATCAACTGATCCAGCGACACCAGCAGGTCCGCCCGTCCCTCGGCGTGATGCACGTTCTCGGGCGCGGTCTTCGTCAGCCCCTCGCGGCGCATCACCGCCTCGCTCGCCAGACAGAACTCCCCGGCGCCGGGGATCAGGCAGACGCCTTCCAGCAGATCCTCCAGCCGCCCCTCGCCCGGCGCCCGGCGGAACACCTCGAAGGCCAGCTGCGGCGCCCGGTTGCCGAACGGACCCAGCGGCAGATCCTCGAACACCACATAGGCCGTGCCGCGAAACGCGGGCGCCGTCCCTTCGACCGCCTCGATCAGCGGGTCCGGCGTCTGATCCTGCGTCCCGCGATGCACCCGCATCGTCACCCCGGTCAGATCCAGCGGCTGGCCGTCGGCCCAGACCCGCCCCACCCCGTCGATCGGCCCCTCGCCCAGGGCCACGGCGAAGCTCAGCGAGTAGTCATACTCGACCGTCTTCTGCCCGCCCTTGCCGCCCGAACGCCTGGTCTTGCTCTCCAGAAACCGCGCGGCCCAGATCACCTGCCCCGCCACGCGCGCGCGTCCGAATACGCAAGCCATCGGCGCGCCGTCCGCCGAAGACTGCAGGGTCAGCGCCTCCAGTCTCGGCCCCTTCTGCCGCGTCGGCGACAGACCGGCGACCAGCCGATTGTCGACGGCCCGTCCGATGGTCGCGCCGACAAAGGCGCCGATCGGCCCGCCGATGGACCCGCCCGCCGCCGCCAGAACCACCTGCGCCATTCAAGCCTCCTTGATCGTCGGCCAGCGGAAGGCCGCGACCAGTCTTCGCCGCCACCACGGCCCCATCCAGTTCTCGACCACCGACCGCCCCCAGTAGGCGTGGATCATCTTCCATTCCGGCCCGTCATCGGCCGACAGGATTGCGCAGTGCTTGGCCGGACACCCAGCGCTCATGCGGAACAGCAACACGTCGCCGGCTCGCGCCGCCTCCGGCGCAATCTCGATCAGCCAGCGCCGCGCCGCGTGCAGCAGCGTCTCCTCGCCGCCCACCTCGGCCCAGTCGGGACGATACGGCGGCGGGCTCTCCGGCTCCTCGCCCATCACCTCACGCCACACCCCGCGCACCAGGCCCAGACAGTCCGCGCCCTCGCCCCTCACGCTGGCCTGATGCCGATAGGGAGTCCCCAGCCAGTCGCGCGCGGCGGCGATCACCTGTCCCCTCATCGGCGGCTCCCGCCGTCGTGGCGGCCGCCGTCCGCCGGTCGCGCGGCGATGAAGTCATCGCCCGGGATGTCGGGAAAGCCCTGGAAGTTGACGCCGTTGCCGAACCGTCCGGTGCAGCTGCTCCAGCGCTTGTCGCATCGACGCCCGGCGATCGCCTCGACGCTCAACCCGCACCGCGCCTCGCCCAGAACCGCGTCGCAGGTTCGGCCATATGTCCGCCCGACGACCCGCTCCAGCGCCGCCATCGGCCCGTCCAGATCGGCGACAAAGGCCCCGTTCGCGCGCCGGATCCGCGCCAGGGTTCCGGCCCAAAGCCTCACCCTCAGCGCGGGCTTCATCCAGTCCACGCGCCACAACTCGACCCGAGCCTGATCATAGAGGCCCGTCGAAATGTCGTCTTCGGTGATCGCGGCGTCATCCAGCCCGCCGGACGCCGACAGCCCGCCCGCCGCCAGGCCGACCGCGCCCTCGCCCGCCCCCGCCGTCCAGCCGCTGCCCGCCCGGCAGACCACGCCCTCCAACTCCAGGTCGCGATCATGGTCGGTGAACCCCAGGGTCTCCCCGTCCGTCCGCCGCAGCACCCAGGCATGGCACAGCATCGCCGCCCCGCTCTCGATGCGGGCGGCCATCTCCTCCGGTAGATCGCGCATGGCTAGACCCGCACCTCGATCAGCGGCATGGCGACCATCCGTCCGGCCCCGAAGCTCTCCAGCGTCACCTCGATCCGGTCGGCGTCGAAACGCACCGGCGTGTCGAAGACGAAGCCCGCCGTCACCACGGCGCCCGACATCGGCGGCGTGGCCAGGGTCATCTCCCCTGTCAGGTGATCCAGCGCGAAGGCCGTCGTCTCGACGCCGTTCACCGCCACGCGCGCCGAACCTTCAACCGGCTTCGCAATCCGCCGCACATGGTCGCCATAGGTCTTGCCCAGGCGGAACATCCGTCGCACCCCGTCCCCGGTCCCGATCCTCTGGTCCATCGCCGCCACGGCCTCGCCGGGCGCACAACTCTTGAAGTCAGCGAAGTCGCGGAACCGGAAGCCGTACAGCCGCCCACGTCGCGCCTCGAAAAACGCCGTCAGCGCGGCCATGTCGTCCAGCGATTTCAGCCCCGCCCCGATCAGATAGCGCCTGCGCCCCTCGGCCCACGGCGTCGAGCGCCGCTCGAATCCGGAGCCCAGCGTCGTAATCTCCGTCCTTCGCTCCACTCCGCCGGTCGACCCGAATGCCAGCCGCGCGGGCAGACGCACCTCATGAAAGGCCATCAAAGACTCCTGTTATCTTGCTTTTCCGCGACGCCCCGTCCAGTGACCCGGGGGCGGTCCCTTCGACCGCGGTCGGGGGACCTTCATGCGCGGTGAAATTCTCAGCTACGACGCGGTCAGCGGCGAAGGCCTGATCAGCGGCGACGATCTGATGCGCTATCGCTTCTCACGGATCGACGTCGGCTGCGCCCAGGAGCCCGCTCCGGGCCTGCGCGTCGATTTCGTGCCGTTGGAGGATCGCGCCAGCCAGATCATCCCCCTGCTCATCCAGGCCGGAGGGCTGTCGCCGACGGCCTTCGGTCCGGCCGAGCCCGCGCTCGGGATGTGGGCCTATTTTGTCCGTTGCATCCGCCAGAAGTTCGTCGACGGCGACGGCCGCGCGCGACGGCTGGAATACTGGTCCTTTGTCCTCTTCGCCTGGCTGACGATGATGGCGGCCTTCCTGCCCTTCTTCTTCCTCGTGGGCCTGAACGACGACAGCGATTCACTTTCCGCCGTCACCGTTCTGGCCATGCTGGCGCCCGCCCTGTGGGGACTGTTCCTGATGTTTCCCGGCATCGCCCTGGCTTCGCGGCGTCTGCACGACGTCGGCCTGTCGGGCTGGCTCTATCTGATCAGCTTCGTCCCCTATGTCGGCGGCCTCTTCATGCTGGTCGTGGCCTGCATTCCCTCCCAGCCCCACCCCAATCGCTACGGCCTCACGCCGAAACGATTCTGACCCAAACTGAGACTCGTTCTTAAAAACCTGACTTAAGGTCACGCTTCGGGTTGTCTGAAAACCGTCGCTCGGTCATGTTCTGACTCATGCGGCCGGGGGCCGTTCAGAACTCAGGAGACTTGCGCGTGCGCGGTGAAATTCTCAGCTACGACGATGTATCGGGCACGGGCCTGATCAGCGGCGACGACAGCATCCGTTACGGCTTCGCCCGTTCGGCCATCCAGGCCGGCGGCGTCATCCGCGCCGGCGCCCGCGTCGATTTCGTGCCGGAAGGCCTGGAAGCGACCCAGATCATGGTCCTGGCCGGCGACCCCGCCGCCGCCTTCGGCCAGGCCGCCAGTTCGGCCTACGTCGCCCGCGACACCGGCGGCGGTTACGACTTCGCCAGCGCCATGTTCTCGTTCAACGGACGCCTGCGCCGCCAGCACTTCTGGATCAGCTGGCTGATCCTGTTCGGCGTCAGCATCGTCACCGGCTGGCTGCCGATCATCGGCGGCCTGATCGGCCTGGTCCTGATCTGGCCCAACCTGGCCATCTCGGTGAAGCGCCTGCACGACATGGGCAAGTCCGGCTGGTTCGTCGTCATTCCCTATGTCGCCATGATCATCGGCTTCATCATGATCATCAGCGCCGTCGGCCTGGCCATCTTCACCAATCCCCAGGCCCTCGAAAACGAAGATCCGGCCGTCCTCATGTCCATGTTCGGCTCCATGTTTGGCGGCTTCGCCATCATGGGTCTGGTCGGCCTGGCCTTCCTGCTCTGGATCGGCATCACCGACAGCCAGCGTGGCGACAACAAGTTCGGCCCCAATCCCAAGGGCGAGTAATCGACCTGAAGGGCGCTCTTCGGAGCGCCCTTTTTCGTTCAAGCTACCGCGCGCCGCGCGGCGGCTGGCTGCTTGAGGCTCATTCTTCTCTCGCTATCGCGCGACGCGCGGCGCCTTCGCTGCCTGACCGCGGCTACATCCTTCGCGCGCCCAACGCCGTCGCCCGCGCCAGCATCCGTACGATCTGCGCCTCGGACCGCAGCAGGCCCTGCGCCCCGCCGTCCACGCTGACATTGACCGTCACACCCGCTCCGCCGCTCATCGGTTCGATGCTCCCCGCCCCGGCCGGCCGGAACACCTCCGGTCCCCGCTCGCCGACCAGATAGGCGCCGCCGCCCAGCACCGGCCCGCCCTCGGCCCGCGCCCCTCCGAACCCGCTCATCACCGCCGAGATCGCGTCCGACAGACCCCCGCCCCGGCCCGAACCCGCCGCCGCATTGACCGCGTTCAGCACCGCCCGCGCCAGCTCGGCCAGGGTGACCTCCCCGTCCGCCGCCGCCCGTGTCAGCGACCGCGTCAGGCTCTCGCCCGCCCGTCCGAACGCCTCCTCGATCGAGGCCGCCGCCCGCTCCGCCGGTTCCCGCAGCGCCTCCAGCGCCGCCGCCGCCTCCGCCGCTTTCACCGGCACGGCGTCGATCCCGTCCGGCCTGAAACTGTCCGTCATCTCAACTTTCCTTTCTCCCTCCCCTTCATGGGGAGGGTGGCTGAGCCGCAGGCGAGGCTGGGTGGGGGCGGCTTCGCAATCAGACGCAGCGCCCTTGTCGCGCCGCCCTCCCCACCCGGTCGCTAGCGCGACCACCCTCCCCATGAAGGGGAGGGAGAAGCCTCGCGCTCAATCCGGCCACGCCGCCGCCATCCGCTCCAGTTCGCTTCGCCCCAGCGGCGCCGCCTGAACCGGCCCCGCCGTCAGCATCCGCCACTCCTTCAGCGACAGCCGCCAGAACCCCTCAGGCCCCACGCCCATCCGCGCCGCCGCCTGCATCATCTCGCCCCACGCAGTCATGCGGCCGCCGCAAACGCCTTCGACACCGCCTCCGCCGCCTCGCGCGGATCGACCGGCGCCCTCGCCAGCCCGTCCGCCAGCGCGCCCTCGCCGCCGCCGCGCAGCAGGGCCGCCAGAACCACCATCAGATCCCGCGCCGACAGCGACCGCATCCGCTCGGCCAGCGCCGCCATCCCGGCGACGCCCAGCCCCGTCTCGATCTCCGCCAGCGCCCCCAGCGTCAGACACAGCCTCCGCTCCGCCCCCGCCAGCACCGCGACCGCCTCGCCCCGCACGCCGTTCGCTCCACGTCGCCCCATCGCACACCCTTGTTCTCTTAAATGAAGCCGCTAGGCTGCTCAGCCATGAAGCCCAACCTTCTCGCCTTCGCCTTCAGTCCCTTCGGGCGTCTCAGCCGCAGGGGATACTGGCTGGCTCTACCGACGCTGTTGGTCGTCAGGCTCCTGCTCGAAGCCGCCGGCAGCCTCACAGCCCCCTTCTTTGGGCAGGTCTTGCTGGGCGTCATCAGCCTACTTGCCGCCTGGTCCAGCTTCGTCATCGTGACGCGTCGCCTTCACGACTTCGGCCTGGACGTGACGCCCCTCTATCTGGGCTGGGTCGGCGGCTGGATGCTCGTTTTCTTCGCCGTCTTCGCGGCCACCTTCATCTTCAAATGGGATCCAGAGCCCGCAGTGACCATACTCGGCGCGCTGGCGCTCCTTGCTCAGATCGGTTTCCTGATCTGGGCCGGGACCAGGCCCGGAGATATTAGCCCCAACCGCCACGGTCGCGGCGGCAGCGCCCAGACGCCCGACACCTCCGTTCTCACCGGCTACCTCGCGCCCTGATCACAGGGCGCTGAACGTCACTTCACCCGCGCTGGCCAGGTTCAACGCAAAGCTCGCCTCCCCTTCGTGCTCGCCGGCGTACTCCAGCGCCGCCACGATGAACGGTCCCTCCAGCACGCCGAAGTCCGGCACGATCAGCCGCCAGGTCCTGGCCGCCTGCTCGAAGAAGGCCTCGCGGATCAGGGCGTCGGACGCCGCGTCGCGGAAAATCCCCTGCCCCGACACCGCCGCCGACTTGACCCCTGCCCCGGCCAGCAGCTCGCGCCACCGCCCGGCGCTGTCGCCGTCGGTGGCGTCCACCGTCCTGGCGTTCAGTGAAATCGTCCGCGCCCTCAGGCCCGCCACCGTGGTGAAGACGCCGCCCGCGCCCTCGATCTTCAGCAAGATGTCCTTGCCGCGTTGCGCCGTCATGCCTTCAATCCTCCCTTGTCGCGCAGCGACGGGGGAGGGGGACCGCGAAGCGGTGGAGGGGGCAAGCCCCACGCACTGCCCGCTTCCGCCCCCTCCACCATGCTGCGCATGGTCCCCCTCCCCCGCTGCGCAGGGGAGGATCAGTTCTCAAACCTCTTCCGTCACGGCCCGCAGCCGCATCACCGCCCAGGCCCGTTTCAGGTCCGTGCTGCGAAACACGTCGGTGAAGGTCACGCCCAGGCTGACCGCCTTCACCCCGTCGGCCTCGACCGGCGCATCAGCGACCCGCGCCCGCACCGCCGCCGCCACCGCCCGCGCCTCCTCCATCCCCGCAAACCGACTGGCGCAGGTCAGGGTCAGCCGATGCTCGACCCCGCCCCCGTCGGCGTTCACCCCTCGGCTCTCGCCCTTGCCGATCAGCAGGTGCGGAAATGCGGGCTCCTCCGGCGGCTGGTCCCAGACCCTCACCGGATCTCCCAGCAACGCCTGCAACGCCGCGTCTCCCTTCAGCCATTCGATCAGCGCCTTCACCAGCGCCCCCTCATGATCCCTCATCGCGCCCGCTCCAGGTTCAGCCGCACCCGCCCCGCCGCCTTCGGATCAGCCTCAATCCCGACGACACCCCAGTCCGCCCCACCGAAGCGCACCATCAGCCCCTCGGCCAGCCTCGGATCGGCCCGCACGGTCGCGCTCAGCGTCTCCACGCCCCGCGTCACCCCGCCCTCCGTCCGCTCGCGCCGACGCCGTGCGCCGAGGCTCAGCCACAGCGACCCCACGGGCTCATAGCTGACGACGCGCCCGCCATAGGGCGTCTCCGCCTCCACCGCCCGCACCAGGCTCGCGATCACCTTCACAGCCGCACCACGCGATAGGGCGCGATCCACCCCTCGACCGGCGCCGCCGACATCTCGCTCTCGCCGCGCTCATAGGCCCGCAGCACCAGCATCATCACCGCCAGCCGCAACGGCGCCGCCGAGGTCGAGGTCAGGCTCAGCCCCACCTCCCCCTCCACCCGCGCTCTGGCGGCGTCGATCAGGGTCTGGATCAGCCCGTCCTCCGCCTCATGATCGACGCGCAGGAAAAGCTTCGCCTCCGTGAGGGTCACGGGTGCGCTCATACTAAAATCTCCTATTTCCCTCTTCCTTCTCCCCTTGTGGGAGAAGGTGGCCGCCGAAGGCGGACGGATGAGGGGTCCCACCGCTGCAAAGCCCCTCACCCTCCCACCGCTCACGCGGCGGGTCACTCCCTCTCCCACAAGGGGAGAGGGGTCAGTTCATTCAGCTCGCCGCGAACTTCATCAGCTTGATCGCGTCGAAGTTCTGCACCCCGCCGCCCACGCGCTTGGTCGTGTAGAACAGCACATAGGGCTTGGCCGAATAGGGGTCGCGCAGCACCCGCACCCCCGCGCGATCCACGATCAGATAGCCGCGCGAGAAGTCGCCGAACGCGATCGACAGGCTGTTGGCCGCCACATCCGGCATGGTCTCGATCTCGGTGACCGGATAACCCAGCAAGCTGGCCGTCTCGCCCGGCCGCGTCGCCGGCGACCAGATATAGTTGCCGTCCGCGTCCTTGAACTTGCGCACCGCCGAGACCGTGCGGCGGTTCATCACAAAGCGCCCGTTCGGCCGATACTGGGCCTTGGGCGCATAGATCAGGTCGATCAGCTTGTCCGCCGGGTTCGTGCTGGCGAAGGCGCCCGCCGCGCCCGAGGCCACCGTGCCGATCTGGCCCCAGGTCTGGCTGCCTTCGCTCGCCGTCGCATAGGCCAGGAAGCCCTTTGGCTTGTTCACCCCGTCGCCGCTGACGAAGGCAGCCGTTTCCTGCGCCGCAAAGGCGTCCTCGACCTCGGCCGCCAGCCATTCGTCCAGATCGATCAGGGCGTCGTCCAGCAGGCTCTGCGTCGCCGCCGGACAGGCGTAGAGGTCCGCCGACGAGAACTCCAGCAGCGCCAGGGTCGCCGGGTCCGTCTCAGGCCGCGCCGCCGTCTCGGCCACCCAGCCCGCCGTCACGCCCGCCGTCGAGACCGGCTTCCTGAACACGCCCGAACCGACCGTGCGCACGGTGGCGATCTCGCGCATGGGCGAGCCCGCCATCAGGCGGCGCTCGATGGCCCGCTCCGTCTCCGGCGGCACGACATAGCCCGCCGAGTTCGACGCCGACGACAGCCCCGCCTTCAGTTCCAGCCCCATATGAGTCTGGGGCGCCTGACCCGACTTCATATAGCCGTCCCACGCCGCCTTGGCCTCCGGCGCCGCCACAACAGCAGGCGGCTCGCCCCCCAGCATCGGACGACGGCTCTCGCTCAGCGCGCGGTCCAGACGCGCCTGCGCCCCCGCCACCGCCTGATCGATGCGCGCCACCTTCTCCTCCAGCAGCGCATCCGCCGACGCCTTCTTCTCGATCTCGTCCAGACGGGCGTCGTTGGCCCCTTTGAACGCCTCGAACGCCGCCATCATCTCATGCATGGCGGCGCGCGCCTCGGGCGATGCCGAGGCGGTCTTGGTCTCTTTCATGCTCTCTCCGGTTGAAGAACCGCTGTTCGCGGTTACGCTTGGCGCGCGACCCGCATCGAGTCGCGCCCTGTCCCTGCCGCCGCGCAGGACGCTCCCGAGAAGGATCGCCCATGCGGTTGCCGTTGGTCTCTCTGTTCGCCGCCTTGTCACTGAGCGTCGGCTCCGCGGCTCAGGCCGCCGACAACGCGCCCCCGCCCCAGGTCGAGGCCTGGCCTCTGCAACAGACCGGCGCCGTCGGCACGTCCATCTTCTTTCAGGACCGCGCGGCCGCCCGCGCCACCGACGCCCTGCTCGCCCGTTTCGACGGCAAGCCGCCCGAGGGTCTGATCGGCTGGATCGTGGTCCCGAACGGCGAGGATCAACTGGTCCGCTTCCTCATCGGCGACCCGTCCGCCCCGCTCCCCGGCTACGACATCCTGGTCGACAAGAACGGCCGCGCCGGCGCCGTCATCGAGGCGACCGGCGCCGCCCTGCCTGACGATCAGGCCGTGCGCTATTACGCGCGCAACACCGCCGCGTCAGGCATAGGCCAACTGCGCTGCGCCGCCCGCTACAACGCCGTGGTTCTGGACGATCCCGACGGCGACGGCTGGCTGGTCTGGCTGCTGGCCTCGACCACCGACGCGAACAAGGTGCCGATGGGCGGCCACTACCGCTTCCATATCAGCGCCGACGGCCGCACCGTCGAAAAGCGCGAACAGCTCTCCGGCGGCTGCCTCGACCTGGACCGCCGTCAGTCAGGCCAGAACGGCCAGCCCGTCGGCCTGGTCACCAACGTCATCGTCGCGCCCCAGCCGCTCGAGATCCACGTCTTCCTGTCCCTGCTGAACCGCCTGCCGATCTATGTCGCAGCGGGCGACAAGCTGTGGGGCGTCCAAGGCGCCCTGATCCGCGAGGTCGACACGTCGCAGAGGCGCTAGACCGCCATGCCGACGCCCGTTTTCGCGCTCGCGGACCTCTTTTCCAGCCTGACCCAGCCACTAGTCCTGGCCTTCTTTCTCAGCCTCTTTCCGCCCGGAACCTTTTCCCATGAGAAGGCCCTCGCAACGCCCCGCTGGCGGTTCACGGCCGTCGTCTTCCTTCTGACCCTGACCGCCAGCGTTCCAGCCTCCGTCGTGAAATCCGCCTTCCAGCGCGGCGCCGTCGCCTCCGGATCGGAGCACCCGATTCTGATCGGCGTCGCCGCCGGGCTCGCCATCCTGCTCCCGACCCTGGCCGTCCTCTTCATCCTGCTGCGCCGCGCCTCGTCGCCGCCCAGAGGGTAAGCCTCCCATGACCCGTTCCGCACGAGTTCGCGATTTTCTTTCCCGGCACTGGGCTGGTCAGCTTCTAACAGCTGCCTTTCTGCCCAGTTGGCTGTTGCTTATCGCCACCTCGGATCATGCCCCTCACCCGCTCGCTTCCTTCGCCGATGCGATACTGACCGGCATCACCGTCCTCGCCGGTCTTCTGGTTGTCGGCGTGTGGCTTTGGTCGCGAGACAGGCCCGGCGCGTTTGAGCAGCAGATCAAGGCCTGGACGCAGCCCATCCGAGAGGACAAATCCTACACCAGCCCCTGGAGCTTGCTGGGCGCCGCAGCCTTCTTCGCGGGCGGCCTACAGGTTCTCATGGATTTCGACATCTTCCGCCGCCTCCTCGCGGGCCTGGGCGTCGCTTCGATCTCCGCGTGGGAATCCCTGCTGACCTTGTGCGCGATCCAGCTTGCCTGCTTCTTCGCCCACAATCGCTGGCTCAACCGGCCCTGAATCTCGCCCCCGGCAACATGGGAAAGGTCACCAGCGACACCTCCCACAGCTCCACTTGGCTCAGCACCCGCAAGCGCCCGTCGCGCCGCGCCTTGGCGGCCCGAAATCCGATCGACAGCCCGTCCAGCGCCCCCGCCCGCGTCAGGGCGGCGGCGTAGCGCGCCTCGCCCGACCAGTCGCAGATGCGCCCTCGCACCCTCAATCCACGATGGTCCTCGACCATCTCGTCCCAGACGCCGACCACGGATCGGCTCTCATGCTGATGCAGCATCCGCACCCCGCCCGCGCCGGTCCTGGCCAGGCTGTCGGCGAAGGCGCCCTTCGCCACGACGTCCCCGTTCAGGTCGGCTGCGCCCCAAAGCGAGGCATAGCCTTCGATCATCATGACGCCCTTCTCCCTCCCCTTCATGGGGAGGGTGGCCGAGCCGTCTGGCGAGGTCGGGTGGGGGCGCTGCGGCGAGCCAGGCGCCGCCCCCTTCACTTCCAGCCCTCCCCACCCGGTCTCCGCTTCGCGTCGACCACCCTCCCCATGAAGGGGAGGGAGAAAACTGCGCTGCATCATTTCTCCTCCAGCCGCCGTTCGATCCGATCGACCGTCGCCCGCACCGCCTCGCCCTGGGCCTCCACCCGCGCCAGCCGCTCGGCCACCAGCCTCTGCTCGCCGACCCTCTGCTCCAGAGTCGCGATCCGCGCCGCCGCGCCGCCAGCCCAGACCAGCCCGCCGATGGTCTGCACCAGCAGGGCCGCGATCAGGGCGACCGGGACCTTCTTCACCTGTTCCATCACGCGCCCACCCCCGCCATGCGCCGCCGTTCTTCGTCCGTCAGGAAACTCGCCGCGTTCAGTCGCGCCCACAGCGCATCGCGCTCGACCTGCAAGGCCGGGACCGCATCCAGATCCGGCTCGATCCGGCAGTTGCTGAACCGCCCGCCCAGCCAGCCCGTCATCGCCCCCGCCGCCTTCCTCACCAGCGGGATCACCGTCCCGCGCCAGAAGGCGGCGTTGGCCTCGCGATAGTTGGCGTAGGTCGCATCGCCCGGTATCCCCAGCAGCTGCGGCGGCACCCCGAAGGCCAGGGCGATCTCCCGCGCCGCCGCGTGCTTGCCGGCGATGAAGTCCATGTCGTGCGGCGTCAGGCTCATCGGCTTCCAGTCCAGCCCGCCTTCCAGCAACAGAGGCCGCCCGGCGTTGCGCGCCCCCGCATGGGCCTCGCCCAGTTCGGCCTTCAGCGCCTCGAACTGCTCGCCCGTCAGCCGCTCGCCGTCCTTGGCGCCGTAAACCAGCGCCCCCGACGGCCGCGCCGCATTGTCCAGCAGCGCCTTGTTCCAGGCCCCCGAGGCGTTGTGCACGTCGATGGCGAAGGCCGCCGCCTCCAGCGGCGAGAAGCCGTAGTGATCGTCCGTCGGGTGGAACAGCTTCAAATGCATGACCGGCGACCAGCCGTCTGCGTGCCGCGCGATCCGCACCGCCTTCCCGCCGACTGCGTATTCATAGGCCTCGGGCCAGCCCGCCCGCCCCGGAACCACCTTCACCCGGTCCGGCCGCAGCGCCCACAGTTCATCCGGAACGCCGTCTCCATCGGCGTCCCCGGACGCCTCGACATAGGCGTTGCCCGCCGTCTGCAGCGCGCCATAGACGGCCTCCATCAACTCCCCGCCCGACTGCTCGGGATTGGGCTTGGCCAGCAGCGGCGCCAGCGGATGCTCCGTCGTCCGCACGCCCGCGACCATGACCATCAGCGGCGTCGAAGCCGCCGCCTCCGCGATCATCCGCACGCAGCGATAGGCCACGGCGTTCTTCGCAAACCCCTCCTCGGCCAGATGGGCGTAGTCCCGGGGCGTCCACCGCGCCCGGCCCGCGCCGGTCAGGGCGATCAGCGGCCCCGACCGGCTGTCCTTGGTTTCAGGCGCAGACACGCGCCGCCGACCGAACGGTCGTCGCCAATCCATGTGGTTCTCCATTTCCATCTTCCTTCTCCCCTTGAGGGAGAAGGTGGCCCGTCAGGGCCGGATGAGGGGTGTCGGCGCGAGGGTTGATCGGAAGCCATGCGCCAGCTTCCACGCACCCCTCATCCGTCTTGCTTCGCAAGCCACCTTCTCCCTCAAGGGGAGAAGGATCAGATCACAACGCCCGCAGCCTCGGCTGCGTCTTCCCGGCCAGCAACAGGTGGGTCAGCGCCCACACCAGGGCGTCCGCGCGGTCGGGGCTTTTCGCCCCCGGCGTCTCGCTGCCCAGCGCCATCATCTCTTCCTCCAGCGCCGGAAATGCGCCGCAGTGAACCACCCGCCCCTGCTCGTACAAGGCCGCCACCGGCTCCGCCCGCGCCTTCTTCGACCGGCTGGCGTGGACCAGCTTCACCTGCGCCGGACAGTCGGCCTGCCCCAGCAGGGTTCGCACCATCTCCCCGCCCTGATTGGCCTCGGCCAGCACCAGGTCGGCCTCGAACTCCGCTGCCGTCTCGGCCACGCGCCGCGCCCATCCGGCGGGCGACAGACCCCGCGCCGAACGGTCGGCCAGCACGTATCCCGTCTTGTCCTTCTTCCCCGCGACAACGATCCCGCAGGCGTCGCCGTGGGCGCTGGCCGGCGGGTCCACCGCCACCACCACCCGCTCGAACTTCGCCGGGCGGCTCCCCCGCGCCCGCGCCAGATCCTCGGCCCGGAACAGGGCGCCGTCGGCCTCGACGATCAGCCCCTCCATCTCCTGCGCCTCCAGCCGCGTCCCGGCGTAGAGGGCCTTCAGATGGCTCAGAAACCCCGGCGCCAAATTGTCGGTATTGGCCGCCGTCGCCAGCCGCGCCTTGACCACCCCCGGCTCGGACAGCAACCGCCGCAGCGCCGCGATCGGCCGCGGCGTCGTGGTGATCGCCAGCTTGGGATCGCTCCCCAGCCGCAGCCCGAACCTCAGGTTCGCCAGCGTCGCCTCCGCGTGCCGCCAGGCGCAGAACTCGTCCGCCCAGGCCGCATGAAACTGCGGCCCACGCAGACTGTCCGGGTCCTCCGCCGAGAAGGCGTAGGCCGCCGACCCTGACGGCCAGATCAGCCTTCGTCGCCCCGCCTCCCAGCGCGGCCGGTTGTCCCTCGCGGCCTGGGCTTTCAGCCCTGACGGCCCCTCGACCATGACCTCGCGCACGTCGTGCAGCGCCGGCCCGACCAGGGCGAAGGTCCAGTCCTTCTCCCGCGCCAGTTCATTCAGCCAGAACCCCCCGGCGAAGGTCTTGCCCGACCCCCGCCCGCCCAGCAGGATCCAGGTGCGCCAATCGACGTCACGCGGCGCGATCTGTTCGTCGTTCAGCCTCGGCGTCGCCCGGATCCATGCCCGCAACACTCGGATCTTCTCCTCGCGCGGCAGCGCCTCGATCCAGTCCCGCAGCAAGGGACTTGCGCTCGAAAGCTGCGACGAGATGATCGACACGGGCGAAGAATTCGGCCTGGAGCCCGGCCAGTTCGGCGTCGCTGACATCACGATCGTCTTCGCTCATTTCATCCTCTTCGGGGGTCTTGCGGGCGGGTCGCGACCGCAGGGCCGCCACCGCCTTGGCCGTCCGCGCCAGAACGCCGACGGCCCGCGCCCGCTTCTCGGCCTCCGCCACGTCGAGCGGCGCCTCGGCGGCCGCGACCACCGCGATCGCGTCGTCGGTCAGGGCCTTGAGCCGGTCGAACACCGCCTCCAGCCACCCCGTCTCGTCCCTTTTTCCCGCCATGCCTGAACCATAGCCGAGCAGCGTCCTCAGGCTGGCGAACAGCCGCCAGCACAGATCAATCCCGGGATTTTTCAGGGTTTGTGCGGCTCAGCTGCGACAGCCGTGACGGGATCACCTTCGATCCTCCCCTGAGGAGCGGGGGAGGGGGACCATCCGCAGGATGGCGGAGGGGGCGGGTGCAAGCTCGCGCTTGAAGGATCAGAGGCGGAGCCTGTCGCTCGCCCCCTCCACCGCTACGCGGTCCCCCTCCCCCGTCGCTGCGCGACAAGGGAGGATCAGGATTTTAGCTCGCCAGCGCCGCCGGATCGCCGCCGGCCAGCCAATGGGCCAGCGCCCCGGCCAGTTCGGGTATCTGGATCGGCTTGGCCAGATGCCCGTCCATGCCCGAGTCCAGGCAGCGCGCCACCTGGTCCGCCTGGACGTTGGCTGTCAGCGCCAGGATCGGCGTGCGATGCCCGCTCCCCGCCTGCATCCGTCGGATTTCCCGCGTCGCCGCCAGCCCGTCCATGACCGGCATGTGCACGTCCATCAGCACCAGGTCATAGCTGCCCGACTGCATGGCCTGCACCGCCTCGGCGCCGTCGCAGACCGTGTCGATCTCCAGTCCCAGACCGCGCAGGATGGCGCTGACCAGTTCCCGGTTCCCCGGCGCGTCGTCGGCCATCAGGATGCGCCCGCCGGCCAGACCGCCCGACGCCGCCATCTCGTCATTGCCGCCGGTCAGACCCGCAGCCGACCCGCCCTGGATCAGAGGCGTCTCGAACCAGAAGGTCGCCCCCTCGCCCGGCTTGCTATCGACGCCGATCTCGCCGCCCATGATCTCGATCAGCCGCCGCGAAATCGCCAGCCCCAGACCCGTGCCGCCATAGACCCGTGTGGTCGAAGCGTCGGCCTGTGAGAACCGTTCGAACAGGACCTCGATCTTCTCGGCCGGGATGCCGATGCCGGTGTCCGTCACCGCCACCCGCAGCCGCCAGCGCCCGTCGGGGTCTGGCGCTCCGCCGACCCGCAGCGTCACCCCGCCCTTGCCGGTGAACTTCACCGCATTGGACAGGAAGTTCAGCATCACCTGACGCAACCGTCCGGCGTCGCCGGTCAGCACCTCGGGCATGGCGGCGTCAGCCACCACCTTCAGGCTCAAGCCCTTGGCGACGCACTGGCCCTCGACGATGGCCGCCGCCCCATCGACCAGGGCCGCGACCTGGAAGGGCTCGGGATCCATCTCGATCGCGTTCGCTTCCAGCTTGGAATAGTCGAGGATGTCGTTGATCACCCCCAGCAGGGCCTCCGACGCCGTGGCGATGCGCTCCACATAGGTCCGCTCTTCGGGAGGCAGGGCCTCCGATCCCTGCAACAGGCCCGAAAAGCCGATCACGCTGGTCAGGGGCGTGCGCAGTTCGTGGCTCATGTTGGCCAGGAATTCGCTCTTGGCCTGGGCGGCCTTCTCGGCCCGCTCCTTGGCCTCGATGACCTGATCTTCCAGCACCCGCCGCTGGGTCATATCGCGGATCACCACCACCACGTCGTCGACATGGCCGTTCTCGTCCTTCAAGGCCTTGAAGGTGCACTCGACCCAGATGGTGTGACCCTTGCGGTGCACGGCGCGGTGCTCCAGCCGTGTCGGCGTCCCTGTCTTCACCGCCTCGCCGATGGCCTTCAGCACCAGATGGCGGTCCTCCGGGTGAACATAGTCCGTCGACTGCCCGCTCATCTCCTCGAAGGTCCAGCCCAGCAGTTGCTGGATGGCCGGCGAGATATATTTGCTCGACCCGTCCATCTTCACGCGGGTGATGACGTCGCCGATGTTTTCGGCCAGCAGGCGATAGCGGCCTTCGTCGCGCCGGGAGCGCGCCAGGACCTTTTCCTGCTCGGTGACGTCCTGGAAGACGCCGAACATGGCGACGACCCGCCCCGTCTCGTCGACCTCGGTCTCGGCGTGGGTCAGGACCCGCCGCTCTTCGCCGTCCGGCCGCACGATCTGCAGCTTGGCCATATAGCCCTCGCCGTCCTCCAGCCCCCGCTGGATCATCTCGGTCAGGGCCTGACGATCGCCTTCGACATAGAAGTCCAGCGCGCTGTCCAGATTGGGATCGAAGCTGTCCCGCTCGACCCCGTGGATGCGATAGACCTCGTCCGACCACTCGACGACGCCGGTATTGCGCTCCAGCCGCCAGTGACCGACGCCCGACATCTGCTCGACCAGCCGCAGGGTCTCCAGACGCTCGTCGCGGATGCGCGCGGCCTCGATGCCGGCGATGATGTCTTCGGCCATGCCGGCCAGCAGCCTGAGTTGCTCCTGCTCCCGATCGCTCGGCATCGGCAGGCTGTGGTCGTGCAGTACGCTCAGGGCGCCGATCGGCGCGCCGTCCGGCCCGCACACGGTCGCGGCGGCGAAGAACCTCAGATTGGCGTGCCCCGTGACGATGGGGTGGCCGTTGACGCGCGGGTCCAGGGTCGTGTCGGGGATCACCAGCACCGCCCCGCGTCCCATCGCGGTCACCAGGGGCGCCAGGCTATTCTCCCGCGGCGTCCGCGAGGAGCAAAGACCGGCGTTGGAACGGATGACGGCCTCGGTCGGCGTCAGCAGGGTCACCACCGCCGCCCGGCAGTCGAACATCGTCGCCGCCAGATCGACCAGCCGGTGGAACGGCCCGGCCGGCGCGTCGAGCGCCTCGATGCTCTTGGTGGTGAATGACAAAGGCGACCCCTCCCGTAGCCTTCCTTCTCGCCGATACGGGCGAACGAAACGTTATCAGCCTGGGTTTTTCGACCCGCGTTCGACCATCCATTCCGGCGCTTCGAAGTCCAGGGCGTCCTCCTCGGTGACCAGGGCCGTCTCGGAAATCGTCTGGCGGCGGATCGAGACCCCGGCGGTATGCACCGTCTCGGGATCGCCCGAGACCAGCGGATGCCACCAGGCCAGTCCCCGCCCCTCATGCACCCGGCGATAGCCGCACGACGGCGGCAGCCAGCGCAGCCCCCCGATCTTTCCGGGCGTCAGCTTGATGCAGTCCGGCACGTGCTCCTGCCGGTTGGCGTAGTCCGAGCAGGTGCACCTGTCCGGGTCGAACAGCTTGCAGTGCACCCGCGTCGGCACGATCTCGCCGGTGTTCTCGTCCTCGAAGCGAATGACGCAGCACAGGCCGCACCCGTCGCACAGGCTCTCCCACTCGGCGGCCGACATCTCCGTCAGCGGTGTTGTTTCCCAGAAGGGTTTCATGGGCGGGGCCTATACGCCCCCCGCACGCCCCTGTCGCCCTTCAGTGCGTCACGCTCTTCGAGAACAGGTTGATCACCACCACCCCGCCCACGATCATCACCAGACCGATCACCGCCGGCAGGTCCAGCTTCTGCTTGAACAGGAACAGGCCGATCACCGAGATCAGCACCACCCCCAGCCCGCTCCAGATGGCGTAGGCCAGGCCCACCGGCATCTGCTTCAACGCAATGGTCAGCAGGTAGAAGGCCAGGCCGTAGCACAGCGCCAGCCCGACCGTCGGCCAGAGCCGGGTGAACTGCTGCGACTGCTGCAACAGGGTCGTGCCCATGACTTCAAAGCCGATGGCGCCCAGCAGGGCGGCCCAGGTGACGGGGTTCATTCGCCGCCTTCAAGCTCGTTCTGGGCCTCGGTCAGGATGCTGCCCGGCGTCAGCAGGGACAGCAGGGCCTTGCGCTGTTCCGGCGACACCTCATGGGTGCCGAACAGGTCGCTCATCCACAGGCCGTCGGCGATCAGCCGCAGCATCAGGGCGTCGTCCTTGCCCGCCGGATCGACCGGATCGTCCTCGGCCAGAGCCTGCATCGCCGCCCGCCAGCGTGCGATCAGGCTCGGCTCCACCGCACAGGCCACCAGCGCCGCCCGGCCGATGCTGACGTCGCGCTCGGTCACCGGCTCGTTGACCGTGGCCCGCAGATAGGCCCGCGCATTGCGGCCATAGGGATTGGGATCGCGCGCCGCCTCGGCCAGGATGGCCGCCGTCATCTCCGACGCCAGGTGGTCGATCACCCCCTCCAGCAAGGCCAGCTTGGTCGGGAAATGATGCAGCAGGGCGCCCTTGCTGAAGGGCAGGCGCGCCACCACGGCGTCCAGCTTCAGCCCGGTCGCCCCCTCCTCGGCGGCGGCCTCGATGGCCATGTCGATGATCTCGGCGCGGGTGGCTTCCGGCGCGCGGCGGCGGGTCGGGATGTCCATATCGCACTCAATACCGTCCAGTTGGTATGTAATCAAGCGATGGCCTGTCACACCCCCTTCGGTCTATAGGGACGGCCCTCCTTCCCGCTTTATCGGTCGCATCGTCTTCATGGCTGCTCGCCCCCCTCTCGTCGCCCTCAAGGACGTCCGTCTGCAGGATGGTCAGCGCCCGCTGTTCGACGGGGTCGATCTGGCGGTCGAGCCGCGCAGCCGCGCCGCCGTCGTCGGCCGCAACGGGGCCGGCAAGTCGACCCTGATGAAGATCGTCATCGGCCTGATCGAGGCCGACAGCGGCGACCGCGCCGTTCAGGCCGGCGCCCGCTTCGCCTATGTGCCCCAGGAGCCCGACATCACCGGCGAGACCGTGCTGGACTACGCCGCTTCAGGCGGGGCCGAGCGCTGGACCGCCGAGAGCTGGCTTGAAACCTTCGGCCTGTCGCCGTCCAAGTCGACCCAGGGCCTCTCCGGCGGCGAGACCCGCCGCGCCGCCCTCGCCAAGGCCTTCGCCGAGGAGCCCGACGTCCTGCTGCTGGACGAGCCGACCAACCACCTCGACATCCTGGCCATCGAACTGCTGGAGAACGAGCTGGTCCAGGCCCGCTTCGCCGTTCTGGTCGTCAGCCACGACCGCGCCTTCCTGAACAAGGTGACCAACACCGTCCACTGGCTGGACAACCGCCGCGTCCGCACCCTGAACAAGGGCTTCGACGCCTTCGACGACTGGGCCGCCAAGGTTCAGGAAGAAGAGGCCCTCGCCCTCGAGAAACTGACCAAGACCATCGAGCGCGAGACCGAGACCTTCTACCGCTCCATCACCGCGCGACGCACCCGCAACGAAGGCCGCGCCCGCAATCTGGCCGCCCTGCGCGCCGAACGCGCCGAGAAGATGAAGGACGTCCCGCGCGACCTCTATCTGGGGGTCGATTCCGGCGCGGTGTCGGGCAAGCTGGTGGCCGAGCTGAAGGGCGTGACCAAGGTCTTCGGCGACCGCGTTATCTTCAAGAACCTGACCACCCGCGTCATGCGCGGCGACCGTCTGGCCATCGTCGGCCCGAACGGCGCGGGCAAGACCACCCTGGTCAAGACCCTGCTGGGCGAGCTGGCGCCCGACGAGGGGACCATCCGCCTCGGCGCCAATCTGGAGCCCGTCTATCTGGATCAGTCGCGCGAGGGGCTGAAGTCGGACATGACCCTGTGGGACGCCCTGACGCCCGGCGGCGGCGACAGCATCATCGTGCGCGGCTTCTCCAAGCACGTCGCCGCCTACGCCAAGGACTTCCTGTTCCAGGAAAGCCAGCTGCGCCAGCCGATCTCGACCCTCTCGGGCGGCGAGCGCAACCGCCTGCTGCTGGCGCGCGCCCTGGCCAAGCCCGCCAACATGCTGGTCCTCGACGAACCGACCAACGACCTCGACATGGACACCCTCGACAAACTGGAAGAGCTGCTCGAGGGCTATGACGGCACCCTGATCCTGGTCAGCCACGACCGCGACTTCGTCGACCGCCTGGCCACCTCGACCATCGCCATGAACGGACGCGGCGACATCGTCGAAACCCCCGGCGGCTGGCAGGACTTCCTGCGCCAGAACCCCACCTTCCTCGCCCCGCCCCCGACCCACGCGGAAACGGCCCCAGGGGCGCGTCGGGTCGAGAAGGCGGAGCCTTCTGACCGCGCCCCCAAGAAGACTGCCAAACTCTCGTACAAGGACGCCCGCCGTCTGGAAGAGGTCGAAAAGGTGATGGAGACCCTGCCGGTCGAGATCGCCAGGCAGGACGCCATCCTCGCCGACCAGAGCCTCTACACCCGCGACCCCGCCGCCTTCGACCGCGCCATGAAGGCCGCCGACAAGGCCCGCGCCGACCTCGAAGCCGCCGAACTGGACTGGCTGGAGTTGGAAGAGAAGAAGGCAGCCCTGGCGGGTTAGGGCAGCGGTCCGCAGCAGACAATTCAGAAGGCCGCTAAGGGTGGTTAGCGGACGTGCAAACGGCCCCGCCGTTGCCGACGGGGCCGTAAGATAGACGGCAGAAAACGCTTAGGCGAATTGGCGACGTCGCTGGATATAGAGCGCGGCTCCGCCGGCCAGGATCGTGCCGAACAGGATCATGGCCCATTCCGTCATCGTGGGCACGGCGGCAGGAGGTGCTGCGACCTGAGTGACGGTAAAGGCCAGATCGACGTTTATGTCAGAATTGTTGTAATTGCTTAGCATAGTACCCCCTGCGTAGGAATCAATATTCGCTGACATCTCCACGTATGCATCAAATGCAAAGGTGTACACATGGCCCGCTACGACGGGCAGCGGGGTTGCGAGAACTATGGTCTGAAACCCGGCGGCATCGCTTCCCTGATCAACGAGGGTGACAGCCTGCGACGAAACCGCGCTTGCATTGCTGCCGGTTGCGCCGCTGCCGGCGCCGTTGAAGAAGTAGACTGTCGTAGCGATATTGGTACGCGAGCGTACTTGGATTTCAGTCACCGTCCCCGTGGCCGTCGCCGTAAAGTTCTGGCCCAATCCCGCTGATCCAACGGGTCCGACTCCATTCGGCTGTGAAATCACTTGGGCCGAGCGGTCCCTGCGGCTAGCGTGACAAGAACTGCACACAGGGCAGCGAACAGGTTGCGGAACATTAGAGACTCCCCCAGAAATGAAGGTTACCCTCTGGCAACCTTCACCATAGAGGTCAATCGACAATCAACGTTCTATAATAAGTCAACGTCAAAATGTGCGTGGCGTGAGTCAGCCTGAAACTAGGCTAAACAATCGCCAAACTGTCTTGAGCGATGATGCTCTTCACACCTATGCTCTTTAGGTTCGCAATGGGTCGAAAGCAGACCCCATCCTGCGCCCCGAAAGCGGCCCCTACCGCCAGGCCACGATCAGCCCCAGGCTGAACACCAGAGCCGAGGCCCCGGCATAGGCGGCCAGGGCGATGACGCCCGCTGTGACCGGGCCACGGCCGCACTCGCGGCGCAGCCAGACCGCCTCGACCGCGATGTACCAGACCGTTGTCGCCGCAATGACCAGGCCCCCCGCCGCGACGGTCAGATCGCTGTTCGCACGCAGCCCGATGCTGCCCATACTGATCAGGATGGCGGTCGCCCCGGCCAGATAGCACTGGGCGAAGAAGGGGGCGCGCAGGCTCTCCCGGTCGATCCGCTTGCCCGTCAGCCTGAGCGCCAGCCAGGCGAAGATCACGGCATAGAGGCTGAACAACAGGGCCCGGAACGCCAGCAGCGCCTGCTCATTGCCCGTCACCAGCCGCCCGAGGGCCGAGGTTCCCTGTTCGACGCCCAGCCCGAAGGCCAGCTCGGCGCCGTGGGCCAGCAGGATGCTGAGCACCAGAAACAGCGGCGGGCTCAGGGTCTCCAGATACTGCTGCTCGGGCCGGTCGCGCTGCTCGCTGTCGGAATACCGCATCGTCCGTAGCGGCCGCATCACGGTCATCCAGAGGGCGCGCGGATAGAAGAGCAGCCAGGAGATGACTTCATACAGAAGCTCCTCCACCGATCGCAGAATGGTCAGGACGTTCATGCGCCACCCCCGTGCGGGGCCACGATAGCAGACTCGTCCGTCCTGTCTGCCGGGAGACGCGAGGACGGCCCGACGGTCGGTCGGCCGCCCCCTTGCGTCACGCCTCTATCAGCGCAGCACCTGCTCCGCGTCCGCCAGGACCACGTCGTGCATCTGGTTCAGATAGGCCTCGTAGTAGCCCTTGTGCGAGGCGCCCACGAGGGTCAGCATCTTCACGCCCGGCTTCACACCCATCACGTCGCGCATATTGGCGACCATGCGCAGGTTCCGCGTCTCATAGGACGCCAGATACATGCGGCCGAAACCCTCGGGCGAGGGGTCCTTCTGGGCCGCGCCGAAGTCGCTCTCATAGGCCCGGCGCATCGCCTCGGGGCTGTTGTAATAGCGGTAGAGGTTCATCAGGCCGTCGGGTTGCGACAGCCCGGCGTCCAACGGCGCCTCGGCCGTCTTGCGCTCTTCGCTCGCCGGATTGTTCCAGACCTGGCGGATGGCCCGGACGAAGCCCTTGATGTCCGCCGGATAGCGATCGGCCGAGTGGTCGTCGACGCTCCACACCCGCTCCAGCCCCAGCCGCGCGGCCAGGACGGCGGCGACGGAATCGCTCTCGTTGATGCTGTCGATCTGCGTGTTCAGCTGCGCGACCAGGACCGCGTCCAGCCCCTCGCCCTCGCGGCGCTCGGCCGGGCTGAGGCGCAGCCACTGAACGAAGGCCGAGGTCGGCTCGCCCGCCGCCAGGAAGACCGCCGCCAGACGGCGACGCTGCTCGGGGCTCGGCGCCGCGGGCCATTCCGCCAGCAGGCGCTCGGCCTCGGCGTTGGCCGCCGGGACGTCCAGCCCCGCCTGCTGGCCGGCGTGGCTGACGTCCGGGCAATAGTCGCTGATCGAGATGGCGTAGCGCTGCGGATAGCGGCGCATGGCGTCGCATTGCAGGCCCGAGACGTTCTCGACGGCGATCACCTCCGGCGCCCAGGCCGCCAGACGATCCAGCAAGGGCGTCAGCATCTCGGCCTTCACCGCGCCGCCCATCTGGGCCAGGTGGGGCGAGCCCACCACCAGCACCTGATTGACCGGCCCCGCGGGCGGCCCCTTCAGTTGATCCGGCTGGAAGGCGGGACGATAGGTCTGGGCGGCGGCCGTCCCCGTCAGAGCGAGGGCGACGCCGAGCGCCAGAAGACCGGCGGAAGAACGGATGGAAATCACGGGAACAGCCTTGAGGGATCGACGCGCCGTCGACGACGCAAGCGCAGCCATTAAAGCGAATCCGGTCCGCCGCCCCGTTAAATCCCGCTCATTAACGCCAAGGGTGGCTTTCCTGTGGACAGTCGCAAACCCTTGATCCGCGAATGCGAATTCCGTCCGTCCACAGATATCCACAGACTTGCCCACCGGGGCCGGGACGATTCCGCACAGCCAGCCGAATTCGGGCGCTTGCCGAATAGCGGATTCCGCGAGAACGTCAACAGGCCAACGGGACACGGCGGCGCGGAAATCCAAGATCCAGCAATGGGTTAGAGGGTTTCAAGCGAACCGGTCCGGCTCTCTGACCCAGGGTCCCAAAGCCTCTTCGGAGGACGCGGAGACACCGAGGCAGGGCCACAGGCTCCCGATCCTTCAGCGCCTCGGCGCGGGGATCACGGAGAACCAGGCCGGGATCGAAGACGACGCGTCCCGACGACGCGCCCGACACGACCAGGGGCCGCCAGGAGACCAGCCGACGCCGCCGGGTTCGCCCGAAAGCGCCGCAGCGAAATCGGTTCGGACGCTCGCGTCCCTATGCGGGTATTCGCTTCGGAGAAAAGGCCAGGCCCTGACCCGAACGGCCAGGTCCAACCCGGACTTGGCGAGGGGACGTGATCGGGCTTCGGCCAGGGTCGCGTCCCCTCGCTCAATTCCGCTCGCTGAAAATCCCCTGGCCTGGTTCCAGTGTGCAGTGCGGCGCCGCCGACCTTTCCAAGTCCGCCGCCGCCGCCTAAACCATCCCTCAATGACCTTCGACCGACTCTCCCGCCGCAATCTGCTGCTGGGCGCCGCCGGCCTGACCGCCGTCAGCACCCTGTCCGCCTGTGGTCGCGCCGAGGCCCCGGTCGACGAATCCGGCCGGGTTCGCCTGCGCGTGGCCGCCGGGGGGCCGGTCACCGCCGCTCACGGCGGCTTCTATCAGGCCATCGCCACCGGGGCCTATGAGCGGCGCGGCCTGAACGTCGAAATCCTGACCGGCGCCGCCGGGGCCGACGTCCCCGCCCTGCTGGCCGCCAGCGCGGTGGAACTGGCCCTCGGCGTCGACAGCTTCGCCCCCATGCGGCTGATCGCCGACCGCGCCCCGGTCAAGGCCGTCGCCGCCTTCCTGCAAAAGGACCCCGTGGTCCTGATGGCCCGGCCCAACCAGCCGCTGGAGACCCTGTCGGCCCTGCGCGACCGCCCCATCCTGATGAGCCCCGCCGACCAGGCCGGATTCTGGAACTGGCTGCGGACCCGCTTCGAACTGGCGTCCGATCAGGTCCGCCCCGGCACGCCGGAGGACAACCTCAAGGCCTTCCGCGACGACCCGAAATCAGTTCTGGTCGGCCGACTGACGACGGGCGATCCCTCCATGATCGCGCGCGAGACCGGGTTCCAGCCGCGCGTCCTGGTCCCGGCCGACGACGGCTATCCCTCCTACGCCGGCCTGGTTCTGGCCCCCAATGCCTTCGCCCGCGACAACGCCCGGGCCCTGCGCGACTTCATCGCCGCCTCGGTCGAGGGCTGGCGCGACTATGTCCACGGCGACGGGTCCAAGGGCGACGCCCTGATCCGCCGCGCCAACCCCGAGCTGAACCAGCGGCTACTCAACGCCGTGCGCGACAGCCTGCGCACCGAGGCCGTGGTCGACGGCGGCGACGCGGCCCTCTACGGCCTGGGGACCATGACCCCCGACCGCTGGCAGGCCTTCGCCGAACAGACCGAGGCCTCCTATCCCTCGCCCCCCGACTGGCGCGAGGCCTTCACCACCCAGTACCTGCCCGGTCGCGGCTAGGCGCGTTAGCAGCGGATTAAGTCGTGCGCGCCTAGTCTGCCGACTGAACGCCGACCGCAGCAGGAGGCCGTCCGTGCGACGCCCGCCGATCACCGCCATCCTGACCGCCGGGGCCTGCGCCCTGGGCCTGGCCGCGCCCGCCGCGGCCCAGACGCCTGCGCCCCAGTCTGCTGCGCCCCAGTCGACTGCACCCTCCAGCGCCAACGCCGCCGGCCTGCGTTACCTGTCCTGGCCGGGTCGCGCCTACCGCCCCGTCCCCTCCGCCCCGGCGCCCGAGGCCGCGGGGGTCGACGAAGCCGCGCCCGTCGTCGCCGCATCCTCGCCCGGCCGTCCGCCCATCATCCCCCACGGAGGCCATCCCGCCCCCGCCGCCGCGCCCGCCTTGAGCGCCGCTTCGCGTCAGGGCCTGACGCCCGCCAGCGCCTGGATCGGCTCCCAGGCCCCTGCCTATGCGCCGCAGCCCGCCCCGACCGTCGAGGCCCCGGCGGCCCAGCCCGCGCCGGTCGTCGCGCCCGCCCCCGCCCCCTGGAGCCGCACGCGCGCCATCGCGCCCGCGCCGCCTCCCGCACCAGCCCCCGCTTCCGGGACCCCGACCGGCTACTTCGCGGAGACCGCCGAGGCGGCGCCGCCTTCGCCGCCGGTAGCGATCTCTCGCCCCGCGCCCTCACGGCCGATGCCTGCCGCCCCTGCGCCGCGCGCGGAGCCGACGCCCGCGCCGGCCCCGGTCGCCGCCGCGCCGATCGTCGAGGCCCCGCTCCCGGAGGCGCCCGCGCCCGAGGCCGCCGCCGACCCCATGGCGCCGCGTCGCGACGCACCGATCTTCCGACTGCAAAGACCGGCCCCGTCCGAGCAGGCCCAACCGCAGGCCCAACCGCAGGCCCAGGCAGCCGCGCCTGCCGCGCCTGCCGCGGACGGCGGCGCCCGCTATTATTCGGTCCACCGCCAGGCCGGGCGCCAGCCCGACGCCACCCCCCTGCCCGCGCCGGTCTATCTGGACGCCCTGCCGGTGGAACTGAGCTCCACGCCCGCCTCGACCGACCTGGCCGAACCGCCCGCCGCCCCCAATCTGATCCGCAACGCGAACGGCCGTCTCCAGGCCCTGCCCGCCAACGAAGACCCGATCCTGCCATGAGCGACGGCGCCGCCCTGCCCCCGGCTACTGACGCCGACTCGCGTCTGCCCGACCTGATCGCCCTCGCCAAGGAGCCCTCCAGCGAGAAGCGACGCGCCCTGCTGCGCGAACTGACCGACACCTTCTTCGGCGCCGCCGAGCGCACCGAGGCCGAAACCGCCCTCTATGGCGCGGTGTTCAGCGACCTGACCGACGCCATGGAGGTCGCGGTCCGCGCCGAACTGGCCGAGCGTTTCGCCGCCGCTCCGGACGCCCCGCGCCAACTGATCCGCCGCCTCGCCAACGACGAGGCGGAGTCCGTGGCCCATCCGGTGCTGCGCGCCTCGCCGGTCCTGACCGAGGCCGACCTGATCCACGTCATCCGCTCGCGCGGCCAGGGCCACATCCGCGCCGTCAGCCAGCGCGCCTCGGTGTCCGAGGCTGTGTCCGACGCCATTGTCGAACGCGGCGACGACGAGACCCTGGGCGTGTTGCTGGGCAACGACGGCGCCCAGATGTCGCGCGCCGCCTGCGAGGCCGCCGTCGAGCGCGCCCGCGCCAACCCGGCCCTGCACGCCCCCACGGTCGAGCGCGCCAGCCTGCCCGCCGACCTGCTCAACGAGATGTATTTCGAGGTCGAGGCCCGCCTGCGTCAGCGCATTCTGGAACAGAACGCCCGCATGGATCCGGCGCTGCTCGAAAGCGCCCTGGCCGCCGGACGCACCCGCGTCGCCACCGACGACGGCGCCCTGCCGCCCGACTACGCCGAGAGCCTGGCCTATGTCGAGGAACTGAACGTCGCCAGCCAGCTGACCCCGCCGGTCCTGGCCCGCTTCCTGCGCTCGGGCAGCCGGACCTCCTTCCTGATCGCCCTGTCGCAACTGGCCGACATCGACTTCCACACCGCCCGCCAGATCGTCGAGCGGCGCGAACTGGACGCCCTGGCCGTGGTCTGCAAGGCCGCCGACCTGGATCGCGCCCTGTTCCTGACCTATGCCGTGGTCCTGCTCAACACCGACGGCGACGCCATGGGCAAGGCTCGCGCCTACGCCGGCATGTACAACGACCTGACCGTCGAGGCCGCCCAGCGCACCCTGCGCTTCTGGCGCATGCGCAAGGCCATGCACGCGGCGTAAAGACCCAGAGGCGCAACGCCTCTCCCTCCCCTTCATGGGGAGGGTGGTCGCGCAGCGACCGGGTGGGGAGGGCGTGGCGATACCGAACGCAGGGTCTGACTTGCCGAAGCGCCCCCACTCGTCTGACGCTTCGCGTCAGCCACCCTCCCCCAAGTGGGAGGCAGAAACGGCGCAAAACAAAACGCCCGCCCTCCTTTCGGAAGACGGGCGCTGCATCCAGCCTTGAAAGGCCGGTCTTACTTCTTGGCGCGGGTGGCGCGGGCCGGTTTGCGGCCGCCCTGGCCCAGGCCCATCTGCTTGGCCAGGTCCGAACGGGCCTTGGCGTAGTTCGGGGCGACCATGGGATAGTCCTTGGCCAGGCCCCACTTCGCCCGGTATTCCTCGGGGCTCATGTTGTATTTGGTGCGCAGGTGGCGCTTCAGCGACTTGAACTTGCGGCCGTCTTCCAGGCAGATCAGGAAGTCGGGCGTAATCGACTTGCGCACCGGAACCGCCGGTTCCTTGGGCTCGGGCTCGACTTCCACCGGCGCCGAAGACACGCCGGACAAGGCCGCGTGAATCTGGGCGATCAGGCCGGGCACAGCGTCAGCCGAGACGGTGTTGTTGCTGACATAGGCCGACACGATGTCCGCCGTCATTTCCAGCAGTTCGGGTTTTTCTTCCATGGGGGTCGCCTGTTGCAGGAGCCAAACACGTTCGACTGATCAATCCCGACCCGTCGGAGGTTGGTTTCATACGTATGTTTGTCGAATATGGCAATGCAAGCATAGAACCGCGTCCTGCAGGCGCATTCTTCTAATCATCTGCACTGAATTCAGTCGTCGCGCTTCAGCGACCGAAGTTATCTGCAAGCGCCAGCATGGCCGCGCGCTCGGGCGCGGAGTATTCGTCGATCAGTTCTTCGTCGCCCTCGCGGATCGCCCGAAGCAGGGCCGGCGTCAGGGCCGAGGACAAAGACCAGTTCCAGTAACGCAGCACCGTCTGGGCCCGGTCGACCGCCAGCATCTCATAGGTGATCTGCACCCGCTCCCAGTCGGGATGGACCTCGCCGTCAGCCGTCAGTTCGGGCCGGCGCATGGCGCGCCACAGGGTCTGCAGGTCCAGCCGCGACAGGCCGGTGGCCTTGCACAGGATGGCCAGGGGCTCGCCCCCGGCGTCGCCCATGATCTTGGCCGAGGTCAGGGGTTTGACGCCCGACAGATAGCCGATCTCTCCGACCAGGTCGCGCGTCATGCCCTGCCCCGCGGCGGCGACGGCGGCTTCCAGACCGCTGTACGGGCTCTTGTCGATGGCGGCGCGATTGCGCTGACGCCGCTCGATGAACTGCAGGGCCTTGCGCGTCACCGGGTCGGACCAGCCTTCGGCGGCGGCTACGGCGAACAGGTCCTCGACGCTGTCCTGCAGGACCTCGCGCGACACCGCGAAGCGCTGCAGCACGATGCGGCGTTCCTCGGCCCCGCACCACCAGAACATGACATAGGCCCCCGACGGCCGCAGTTCAGGGCGCTTCAACAGCGACGCACACAGGGCGCGGCTCTGACGGCTCAGGGCGACAACGCCCTCGATGGCGACCTGGGCCAGACGGGCCGAATTGTTCTTCAGCACCGCCTCGACGACGGCGTCTTCGCCGAAGCTCAGCAGGGTTTCGGTGACCACTTCCGACAGGCCGCGTCGCTCGGCGATCAGCAACCGATGCTCGATGCCGGCGTCGCGGGCGCAGCCGATCAGGTCGACGTCGGTCAGGGAGGCGCACTGCTCGATCAGAGGGGCCGCCACAGACGGCTCGTCGCGCAGCAGCAGCCGCGCCAGACTGTCCGGCAGCTCCGCCAGGGGCGCCAGGCGCACGGCCACGCGGCGTCGCTCATCGACCGGGGCCAGGCGCAGCATCTCGACCAGCAGGTCGCCCGTCACCGCCCGCTCAAAGGCGTTGATCCGACTGGCGGGCAGACAGACGACGTCGGCCAGCCGCCGCAGCAGCGTCTGGCGCGCTTTCGACGGCCCGGTCGGGGCGTCGGCGTCGGAACTGACAGCCGGAATCGACATGGCTTCTACCCTAGGGCGAGCCGGTTAACCGCGCGTGAGGGGCAAGAACTCTCCCTCCCCTTCATGGGGAGGGAGAAAGCGGCCTGCCCTTACAGCCCCTCGAACAGGGCCGTGGACAGGTAACGCTCAGCGAAGCTGGGGATGATGGCGACGATGGTCTTGCCCGCGTTCTCGTCCCGCGCCGCCAGACGGAAGGCCGCCGTCAGGGCCGCGCCCGAACTGATGCCGACAGGAACCCCTTCGACGCGCGCCACCTTGCGGGCCATGTCGAAGGCGTCCTCGTTGGAAACCTGCTCGACGCCGTCGATCACGGCGCGGTCGATGATGGTCGGGATGAAGCCGGCGCCGATGCCCTGGATCTTGTGCGGGCCCGGCGCGCCGCCCGACAGCACCGGCGAGGCGGTCGGCTCGACCGCGATCATCTGCACCGAGGCCTTCTTGGCCTTCA
Source organism: Brevundimonas sp. NPDC007368 (assembly GCF_042869015.1). Classification (NCBI taxonomy): domain Bacteria; kingdom Pseudomonadati; phylum Pseudomonadota; class Alphaproteobacteria; order Caulobacterales; family Caulobacteraceae; genus Brevundimonas; species Brevundimonas sp. NPDC007368. The sequence goes on along the minus strand of NZ_JBIAFA010000001.1, from coordinate 447,087 downwards.
GGGCATGGCCGACGCCGGTGATGGTGCCGCCGGTGCCGACGCCGGCGACGACGATGTCCACCGCGCCCGCCGTGTCGTTCCAGATCTCCTCGGCCGTGGTGACCTCATGGATGACCGGATTGGCGGGGTTTTCGAACTGCGAGGGGCTGACGGCGCCGGGCGTGCGGGCCAGCAGGTCCTGAGCCATGGCGATGGCCCCCTTCATCCCCTGCTCGGCGGGGGTCAGCACCAGCTCTGCGCCCAGCAGGGCCAGCATCTTGCGGCGCTCGATCGACATGCTTTCGGGCATGACCAGGATCAGCTTGTAGCCCTTGGAAGCGGCGACGAAGGCCAGGGCGATGCCGGTGTTGCCGCTGGTCGGCTCGATCAGCACCGAGCCGGGCTTGATCTGGCCCGCCTGCTCCAGCGCCTCGACCATGGCCACGCCGATGCGGTCCTTGACCGAGGCGATCGGGTTGAAGAACTCCAGCTTGGCCAGAACAGTCGCCTTGGGCTGATGCTCCGCCGTCAGGTTGGGCAGCCGAACCAGGGGCGTGTCGCCGATGGTGTCGATGATGCTGTCATAGACCCGGCCGCGCCCGGCCTTCTTGTGGCGGCTGGCGTCATAGGCGGTGTCGGACATGGGGAGGGCTCCGTTCGGCGGTTTCAGCCTAAGTGACAGCCCTTATACGCCCGAGGCAAGATCGCGCCGCACAGGAATTCTAAGCCCTGCCTTAGACGAAGCGCGGATGCTAGAATGGAGTGTCACGGAGATGCCCGCCATGAAGCGTCTGGTTCTGTCGATTCTTGTAATCCTCGGACTGTTGGCGGCGGGTGGAGCCGCAGCCTTCCGCTTCAGCCCCTGGCCCTCGGCGCTCCTGGTGCGCCAGGCTTTCGACAAGGATTCGGCTCGCACCAACGCCGCCCTGGCCGAACGGGTCCCGGCAGGGGTCCGCTCGCAGCTGGACCTGACCTATGATCCGGCGGACCGGAACGGACGGCTGGACCTCTACCTCCCCCCGGCAGGCGCCGCGCCGGACGGCCCCTTGCCCGTCGTCGTCTGGGTCCACGGCGGGGGCTGGGTGTCGGGCGACAAGGGTCAGATCGGCAACTACCTGAAGATCCTGGCCGCGCGCGGCTTCGCCACGGTCAGCGTCGACTACACCATCGCCCCCGAAGCGCGTTACCCGACCCCGGTGCGTCAGGTGAACGCCGCCCTGGGCTGGCTGGACGCCAACGCCGAGACCCTGGGCATAGACCGCAACCGCATCTTCCTGGCCGGAGATTCCGCCGGGTCCCAGATCGCCGCCCAGGTCGCCAACCTGACCGTCGATCCGGCCTATGCTCGCCTGACAGGAATCAAGCCCAGCCTGACGCCGAAGCAGTTGCGCGGCGTCGTCCTGCATTGCGGGGCTTATGATGCGGCGCTCGTCGACATGGAGGGGCCGATGGCCGGCTTCATCCGCACCGTGGTCTGGGCCTACCTGGGCCGTCGCGACTTTCAGGATGATCCGCGCGTCGGCGAGATGTCGGTCATCCGTCACCTCAGCCCCGCCTTTCCGCCCATCTTCATCTCGGGCGGCAACGCCGACCCCCTGACGCCCCAGTCATCGCGTCTGGCCGAAGTCGCCAGGGACAGGGGCGTGGCCGTCGACGCCCTCTTCTATCCCGCCGATCATCAACCCGCCCTGGCGCACGAGTATCAGTTCAACCTCGACCTGGCCGACGCCCGCGCCGCCCTGGACCGCAGCGCCGCCTTCCTCAACCGCCACGCGGCGCCCCTCAACCCAGCCCCCGCCGCGCCGGGTCAAAGGGCAGAACCTCGCGGATCGAGATCAGGGTCTTGAAGGCCCGGACCCGGGCGTCATCGTTCAGCACCTCACGGGTAAAGACCTCATAGGCCTCCATGGTCGGCACGCGGACATAGAGGACGAAGTCAGTCTCGCCGGTCACGTACCACGCGGCCTGGACCTCGGGTCGGGCGGTCAGGCTCTCGATCAGGGCGTCCAGCACCGCCGTCCCCTCGCGCTCCATCTCGACCAGGACGTGCATGGTCAGGGCGCGCTCCAGCCGGCCTTCATCGATCACCGCCACGTCGGCGATGATGACGCCCTCCTCCCGCAGACGGCGCAGGCGGCGCGACACCGCCGATTCCGACAGCCCCACCTTGTCCGCCAGCACCCGCGCGGGCTGCAGGTTGTCGCGCCGGACCAGATCCAGCAGCCGGCGGTCGAAATCATCGAGCGTGACGGTTTCGTGCATCTGCATTCATCCTGGCGCAGTTTTCTGGCATTCTATCAGCAGATTTCAGCGAGAAACACAGACGGCTTTTCATTAGGTTCCCGGCCGATGTCCTCCCTGAGCCTGCACCTGAATTCGCCGCGACTTTCAGCCGCCCTGCCCTATCTCGCCCTGATAGGCGGGATCGTCTCCCTGTCCCTGGGCACCTCCTTCGCCAAGTCGCTGTATCCCATGGTCGGCGCCGCAGGCACGGCGTCGCTGCGCGTCGGCCTGTCGGCCCTGATCCTGCTGGCGATCTGGCGGCCGTGGCGCGCACGCCTGTCTCGCGCCGACCTCCAGGGGCTGGCGATCTATGGCGTGGTCATGGGCCTGATGAACCTGTGCTTCTACATGTCGCTGGCCACCATCCCGCTGGGCGTGGCCCTGGCCATCGAGTTCACCGGGCCGCTGACCATCGCCCTGCTCAACTCGCGCAAGCTGATCCACTTCGTCTGGATCGGCTTCGCGGTGCTGGGTCTGACCCTGCTGCTGCCCCTGGACGGTAACGTGAAGGCGCTGGACCCGGTCGGCTGCGCCTTCGCTGCGGCGGCGGCGCTTTTCTGGGCCCTCTACATCGTCTTCGGCAAGCGAGTCAGCCACCTGCCCAGCGGCCCGACCGTGGCGGTCGGCATGTCGATGGCGGCCCTGACCGTCGTGCCCTTCGGCGTCGCCACGGCAGGTCTGAAGCTGCTGGACCCGTCCATCCTGATGCTCGGCCTGATCGTGGCCGTGGTCTCCAGCGCCCTGCCCTACACCCTGGACATGATCGCCCTGAAGGGCATCCCCAAGCGCACCTTCGGCGTCATGCTGAGCGGCGACCCGGCGGTGGGCGCCCTGGCCGGCCTGCTGTTCCTGGGCGAACACCTCAGCGGTCTGCAATGGCTGGCTATCGCCGCCATCATCACCGCCTCGATCGGCGCGGTCCTGACCTCGCCGGCGGGCGAGGACCAGCCGCTGCAAGATCCCGCCGCTCCGGCCTGATGATCAGACGTCCATGAAAGCCCTGCTCGCCTGCCTGCGCACGCCGGTCGGCAACATCGCCGTCGGGCTGATCTTCGGCCTGATCCTCGCCGTCGTGATGCGGCTGGCGATCCAGCGCGTCTTCTAAGGCATCAGAACTCCGTCCAGGCCTCGGACAGGCCGCCGTTGGCCACGGCGCGCAGCCGCGCCCGCTGGCTGTCCAGCGCGGGTGGGGGTCCGGACTGAAGACGAGGCGCAGCCGCCAGTTCGCGCACGACGCCGCCGTTTTCCTGCCCTGTGCGGAAGCGCCCGACCAGCCGCGCCAGACCCTCCGCCTCGGTCTTGAGGCTGAGCGCGGCCGCCGTGCTCTGCTCGACCATGGCCGCGTTCTGCTGGGTGACCTGATCCATCTGGTTCACCGCCGCATTGACCTGACTGAGGCCCGACGACTGCTCCTGGGACGAGGCCGCGATCTCGGCCACCAGGGCGTCCATCTCGCCTACCTTGCCGGCGATGGCGTCCAGCGAGGCCCCTGCTTCGCCGACCAGTTTCACGCCTTGCGCCACCTCCACGGCCGAGGCCGAGATCAGGGTCTTGATCTCCTTGGCCGCTTCGGCCGAGCGCTGGGCCAGGGCCCGGACCTCGGAGGCCACCACGGCGAAGCCGCGCCCGCTGTCGCCCGCCCGCGCCGCCTCGACCCCGGCGTTCAGGGCCAGAAGATTGGTCTGGAAGGCGATCTCGTCGATCACGCCGATGATGTCGCTGATCTGGTCCGAGCTCTTGCGAATGCCGTCCATGGCGGCGACGGCTTCGCGGACCACAGCGCCCGAGCGGTCGGCCTGTCCGCGCGCCTCGCCCGCCACGGCGGCGGCCTGACGGGCGCCCTCGGCGCTGCGCTTCACCGTGGCGGTGATTTCGTCGAGAGCCGCGGCTGTCTCTTCCAGCGAAGCGGCCTGCTGTTCGGTGCGCCGCGACAGGTCGTCCGAGGCGCTGGAGATTTCATCCGAGCCGCCGCGCAGGCCCGACACCGATTGCAGCACCTGGGCCAGGGTCTGCCCCAGACACTCGACGGCGTTGTTGAAATCACTCTTCACCTGGCCGTGGGCGCCGCTCATCTCCTGCTCGATGCGCGCCGTCAGGTCGCCGTCCGACAGACGCGCCAGACTGCCGGCCAGGGCCTCGACCAGGGCATTCTGGGCCGCCTCGGCGCTCAGACGTTCGGCTTCGCGGCGGGCGAACTCCTGTTCGGCTTCTGTGATGTCCACCGCCAGCTTGATGACCTTGCTGGGCCGCCCGTCCGGTCCCATGACCGGGTTGTAGCTGGCCTGAAGCCAGACCTCGCGCCCGCCCTTGGCCAGACGCCGGAACTTCGTCGCCACGAACCGCCCGGCGTTCAGGTCGCGCCAGAAGGCGGCGTAGGCGGGGTCAGCCGCCTCCGTCGGATCCATGAAGGTGCGGTGATGCTGACCCCGGATCTCGTCCAGGCTGTAGCCCATCGTCGTCAGCAGGTTGTCGTTGGCGTCCAGAATGCGGCCGTCCAGATCGAACTCGATCACCGCCTGGGATCGGCCGATCGCGGCCATCTTGCTGTCGAGGTCATGGAGCTTCTGCTCCACGTCACGCTTCTGACGACCCTTGCCGAACATCCAGCCCGCTCCCTGGCGATGACTTGCTGATGACGCCACTGATCGTGAAATGTAAAATCTGAAACCTTAGTTTTTCTGCGGTGCAGCATAAGGGCATTCCCGTAGGCCGGCTTCACCGCTCGTTAACCACGATGGCCCATTCGTTAATGGGTAAGGCACGGCGTTCGGATCGACCCGATCGCAGCCTGAGGGGCCCTGCTTGCGCAATCTCGTCGCCGCCGTTGAAGCGATCGACCCGCTGGTCGTCACCGGCAAGGTGGCGGGCGTCAGCGGCCTGCTGATCGAATCCCGGGGCGGCCTGTCGCGTCTGGCGGTCGGCGCCCGCGCCGAGATCGAGCGGCGAGGCCAGCCCCCCCTGCCCGCGGAGGTCGTCGGTTTCCGCGACGCCAAGGCCCTGCTGATGCCCTTCGGTCCGGTCGAGGGCGTGGCCCCCGGCGCCGACATCCGCATCATCGACACCGCCGCCAGCGTGCGCCCCACCACCGCCTGGCTGGGCCGCATCATCGACGCCTTCGGCCAGCCCATCGACGGCCTCGGTCCCCTGCCGCAGGGGCCGGCACCCTATCCCCTGCGCGCCTCGCCGCCGCCGGCCCATTCGCGCGGCCGGGTGGGCGAGCGGCTGGACCTGGGCGTGCGCTCGATGGACGTCTTCACCACCACCTGCCGGGGTCAGCGCCTCGGCATCTTCGCCGGTTCGGGCGTGGGCAAGTCGGTGCTGCTGTCCATGCTGGCCAAGCAGGCCACCTGCGATGTCGTCGTCGTCGGCCTGATCGGCGAGCGGGGCCGCGAGGTCCGCGAGTTCATTGAGGAGACCCTGGGCGAAGAGGGCCTGCGCCGCGCAGTGGTCGTGGTCGCCACCTCGGACGAACCGGCGCTGAAACGGCGCCAGTCGGCCTATATGACGCTCGCCGTCTCCGAATACTTCCGCGATCAGGGGCTGGAAGTCCTGTGCCTGATGGACTCGGTCACCCGCTTCGCCATGGCCCAGCGCGAGATCGGTCTGGCCGCGGGCGAGCCGCCGACCACCAAGGGCTATACGCCCACCGTCTTCACCGAACTGCCCAAGCTGCTGGAGCGCGCCGGCCCCGGCCCGATCCGCCCCGACGGCACCGAGGCCGGGCCGATCACCGCCCTGTTCACCGTCCTGGTCGATGGCGGCGATCATGACGAGCCGATCGCCGACGCCGTGCGAGGCATCCTCGACGGCCACATCGTCATGGACCGCAAGATCGCCGAGCGCGGCCGCTTCCCCGCCATCGACGTGCTGAAGTCGGTCAGCCGGACCCTGCCCGGCTGCCAGACCCCGCCCGAGCGCGAGCTGAACCGCCGCGCCCGTCAGTGCCTGTCGGCCTACGCCAACATGGAAGAGCTGATCAAGATCGGCGCCTATCGCAGCGGGGCCGACCCCATCGTCGACCGCGCCATCGCCCTGAACCCGGCGCTCGAGGACTTCCTGGGCCAGGACAAGGACGACCACACCAGTCTGGACGAGAGCTTCGTGCGGCTGGAGGCCATCCTCAACCAGGGCATGGTCGCCCCCTAGGGCCTTCACAGACCATCGTTCCAAAGTATTAACCCCCGCAACCGCATCGTGACGCCATGACCGCCTGGGCCCAATCCCTGATCCGCATCTCCAATTACGAGGTCGAGACGCTGCAGAAGCGCCTGGCCGAGGTCGCGGCTCGCAAGGCCGAGGCCGAGATGCGCGTCGCCGTCCTCGACGCCGAGGTCGAGATCGAGCGTCAGAACGCCCGCCTGGACCCGTCGTCGGGCATGATGCTGCAAGCCTACCTGAAGGGCTGGGCGCTGAAGCGCGCCGACGCCGAAGGCGTGGTCGCCGCCGTCTCCGCCGAGGAGGAAGGCGCCCGCGACGCCCTGACCAGCGCCTTCGAGGAGCTGAAGAAGTTCGAGCACGTCGCCGAGACGACCCGGCTGAACAAGCTGATCGCCGCCGCCAAGCGCGAAACCGCCGCCTTCGACGAAATGGGCCTGCGCCGCCGGGCCGAGGGCTGACGCCCGATGATTTCGCGCCGCGCCGTCCTGGCGACGCCGCTCGCCCTGGCCGCCTGCGGCTCGGCCGAACCGCCGGCGCCGCCGCCGACCATCGCCCCGCTCAAGGCGACCGCCCCCTTCCCCGTCGGCCTCAGCGCCATGACGGGTCAGTTCGACGACCCGCAATGGGTCGATCTGGTCCGCACCCACTTCAATCAGTTGACCCCCGAGTGGGAGATGAAGATGGAGCGGATCCTGTCGCCGACCGGCGGCTATGACTTCTCGGCCGCCGACCGCATCGCCGCCTTCGCCCGCGACCATGGCCTGCGGCTCTATGGCACCACCCTGATCTGGTACGCTCAGGATCACCCGCATTTCCACGACCTGGATCAGACCCGGTTCGAGGCCGACTACGACCGCTGGATCGCCACCGTCGCCGGACGCTATCGCGGCCAGGCCGTGGGCTGGGACGTGGTCAACGAGCCGGTGGCCGAGAACGGCGACGGCCTGCGCGACTGTCTGTGGAGCCAGCGCCTGGGCCAGGACGGCTACATGATCCGCGCCTTCGAGCAGGCGAAGCTGGCCGCGCCCGACGCCGTCCTGTTCATCAACGACTACAACCTCGAGAACAATCCGAGGAAGGGCGCGACCTTCCTGCGCACCGTCGAGCGCCTGCTGAAGGCCGGGGCGCCGATCGGCGGTCTGGGCACCCAGTCGCACCTCGACATCGAGATCCCCGCCGGTCAGATCACGTCCTTCATGCGCGAGCTGGCCGCCTTCGGCCTGCCCATTCATGTCTCCGAGCTGGACGCCTCGCTGCGGGCCGACCGCCGCCTGGACACCCGTTCGCGCGATGAGAAGCTGGCCCAGCAGAAGGCCCGCGTGGTCGAACTGGCCGAGGCCTTCATGGCCCTGCCCCCGGCCCAACGCTTCGCCTTCACCGCCTGGGGCCTGCGCGACACCGACAGCTGGCTGCGACGCCCGCCCGAGGACGACGGGCGCGATCAACCCCTGCTGTTCGACGCCCTGGGCCGACCCAAGCCCCTGGCGGCGGCGCTGGAGGCGGTGTTCAAAGCCTGACCTTGATCCTCCCCTGCGAAGCGGGGGAGGGGGACCATGCGAAGCATGGTGGAGGGGGCAAGATCACGCGCAATGGGCCAAGCCAAGATGACTGGCGGATTCCGAACGCTTGAGCGCCAGCTTGAAGCCGCCCCCTCCACCGCTCCGCGGTCCCCCTCCCCCGTTGCACGGGGGAGGATCGGCAGGTTTACCGGAAGGCAACGCCGACCTGATCTAACGGCGTCATGAAGCTGATCCACGCCCTTCAGGATAACGCCGACCCCAACTCGCTGGTGTCCCGTTTCCGCCGCGCCCGCGCCAGGCGCGTCACCGCCCTGATCGAGGCCATCCACGCCGAGAAGGGCGCGGTGCGGATCATCGATCTGGGCGGCGAGCCGGAATACTGGAACCTGTTCCCGCGCGACTTCCTTGACGCGATGAAAGTCCGCATCACCCTGGTGAACCCCGGCGGCTTCGAGGCGGTGGACGAGACCCTGTTCGACGACGTCGACGGCGACGCCTGCTCCCTGCCCCAGTATGCGGACAACAGCTTCGACCTGGTCCACTCCAACTCGGTCGTCGAGCACGTCGGCGATTGGGTGCGGATGGAGGCCTTCGCCGCCGAGGCCCGCCGCCTGGCCCCGCGCTACTACGTCCAGACCCCCTATTTCTGGTTCCCGATCGAGCCCCACTTCTCGGCGCCCTTCTTCCACTGGCGCAGCGAGCAGAGCCGGGCGCGCGCCCTGATGCGCAAGGCCCACGGCTTCTCGCAGAAGGCCCCCGACGTCGGCGCCGCCATGCGCGACGTCCAGCACGCCCGCCTGCTTGACAAGACCCAGTTCCGCTTTCTGCTGCCCGACGCCGAACACCACGACGAGGTGGTGCTGGGCCTGACCAAGTCGCTGATCGCAGTCCGGGGCTGATCTTCCTTCTCCCCTTGTGGGAGAAGGTGGCAGGCGGAGCCTGACGGATGAGGGGTGCGAGCGACGCTCTTGGGTGATCGGGCAGGCGTCATCGCTTTTCATTGCCTAGTCAGGCGCCTACACCCCTCATCCGAGCGCCTCCGGCGCCCACCTTCTCCCTCAAGGGGAGAAGGGCCCAGAACAGCAAAACGCCCGCCGGTTTCCCGGCGGGCGCTTCAATCTTCGGACCTGAGTGGAGGCTCAGGGCGTCATTCAGGCGGCGACGTTGATCGCGCCTTCCGACGGGTCGCGCAGGACGTAGCCGCGGCCCCAGACGGTTTCGATGTAGTGCTTGCCGCCGGCGGCCGTCGCCAGCTTCTTGCGCAGCTTGCAGATGAAGACGTCGATGATCTTCAGCTCGGGCTCGTCCATGCCGCCGTACAGGTGGTTCAGGAACATTTCCTTGGTCAGGGTGGTGCCCTTGCGCAACGAGAGCAGCTCCAGCATCTGGTATTCCTTGCCGGTCAGGTGCACGCGGTGACCGTCCACCTCGACCGTCTTGGCGTCCAGGTTCACGGCGATCTCGCCGGTGTGGATGATGGCCTGGGCGTGACCCTTGGAGCGACGGACCACGGCGTGGGTGCGCGCGATCAGCTCGTCCTTGTGGAAGGGCTTGGTCAGGTAGTCGTCGGCGCCGCCGCCGAAGGTCTTGACCTTGGTCTCGATCTCGTGGCTGCCCGAGAGGATCATGACCGGCGTATTGATCTTGCCGACGCGCAGCTGACGCAGAACCTCAAGGCCGCTCATGTCGGGCAGGTTCAGGTCCAGCAGAATGAGGTCGTAGTCATAGATCTTGCCCAGATCGATGCCTTCTTCACCCAGGTCGGTCGTATAGACATTAAAGCCTTCCGACTTGAGCATCAGTTCGATGCTCTGGGCCGTGGCGTGATCGTCTTCAATCAGCAGGACGCGCATTCATGCCCCTCCAGGCAAAGCTTTGGTTCGGCCGCCAAGGGAGCGACAGCCGGGTAACCTTGTTCCAACGTTAACGGGTCAAAACCTTAAGAAGGGTTAACGGGTCCCGATATGGAACGCCTAAGGTGATTTGCGAATCGGCGTCCAGAGTCCCGAGTCAAGGATTCGTTAATTTATTAACCACGCCGCGCGTCTTGCCCCCTTGACGTTCGCAACATCCCCCGTCGCGCATCCATTGCTCCACAGCCGATCCCGCGCGGGACAAGGCGAAACGACCGATTCTGACGTTGTCTAGGACAAGATTCCTAACCCACCCCTCTGCACGACACATGATGGGGACCACAGAAAAATAGGTTCGGGAGCAACTGACGACATGGAATCCTATCGGGCCGAGCCCTATCGCGTGCCGGTGACGGAGGGCGACCGCATCCGGGCCGACGCGGCCCTGCATCTGGCGGCCTACGCCTTCGGGGTTCCGGCTAGCGAGATGCTCCGGCGCGAACGGACGCGCCCGCGCGCCTGCCGCGCCCGCTGGTCGGCCATGTACCTGGCCCATGTCTCCTACGGCTGGCCGCTGGAGCGGGTCGGCCACGCCTTCGGCCTGAACCGGGCCACCGCCTCGACCGCCTGCCGCTGGGCCGAGGACGCACGCGACGACGACCGCTACGATGCGGTGATGGATGGGCTGGAGTCGGGCCTGCGCGCCATATCGGAACTGCCCGCCGTCGACCTGGCCGTGATGGCGGGAGGCGGCCGATGAGCCGGATGCTGGAACGCGCCCGGTCCCTGCTGGACCGGCCCGGCGCCTGGCTGGACCAGTCGGACGGGGCCTACCCCTTGCGGCTCGGCGGCGACCGGCGCGGGCGGGTGGTGCTGACCCTGGACGAGGCGGCGTTTCGCGCCCTGATCGAACGGCCAGGCCTGAGGCGACGCGACGGCGGCGGCTGGCTGCCGCGCCCGACGCCCGCCCGCAACACCTCGCTGTCGCCCTCGCCGCCCGGCCGCCCCGGCCTGATCGAGGGCGAGCGCCCGGTCATGGAGGCCGACGGACGCCTGACCACGCGCCGCGCCAATCTGGGCGAAAGCCCCGTCGCCTGGCTGGCCCGGCGCAAGGACGCCTCGGGCCGCCCCTGGCTGACCCCGGCCGAGGTCGCGGCGGGCGAACGGCTGCGCCATGAGGCCGAGATCGCCCTCAGCGGCCCCTCCCTGACCATGCGCTGGGACGCCCTGCCCCGCTCCGGCGGCGGCAGTTCCGCGCGCGTCGAGCCGAGTGACCGCGCCCTGTCGGCCTCGGCCCGCGTCGAGGCGGCGTTGAGCGCCTGCGGCCCGCGCCTGCGCGCCCTAGTCGAGCGCGTCTGTATCCACGGCACGTCGCTGCAACTGGCGGAACAGGACCTGTCCCTGCGTCGTCGCCAGGGCAAGACGGTGCTGAAGCAGGGGTTGCAGGCCCTGGCCGATCACTACGGGATCGGGTGAGGACGCCGCCTCGTTCCAAGAAACAGAGGCCCTGAACGTCCGCTAAGGGTGGGAAGCGGACGTTAGAGGCCCGCCGCAACTGCCGAGGCAATTGCAACTTCCACCCTATCCTGAGCGGCCTCCATCATTGCTGCGCACTGCTGGGCAGAGATAGCGGCGCGGGCAGAATTGGCTTGGCCAGCCGAAAATCCACTGTGGAAACTTGCGAGAAGGCGTTCCTTGTCGTTCCTAGGGGGCGATTTTAAAGCACCGGCATCAAGCCGATCCTTCGCTCCCGCTGGTAGATGAGCCAAACACAACCCTGTCGCTTCTCCGAGATCTCTCATTGCTTCGGATACGCTGCCACGGACTTCGCTGGGGGCTACGCTGTGCGGCAAAGTCTGGGCTATCAGGATCAGGGCCGCGATGAAGAATGACAACATAAAAACAGCCTCCGAAGGCACCATTGTGCCTGTCTGAAGGCTGTCCGCAACTGGTCGATTTGTGAAATAGGTGTCCCGCCCGAAAGCAGACTCGCGCGCCCCAGTCACTCCGCCGCCCTCCCGGCCGTAGCGAAGCGAAGCGCCGGGGCTCAGGCGACTGCACCTGATGGGGGCGAGGCTTGAAATCCGCCGCCTGGGTTCCGGGTTCTGCTGCGCAGCCCCGGGATGACGGCGGTGAAGGTTTAGCTCGCGTGCAGTTGCTGCTTCACGCGTTCGGCCAGGGTCTTGATGTCCAGCGGCTTGGGCAGGAAGGAGACGCCGGTTTCGTCCTGCAGCAGGTCCGAGAAGTCGCTCTCGGCATAGCCCGAGATGAACATGACCGGGGCGTCGCCGAGGAAGGGTCGGGCCTTGCGCAGCAAGGACGGACCGTCCAGCCCCGGCATGATGACGTCGGAGATCATCATGTCGATCTGGCCGGCCCATTCCTCGGCCAGGATCAGGGCCTCCTCGCCGTCGGCGGCCTCGATCACCTCATAGCCGCGCTGGCGCAGCAGGCGCGCGGCGATGCCGCGCACGGCGGCCTCGTCCTCGACGAACAGGATGCGGCCGGCGCCCGACAGGTCGCGCGGCGCGGCCTTGACCACCTTCTCGACCACCGGGGCGGCGACCAGTTCCTCGGCCGAGGCGGCGGGCAGGAAGATGCGGAAGGCGGCGCCGGCGCCTTCGATGTTCGAGACGCTGATGTGGCCGCCCGCCTGCTGGACGATGCCATAGACGGTGGCCAGGCCCATGCCGGTGCCTTCGTTGACCGCCTTGGTGGTGAAGAAGGGCTCGAAGATCTTGTCCAGCAGTTCCGGCGGCACGCCGGGACCGGTGTCGGACACCTCGATCAGGGCGATCTCGCCCTTGGCCTCGCGCCAGCCCATGTCGCGAGCCTGCCCCTCGGTCAGGCGGCGGGTCTTGATGGTGACGACGCCCGCGCCCGGTTCGACCACGCCGCGCATGGCGTCGCGGGCGTTGACCGCCAGGTTCATGACGGCGGTTTCCAGCTGGCTCTTGTCGGCCAGGACCAGGGGCATGTCGCGGCCGTAGTCGGTCTCCAGACGGACGTCCTCGCGCAGCAGACGGCGCAGCAGGACGGCGAACTCGCCGACCAGTTCGCCCAGGTCCAGACGCTCGCGCCGCACCGTGGACTTGCGCGAGAAGGCCAGCAGCTTGCGCACCAGATCGGCGGCGCGGATGCCGGTCTGGCGGATCTGGTTCAGGCCGTCATAGGAGGGGTCGCCGACCGGATGGCGCTCCAGCAGCTCGGACAGCTGCATCTGGATGGCGGTCAGCAGGTTGTTGAAGTCGTGGGCCACGCCGCCGGCCAGCTGGCCCACGGCCTGCATCTTCTGGGCCTGCGACAGCTGCAGCTCCATCGACTTCTGCGACGAGACGTCGAACAGCCAGACGCGGCGCTTGTCGCCTTCCGGCGCGACATAGAGGTGCAGGTGACGGTCGGGATAGGCGCGGGCCACCAGCTCGATCGGCCCCGAAGACCCAGCGGCCAGCTTGGCTTTCGCCTCAGTCACGCCCGCCAGGTCGAACAGGTGGCCGAAGGCCGCGTCGCCGGACGCGGCCGGGCCGGTCAGGACGGCCAGGGCCGCGTTGGAATCCTCGGCCCTGCCCGCGAACAGGTCGTCGCCGGCGATCACCGTCGAGCCGAAGGGCGCGCCGGCGGCCATGGCGCGGGCCTCGCCGCTGACCTTGGCGGGGGCGGCGACGGGGGCGGCCTGCGGCACCGGCAGGACAGCGTCAGGCGCGGCGCGGACCAGGAAACGCCCCTGCCCCGCCTGACCGATCAGGACCTCGATCTCGCGCGCGCCGATCTGGACGATGGCGCGGCCCTGATGGCCTTCGCGAGCCTGGGCGAAGGCCATGTAGAGGGCTTGCGCAGACTTGCCGCGCGGAAGCGAAGTGACGGCGCCGTTCTCCTCGGCCCAGGCGGCGTTGTAGGCCAGCACCTGACCGGACGGCCACACCAGCGCCGCTGGCTCGGCCATGGCGTCCAGCATCTCGACCGCCGTGTCGCCGTGAGCCCGGCGCACCTCGGCCCGGCCGAAGGCGAACAGCCAGATCACCGCCGTGGCGCCCGCCGCGAAGATCAGGATCAGACCGGGCGCCGTGAAGGCGTTGGCGCGAAACGCCGGATAGACCATGGCCGCGACCGCCAGGGAGAAACCCAGCGCCATCACCACCAACAGGGGATCAAAGGTCGGACGGCGCGTCATCGCCGCCTTCGGCCGGGAAATCGTCATGGCGTCCTGCCCGCGCGAATCATTAACCATCAGCATACCGAAGCTCGTTCGTGCGCCCTAACGAGACGCCTCTCCCTCCCCTTCATGGGGAGGGTGGTCGCGCAGCGACCGGGTGGGGAGGGCTGGGTGAAACGGGCGCAGCGCTTAATCAGCCAAGCCGCCCCCACCCGTCTGACGCTGCGCGTCAGCCACCCTCCCCATGAAGGGGAGAGAGAAACACGGCGCTGCATTATCACCGCCGCTTCCGTCCCTGCATGACGAAGCCGATCACCTTGGCCGCCGCCTCGAAATGTTCACGCGGGATGACCTCGTCCACCTCGACCGTCGCATAGAGTGCGCGGGCCAGGGGCACGTTCTCGACGATCGGCACGCCGCTCTCCTTCGCCAGCTCGCGGATGCGCAGAGCCACCGCATCGACGCCCTTGGCGACGCAGATGGGGGCGCCGTCGCCCTGATCCGGCTCATAGCGCAGGGCCACCGAATAGTGGGTCGGGTTGGTGACGATCACCGTGGCGCCCGGCACCGCCTGCATCATGCGCTGGCGACTGCGCTGCATGCGGATCTGACGCAGCTTGCCCTTCACGTGGGGGTCGCCCTCGGTCTGCTTGAAGTCTTCCTTCATCTCCTCCTTGGTCATCCGCATCCGCTTGGCGAAGCGGAACTTCTGCCAGATGAAGTCGGCCCCGGCGGTGAAGGCCAGGAAGATCAGGGCGGCGATCATCAGCGATCCCGCAAGATCCCGCGCTAAGGGCAGGATCGCGGCCGGGCTCATGGCCGCCAGGTTCTCGAACTCGCGGGCGTGGGGCTTCAGCACCCACCAGCAGACCGCGCCGATGGCGATCAGCTTCAGAAAGGTCTTGATGAACTGGACGATGCCGTCCGGCCCGTAGATGCGCTTGAAGCCGGACAGGGGGCTGACCGACGACCACTTGGGCTTGAGCTTCTCGGCGGTGAACATAAAGCCCGACTGGGCCAGATTGCCCCCCACCCCGCCGATGATGACCGCCAGCATCAGGGCCGCCAGGAAGGGCGTCACGGCCCAGACCGCCCTCATGCCGATCTCGACCCCGGCGCCCGCCTCCAGCCCGCCCAGCATGGCGTGCGGCTCGGCCAGGAAGGGCAGCATGTCCTCGGCCATCTGCTGCGAGAAATAGCCGCCGCCGATCAGCAGCACCGCCACGGCGCCGGCCAGGGACATGGCCGCCGCCACGTCCGGCGACTTGGCGACGTCGCCCTTCTTCCGCGCGTCCTCAAGTTTTCGCGGGGTGGCCTCTTCGGTTTTCGACTCGGGATCGGAACCTTCAGCCAAGGCTCCCTCCCGTGAACACTCGCGTCAGGACGCGATAGCGGTCGATGAAGATGGTTCCCATCACGCCGAGGCTCAGCGCGAAGATCGAAAGGCCCAGAAGGACGCTGAGCGGAGCGGCGGCGAAATAGACCTGAAACGCCGGCATGACCCGCGCCACCAGGCCGGACGCCAGGTTGAAGATCAGGGCGAAGACCAGGACCGGCGCCGCCAGTTGGACCCCCAGCATGAAGCTCTGCCCCAGGGTCCGGACAGCCATGGCGGCGAAATCGGCGGCGATCATCGGCTTGGCGGGCGAGATGGTCTCGTAGGAGCCCAGGATGCCGGCGATGAACAGGTGATGGGTGTTGGTGGCGAAGATCAGCGTCACCCCCAGCAGCATCAAGAAGGCCGACAGGGTCGAGCCCGGCGAGGCCTGCAGCGGGTTGGCCGTCTGGGCGAAACCGAGCGTGGTCTGCTGCGAGATGATCTCACCCGCCGTGACCAGGGCCGTCATGAAGCTGCGCAGGATGACGCCGATGGCTAGGCCGGTCAGGACCTCGCGGATAATCCAGCCTGCCATGCCGCCCAGGGTCGGCGGCAAGGCCGGCAGGGTCCCGGCCACCAGCGGCCACATCACCAGCGACAGCAGCAACGCCAGCGACAGGCGCACGCGCGGCGGCACATAGCTCTCGCCGATGCCGGGGATGGTCATCAGGATCGCGCCGATCCGGGCGAAGATCAGCCCGCCGGCCCAGATCTGATCGGCGGTGGCGTAAGGCTCCATGCGACGGCCTACATGCCGGCGATGCGGGCGGCGATCTCGCGCATGAAGCCGCCCAGCAGCGCCCCCATCAGCGGCAGGAACAGCAGCAGCGAAACGAAGATGGCGATGATCTTGGGCGCATAGATCAGGGTCTGCTCCTGAATCTGCGTCAGGGCCTGAAACAGACCGATGACCACGCCGACCACCAGGCCGACGACGAGCACGGGGGCGCACAGCTGGATCGTCAGCCAGATGGCGTCACGGCCAATATCCAGAACTTCCGCGCCGCTCATCACCACTCCCGGGAACTGGGCAGAAAATGCCGACAGGATGGTTAACAGGCCGTTTAGGAAACCCGATCGGCACGCCCGTACGTACAGTTCGTTTTGGGCCGATGGCGATCTGACGGCTGGATTGATCGCCGCACCCGGCTATATGGACACGCTATGACCGACCACGCGCACAAACCCTCCGTCTCGCAGGCCGAAGCCGAAGCCGCCGTCCGCACCCTGATCCAGTGGGCGGGCGACAATCCCGACCGTGAGGGCCTGCTGGAAACGCCCAAGCGGGTGGCCAAGTCCTATCGCGAGCTGTTTCAGGGCTATGAGGTCGAACCGCGCGAATATCTGGAAAAGACCTTCGAGGAGGTCGGCGGCTACGACGAACTGGTCGTGCTGAAGAACATCCGCTTCGTCAGCTTCTGCGAACACCACATGCTGCCGGTCGTCGGCGTGGCCCACGTCGGCTACCTGCCCACGGACCGCGTTGTCGGCATCTCCAAGCTGGCGCGCGTGGTGCGCGGCTTCGCGCGGCGCCTGCAGATCCAGGAAAAGATGACCTCGGACATCGCCAACGCCATCCAGGACGTCCTGCGCCCGC
Source organism: Brevundimonas sp. NPDC007368 (assembly GCF_042869015.1). Taxonomy (NCBI): domain Bacteria; kingdom Pseudomonadati; phylum Pseudomonadota; class Alphaproteobacteria; order Caulobacterales; family Caulobacteraceae; genus Brevundimonas; species Brevundimonas sp. NPDC007368. The sequence goes on along the minus strand of NZ_JBIAFA010000001.1, from coordinate 430,166 downwards.
ACGGCGTCGGCGTGGTCATCGAGGCCGAGCATAGCTGCATGACCATGCGCGGCGTGGACGTGCCCGGCGCCAGCCTGTCCACCAGCTGCCTGCTGGGCACCGTCCGCGAAGACCCCCGGACGCGCGAGGAGTTCCTGCGCCTCGTCCGGGGCTGATCGGATCTAGCTGCGAATAAAGGCCAGCAGGTCGGCGTTGATGACGTCGGCGTGGGTGGTGCACATGCCGTGCGGCAGGCCGGGATGGATCTTCAGCGTCCCGTTCTTCAGCAGGGGCGCCGACAGCCGGGCCGAATCGTCGATCGGCACGATTTGATCGTCGTCGCCGTGCAGGACCAGGGTCGGCACGGTGATGGCCTTCAGATCCTCGGTGAAGTCGGTCTCCGAAAAGGCCTTGATGCAGTCGTAGTGAGCCTTGGCCCCGCCCTGCATCCCCTGACGCCACCAGTTGTCGATGACGCCTTGCGACACCTGCGCGCCGTCGCGGTTGAAGCCGTAGAAGGGACCGGAAGGCACGTCCCGATAGAACTGGGCCCGGTTGGCCGCCAGGGCGGCGCGGAAACCGTCGAAGACCTCCAGCGGCAGGCCGCCGGGATTGGCCTCGGTCTTCAGCATCAGGGGCGGCACGGCGCCGATCAGCACCGCCTTGACCACGCGGCCGTCCGGCTCGCCGTGGCGGGCGACATACCGCGCGACCTCTCCCCCGCCGGTCGAGTGGCCGATGTGGACGGCGTCGCGCAGGTCCAGATGCTTGGCCAGCGCCGCCACGTCGGCGGCGTAGGTGTTCATCTCATTACCGTTGTCGGTCTGGGTCGAACGCCCATGACCGCGCCGGTCATGAGCGATGACGCGATAGCCCTGCCCCAGGAAGAACAGCATCTGGGCGTCCCAGTCGTCCGCGCTCAGCGGCCAGCCGTGATGGAAGACGAGCGGCTGCCCGGCTCCCCAGTCCTTGTAGAAGATCTCGGTCCCGTCGTCGGTCGTGATGAAAGGCATGGTTCAGCATCCTGTGGCCATGGGCCCGCGGGCCCGTAGGGAGGGAGCACGCACGCGCCTGCGCCACGGATGAAGGCCGGGCGACAGGTCAGGAACTGGGAACTGAAGGGGCCGGGAAGGTCGCCCCACGACGGACCCTAGCACGCCCCGGGCTTCGTCGCGCCCGGCCCGCCGATCACGAATCCGCGCGGCCCCTTTCTTGCGAGTCCCGCCGTCGAAGGAGGCCTCGTCATGGGCTGGACCGCGTTTTCGTCTCATAATGAGCCGCCGCCGATCATGCGCGGCGGGTGGCTGGACGCGCTGCGCTTCATCGTGGCGTCGCTGATCATCCTGCATCACTTCCAGGCATCCGCGCCCCACGCCCTGGCCGAGGCCGTGCACCCGGTGTTCGAGCGGGGCGGCTTCCTGCTGACCAACTTCTTCCTGATCGACAGCGGCTATGTGCTGATGCGCGTCTATGGGGCGGCGGTCGGCGGCGGGCGGATGTCCAGGACCGACTTCTTCCTCAAACGGTCGCTGCGGGTGTTTCCGGCCCATCTGATCATGCTGGCCCTGCTGGTGGCCATGGTGCTGCTGGGCACGGCCATCGGCATGCCGCCGACCCATCCCGAGTGGTTCGCCTGGGACCAGTTGCCGGCGCAGGTGGCGCTGGTGCAGTCGTTCGGCGTGCATGGCGGTCTGGGCTGGAACGCGCCCAGCTGGTCGATCTCGGCCCTGCTGGGCTGCTACCTGGCCTTCCCCTGGGTGCTGCGCGGGCTGACGCGGGTCGGGCCGTGGATGGCCCTGGGACTGGTGGTGATCGGCTATCTGGCGGCCAACGAGCTGTGCTGGGCCATCCTGAAGTACCCCGTCTATCAGATGCCGCTGGCCTTCGGCATCTGGCGCGCCCTGCCCCTGTTCGTGCTGGGCATGGGGCTGGCCTGGTTCGCGCAGGGCGTCTGGATCAACCCGCGTCTGGCCGGATGGGCCCTGCTGCTGGCCTCCGTGGCGCTCGCTGTCGTGCAGTATTTCGACAAGCACGCCCTGATCTCGCTGACCCTCATCTCCATCATCATCCTGGCGGCGGGCGCCGTGCCGGTGACCAGGCCGTCGAAGCTGGTGGAGCAGGCGGCGGTCGTCTCCTTCGCCATGTTCATCTCGAACGAGGTGGTCCGCATCGGCTGGTTCGGTCTGGCCGAGGCCACGGCGAACAGGCTGAACCTGGGCGAGGCCGCGCGCTGGGCCCTGTGGGTCATGGGCGTCGGCGCGGCCTTCGCCTTCGCCTTCCTGTTCCACTACGGCCTCGACAACCCGATCCAGAAACGCATCCGCGCCTGGCTGAAGAAGCGCGGACACGCCCGCGCGTTGATCAAGGAGCCGGTGATCTCGCTGGAGGGGTGATTTGATCCTCCCTTGTCGCGAAGCGACGGGGGAGGGGGACCGCCGAAGGCGGTGGAGGGGGCGAGCGTCGCGCGCCGCCGTCTAATCTTTCAGCATCGGTCCTGCCTCCGCCCCCTCCACCATGCTGCGCATGGTCCCCTCCCCCGCTTCGCAGGGGAGGATCGCCAGTTTCACCCCGTTGAGCCGACCAGATGCAGGATGTTGCCGTCGGGGTCCTTGAACCAGGCCAGACGCAGCGAACCGCAGACATGGATGTCGCCCTGGCGTCCCATGTCGTCATAGTGTTCGAAGGTCACGCCCCTGGTCTTCAGCCCCTCGACGATGTCGTCCAGCTCGACGCCGACGTCCCAGCTGACGGCGTTGGCCTGATTGGTGCCGGCGAAGTCGGACTTGTAGACGGTCAGCCAGGTCGAGCCGGTGCGATAGCCCAGCATCCCCTCGTTCGAGGTGTCGGCCAGATTCAGCTCCAGCACGTCGGAATAGAAGGTCTTGGCGCGATCCAGATCCTTCACCGCCACAATGGCCGAGGAGTTCTTGTTCTTGAGCATGAGGTCTCTCCGTGATGCGAAGAGAACCGGTGAGGGCGCAGTTCGATCCGCCCCCATCTGTCGTCATCCCGGACGGCGCGTAGCGACGATCCGGGACCCAGAGGTTTCAGCGAGAACTGGCGAGGATTGCAGATGCACAACCGCCTGGATCCCGGGTTCCGCTGCGCGGCCCCGGGATGACGGAAGCAGGAGCCGTCAGATCGGCATCCGCATGATTTCCTGATAGGCCGAGATGACCTGATCGCGCACCGCCATGACGGTTTCCAGCGAGGCTTCGGCGGAGGAGACGGCGGTGACGACGTCGATCAGGCTGCCCTGGCCCTGGACCATCTGGGCCATCTGGGTTTCGGCGCCGCGCGTCTGTTGCGCCGTCTGGGTCATGACGTTCTGCAGCAGTTCCGAGAAGCCCGGTCCCTGGGCCGCCGAGGCGGCGCTGGGCGGCGTCGCGGTCGGCATGGCCCCGCCCTGGACGGCTGCATAGGCCTTGGCCGCCATCATGGGGTTCATGGCCTAGCCCTTACTTCTTGATGATGTCGAGGGTGCGGGACTCCATGTTCCGCGCCGTCTCGATGACGTTCAGGTTGGCTTCGTAGGCGCGCTGCGCCTCGCGCATGTCCATGGCCTCGACCAGGGTGTCGACATTGGGCCGCTGGACGTAGCCCTCGGCGTTCGCAGCCGGGTGCGAGGGGTCGTATTCCATGCGGAAGGGGCTCTGGTCCGGGCGGACCTCGGCCAGGACCACGCCGGTGGCGCCGTCGACCTTGCGGGCCTGGAAGACCGGGGTCTGGCGGCGATAGGGCTCGCCGCCCGCGACCGTGGCCGTGGACTGGGCGTTGGCGATGTTCTCGGCGATGATGCGCATGCGCGACTGCTGCGCCTTCAGGGCGCCGGCGGCGACGCCCATGGCGGTGTTGCGCGGGGTGACGGGGCGGCCGTTGACGGGATCAGGCATGGTTCAGTCTCCCTCAGACGCCGGGCTTCTTGGCGGCCATGCGGATCATCTGCATGGACTTCTGGTAGAAGCCGATGGCCGCGTCATAGGCCATGCGGCTCTCGGCCATCTTGAGCATCTGCTCCTCGACCACGACCGAGTTGCCGTCCAGCGTGGTCTCCGAATCCGGCGCGTTCAGCGACTCGAAGCGGGCGGTCTGCCCCGCCGACGAGATGTGACGGGCGTTGGTGGCGACCATCTTCAGCCCGCCGCCGGTTCGCATCGCCTCGGCGAAGTCGGTCGGCGCCTTCAGGTCGCGGGCCATGAAGCCAGGGGTGTCGGAGTTGGCGACGTTCTGGGCGATCACGCGCTGACGATCGTCGAGCCATCCGAGACGGCCCTTGATCTGGTTCAGCAGCGGAATGTCGGTGACGGACACGAAGGACCCTCGAACGATGGACCGGCAGAATTTGCCGCCTGCATGGTTAATATTCCGTGTTTCTAAACGCGGCGTTAACCACGAGCCGCGAAACGTGCGGGCGAAGCGGCGCGCATACGGGCGCTGTTGGGGCCTCGAATCCGCATGAATTTCCTCGACCTGTTCCGGGCGGTGTTCGGCCTGGCGATCACGCTGGGCCTGATCGGTCTGGCCGCCTGGGCGGCGCGTCGCTATGCGCCCCAGGTGCTGGCCAGGCTGCAGGCCGAACGCGGCGCGCGCCGGTTGCAGGTGATCGAGACCCTGGTGCTGGACCCGGCCCGACGTCTGGTCCTGGTGCGGGTGGACGCCGAGGAGCGGCTGATCCTGCTGGGCGAAGGGCGCGAACTGATCGAACCGCGCGGTCAGGGAGAAGTGAAATGAGCCGTCGTAACGCCTCTCCCTCCCCTTCATGGGGAGGGTGGCTGACGCGCAGCGTCAGACGGGTGGGGGCGCTTTCGCAAATCAAGCGCCGCACTCGTATCGCCAAGCCCTCCCCACCCGGTCGCTCCGCGACCACCCTCCCCATGAAGGGGAGGGAGAGTGTTTTCGCCCTGCCCTCACGCGCCGAGCTGAAGCGCGCCGCCCTGCTGTCGCTGGTCACCACCGCCCTGTGCCTGGTCTGGCCCCTTGGGGCTCTGGCGCAGGAAGCCGCCCAGGCGGCCCAGAGCGGATCGGCCATCAACATCGACCTGGGCACGGGCGCGGGCCTGACCCAGCGGGTGGTGCAGCTGGTCGGGCTGATGACCGTCCTGTCGCTGGCCCCGTCCATTGTCATCATGACTACCAGCTTCGTGCGCATCATCGTGGTGCTGAGCCTGCTGCGCACGGCGCTCGGCATGCAGCAGTCGCCGCCCAACGCCGTCCTGGTCTCCCTGGCCCTGTTCCTGAGCGCCATCGTCATGGCCCCGACCTGGCAGGACGCCTATGATTCGGGCATCCGGCCGCTGATGGATCAGCAGATGGAGCTGCCCCAGGCCTTCGATGCGGCCTCCGAACCGGTGAAAACCTTCATGCTGGCCCAGGTGGGTCGCGACGACCTGGCCCTGTTCACACGGCTGTCGAAAATCGAGCCCCCGCGCGACGTGCAGGAACTGCCCCTGCGGGTGGTCACCCCGGCCTTCATGATCAGCGAGTTGAAGAAGGCCTTCGAGATCGGATTTCTTCTTTTCGTTCCGTTCCTTGTGATCGATCTGGTGGTCGCCAGCGTGCTCATGTCCATGGGTATGATGATGCTGCCGCCGGTGGTCATTTCCCTGCCGTTCAAGCTGATCTTCTTCGTCCTGGTGGACGGCTGGCGGCTGGTCGCGGGCAGCCTCGTGGAGAGCTTCCAGAGAGCGACCGGCGGGGGATAAGTCCCCAGTCTCAGGGGCTTTGAGCGTCATGCGGGCTTGCCAAGCTGCGCCAAACGCGTGTTGATCCTCCGGTCTTCGCCCGGGAATCGGGCGACCACCTTTGGGAAAACCCTTATGACCACTCAAGCCGAACTGATCGCCGCCGTCGCCAAGGACGCAGGTGTTTCGCAGGCCGACGCCGGCCGCGTCCTCGACGCGATCGTCAAGAACATCCACAAGAGCCTGGTTTCGGGTTCGGACGTCCGCATCTCGAACCTGGGCGTCTTCGACACCGCCGAGCGCGCCGAGCGCGAAGGCCGCAACCCGGCCACCGGCGCGACCATCAAGATCGCCGCCTCGAAGGCCGTGCGCTTCCGCGTGTCGAAGCCGCTGAAGGACGCCGTCAACGGCTAAGCCTTCGGACCCGCACGGGTCCACGGCGCTCTGACCCGGCTCACGCATCGCGGACAGCTGGTATGAGCGCCAATCCCCTCAAGCAGTTTCGCACCGCGTGCGAGACGCTAGGGGCCTAAAATGTCAGGCGGCTCCGGCCGCCTGGGGACGGGCGGGGGTCGCAGGGCGGTCTCCGCCCGTTTTCTGTCTGAACTCGGCCTTGGTGGCCGCGATCCAGCCGGCATAGGTGTCGGCCCCGGCGCTGAGGGTGGCGAAGTCCTGCGGACGACCCGAACCGTCGGCTCCGTCCAGACCGGCCAGGGCGATGCGGATGCCGCCCGGCGAACGGGCCTTGTCGGCGAAGCCCGAATAGTTGGCCGACAGGCGGTTCAGCGCCCCTGCGTCGCGCGCCAGCGAATAGCCGACCCCGGCGCGGATCAGCCGGTTCTCCTCGTCCGCCGTCAGCGGGATCAGGGCGTCGCGATAGCGATTGCCCAGTTGCTGCTCATAGATGGCGGCGGCCGGGCCCCACTGCTGCTGCTTCCAGAAGATCTCGGCGCGTACGTCGCGGGCGGCGGGCGAGGCGTCCTTGGCCAGGACTTCCAGCGCGTGATCGTAGCGGCCCAGCTCCATCAGGGCGCGGGCCTCCAGCGCACGGCGCTCGCTGTTCATGGCAGTCGGCAGAAGGGTGGTGCGCGAGCTCCAGAGGGCCTGCAGGGCCTCCTCCGGCTGGCGGTTCATCAGATAGACCATGGCCAGGTTGGTCGAGACCTGGGCCTTAGCCACGCCGTCCAGGCGGTTGTCGGCCTGATACTTAAGCAGCTCGGCCGCCTGATCCAGCAGGTCGACGTCGATCAGGCGCCGGGCCAGACGCCGCACCATCTCGTCGCCGTCGGCGCCGACCGGGGTCAGTTCGCGGAAGTCGAAGAAGAGGGCGAGCGCCTGCACCGGCTGCAGCCCGTCGGCGGCGCCGTCGAGGAAGAGGGCGCGGAAGGCGTTGTCCAGATCGGACTGCAGCTTGTCGCCGCCGGGCAGGACCACGATCTTGCGGCCTGCCGCCTTCAGCGTGGTCAGGGCCTCGCGATAGCGGCCCTGCGACAGGTAGAGTTCGCCCAGGCTGCGGATCACCGCCAGTTCGGTGCCGTCGCCGCGCCAGCGCCATTTCAGGGCCTCCAGCTGGGCGGCGGCCTGATCGGGCTTCAGCGTCCCCTTGGCCATCTCCAGACGCACCACGCCGAGGCGGGCGGGGGTCGAGATGCCGTCCAGCGGGGCGCGGGCGACGGCCTTGTAGAGGGCCAGCGCCTGGGCCGGCTTCTGTTCCAGCTCGAACAGCCGGGCCTGCACCAGACGGGCGGTCAGCTGATCGGGCGCAGAGATGCCCGGCTGGCTGAAGACATAGGCCAGAAGCTCGCGCGCGGCGTCCAGATCGCCGGTCTCGACGGCGGCCAGGGCATGGGCCGTGCCGAAGCGGGCGCGCCATTCGGGGGTGAAGTTGTCGACCACGCCCGCGCCGGCGGCGAAGGCCTGACGCGCCGTGGTCCAGTCGCTGCGCTGGGCGGCGATATAGCCCTGCCAGACGCGGGTCGAGGGATCGCCGGCCAGAGCCCCGGACGAGAAGTCGGCCTCGGCCTCGGCGTAGCGGCCGATGGCCGCGCGGGCGGCGCCGCGCAGGCCGCGCACCTCGGCCACGCCCTGCATGGCCGGGGTCTGCTTGACCAGGGCGTTCAGCACGCCGATCGCCTCATAGCCCAGCCCCTGCCCCACCAGGAAACGGGCGTAGGCCAGACGGCCCTCGATCGGAGCGCGGGGGTCCTCGGCGGCGCGGCCGCTTTCCAGCTCGGCGGCGACCTGCAGCGCACGATGACGGTCGTTGAAGCTGTCGCTTCCCAGATCGGCCCAGTCGGCAATGATCAGGGCCGGACGGACGGCGGCGCGCGGGGCATGGGCCTCAGCGGCGGCCGCTTCCAGCCCCACGGTCGGCGGGGACAGGCGCAGGCCGCGTGGCCGCGACAGGGTGACGATGTCGCCCTCGGCCTTGACCGTCAGATCGTCGGTCGGGGTCTCGACCGCCAGGCCGTGGGCGGTGGGCAGCAGGGCCAGGTCGACGGTGCGCCGTCCGGTCCTCAGCCCCTTGCCGGGGGCCAGGGCGGTGACGGCGGCGAAGCGGTCGCCGACCATGGGATCGGTCAGCCAGACGGTCCTGGTGGCCCCGGCCATGCGCGCGGTCAGGGCGGTCTGGACGCTGTCGTCGCGACCGATGTCGATCCCGCTGGCGGCGGTGATCGGCCCGCCCAGGGTGATGGTCCAGGCGGCGCCGTCGGCGCGGGCGGACACCCCCTGCCCCTCGGCGACGGGAATGCGGATGGCGGTGAAGTCCGGCCCGGCGGCCCAGCGCGCCTTGGCCGCATCGCCGGCCTTGGCGGCGGCGGGCATGTTCATGCGGGCGGCGGCGTCGAACACCACCCAGACCGCGTCGCCGCGGCGGAAGACGGCGGCCCCGACCGGCGCGGCCCAGGCGAAGGTCAGTCGGGTCGTCTCGTCCTTGACCTCGGCGGTGACGGGCACGGCGCCGCCGGCGGGCACGACCGAGGGCTTGGTCCCTTCCGGCGCCGCGCCGGGGGCGTAGAGGTTGATCCAGACCGCGCCGTCGGCGGCGCCGGAGCGGACGCCCGCCCCCTCGGCCAGGGTCAGAACCAGCTCGGTCGCGCCCTGGACCGAGCGGGTCTCGACCTTCTCGACCCCCTTGGGAGGATCGACGCGCAGGCGGCTGACGTCGGGGGCCGCGGTCGTGCCGATGCGGATGACGACGGCGCGGCCGTCCTGGCGCACCCGGGCGCGGGAACCCACTGCCCCCGCGAATTCGACCTTGGTGAAGCCGGCGTTGGCGCCGACGCGGATCTCGACCGGATCGCCCGAACGGGGCCCTGCGCCCTCGGCGTGCGGGGCCAGGGGCGCGAAGACGACGACGCCCGCCGCGGCGGCCGCCACGGTCGTCTTCAGAACGCGCTTGCTGGCGGTTGCCCCGGACATACGCGCGCACCCTCGCGCGAAGGGCTTTAATCGCGGTTAACGTCGGTTAAAGCCCCGCTGAAAAAACCTTGCCATGCGGGTAGGACAAATCACCCGCTTGCAGCGCCCGTACGAAAGGCCGACATCGACGGTATCGACGTTATCGTCACCGTATTTCGTCAGGTGTTGCCGTGTCCGACCCCGTCTATCCGCCCCTCAGCCCGCTGAAGACCGGCATCCGCTGCCGCTGCCCGCGCTGCGGCGAGGGTGCGCTGTTCCAGGGCTATCTGACCATCCGCAAGGAATGTTCGAACTGCGGTCTGGACTATGGGTTCGCCGACCCGGCGGACGGCCCGGCCTTCTTCGTCATGTCGGCGGTGGGGATCGTCGGCATGATCGGCTTCATGATCTTCGAGTTCAACGTCCACCCGCCGGTCTGGGTGCACTTCGTCGTCACCCTGCCGATCCTGGCCCTGATGTGCCTGGGCGTGCTGCGGCCGTTCAAGGGCTGGATGGTGGCCGAGCAGTATTTCCACAAGGCCGAGGAAGCGACCTTTGTCAGCGTCGGCAAGCACGGCCAGGGCTATGGCTGGCGCGGCCAGGCCGAACGCGCCGCCCGCGAGCAAGCGCGCAAGGCCGACTGAGCCCCTAGATCCCGAGTTCCGGCATCAGGCCGGCGACCACGCCCCTCATATTGGTCTCCTTGGGCGCCATGGCGCGCAGGAAGTTCAAGGTATTCGCCGCACTGTCGAAGAAGGCGAAGTTCGACTGGGTGAAGCGGCAATTGCTGAAGTTGGGCGCCAGACCGCCGCGGTAGACCAGCCGGGCGTTCTTGAACTCGCAGTTCACGAAGGTCACGCCGTCGATCTCGACTTCGCCGCTCAGAACCTGATCACGCGTCTGGGTCATACTGTCTCTCCAAGAAATGACGGCGCCAGACATAGGGCATTCCTCGTCCGGCGCCACCCGGCCTAGCGCACGACCCGCAGCGTCACGCCCAAGGTGCGCGGCGCGCCGAGAAAAGCACCGAGGGTGCCCGTCTGGAACGGGGCGCCGAAGGCCACCTGGCGGTAGTCCTGATCGAACAGGTTTTTGCCCCACAGTTCGACGCTCCAGGCCTCGTCCTTGGCCAGGGCCACGCGGCCGTCCACCAGCCAGAAGCCGGGCTGGCTCTTGGCCGGGTCCAGATCCGAGCCGGTGTTGTATTCCGAGGAATACTTGGCCGCGAGGGTGACGCGGCCCGTCAGACCCGCCCCCACCGGACGCTCATAGGTCCCGGCCAGCGAGCCGCTCCACAGCGGGGCGAAGTTCAGGCGGCGACCGGCCAGCAGCGGCAGACCGGCGATCGGGTCGTGGCCGTATTCCGTCTGGGCGTAGGTCAGCCCGCCCTGCAGCGACAGACCCTCGAGCGGCAGGAACATGACGTCCGCCTCGACGCCCTTGGCGCGCACCTGCGGGATGGAGCGCACCAAGAAGGTGGTGCCCAGGAAGGTGTTGAGCTGGAAGTCGTCATAGGTCTGGCGGAAGGCGGCGGCCGAAACCAGCAGGCGACGGTCCAGCATCACGCTCTTGACCCCGGCCTCCCAGGCGTCGGCGGTCTCGGCCCCGAAGGCGCGCGAGGTGTCGGGGACGCGGTTGGTCTGACCCCGGTCCAGGTTGAAGCCGCCGTTCTTGCGGCCGCGCGACCAGCCGGCGTAGAGGCGCAGGCCCTCGGTCGCCTGATATTCGGCGCGGGCCAGACCGGTCCAGGCCTCGTCCTTGACCGTTTCTGACGACCTCAGACCGTTGAAGGCCGGGTTCGACCAGGGCAGGCACAGAGTGCCGTTGACCACGCCCTTGGCCAGGGAGGCGGCGCAAGCTCGGCCGCCGTCGGTGTTCTCATAGGCCGCGCTCATATCCTTGGTTTCGTGGGTGCGGCGCAGGCCCCCGGTCAGGGTCAGGCGGTCGGTCACGGCCCAGGAGGCCTGGCCGAACAGGGCCGCGCTCTGCGTCGTCTGCCAGTAGCGGTCCATCTGGCCCTCGCCCTCGACGAAGCTCTGGCCGACGGGCAAGCCGGTCAGGGTCGAGACATGGTTGGGATCGCCCAGCGGGTTCGACACCGTCCGCGACAGCAGGCGGCTGACATAGGCCTCGTAGTCCGCGCCGTAGAGCAGGCTGTCGCGACGGGTCAGCTTCTCGTCCGACAGGAAGAGGCCCGCCGACCAGTCGAGCCGCCCGCTCTGGCCCGACAGGCGCACCTCCTGCGTCAAGGTGCGGAAGCGGTTGGACCAGCTGCCGTCGTCGGGACGATAGGCCAGGTCGGCCGAGGTGAAGTCCCAGTCCTGGCTGATGACGCCGCGCCAGTCGCGCACCGCCGTGGTGCTGTCCAGCCTGGCCCAGCCCAGGTCGGCGGTCAGGTGCAGGGCCAGGCCCTTGTCGCGGATGCGGGTGTTGGTGTCGCGGTTCGACCAGGCCGTGCGCGCCCAGGGATTGGGCGTCGCCGCCACCCCGCCATCGGGGGCGAAGGTCGCCAGCAGGGGCGCCGTGCCGCCGGTCACAAGCTGCACGCCGACGCAGCAGCGCTCGTCCCGCTCGGTCCAGTCGGCGGTCAGGCGGGCGGTCAGGTCGGGCGTGGCGCGCCACAGAAGCTGGCCGCGCACGGTGTCGTAGTGCTCGTTCTGATCGTCGGTTTCGGTGCGCGGGCCATCGCCGGTGCGCACGTCATAGAGACCGTCACGACGGCGCGCGGCCACGTACAGACGCCCGGCCAGAACCTCGTCCACGAGGGGGCCGGTCAGGGACGCCGAACCGCCTGCGGTCCCGTAGTCGCCGAAGGTGGCCTCGCCCGCCATGCGCGGGGTGAAGGACGGGGCGGCGGTGACGACGTTGATGACGCCCGCCGAGGCATTCTTGCCGAACAGGGTGGCCTGCGGGCCCTTCAGCACCTCGATGCGCTCGACCTCGCCGAGGTCGCCCAGGGCCACGCCGTTGCGCGGGCGATAGACGCCGTCGATCATGACGCCGACCGAGCTTTCCAGCCCGGGATTGTCGCCCACCGTGCCGACTCCGCGGATGCGGGCCGTGGTGAAGGTCTGGTTCGAGGTCGAGGCCACCACCAGGCCCGGCGTCAGGATCTGAAGGTCCTTGATGTCGCGCACGCCGACGTCGTTCAGCAAGGGCTGGGCCGTCACCGTCAGCGACAGGGGCGTCGACGCCAGCGCGGCCTCGCGCCGCTGGGCCGTCACCACGATGTCGGACACCTGGCTCGGGCCTTCCGGCGTCGTCTCAGCCAGGACCGGCGCGGCGAAAGCGAGCAGAGGCAGGGCGACGGACGCCAGCTGCGCGGCGCGGAATGGGGTCGTCATGGAGGTGAACCGCTTGGGGGCGCGACGGCGCGCGGCCGGATCGCGGACAGAGGCCGCGCTCTAGCAGTCGGGCCGGCCGGTTGAAAGCCTCGCCCCGCGTCAGCAGGAGATGACTTCTCAGGCTCGACCGGCCATCGGCCCGGAGGCGCAGGGCGCGAAGCTGACGTCCACGCGGCTTTGATGACGGCCCAAATCGTTGCGCACCGCGCCGCCGATGCCGCACAGGGCGGCCAGGTCGCCGTCCACGCCCGCCTCGTGCGCCGTGATCAGGTCCAGCAGACGTTCTGCCTCCGCCAGACAGGCCGGCTGCTGCTCCAGCAACCAGGCCTCCAGCCCTGCCAGCTCGACCGACGGCCCGCCGTCGCGCACCGCGCGCTCGATCGTCTTGCTACTCCATCGAAGCAGCAGAACGCGCGCGGCTTCCAGCGTCCATTCTCGCGCCATCACCCCGCTCCCGCGCGAAGCGACGGGCGTAGGACGCCTCCCAGACGCCGAAGAAGACGCACAGACTGTCGAGCGCCCAGACGGCCCAGTTCACGCTGATCACGGCCCATTCCAGCCGCTTCCAGGCGAAGAAGGGCGCCAGATAGGCGACGACCGCGATGAACTGGAACCCCGCCAGGGCGACAATCCACCAGCGCTCGCCGCGCTCGGCCAGAGCCCACAGCGTGAAGAACAGCAGGACGTCCAGAACGGCGACCCAGACCATCAGGCCCGGCGCGTTCAACAGTTGCAGCACGCTGGTCGCCGCGACCACGGCGACCAGAGCCAGGGTCGCAGCGCGATCCACCCATTCCCCGCGCCACAGGATCAGGCCCAGGCCGAGCAGGTTGGCGCTCAGCATGACGATGTGGAAGGGATGCACCGCTACGTATCAACCCGCGCATGGCCCGCGCCCGCCGATGGCGGATACGGCGCCCCGCGCGAAGCGCCTCTCGTTTCGAATCGGCATCGCCCGCGTGCCTCCTGAGTGAGCATCACCGCAGGCGCTGAACGGACTCGAGGACGGGGTTGGCGAGACTGGCGCCGACCGCGGCGATCAAAAGCCAGGCCAGAGACCAGCCCAGGATCAGCCACAGCAGGGAGCCCCCCAGCTTCCTGGGTCGGCGCCAACTGTCCAGCGCCACATACCGCTCATAGAGCGAACGCCGCGCCTTCCCGCCCCCAAGCGCCGTCGCAGACGCCGCAGAGACTGGCTCCATTGGCGCACACGGAGCGGCATCGGATAGCGGGTTTGATACCCATGAGTAGAGATCACTCAGGCGACGGGCCGCCTGCAGGCGGTCTGAAACCCCCAGCTTCTCGTAAGCGCGATGCAGGTGATTCTGGACCGTGCGCGGCGACAGGTTCAGCTGCTGCGCGATTTCCTTGTCGCCCAGCCTCTGCCCCGCCAACCGGACGATCTCCAGTTCACGCGGCGTCAATTTCGGGTTTGGAACATCGTTTGCCACAAGCAAGGGTTAGCCAGTCCGAGGGCGTGACGTCCAGATGGTAAAGCGCCACACGGCCTGCTCGATCGTCGCCCGCCGCTCTAGCCGCTCAGACTTCCGCTCGCGTCCAGGGTCGCGTCGGCGTTCTCAATGACGGTCAGATCGCGGGTTTCGACGCCGTACTCCGTCTTCAGGCTCGCCAGCCAGCCGAACAGGGCGGCCGAAGTCGCGCCCGAGGCGTCAAAGGCGATGCCGCCGGCTTCGTCCACCGTCAGGGCGACGGTCAGGCCCGCGGCTTCGGCCGCGCTGCGGGCCGCCTGCTCGACCTCGGCCAGCGGCATGGACGTCCCTGACTTGATCGGCGCCCGCGCCGCCAGCCCGGTCTCGATGCGGGTCAGGCCGGCCGTCGCCTCGACCCGGCGTTCCGCCGCCGCTTCGCGCCAAGCGAAGGCGGGCCGCACGACCGACAACCAGATCAGGACGGCGGCGATCAGCAGCCCCATGACCGCCAGCATCTTCTGCTCACGCGCCGAACGCCCGTCCCACCACAGGCCGACCGATTGGATCATCCGGTTCATCAGGCGCCTCCCACGCGGACTTCGCTGACGACCTTGCCCTGGTCGTCGACGGTGCTTTCATCGGTCAGCGACATTCCATGCCCGGCCATGGCCTGCTGCAGGGCGTCGAGGTCCTGATAGGCGGCGTAGGTGACGGTGGCGCGTACGCCGTTCTCGTCGGATGTGAGACTGTCCAGTTCGGCGCCCTCGACGCCCTCGACGGCGGCGAACAGGGCGGCGGCGGCGGCCGTCGCCCCGCCCGGGGGCGGGGCCGTGGTCAGGCGACGCGTCGCCTCGGCCACCGCGTCGGCGGTTGGAGCGATGTCCGGGAAGGCCCGGCGCGCGGCGGCCTCGGCGCGATGCGCGGCGTCGCGGGCGCGCCACTCGTCATGCCCGGCGGCGGCCAGGGTCAGGAGCAGCGGCGAAACGACCAGGGCCGCCGCCAGCGCCCCTGCCCGTTTCCACCCACGCCGGTCGGCCTCTACGCGACGCCCGGCGCCGGCCAGCAAGTTGATCGGCGGGTTGAGCGCGGCGGCGGCCAGCAGCCGCTCGATCTCGTCGGCGCGGCCAATCCGCTCCAGCGTGCGCCCGGCGGCCACGGCCTCGGCCAGATCGGGCTGGACGCTGAGCGCCAGTTCGCGCCCGCGCAGGGCCAGGTCGGCGCCGAAGACGGCGGCGCTCAAGGCCCCTTCCTCGGCCGGTTCGGGCAGGATCAGGCTGTCGGGGATCATGACGTCGGCCTTCAGGCCGAGACTCGATAGGTAGTCGCCCCAGGCCTGCAGCAGGCCGCGCCCGACCACGGCGGCCAGCCGTCGTTCCCCCGCCGCGACCGGCCCTAGCGCCGCGCTCAGCCGCTCGGCGGGCGCGGCCAGGTCGTCGCGCAGATGGTGCAAGGCCGCCGCCGCCACCTGAGCCGGACTGCCCGACGGCAGGTCCAGCCAGCGGATCAGGACGTCGGCGCCGGGCGCCACCGCCACGGTCCGCATCGGCTCGGGCGCCAAACCAGATTCGGGGCCGCCCAGCTCGACCACGCCGCGCGTCAGCACGTTTCCTTGCGCGTCCAGCGTCAGGCAGGACGCCGGCAGGGCCGCCGAGGGCGGGATCAGGATCAGTCGGATGCGGCTCATTCGTCCAGGGTCCAGCGTTGGATGACGGTGCGCGCGGGACCGGCTTGGGGCAGCTCGATCAGGGCGGTACGGACGGCACGGCTGCCGCCGAACTCCACGTCCACGCGCAGGTTGAAGAAACGGGTCAGGACCGTCAGCTGGTCCTGCGCCGGGATCGGCAGGGGCACCCCCGCCATCGGCCCCTGCATCAGGAAGGCGTTGGCGTCGCTCCAGCCGCTGGCGGGCCGGGCGGCGATGGCGGCGCGGGCCGAGGCCAGGCTGAGCTTGCCGTCCGCCAGCATGACCAGCAGCGGCGCCTGATCCGGCGTCAGGGTGTTGGGATTGATCGGCGACAGGGCCGTGGTCGGCAGGGCGCACAGATAGGGCCGCAGGGTCGCATAGGTCGCGGCGTCCACGCCCTTGACCGCGCGCAGTTCGCTGACCTCGGCCAGCAGGGTCCCGGCGGTGCGATAGGGCTGGCTTTGCCCGGCATAGGCGGCGTCCTCGCCCCCTTGGGCGCGCGGCGTCGCATCCGTGTCGATCCAGTCGGTCAGGGCGTCGGCGATCGCCCGCATCCGCCCCTCGGGCAGGTTCAACGCGCGGCCCAGGGCGACGAACTGCTGGATGCCCAGAGGCCGGGCGACGTAGACCTCCAGCTGGCCCTCGACCACGCTGTTCAGGTTGAAACAGGCCTGACCGTCGCGCAGCCGCGCGGTGATCGAACCGTCCTCGATGGGGAGGTTCAGCACCCGCCCGTTCCAGTTCGGCTGGATCGGCGTCTTCACCGGATCAAGGTCGCGCAGGCGGTTAATCTGGCGCCGCGCCAGGGCCTCGGCCCCCGCCGCATACCACTGGGCCTGAGCCTGGGTCTCGACGTTCATCGTACGGCGCACGGAAAAGCGGATGTCGTCCAGCACCAGCACCGCCACCGCCGCCATCACCGCCACCAGCAGCAGGACGGTCAGCAGAGCCATGCCTTCACGGTCTCGCAGACGCGCCCTCATCGCCCGCCCCCGACGACGAACAACTGACGCACCGGGCCATAGCCCTCCAGCGTCAGGTCCAGACGGACCGCGTCGGGCAGCGGCCGATCCGGCGACGGGATGAAGCGGTGCGTCTCGGCGCCGTCGCTGATGAAGGACAGGGTCGGGGCGCTGACGCCTTGATAGAGGACCTGCGGCGGTCCCGGCCGGGCGCCGTCCAGATAGGGATAGACCCTGCGTTCCAGCCGGTCCTCGACCAGCCGGTATTCGACCCGTTGCAGGGAGGCGCGCGGGCGGCCGTCGGGGTTGCTCCATCCGGCGCGGACCAGCACCAGCAGGGGATCGCCCGGCGCCTCGGCGGCGAGGATGGGCGAGGTCGCGGGCTGGCCGTTGGCGGCGCGGACGCGGCGCGGCGCGGCCTGACCCAGATCGGCGCGCAGGGTCGCGCGCAGGCGCTGCAGTTGCGCCGTGCGGTCAGTGGCCTCTTTCACCACGAAGCGGTTGTCGATGCTCTGGCTCAGCACCAGCACCCCCGCCGCCGCCAGCAGGGCGAAGATCAAAAGGGCGATCATCACCTCGATCAGGGTGAAGCCGGTTCGCCGCGTCATGACCCGGCCGCCCGGAACAGGACGCGCTCGGCCGCCTGTCCCTCGTCGTCGGAGACGCGGATGTCGATGCGCAGAATGTCGGGATCGTCGGTGGCCGTGACCGAGCGGGTCCAGCGCCAGTCGCGACCGGCCAGGGCTTCCGTCCCGTCGCTGTCGCCGGGTGCCGGGACGGGCTGCGCCGTCATGGCCTCGACCGCCAGGTTCTCGGCCACGATCCCGCCCAGCGTCCGCGTCTCGGCGCGGGCGGCCGAGCGGGTGTTCTCGCCGCCGAGGTTCAGCAGGGCCAGGGCCGCCAGGCTGAAGACCGCCAAGGCCACCAGCAGCTCGATCAGGGTGAAGCCGTCCCTTGCCTTCCCGCTCACCCAGGCGAAGGCCGGGGCCCAGATTGTATGGCGCAAAGGCTGGCCTTTACGGGCGCAGGGACAACCTCTCATCCGCGCGTTTTGGCATCTGGATCCCGGCCTTCGCCGGGATGAGCGGATAGGGCGGATCATTTCACCTTCACCTCGCCTGCCCCATCGACGGCGACGGTCACGGCGCGCGGGCCGCGCGACAGGGTCAGGCTGGCGGCGTCGGCGACGCCGGTCGGGTCGAAGACGACGCGCAGAGGCGCATCCGCCGACTGACCCTCGGGCCGCGCGACTGTGTCCTCGGCCCAATGCTCCTCGCCGAACGGGCCGTCGGTCAGGGGCGACCACTGGACGCCGTCGAAGCTGGAAAAGGCGTAGCCCATCGCCGTCGCCTCGACCGCCACGGCGCGGTTGGTCAGCAGGGCTTCTTCCCGCGCCCGCACCAGCCGCGCGGCGAACCGCTCGGCCTCGTCGCCGACAGGCGGACGCGGGTCCGGCACGGCCAGAACCACGGCCGAGGCGGCCAACCCCATGATGGCGACCACCATCAGCAGCTCCACAAGCGTAAAGCCATTTCTTTGGGCGCTATCGCAGCGCGCGCAGCGCGCTCCTGCTTGAGCGCGGTCGCGCCCCTCAGCTCTGCCAGTTGCCGATGTCCGCATCGCTCCCCTCGCCCCCTTCCTTGCCGTCGGCGCCGAAGGAGAAGACGTCGAACTGACCGCCGTGGGCGGACGGGCGGCGGTACTGGTAGGCGTTGCCCCAGGGGTCTTGCGGCAGACGGCGGATATAGCCGCCCTCGCGATAGCGTTCGGGGCGGGCCAGACCGGCGGGCGGCGCGGTCAGGGCCTGCAGGCCGCTCTGGGCGTCGGGGAAGACCAGGTTGTCGAGGCGGTAGGTCTCGATGGCCTGCTCCAGGGTCGAGATGTCGGCCCGCGCCTTGCCGACCATGGCCTTGTCCTGCGTCGGCAGGACGTTGATCGCCACCACCGTCGCCAGCAGGCCGATGATGACGATGACCACCATGAGTTCGACCAGCGTAAAGCCCTGCCGGGCTTGACGCCGAAGAGCGCTACCGCGACGCGCGCGGCGCGTCGCTGCTTGAGCGCAAAAAGGAATGCTGTCGAGGGAGGCGTGATGCGGCTGGATTTCGGTCATGGCGGGTTCCGGTCTCACCCCATCGCCAGGGTGTTGATCTGAAGGATGGGCAGAAGGATCGACAGGACGATCAGGGCGACCACGCCGCCCATGACGACGATGATCGCCGGTTCGAGGAAGCTGAGCATGACGGCGGTGAAGGCGCTGAACTCGCGCTCCAGATAGTCGGCGGCGCGCTCCATCATCGGCTCCAGCCGGCCGCTGGCCTCGCCGGACGCGGTCATGTGCACCAGGATGGGCGGGAAGACGTCGGCGCGACGCATGGCGGCGGACAGGCCCCCGCCTTCGCGTACGGCGTCGGCCATCATCTCGGTCGAGGCCCGCAACGCCCGGTTGGACACGGTGCGCGCCGTGATGGTCAGACCTTCCAGCACCGGCAGGCCCGCCGCGATCATGGTCGACAGGGTGCGCGCCATCCGCGCCCCGTGCAGGTCGCGCGTCAGCCGCCCGACGACGGGCAGGCGCAAGATCCGCCGGTCCACCGCCAGCCGGAAGCCAGGGTTCCTCATCCCGACGACGAAGCCGGCGATCACGCCCGCCAGCAGCAGGGCGATCAGCCAACCCCAGTTGCGCATCAGGTCCGACACGCCGATCACCGCCCGCGTCAGCAGGGGCAGGGTCTGGTTCATGCTGTCGAACTGATCGACCACCTTGGGCACGACGAAGACCATCAGGGCCGTCACCACCCCCAGCGCCACCAGGGCCAGGACGGCGGGATAGACCAGCGCCGTGATCACCTTGCCGCGCACCTGCTGGTCGCGCTCCAGCCCCTCGGCCAGACGCTCCAGGATGGGGCCGAGCGCGCCGGAGGCCTCGCCCGCCGCCACGGTGGCGCGATAGAGGGGCGGAAAGGCCGCGCCCTGACGGGCCATGGCCTCGGACAGGCGCTGGCCCTCGACCACGCCCGCATGGACGCCCGACAGGACGGCGCGCACGTCGGGGCGTTCGGCCTGCAACATCAGGGTGCGCAGGGCCTCGTCCACCGGGGCGACGGTGATCAGGGTGGCCAGCTGGCGGGTAGTCAGAGCCAGGGTCCGCGACGACAGCTTGCGGCTGCGGCGCGGGGTCTTTTCGGTCGTCGCGGCGGTGCCCGAGGCGCGGCTGAGCGACAGGGGCATCAGGCGGCGACGGGCCAGGGCCGTCTTCGCCGCCGCCTCGTCCGGCGCGGTCAGCACGCCCGCGACGGTGCGGCCCGAGACGTCCACGGCGCTATAGTCGAAGGCGGGCATCAGGCGGCGCCCTCGTTGAGCGGATGGGCCTCGGGTGTCTCCTGCCGGGTCACGCGCACCGCCTCCTCGACCGAGGTCACGCCCGCCAGCACCAGGCCGCGCGCCCGGTCCGAAAGTGTCCCGCCCTGGGGGAAGGCGGCGTTGATGAGAGCCTCCTCGTCGGCCTCGGCGGCGATCAGGCGACGGACCCGGTCGTCGATCTTCAGCGTCTCATAGACGCCGACGCGGCCGACATAGCCGGTGTGGTTGCACGCGCCGCAGCCTTGCGCCCGCCAGACGGTCGCGCCTTCGCTCACGCCGCACAGACGGGCCGTGGCGGCGTCGGCGGGTTCGGACTGGCGGCACTCGCCGCACAGGCGCCGGACCAGACGCTGGGCCACGATCAGCCGCAAGGTCGAGGCCAGCAGGAAGGGCTCCACCCCCATGTCACGCAGGCGCGTCACGGCCCCGGCGGCGTCGTTGGTGTGGACGGTGGACAGGACCAGGTGGCCGGTCAGCGAGGCCTGAACCGCGACGCCCGCCGTCTCCACGTCGCGGATTTCGCCGACCATGACCACGTCGGGGTCCTGACGCAGGATGGCGCGCAGGCCCGCCGCGAAGGTCATGCCGACCTTGGGGTTGACCTGGGTCTGGCCGACGCCGTCGATGGCGTATTCGACCGGGTCCTCGACCGTCAGGATGTTGCGCGTGGCGTCGTTCAGCAGCGACAGCCCGGCATAGAGGCTGGTCGTCTTGCCCGAGCCGGTCGGGCCGGTGACGAGGATGATGCCGTTGGGTTCGCGCAAGGCGGTGCGGAAAGCGTCATACGCCTCGGCGTCCATGCCCAGCTGGTCCAGCGACAGGCCCGCCTGATCCTTGTCGAGGATGCGCAGCACCACCCGCTCGCCCGCCCGCGACGGCAGGGTCGAGACGCGCACGTCCAGCGTCTTGCCGCCCAGGGCCAGAGGGATGCGTCCGTCCTGCGGCACGCGCTTCTCGGCGATGTCCAGCCGGGCCATGACCTTGATGCGGGATGCCAGCAGCGGGGTGATGCGCGGGTTGAGGCTCAAGGCTTCGCGCAGCACCCCGTCCACCCGCATCCGCACGATCAGGGCGCTCTCATAGGGCTCCAGGTGGATGTCCGAGGCGCCCGCGCGCACGGCCTCGGCGATGATGCCGTTGATCATGCGGATGACGGGGGCGTCGTCGGCGGAGTCCAGCAGGTCGGCGGCGGCGGGCAGGTCCTCGATCAGGCCGTCGAGGCCCGACGGCATCTCCATCGGCTCATCGGCGCTCAGATCGCCCGCATAGACGTCGGACAGACGGCGGTCGAACTCGGCCTGATCCATGGCCTGAACCTGAAGCGGCCGCCCCAGCGCCCGGCGCGTCTCGACCAGGGCCAGGGGGTCGGCGCCGTCGCGCAAACCGACCACGGCGATGTCGCCCGCGTCCAGCAGGATGACGCCGTTCCGCTTGGCGAACCCATAGGGCAGGGTCGGATTGACCAGGGTGATCATGGCCCTCAGCCCTGCGGCGAGACGACGTTGGCGGCGGGGGCCAGCGGACTGATGGTCACCTCGCCCACGGGGGCGGTCCCGCCCGGCGCCGGGTTGTCGATGGCGCGCGGCGCGACGGGCGCCTGGGTGCGCATATAGTCGCGCAGCATCTCGTCCAGGCTGGGCTCGACGCCGGGCTGCGACCGCAGCTGCTCGCCGCGCATATAGCCCCAGCGGTCGGCGCTCAGTTGCTGGGCGTCGCCCGGGGTGCGGATGATGGTCGGGCGGATGAAGACCATCAGATTGGTGCGCCCGCGCTGGCGGCTGGTCGACTTGAAGAGGTTGCCGAGCACCGGCACGTCGCCCAGGCCCGGCACCTTGTCGACCGACAGGCGGTCGTTCTGATCTAGCAGGCCGCCGGCCACGGCGATCTCGCCGTCGTCCACCACCAGCGTCGTCTCCAGCTCGCGCTTGTTGAGCACCAGATCAGAGGCGTTATTGGTCAGAACCCCGTTGATGCTGGACACCTCCTGCCGCAGGAAGAGGGTGATGGAGCCGCCGGCATTGATCTGCGGCTTGACGATCAGCTTGACCCCGATGTCCTGACGCTGGGTCGTGCGGAAGGGGTTGGAGTTGCCGTCCAGTAGGGCCTCGCCGGTGGTGATCGGCACCTCCTGCCCGACCAGGATGGTGGCTTCCTCGTTGTCCAGCGTCATCAGCGACGGGGTCTGCAGCAGGTTGGAGCCTTCGTCCGACTTGGCCGCATTGATGATGAAGCCAAACAGGCCGTCCGAGCCGATGCGGCCGCCGCCCCCGCCGATGAAGCCGTTGGCGCCGACCAGACTGTTCAGGGCCAGGTCCTGAAGCTGCTTGCGCAGCGGATCATCCTTCTCGAGCTGACCCGCGGCGACCCCGCCGGCCAGCGGAACCAGGGGCGCGGCGCGGTCGGAATAGTTGGTCAGGCCGATGGGGTTGCCGTCCGATCCGGCCAGCAGCCACTGGACCCCCAGTTCACGCACGGCGGTGTCGCCCAACTCGACCACGATGGCCTCGATCAGGACCTGTTGGCGGCGGCTGTCGAGCTGGCGGATGACCTCGGCCAGCATCCGTTGCGTGTCCGCCGAGGCCGAGATGACCAGGGCGTTAGCGCCGGGGAAGCGGGCGATGCTGGCCTTCTGGCCCGCGACCGGCGCGGCCGGAGCGGCGACGGTCTGGGGCGCGGTGGCGGCTTCGCCAGTTCCGCGCGTAGCGGTCGGCGTGGCGGTGGCGCTGGCCGCCGTGACCGGTTGGCCGACGATCTGTTGCAGCACGGGCAGCAGCTGCTCGGCGTTGGCGTGTTGCAGGAAGACGACCTTCACATCGTCGGCCGAGCGGGCGCGGCGGTCCAGATCCTCGACCAGAGGCCGCACGCGAGCCACGGCGGCGGGGTCGCCGCGCAGGATGACGGAGTTGGAGCTGGCCACCGGCGTCACCGACACCATCCCCTGCCCCGGCTGGCCGCCGGGCGGAGCCAGGACCTGGGCCAGAACCCCCGCGATCTCGGCGGCGGAGGAGTTCTCCAGCGTCACCACGTCGAAGGCGGCGCGGTCCACGTCGATGCGCTGGATCAGGCTGCGGATACGGCTCAGGTTGTCGGCGAAGTCGGCGACCACAACGCTGTTGCCGCTGGGGTTGGCCAGGACCTGGCCCTGAGCCCCGACCAGAGGGCGGATGGTCTCAGCGGCCGAGGCGGCGTCGATGTTGCGCAACTGGAAAACCTGGGTCGAGAAGCGTTCCGACCCGACGGTGGCCGGTCCCTGGGCCGCGCCCTGGGCCGGGCTGATGCGATAGGCGCCGGAGGAGGTCGGCGTCACCACCAGGCCGTTGGCGCGCAGGGTGGACAGGAAGACCTCGAACAACTCGGTGCGGCTCAGCGCCCTCTGGCTGGTGACGGTGACGTTGCCGGTCACGGCGGGGTCGACGATGAAGGTGCGGCCCGTGGTCCGCGCCACGTCCTGAATGAAGGCGCGGATGTCAGCGCCCTGGACGTTCAGGGTCTGGCGCGCGCCCTCCTGAGCCAGAGCCGGCGAGGCCAGCAGGGGGCCCAAAACAGGAATGGGCGCGGCGATTAGAGCCGACAGGGCGACGGCGGCGAAAGAGCGGTGAAGGCGCATCACTGGCCGGTCCTTATGGTGGTGGTCTGCACCCGGCCGTTCCGCTCGAAGCGGATCTCGGCGGCGCTGCTGCCGGAAAGCTCGCCGCCCAGTTCGGACAGACGTTCCAGACTGTTCAGTTCGGCCCCGTTGACGGCCAGGATGACGTCGCCGGACTGCAGGCCCGCCGCCCTCAGCGCCGCCCCGTCGCCGCGCGCGGCCAGGGTGAAGCCCTTGATGCGAAGCCCGTCCATGCGCGGACGCAGCGAGGCCTGGGCCATCAGCCGCTGCGGATCGACGACCGGGCCAGCGGGCGCGGCGGCGGGGGCCGCAGCCGATACCGGGGCCGGCGCGCCCGTCGGCGTCATGACCTGGGCGGTCGATGGCGGCGGAGGCGGCGTCGCGGCGCCTGCGGGCGTCTCGGTGAAGACCAGTCGGCTGACCGACCCGCCGCGCGAGACAGTGACGAAATCCTCGCCGACCGAGGCCAGGGTCAGGCCCTCGGAAATGGTCTCGCCCACCCCGACCGAGACCTGGCGTCCGTCGGGCAGGCCGATGATGGCCGAACCGCCGTCAGGGCCGCCCGCGCGCACCCCGAACAGGCGCAAGGCGTCGCTGTCGGCGCCCGCCGCCTCGGCCAGACTGCTCTTGTCGCCGGTGCGGAAGAAGGCGTCGAAACGCTGGAAGATGGAGGCGTCCACGGGGGCGGCCTCGACGCGGGCGGCGACCGCCGCTTCGGGCTGGGGCGCGACGAAGATCCAGGCCAGACGCCCGGCCTGAACCGCCAGCAGGGCAAGCAGGGCGATCTCGACGCCCGCGCGAACACGCCCCGGCCGCGCGGCGATCGCCGTGCGCGCCTGACGCCCCCATTCCCCGACCCGTGCGATCACGCCCGACGCTCCGAACACCCCCGAAAACGGGAACCCCGGCTGCTTACTCCAGCAGCCGGGGTCGAAGCCTCACGTCACGATGACGGCCTTGAGACGTTGTCGTGACAACGTGGCCGTATGCGGATCAGAAGGTGGTGGACAGGCTGAGCGAGAAGGTCGTGCCCAGCTTGTAGCCCTCGACCACGCCCTTGCCGCCATTGGCGAAGGACTGGCTGCGCTCATATTCCTCGCCCAGGATGTTCTCGACCTTGGCGCCCACGTCATAGTCGCGACCGCCGACGGTGAAGGTCTGGCTGGCGACCAGGTCCAGCAGGATGGGCGGGGTCTCGACCACGTCCGGCAGACGGGTCGATCCGGTGATGATGCCGGCGTCCGAAATCCGCTCGCCCTGATAGTTGACCAGCAGGGTGGCGCGGCGACGGGCGGTCGGGTTCTCGAAGCCGAGCTGCAGGTTGCCCAACCATTCCGACTGACCTTGCAGGGCGCGGGTATAGGCCGCGTCGGTCACTTCCGAATCCGACCAGGTGACGTTGGCGACGACGAAGACCTCGTTGTCCTGGAACCAGGTCAGGTTCGGGGCCCAGACGTCCATCGGCAGGGTGTAGTCGATCTCGGCCTCGACGCCCTTCAGGGTGGCTTCCTGGGCGTTCTGGAACGAACGGCCGAAGCCCTCGCCGATCGGCTGATAGGTGCGCTCGATCGGGTTGTCGAAGGACTTGTAGAACAGGCCGATGGTGGCCGATTGACGCTGGCCGAAATACCATTCCCAGCGCAGGTCGTAGTTCTGGATCTCGGCGATCTTCAGGTTCGGATTGCCGCGCTCCAGGGTGTTGGAGTCGTCATCCAGGAACAGGGCGTTGGCCAGTTCGCGCAGATCGGGACGGTTGATCGTCTTCGAATAGCCGAAGCGCAGCTGCATGTTGTCGGCGAACTCCCAGGTCGCCGTCGCCGTGGGCAGCCAGAAGTCCTGGGCCAGGTCGGCGTTAATGGGGTCGCCCGCGCCGGTCTCGCCCAGCGGGATGAAGCTGTTCACCTGCTGCTCGGAGTCTTCGTAGCGGACGCCGGCCGTGACGCGCAGGTCCTTGATCACCTCGATCTCGGCCGAGGCGTAGGCCGCGTTGATCTCCATGGTCGCGTCGAAGAAGTCAGACGGATCGGTGATGTCGCGCAGGGTGTAGCCCGCGTTGCCGCCGATGTTGTCGGGGCTGAAGATGATCTCGGGCACATAGGACCGCAGGGCCGGGGTGATGATCACGCCCGCCGCCGGCTGGAAGGAGTAGCGGCGGCTGGCGAAGTCGCGCTCGCGCTCCTGATGCAGGCCGCCGGCCTTCAGGGTGATTTCGCGGTCGGCGATCATGCCGTTCAGGGTGAAGTCGAGACCGAACTCCTTGTTCTCGTCTTCCAGGGCGCTGAAGAAGGTGCGGTTGGAATCCGACCCCGGCGTCAGGCGGAAGACGTTGTCCGGCTCCAGACGATAGGAGTATTCGCGACGATAGGGCGTGTCGCGCGAGGCGGTCGAATAGGCCGCGCGCCAGTCGATCTGCAGCCGATCCAGCGCCATCGGCAGCATGAAGACGTGACGACCCGACAGCTGGTTCGAGTTCATCTGCTGCTCAATCCAGTTCAGGCGCTGGAAGCTGCGGATCAGGCCGGGGTCGGCCGAGAACAGGCCGCGCTCGATCAGGGCCTGCTGGCGCGTCTTGCGCAGCAGCAGGGTGGTCAGCTTCAGCTCATGGTTCTCGTTGAACTCGATGCCGAAGGCGCCCAGGGCGTTGAGGGCGTATTCCTGTTCCGTGCGCTGGAAGCCGCAGCCCGTCGCGTTCGACAGGCCGCCCGCGCCGGCGCAGGCCTCGGGGCTGATCTGGTCGTTGACGCCGCCGTTCACCTCGAACGAGTTGCGCACGCCCTCGCGGTTGCGGACCTGATAGTCGTAGTCGACAGCCACGAAGCCGCCCAGGCGGATGCCGTTCGACAGGTCGACGATCTCGGCGCCCGAGAGGTTGAAGCCGAAGTCCGGCAGGTTCTTGTCGCCGTCGATCGACCAGATGTTGCGCAGCGAGCGGCCCGCCGCCTGCAGCATGGTCGGGTTGTTGGCGAAGGACTTCAGCGAGGGGTCGATGGCGATGAACTTGGGCAGGTTCAGACTGTTGTCGGCGATGCCGATGTTCGACAGCTTGCCGCCCGCATCCCAGTAGAGACCTTCCTTGCCGGTCGATTCCGTCTCGGCGCTGATCGAGGCGCCGAAGGACAGGAAGCGTTCATTGGGAATGGCGCGCGTCGACAGGGCGATCAGACCGCCGCCGAACTCGCCCGGATACTGGGCCGAATAGGTCTTCTGGATCTGGGCGTTCGAGACCAGCGAGGTCGGGAACAGGTCCAGCGGCACCACGCGCTTCAGCGGCTCGGGGCTGGGCAGGGTCGAGCCGTCCAGCACGATGCTGGAGTAGCGATCGCCGAGGCCGCGCACATAGACATAGCCGTCGCCGACGATGGACAGGCCGGTGACGCGGGCCAGGGCCTCGCCGATCTCCGAGTCGCCCGACCGCTTGATGTCTTCTTCGGTCAGGATGTTGGCGACCGCCGAGGTCTCGCGCTTGACGTCCGGCACGAAGCGGCCGCGCACGACGATGTCCTCGACCGTCGAAACGGCCTCGGGGTCTTGCGGCGCGGGGGCCGAAGGCGCGGCGTCCTGGCCCCAGGCCAGGGCCGGAGCGGTCAGGACGGTGCTGGCGAGCAGGCCGGCGAGGCCGATCGTGCGGGTAGGCGTCATCTCAAGAAGTCCTTCGGTGCGAGCGCCGGAAAGAAGGAGGAAAGGCGAGACGGCGGGCGGCTGATCAGCCGCCCGCCGCTCAAGGTCGAGGCGACCCTTAGTCGTTCAGCCAGCGGGTCCAGTTCAGCGTCCAGTTGGAAGCCGAGTCACGGACCGCGCCGACATAGGGGGCGGCGTCGAAGAAGGCGTCGATCGTGCGCGGATCGACCGAGGTCACGCCGTTCTCGTTGACGCCATTGATGTAGGCCTTGCCGCCCGAGACGTAGGACGACAGGGTCGAGGCGCCCGTGCGGTTGTTGGCGTCCTTGGTGAAGACGGCCTGGGCCTGGGTGCTGTGGAAGGGCGTCGCCGTCGAGATGTAGAAGGAGCGCAGCGACAGATTGCCGGCGTCGGCTTGCGCGTAGGTGGCGGCGTCGTCGATGCGCAGGCCGCGCTGGAAGTTGCCGGACACGACGTGGTTGTAGAGCTTGCCGGCGGTGCCGCGGCGCAGGCGCAGACCGGCGCCGGCCGTGGTGTTGCCGACCAGGGTCACGTTCGAGATGGTCGGAGCGGAACGCGGCAGGATGTCGAAGCCCAGTTCGTTGTTGTCGGCCTCGTAACCGGCGTCGCCGGCCAGCTGCAGCGGGTTCTGGGCGATGACCACGTGCTGGACCTTGCCGTTCCAGCCGAAGGTCCAGTCCAGGCTGTCGTCGTCGGCGCCCGTCAGCACCAGGTGCTTGGCGTTGACCGAACCGCCGAAGAACTCGACCGTGTCGTCGCCGCCGTTGTGGGCCTGGACATAGTCGACGGTCGAGCCCGAACCGACGCCCCAGAAGGCGATGGCGTTCAGCTCGTTGGTCTCGGTGAAGCGCACGCCGGCGTATTCGACGCGGACGTAGCGCAGGGTGCCCGAGGTGTCGTTCGGCACATTGCCGCCGTACAGGCCCGAGCCGCCTTCGGCTTCGGCTTCACAGACGGCCGGAGCGGCCGGGCAGTTGTTGATCACGCCGCGGCCGAGCAGCGACAGGCCGCCCCATTCGCCCGAATAGGGGTCGTCGCGGACGCCGGCGCCGAGGGGCGAACGGGCGTTGGCCAGACCCAGGGTCGTGGCGTAACCGAGCGCGTCGGCGCTGGTGAAGATGATGGGCTGGGCGGCGGTGCCCTGGGCGTTGATGCGCGAGCCGCGCTGGATGGCCAGTTGCGAGGTGCGGGTGCCGGCGTAGATCTTCACACCCGGGTCGATCGACAGGACGGCGGTGACGCCGCCGGCCTTCTGGCCGTCGAAGCCGACGTCCTTGCCGACCTTGACCGTGCCGTTCAGCTGGTAGGCCGGGCCGGCCGTCAGGGTCAGGTTGGTGGTGATCTCGCCCGAGATGCGGCAGTGCTCCTCGGTGCCGACGGTGACCTTGGTCACGTTCGGGTGGGTCGGGCAGGCGCCGGTCGAGCCGCCCGTGCCGCCGCCGCCGTTGTTGCCGCCGCCGCCCGTTCCCGGGTTGCCGCCGGTGTTGCCGGGGTTCTGCAGTTCAGAGGTGCCGTCGCCGCCGCAGGCGGCCAGGGCCAGGGCGCTGGCGGCGACCGCGAGCAGGGTTTTCGTCTTGAGAGCGGTCATCGTTCTCCACCGTGTCCAAGCCAATGAGACATGCAGGAGGACGTCCGGACGGATTGTCCGGAGTTGGATGATCGGCGCCCGCCTGCCCGGCCCCTCCCCTAGAAGCCGGATGTGACACCGCCGCCGCCGAACCACGACAAATCAGACGCCGTTCCATGAAGCTGTGGCGCCGCTTGCATGAAAGACCGTCCTGACACGGCGTGGATTTCATATTCCGCCGATGCCTGGCGACGATTCCGCCTCCCCCAATCCGTCCGCGCCCGCTAGTTGAGGGCGACAACCACGCGCCGGGGAGGCGACCCATGTTGATTTACGCCGCCTTCCTGGGGGGCGTCGGCCTCATAGTCGGCAGCTTCCTGGGCCTGGTCAGTCTGCGCCTGCCGCGCGGCGAGGACGTGGTGTTCGGCCGTTCGCGGTGCGGCGGCTGCGGCCGAACGCTGAAGCCCTGGCGCATGATCCCGCTGCTCAGCTGGGCCCTGTCGCGCGGACGCTGTTCCGACTGCGGCTCGAAGATCCCCCTCCGCTATCCGCTGATTGAACTGGGATCGGGCCTGATCGGGGTCTGGGCCGGGCTGTCTTCCGGCGACTTCACCATGGCCCTGATGACCGGGGTGCTGGGGTGGAACCTGCTGATCATCGCCCTGGTCGACGCCGAGCACTTCTGGCTGCCCGACCAGTTGACCCTGCCCCTGTTCGTCAGCGGCCTGATCGCGGCGGTCCTGCTCTATCCAAGCGGACTGAACGCAGCCTTCCCCTCGGCCCTGATCTCGCCGCTGATCGGCGCCGTGGCGGGCTTCGGCGGACTGTGGCTGCTGGCCCGCCTCTATAGAGTCGTGCGCGGGCGCGAGGGCCTGGGCGGCGGCGATCCCTTCCTGCTGGGCGCCAGCGGCGCCTGGGTCGGCTGGACGGGCCTGCCCAGCGTCCTTCTGTGGGCCTCGGCCGCTGGACTCAGCGTCGTGCTGGCCATGCTGATCGTGCGGCGTCGCGTGTCGGCGACCGACCGCCTGCCGTTCGGCGTCTTCCTGTCCATCGGCGTCTGGCTGACCTGGCTCTACGGCCCGCTGGGCCTGAGCTGAGTCACGGCCGGAATCAGCGCAGCAGGTCGCCCCAGCGCCACTGGCCCGTTCCCAGGGCCAGCCGCGCCGCGCCCGGTCCGTCGCCCAGGGTCAGCAGGACATAGCCCCGCACCGTCTCGGTCTTGCAGGCGCGCGGCGTGAAGCCGACGGTGACCGCCACGGCCTGACGCACGCCCGCCAGCCCCTTGCCTTCCTGACCGGGGCTCAGCACCCAGTCGCCGTTCCACACCAGGATGGCGCGACCATTGGCCCCCGAGGTGCGATAGGCTTCGTTCAGGGCGGCGCGGACGCCGGGCGCGTCGCGCAGGGCGTTCTGCAGGCGTCGAACCATGTCGCACGACCCGCCTTGGCCGGAGCCCGAGCCGTCGCCGCTGCCCGATCCGCTGCCGGCCCCGGTCCCGCTGCCCGTTCCCGAACCGGCCCCGTTTCCGGCCCCGCCGCCCGCCGTCATGGCTCCGGCCAGGGCCGCGTCGCCCAGAAAGACATAGGAAACGCTGGGCGCCGGGGCGGTGATCGGCACCGGGGCGACCGTCGGCGAGCGCGGCGCCGGCCGGCTGGGCCGGGGCGAAGGCCGCGTCGGCGCGGCGCGCTGGGCCTTGGCCGGCTTTTTCTCGGGCGCAGGCGTGGGAACCGGCGCAGGGGCCGGCGTCGGGGCGGGCGCGGGCGATCCCCCTCCGCCTTCATCCGGCGACGGCACAGGGGCCGGCGGCGGCGGATCGACCAGCATCACCTCGATCGGTTCGGCCTCGGGCGGATAGACGGGCGTCTTGGCCGGGGCCAGCAGGATCAGGGCCAACACCAGCAGGTGCGCGCCGACGCTGGCGACCATGGTCAGGGCTCGCCGCCTCGCCTTGCGCCGCCCCGGCGACGCCGCATGACGCGGAACCGAAAAGGAACCGTCTGATCTTGCGCCGCTCAAGCAGTCGCTTCCCTAAGCTTCACCGCTGACAAGACTAAACTGAACAAAATGAATATCCCGACGCGCGACCTCAGGACATTGAGGCGCTCTCTGGTAACCCTTCATCCGCGTCAGCATCATGGCGCCGCGCCTTGAATACGCCCAACTTTGCAAAATCGGTGATTTCTAAAGTTTTTCTATGGTTAAGCTGAAACCATGTCTTCGGTTGCGCGTCTTTGCAGCGCCGTTCCCTGCATCTGCGGGTGCAGCAACGCGCAATCCCCGGAGTAGCGCCCCGGAACGAAGGAGACTCAACTTGATCAAACTGACATCTAAGGCGGTCGCGGCCAGTGCAGTGGTGGTGCTGGTAGGGCTGACCGCAAGCGGGTGTGCGAGCCATCGCTTCGTGCGTGAAAACGTCGCCGTCGTCGACGAACGCGTCACACAGGTCGACAGTCATCTGACCCAGGTCGAAGGCACCGCCGGCGAAGCGCTCGCTCGGGCCAACGCCGCGCACAAGCTGGCCGAAGGCAAGTTCCTGTACGAGATGGTGCTGTCCGACGACTCGGTGAAGTTCCCGGTCAACCGCGACGCCCTGTCGCCGGAGGCCGAACAGCGCCTCTCCGAACTGGTGCAGCGCCTCAAGGCCGAAAACCGCAACGTCTACCTGGAAATCCAGGGACACACCGACTCGGCCGGGGACGAGCGCATGAACGAGCAGCTCGGTCAGGCTCGCGCCGAAGCCGTGCGCCGCTACCTCAGCAGCCAGGGCATCGCCCTGAACCGCATGGCCACCATCTCCTATGGCGAGACCAAGCCGGTCGCGCCGAACAACACCCGCGAAGGCCGGGCGCAAAATCGCCGCGTGGCGATCATCGTCCTCAGCTGACCGGCGGCGGCGGCTTGCCCGTGCGAGCCGCCGCCTGTTGTTTCAGGCGGGTGAGGCCCGACCCAGGATCTTGTCCGCATTGATGTTCGCGTCAAACGCGCCATAGGCCGCGCCGCGCGGTTCAAGGCGCAGACGACAGAAGGACCCGGCGACGGGGCTTTCGTTCATCAGCAGCACCGCGGCCTGCGCCGCCAGCGCCAGCCGTTCGACCGTCAGGCGCGCCGCGCCCTCCGACGCCGGAGCGAGGTCCAACCCATCCAGCCAACGGTCATAGGCGCCGTCCCGTCCGCGGACCGCCTCCAGAAACCCGCGCAGGGCCTCGACCGCCTCCGGTTCGCGTCCGAACGCGCGCAGCACATCGAGCGCGATGACATTGCCCGAACCCTCCCAGATGGCGTTCAGCGGCGATTGGCGGAACAGGCGCGGCATGGGGCCGGTCTCCACGTAGCCCGCCCCGCCGAGACTCTCCATCGCCTCATAGATCATCCCCGACGCGCGCTTGCAGACCTGGTATTTGGCGATCGGCGTCAGCAGCCGGCCGACCGGCTCGTCGCGGTCGAAGGTTCCCGCCAGGTGCAGGGACAGGGCCGTGGCCGCCTCGCTTTCGACCGCCAGATCGGCCAGGACCGCCGCCATCATCGGCTGGTCGATCAGCCGTTTCTGAAAGGCGGTGCGGTGGGCGGCGTGCCAGATCGCCTGGGCCAGGGCCCCGCGCATCTGCTGGGCCGAGCCGATCACGCAGTCCAGCCGGGTATGCTGGACCATGCGGATGATGGCGGCGACGCCTCGCCCCTCCTCGCCGATCCTCTGGGCCAGGGCGCCGTGATACTCGACCTCGGACGAGGCGTTGGAGCGGTCGCCCATCTTGTCCTTCAGCCGCACGACGCGGAAGCCCGCATTGCGCGTTCCGTCCGGCAGCCAGCGCGGCAGCAGGAAACAGGTCAGGCCGCCCGGCGCCTGGGCCAGCGTCAGGAAGGCGTCCGACATGGGGGCCGAGCAGAACCACTTGTGCCCCGTCAGCCGATACCAGCCCTCCTCGCCCGTCGGCTCGGCGCGGGTGGCGTTGGCGCGCACGTCGGACCCACCCTGCTTCTCGGTCATGGCCATGCCGATGGTGACGCCCGCTTTGTCCGAGGCCGGACGGACGGCGGGGTCGTAGCGCCCGCCCCTGATCTTCTCGATCCACGACGCGCCCACGTCCGGCTCGACCGCCAGGGCGGGAACCGAGGCGTAGGTCATGGTCATGGGACAACTGGTCCCCGAGTCCGCCTGCCCCGTCAGGAACAGGACGGCGGCGTGCAGGACATGGCCGTTCGCCGTGCCGTCCCAGGCGGCGGAGGCCAGCCCCGCCTCCAGCCCGAGTTGCATCAACTGATGATAGGCCGGATGAAAGGTCACCTCGTCGATGCGGCGGCCGTAGCGGTCGTGGGTGTCCAGCACCGGCGGCACGCGGTTGGCCTGAACGCCCCAGTCGATGACCTCGGCCGAGCCGCAACGAGCGCCGAGGGCCGTCAATCGGGCTTCGTGCTGCCCCCCGCCCGCGCGGCGCACCGCATCCAGCAGCGCCCGGTCGCCGGTGAACAGGTTGACGTCCTCCAGCGGCGGCGGCTGGTTCGTCACGTCGTGGGTGTCGAGGTCGGTGACGGGACGGAAGGACGACATGGGCGGGCTCCGTTCAGGCTCGGAGCCAGCATGGCACGGGCGCGGCGAGAGGTGAAACCCGCCCCCTATTTCCGCTCATCCCCGCGGAGGCGGGGACCCAGTGAGAGCCTCAAGCACTGAGGGTGAAAGCAGCCACCCAGCCAACCCCGCTGCTATAGCCAAAGCACTGGGTCCCCGCCTCCGCGGGGATGAGCGGGGGTGGGTTAGTCTGCCCGCTTCTGCGCCGCACCGACGTGCTCGATCCCCAGCCGCGCCGCGATCTCCATCTGCCTGTGGCGCTCGGCATAGCCCTCGCGCTGCTCGTCGGTGCGCGCAGCGTGGCACCGCTCGCAGCAGACGCCCTCGACATACAAGGGCGACAGGCGGGCCTCGGGGCTGACCGGCATGCGGCAGCCGCGGCACAGGCTGTGATCGCCTTCCTTCAGGCCATGGCCGACCGCGACGCGCTCGTCGAAGACGAAGCAGTCGCCGCGCCACAGGCTCTCGGGCTCGGGGATGGTCTCGAGGTACTTCAGGATGCCGCCTTCCAGATGGAAGACCTGCTCGACGCCCTCGGCCTTGAGAAAGGCGGTGGCCTTCTCGCAGCGGATGCCGCCGGTGCAGTACATGGCCACCTTGGGCGGATTGGGCCGATCCAGCAGGGCGCGGCCCTCGGTGCGGAACCAGTCGGGAAACTCGCGGAAGGTGCGCGTGTTGGGCTGGATCGCGCCCGCGAAGGTCCCGACCTCGACCTCGTAGTCGTTGCGGGTGTCGATCACGATGGTGTCGGGATCGGCGATCAGGGCGTTCCAGTCCTGGGGCGAGACATAGGCGCCGACGCCGTCGACCGGGTCGATGTCGGTCACGCCCATGGTGACGATCTCGGCCTTCAGCCGCACCTTCATGCGGTGGAAGGGCGTGACCTCGGCGGTCGAGTATTTCAGCTCCAGCCGGTCGAAGCCCGGCAGGGCGCGGATGCCGTCCACCACGCGGGCGACGGCGGCGTCCGGCCCGGCGATGGTGCCGTTCAGACCTTCGTGGGCGACCAGAAGCGTGCCGCGTACCTCGGTCCCGCACAGGTCCAGCAGATGCGCCTGCACGGCTTCGCGATCCGCAATCGGGGCAAAGCGATAGAGGGCGGCGACGCAGACGGGCGAGGCGGTTTCAGGCGTCACGAAGGAGGTCCCGGCGGGCGGCGATGAAAAGGAAGCGGCCTCTATAGGCCCCGCAGCCCCGCGCGTCACGGCGACAGCTTGTTTACAACTATGAGTTATATTGAGCGTTCAACCTGAAGGATGCTCGCCTTGCCGGAAGCCGCCTCCTCTCCCGCGCGGGATCCCCGCGTTCGCGTCATGGTCGTGGACGACAGCGCCATCGTGCGCGGCCTGATCGTGCAGACGCTGGAACGCGACCCGGCGCTGCGCGTCGTGGCCCGCGCCGCCAACGGCGAGGCGGCCCTGATCGAACTGGCGCGCACCGCCGTCGACGTGGTGGTGCTGGACATAGAGATGCCGGTCATGGACGGGCTGACCGCCCTGCCCCTGATCCTGAAGCTGCACCCCGAGGCGCGGGTGGTCATGGCCTCGACCCTGACGCGGCGCAACGCCCGCATCAGCCTGCAGGCGCTGCAGGCCGGGGCCGCCGACTATGTGCCCAAGCCCGAGACGGGCGGCCTGGTCGGGGCCGAGGACTTCGCACGCGAACTGACCGCCAAGGTGAAGGCTCTGGGTCGGCAGGGTTCGCCCGTAAGCGCGCCGACCGTTGTGGCTCCCGCCGTTCGCCCCGCCGCCCTGTCACCGCCCGTCCGGCCTCAGGTCGTGGCCATCGGCGGCTCGACCGGCGCCCCGCCCGCCCTGATGAGCCTGTTCGCCGACCTCAAGGGCGAGCTGGAGCAGGCGGTCCTGCTGACCCAGCACATGCCGCCGACCTTCACCGCCATGCTGGCCGAGCAGCTGGAGCGCGCGGGCGGACGCCCCGCCGCCGAGGCGCGCGACGGCGAGCCCATCCTGCCCGGCCGCATCTATGTCGCGCCCGGCGGCTGGCACATGACGGTGGGCCTGAGCGGACAGGTGCCGGTCATCCGCCTGAATCAAGAGCCGCCCGAGCACTTCTGCCGCCCTTCGGTCGATCCCATGCTGCGCTCGGCGGCGGCGGTCTATGGCCCCGGCCTGCTGGCGATGATCCTGACCGGCATGGGGTCGGACGGCGCCGAGGGCTGCCGCGCCGTGGCCGAGGCCGGGGGGCGCTTCATTGTTCAGGACGAGGCGACCAGCGTGGTCTGGGGCATGCCTGGCGCCGCGGCGAAGACAGGACTGGCCGAGGCGGTTCTGCCGCTCGACCAGATCGCGCCCTGGGTGCGGAGGGCCTGCGCATGACCGCCGCCTATGAGAGCTTCCGCAAGCTGGTGCTCGACCGCTCCGGCCTCGTTCTGACGGCGGACAAGGACTATCTGCTGAAAAGCCGGCTGGAGCCGCTGGCGCGCAAGGACGGGTTTGCCGGTCTGGATCAGATGCTGGCCCGCGTCGGCGCCGAGCCGTCGGGCGCCCTGGCCCAGCGCTGTATCGACGCCATGGCGACGCATGAGTCCTTCTTCTTTCGCGACACGACGCCCTTCGACCAGCTGCGCGACGTCATCCTGCCCGACCTTCTGGCGGCGCGGGTGCAGAGCCGATCCTTACGCATCTGGAGCGCCGCCTGCTCCAGCGGACAGGAGCCCTATTCCCTGGCCATGCTGCTGATGGAGGAACAGCATCGGATGCCCGGCTGGCGTATCGAGATTCTGGCCACGGACATGTCGCAGCCCATTCTGGAGCGCGCCCGCATCGGCCTCTACAGCGACTTCGAGGTGAGGCGCGGCCTGAGCGAGGCGCGGCTGGCGCGCTGGTTCACGCGGGCGGGCGATCAGTGGCTGCTGTCGCCGCAGGTACGGTCGATGGTGCGGTTCGCGCCGCATAACCTGCTGGCCGGGACGGCGGGTCTGGGGCGCTTCGATCTGATCTTCTGCCGCAACGTGCTGATCTATTTTGATCGCGAGCGGAAGCAGACGGCCTTGACCCAGATCGGTCAGGCGCTGGAACCGCACGGCGCTTTGGTGCTGGGCAGCGCGGAGACGGTGGTGGGGTTGGACAGCGGGTTTGCGCCGGTCGTCGGGCTGCGCGGGGTTTTCAAACCGGGCGGCTGAAATCAATCCTCCCCCGCCTGCGGGGGAGGGGGACCACGCGCCAGCGTGGTGGAGGGGGCGACCTCATGCTCAAGCTCTGACTATTAGAACGCAGCACTCGCCGCGGGGGGGCGCCCCCCCCCCCCCCGCCCCCCCCCCCCCCCCCCCCCCCCCCGCCGGGGGGGGGGGGGGGGCCGCCCGGGCCCCCAGGCAAGCCGCGGGGGGGGGGGGGGTTTATTTT
>NZ_JBIAFA010000001.1:0-393572 GCF_042869015.1 Brevundimonas sp. NPDC007368 | reverse complement strand
GGGGGGGGGGGGCCCCCGGGGGGGGGCCCCCCCCCCCCGCCGGGGGGGGGGGGGGGGGGGGCCCCCCGGCGGGGGGGGGGGGGCCCCCCCCCCACCTCATGCTCAAGCTCTGACTATTAGAACGCAGCACTCGCCGCTCGCCCCCTCCACCGCTTCGCGGTCCCCCTCCCCCGTCGCTGCGCGACAAGGGAGGATTGAAGAGTGACTTAGGGGGCGAAGGCGTGTCGCGCGCCTTCGCCCCCTCTTCGTCCCGTCGCGGCCCTCGGGGGCTCAGGCGGCGGCGAGGCGATCCATTTCCGCCGTCAAGGCTTCGGCCTGGCGGGCCAGTTCACCCGAGGCGTTGAGCAGTTCCGACGAGGCGTCGCTGGTCTGCACGGCGGCGGCGTTGACCCCGGCGATGCTGGTCGAGACCTGGCGCGTGCCCTCGGCCACCTGGGCGACGTTGGCGGCGATCTCGCGGGTGGCGGCGGACTGCTCCTCGACCGCCCCGGCGATGGCCGAGGCGATGTCGGCCACCTTGCGGATGGTGTCGGTGATGCTGCCGATGGCCCCGACCGAGGTCTGGGTCGCCGACTGCATGGCCGCCACCTGGGACGAGATTTCGTGCGTCGCCCGCGCCGTCTGATCCGACAGGCTCTTCACCTCCGAGGCCACGACGGCGAAGCCCTTGCCCGCCTCGCCCGCCCGCGCCGCCTCGATGGTGGCGTTGAGCGCCAGAAGCTTGGTCTGGCCGGCGATGTCGTTGATCAGGGTGACGACATTGCCGATCT
This sequence comes from Brevundimonas sp. NPDC007368, assembly GCF_042869015.1. Classification (NCBI taxonomy): domain Bacteria; kingdom Pseudomonadati; phylum Pseudomonadota; class Alphaproteobacteria; order Caulobacterales; family Caulobacteraceae; genus Brevundimonas; species Brevundimonas sp. NPDC007368. The sequence goes on along the minus strand of NZ_JBIAFA010000001.1, from coordinate 392,802 downwards.
TCTGCGCGGCGTCGGCCAGGGTGCGGATGGCCTCGCTGGTGCGGTCGGCCTCGGTCACGGCGTGCTGCGAGATGCTGCTGGACTCGGCCACCTGCCGCGCGATCTCGGCGATGGAGGCGGTCAGTTCCTCGCCCGCCGAGGAGACGGTCTGGACGTTGACCGAGGTGACCTCCGCCGCCGCCGTCACCGACCCGGCCTGGCGCGTGGTTTCCTCGGCAGTGCCCGCCATGCCCTCGGCCGTGGCCCGCATCTGCGAAGCCGCCGAGGCGACGATGCCCGAGATTTCCGTCACCCGCGCCGCCACCTGTTTCTGGGCGCTGATGTCGGTGGCGAACTTGACCACCTTGAGCGGCGTGCCGCGCGCGTCGAGGATGGGGTTGTAGCTGGCCTGCAGCCAGACCTCGCGCCCGTCCTTGCCGACCCGACGGTACTGACCGGCGTCGTATTCGCCGCGCCCCAGCTTCTCCCAGAAGGCGCGATAGGCGCCGGACTGCACCTCGGCGGGGTCGACGAACATGGAGTGATGGCGGCCGACGATCTCCTCCAGCCGATAGCCGGTAGTGCTCAGGAAATTGCCGTTGGCGCTCTGGATCACGCCGTCCAGGCTAAACTCGATCACCGCCTGGGCCTTGCTGAGCGCCTCCAGCATCCCGGCGTGCTTGCGCAGCTCGGTGACGTCGTTCCACTCCAGCACATTGCCGACGTAGTCGCCGCCGGCGTCCAGCACCGACATGACCCGGAGCGCGAACCTCAGGTCGCCGACGCTGATCTCGGCGATGTGCGGGCGAGCCAGGGGGTGGGCCAGCATGGCGCGCTGGTGCGATGGGTCCTTGTGGAAGACGTCGATGGAGGTCCCGACCATCCGGTCCAGCGCCACCCCGGGGAAGGCGCGGGCGAAGGCGGCCTCGTTGGCCCTGAGCAGGGCGCGTGTGGCGTCGTTCAGGTCGATGATGGTCAGGTCGCGGTCGACCATCATCAGGGCGGCCGAGGTGGACCGCACCACCGCGCGGGCGAAGGCGTCGGGATCGTCCTCGGGCCCGGCCACGATCAGATCGTCCAGGCTCTCAGCAGCTTTAGCGGCGGCGGCGGTGCGCGACATGGCAGGCTCCTTGGTGGTCCGTTCAGGCCGCAGCGGCCGGGGCGGACAGGGTGAAGGTCTGTTCGATGTTGAGGATCAGCAGGGACGCGTCGTCGTGGCGGTAGAGGCCGTCGCACAGGGTCCGCCATTCGGGGGCCAGGGTGACGGGCAGAGGCTCCCTGGCCGCGCGGTCCAGCCACAGGACGTCGCCGACGTCCTCGACCTGAAGCGCGTAAAGCTCGCCGCCGCGTTCGACGATGACGCTCATGTGGGGCTGGCCGACCTCGCGCGGCGGCAGGCCCAGGCGGCGGCGCATGTCCACCGCGGTGATGATGCGCCCGCGCAGGTTCAGCGACCCGGCCACCTCGAACGGGGCCAGAGGCACGCGGTCGATCCGCACCGGGGCGATCACGTCCTGCACCCGCAGCAGGGGCACCCCGATCATCTGCTCGCCGACGCGCACCGAGACGAAGCCTTCGAGCGAAGGGTCTGTCGAAGCAGGGCTCATGCGGCCTCCTGATCGTTGGAAAGGACTTCGGCCACCTCGCTGAGCAGGGCCTCCTGCGGCGGGCCGCTGAGGAAGGCGGCGCCCAGGCCCAGCAGGGGCGTGGCGTGCCAGGCCGAGGCGCGACCAAAGGCGGTCGCCATCCGCCGCGCCGTCGATCCGGCAGGGCTGGTGTCGGCCAGGATGAGGTCGAAGGCTGCGCCCGCGTCGTGAAGCGCCAGCGCCGCCTCGGGATCGGAAGCCACCTCGACATCATAGCCCGCCTGGCCCAGCAACGGCCCCAGCAGCATCCGCACGAAGGGGCTGTCATCCACGACCAGCAGACGCTTGGGGACGCGGGCGGGCGCGGGCGGAACGGCCGCCTCGCCCTCCCGCCCGACCTCGCCGTCGCAGCGCCGCCAGTAGAAGTCCACGTCGATCAGCTCGGTGGCCCGGCCCGCCACCACCAGGCTGCCGCTGACCCCGGTGGAGGCCCCCGTCAGTTCGGCGCTCGCCGTCGCCTCGATGATGTCGACGATCTCCTCGGCCATCAGGCCCAGACTGCGCGCCCCGCGCGAAAAGACCAGCAGGGGCCGCTTGGCCTCAGGCGCGCGCGACAGGGCCGCCCCGTCGGCGCCCAGCACCGGCATCAGTTGGCCGCGATACTGGACCAGCGAGCGCCCGTCGGCCCATTCCAGCATCGAGGGCTCCAATTCCTCGATGCGCGCCACGCCCGCCAGCGGCGCGGCCTTCAACCCGTCGTCGGCGGCGCGGAAGACCAGCAGGGCCTCGGCGTCCGCCTCGCCGGTCGCGGCTTCGATCAGGACCTCGTCGCCGCCGTTCAGCAGGGCCCCCGCGCCCGCCTCGACCGCCATGCCCTTGAAGTCCAGGATCATGATGACCGCCCCGTCCCCGAGGATGGTGGCCCCGGAATAGAGCTTCAGGTGACGCAGGATCGAGGCTGTCGGCTTGACCACGATCTCCTCCGTGTCGAACACCCGGTCGACGATGACGCCGAAGTCGAAAGCCCCGACCCGGGCCACGACAATGCAAGCCTCGCCGCGCGGCCCTTCGGGCGCCTCCAGCCCCAGCAGGGCTTGCAGGGACACCAGAGGCAACAACCGGTCGCGCAGGCGCAGCACCTCGGCGCCGTTGATCTGTTCGATGCGGCGACCCGCCGTTCCATTGGCGCTGACCAGTTCGATGATGCTGGCCTGGGGCATGGCGAAGCGCTCGCCGCAGCATTCCACCACCAGCCCGGCGATGATGCTGAGCGTCAGGGGGATGCGGATCGTGAAGCGCGTCCCCTGCCCCTCGACGGAGGCCAGCTCGACGGCCCCGCCAATGGCCTCGATATTGGTGCGCACCACGTCCATGCCGACGCCGCGTCCCGACACTGCCGTCACCGAGGCGGCGGTCGAGAAACCGGGCAGGAAGATCAGCTGGCGCGCCTCGGCGTCGCTCATCGCCGCCGCCTGCGCGGGATTGATCAGGCCGACGTCCAGCGCCTTGGCGCGGATGCGGGCGGCGGGCAGGCCGCGCCCGTCATCGGCCATCTCGATCAGGATGGCCCCGCCCTCATGCCGGGCTGACAGAGTGATGCGGCCGATCTCGGGCTTGCCCGCCGCGCGACGCTGCTCGGGCGTTTCCAGCCCGTGGTCGGCGGCGTTGCGGATCATGTGGGTCAGGGGGTCGCGGATCAGCTCCATGACCTGTCGGTCCAGCTCTGTGTCCTCGCCGGTCATGACCAGGTCGATGCGCTTGCCCAGGTCCGAGGCCAGGTCGCGCACCAGTCGCGGCAGCTTGGCCCAGGCGCCGCTGATCGGCTGCATCCGGGTGGTCATCACCCCTTCCTGCAGTTCGCTGGTCACTTGGTTCAGGCGATGCAGGGGCCCGGCGAAGGGCGTCTCGGGCTGGTCGCGCAGGGTCTGGATCAGTTGGTTGCGGATCAGCACCAGCTCGCTGACCATGGTCATCAGGCCTTCCAGGGTCTCGACGCCGACGCGGATGGTCTGGGGACCCTTGGCCAGCTCGGCGCGATCGGCGCGCGACGGCTCGGCCTCGCGCTCGGCAGGCGGCGCGGCCAGCAGGGCTTCGACCGCCTCGGCCTCGGCTTCCAGCTCGATCAGGCTCTGACGCACGGCCTGAACGAAGGCGGCTTCACGCGATGCCAGGGCCTCGCCGAAGGTCTCGGCCAGGGCGCGTTGCAAGGCGCCGGGCGCCGCCGTGGCGCGGGCGACGCCGCACAGGGCCTCGCGCCATTCGGCCTGCACCCGGTCCAGATCGATCCCGGCGAACAGAGGGCCGGTGTCGGGCGACGCAACCAGACCGGCCAGCGCGCCCTCGCAGGCGGCGTCCAGCGTGGCCTCGCCGCCGACCCGTTCCAGCAGGGAGCGCGACGCGGCAGACGCGGTCGCCGCCGGGGTGCTGTCGCCCGCGTAGATACGGTCCAGCCGCGCGATCAGGGCGCGGTCGTCGCCCTCGGGCTCTACGCCGGTTTCGGCCAGGCCCTCGATCACGGCGCGGACCACGTCCACCGCGTCGAGGATGGCGGTGACGGAAGGCCCATCAACCGCCAGGGTCCCGTCACGATAGAGGCCCAGAACGTTCTCGGCGGCATGGGTCACGCTCTGCAGCCGCATCAGGCCGAGGAAGCCTGAGCCGCCCTTGAGGCTGTGGATCAGGCGGAAGATGTCGCCCAGCAGGTCCGGGTCGTCCGGCGTCTGCTCGAAGCGGACCAGCTTGGCGTCCACGGCCTCGATGCCCTCGCGGGCTTCGGACACGAATTCGATGATGACGTCGTCCACGCTCGATCATCCCCCCGAGAGCGGCGGAACCGCTTCTGTCGGACACAACTTTCAAGGGAAATCGGTTAATCTAAGCTTAAGCGAATACACCTTAAAGCTGTATCGCCGCCCCTGAGGGCTCGGCGCGTCCTTCAATCACAGCGGCCTGTATGGCCGCGCCTGTGCAACGAGGAATAGAATGGCCGCGGACAAGAGCATGAACGTCCTGGTGGTGGACGACTACAAGTCGATGGTGCGGATCGTACGGGGGATGCTGAACCAGCTGGGCTTCGTCAACGTCGATGATGCGCCCGACGGGGCGGCGGCCATGGCCCTGCTGAAGGAGAAGACCTACGGCCTGGTGCTGTCGGACTGGAACATGCAGCCGGTCACCGGGCTGGAGCTGCTGAAACAGGTCCGCGCCGAGGAACGCACGAAGAAGACCCCCTTCGTCATGGTCACCGCCGAAGCCAAGGTCGAGAACGTCATCGCCGCGCGACAGGCCGGGGTGAACAACTACGTCATCAAGCCCTTCACCCTGGCTGTGCTGAAGCAGAAGCTGACCTCGGTCGTGGGCGAGATCTGATCATGACCCCGCAACAGATCCTGGCCGAGATCGATCATCTGCGACGCGAACTGGCGATGGCCGCCGACGATCTGCTGTCCGCCGCCGAGCAGGGTCTGACCCTGACGGGGATCGAGCCGATGGACGCCGAGGCGGTGACGGCGAGCTTTCACCGCATCCTCGCCGCCTGCAGTTTTCAGGACCTGGCCGACCAGAGGATCGACCGGCTGCTGACCGCCCTGACAGGACGCAAGGCTCCGCCCCGGAGTTCACAAGAATGTCCCGACGCCGCCCTGCTGAACGGCCCGGCGCTGGCGGGCGAGACGGGCCTGAACCAGTCGGCGGCGGACGCCCTGATGGCGAGATAAGGCCGCTTCAAGGCTTGCCAAGCCGTCGCCAAAGGGGTGCAGTAGGAGCTCGTTCCGCAGCCACCGTCCGGGCGCCGCCATCCTGATCTCCCGTTCCAGCCGGTCCGCTTCATGACCGCCCCCGAGACCGCGCCGCCCGTGCGCACCGGGGCGCTGGCGCCGCTGAACCATCCAGTCTTCCGCGCCGTCTGGATCACCAGTCTGGTGACCAATTTCGGGGGTCTGATCCAGTCGGTCGGCGCCGCCTGGATGATGTCCTCCATCGCCTCGGCCCAGATGGTGGCCCTGGTCCAGGCGTCCGTCACCCTGCCCATCATGCTGCTGTCGCTGGCGGCCGGGGCGCTGGCGGACACGGTGGACCGGCGCAAGATCATGCTGGCGGCCCAGAGCTTCATGCTGCTGGTCTCGGCCGGGCTCGCGGTCATGACCTATGTGGGCTGGATCACGCCCTGGGTATTGCTCAGCTTCACCTTCCTGATCGGCTGCGGCACGGCCTTCAACGGCCCGGCCTGGCAGGCCTCGGTCGGCGACATGGTTCCGCGCGAGGACCTGGCCGGGGCCGTGACCCTGAACTCCATGGGCTTCAACCTGGCCCGCAGCGTCGGCCCGGCCATCGGCGGCATGATCGTGGCGGCGGCGGGAGCGGCGGCGGCCTTTGCGGTCAACGCCGTCAGCTATCTGGGCCTGCTGGTCGTCCTGTTTCGCTGGAAGCCCGAGCGGCCGAAACAGACCCTGCCGCGCGAAGGCCTGCTGGCGGCCATGGCCGGGGGTCTGCGCTACGCCTTCCTGTCGCCGCGGGTGACGGCGGTGCTGCTGCGCGCCGTAGTGTTCGGCGTCGGGGCCAGCGCGGTTCAGGCCCTGATGCCTCTGGTGGCGCGCGAGGGCGGCGGCGGGCCTCTGGCCTTCGGCCTGTTGCTCGGCGCCTTCGGCGTGGGCGCCGTGGGCGGGGCCCTGTTCGTCGGGAAGCTGCGCGCCAGGTATGAAACCGAGACTTTGGTGCGCGCCTCCACCCTGGCCTTCGCCGTCGCGGCCGCCGTCGTGGGCTTCAGCCCCTGGCTGGCCCTGACCCTGCCGGCCCTGATGATCGCGGGCGCGGGCTGGGTGCTGACCCTGTCCAGTTTCAACGTGACGGTGCAGATGTCGGTGCCGCGCTGGGTCGTGGCGCGGGCGCTGGCGCTTTATCAGATGGCGGCCTTCGGCGGCATGGCGGGCGGCAGCTGGCTGTGGGGCTCGCTGGCCCAGACGCAAGGCCTGGACACGGCGCTGGGTCTGTCAGCGGGGGTGCTGGTCCTGTGCGTCCTGATCGGGCTGAGGGTGCCCCTGCCCTCGACCGCCAATCTGAACATGGACTTGCTGCGGCGCTGGACCGAGCCGCAGACCCAGCTAGCCATCGAGCCGCGCAGCGGACCGGTGATCGTCACCATCGCCTATCGCATCCGCGAGGAAGACATCGACGCCTTCCTGGCTGTCATGGACGAGCGCCGCCGCGTGCGCCGCCGCGATGGGGCGCGGCAATGGCATCTGATGCGCGACCTGGCCGAGCCGGACGTCTGGGTCGAGAAATACCAGACCGCGACCTGGCTGGATTACGTCCGCCACAACCAGCGCATCACCCAGGCCGACGCCGACATCTCGCAGCGCATCTACGCCCTGCATCAGGGGCCGGACAAGCCGGTGGTGCATCGCCTGATCGAGCGGACGACCGCGCCCCTGGCCGCCAACCTGCACGGCGACCGTCACTATGGCGAACCTCTGACGGACCCGACGCGTTCGTCCTGAGCATGACCCCGTCGCCCACCCCCTCGCCTGGTTCTGAGCCGCATCGGGAATGGTGGCGCGGGGCGGTGATCTATCAGATCTATCCGCGCAGTTTCGCCGACACGAACGGCGACGGGATCGGCGATCTGAAGGGGATCACCGCGCACCTCGATCACGTGGCCTCGCTGGGCGTGGACGCGGTGTGGATCTCGCCCTTCTATCCCTCGCCGATGAAGGACTTCGGCTATGACGTGGCCGACTATTGCGACGTCGATCCGGTGTTCGGAACCCTTGCCGATTTCGACGCTCTGCTGACCAAGGCGCATGATCTGGGACTGAAGGTCGTCGTCGATCAGGTCTGGTCACACACCTCGGACCGACACCCGTGGTTTCAGGCCAGCCGACAGGACCGCACCAATCCTTACGCCGACTGGTACGTCTGGGCCGACGCCAGGGCCGACGGCGCGCCGCCGAACAACTGGCAGTCCGTCTTCGGCGGGCCGGGCTGGACCTGGGATGCGCGGCGCGGCCAGTATTATCAGCACAACTTCCTGCCCGAGCAGCCGCAATTGAACGCCCGCAATCCGGCGGTGCAGGAGGCCCTGCTGGCGGTCGGTCGGTTCTGGCTGGACCGGGGCGTGGACGGTTTCCGCCTGGACGCCGTCAACTTCATGATCGGCGACCCCGCCTTGCGGGACAATCCGCCCCTGCCCACCGGCGGCAAGCGCACCCGCCCCTTCGATTTTCAGGACAAGATCCACAACCAGTCCTCGCCCGACATCCTGCCCTTTCTGGAGCGGGTGCGGGCGCTGACGGATTCCTATGAGGGCGGCCGCTTCACCGTGGCGGAGGTCGCCGGCGACCACGCCGCGCGCGAGATGAAGGCCTTTACCGCCGACGGCCGCCTGCACAGCGCCTACGGCTTCCTCTACCTCTACGCCGAGCGGCTGACAACCGATCTGGTCAGGACGGGGACGGAGATGTGGCCCGGCGATCCCGGCGAGGGCTGGCCGTCATGGACCTTTTCCAACCACGATGCGCCGCGCGCGGTGTCGCGCTGGGCCGAGGGCCGCGACGAGCGGCGGTTGGCCGAGATGCTGATGCTGCTGCTGGTTTGTCTGCGCGGCAATGTCTTCGTCTATTACGGCGAAGAGCTGGGCCTGCCCCAGGGCGAGGTGCCGTTCGAACGCCTGGTCGATCCGGAGGCCCTCGCCAACTGGCCGCAGACCCTGGGCCGCGACGGCGCCCGCACGCCGATGCCGTGGATCGCGGGCGCTCCCTTCGCCGGGTTTTCAGGCGTCGAGCCCTGGCTACCCATCGACACGCGCCACCCGGCCATGGCGGTGGATGTCCAGGACGCCGATCCGGCCTCGATGCTGAACGCCGCACGCCGCATCCTGGCCCTGCGCCGCGCCCATCCAGCGTTGAAAACGGGGACGATGACGATGCTGGCGACCGAGCCCCTGCTGGTCTTCACCCGCCAGGGCCAAGGCGAGACCCTGCTGGCGGTCTTCAACCTCGGCCACGAGCCGCAGGCGTGGAGCGCGCCCGATGGCTACGTCCCGATCGACGCCGTCAACCTAGCCGAGGCGGGAACCCTGCCGCCGCTGGGCGGCATGCTTCTGCGCCTGACCACGCCTTGATCACGCCGCCCAAAGCCTTGCCGCGACGAGGGATTTTCAGCCCGCGTTCGCTCAGGTTCCGACCCATCCGTTTCAACTTCACACCATGTTGCAGCGCACACATCCCATGAACGCTCGACAAACGAAAAAACTGGTCTAGGGAACGGGCGCGGGGAACTTCGCGTAAGGTCAAGACCATGAAGATCGCAGTCCTGGGCGCCGGCGTCATCGGGGTGACGACGGCTCACTATCTGGCCAAGGCGGGCCACGAGGTGACAGTGATCGACCGCCAGAGCGGCCCGGCGCTGGAGACCAGCTTCGCCAACGCCGGCGAACTCTCCCCCGGCTATTCCTCGCCCTGGGCCGCGCCGGGCATTCCGGCCAAGGCGGTGAAGTGGCTGTTCATGCGTCACGCCCCGCTGATCCTGCAGCCCCACATGAACGTGGCGACCGTGCGCTGGCTGCTGGCGCTGCTGCGCAACTGCACCTCGGCCCGCTATGCCCTGAACAAGGCGCGGATGGTGCGTCTGGCCGAATACAGCCAGGAGGTTCAGACCGCCCTGAACGCCGAGCTGGGCCTGCAATACGACCACCGCACCCAGGGCACCCTGCAGCTGTTCCGCACCCAGAAGCAGCTGGACGGCATCTACAAGGATACCCAGGTCCTGCGCGAAGGCGGCGTGCCGTTCGAGGTGCTGGATCAGGACGGCTGCATCCGCGCCGAGCCGGGCCTTGCGGCCACGCGCGACCTGTTTGTCGGGGGCTTGCGCCTGCCGAAAGACGAGACCGGCGACTGCTTCAAGTTCACCAATGCGCTGGGCGACGTGGCGATCGCTCAGGGCGTGACCTTCCTCTACGACACCGCCATCAAGGCCCTGACGACCGACAAGGGCCAGATCAGCGGCGTCGAGACCAGCCGCGGCCGGATCACGGCCGACGCCTATGTCCTGGCCCTGGGGTCGTACTCGCCGCAGATGGTCAAGCCGCTGGGCATGACCCTGCCGGTCTATCCGGTGAAGGGCTATTCGATCACCGCCCCCATCATCAACGAACCCGCCGCCCCCGTCTCGACCATCATGGACGAGAGCTACAAGGTGGCCATCACCCGCCTGGGCGACCGCATCCGCGTCGGCGGCATGGCCGAGATCTCGGGCTACAACAACGTCCTGCCGGAACCGCGCCGCAACACACTGGAACATTCGGTGGGGTCGCTCTTCCCCGGCGCGGGCGACCTGAAGGCGGCCAGCTACTGGTCCGGCCTGCGTCCGATGACGCCGGACGGCACCCCGGTCATCGGCAAGACGAAGTTCGAAAACCTGTTCCTGAACACCGGCCACGGAACGTTGGGCTGGACCATGGCCTGCGGCTCGGCCCGCGTCATCGCCGACCTCGTCAGCGGCCAGACCCCGGACATCGAGACGGCCGACCTGGGCATCGCGCGGTACGGCCAATAAACCCTTCTCCCCTTGAGGGAGAAGGTGGCAGGCGAAGCCTGACGGATGAGGGGTGCGAAGAAATTCGTACGAGGCCTCATGTCAGATCGTCCCGCTGACACCCCTCATCCGGCCCTGCGGGCCGCCTTCTCCCTCAAGGGGAGGAGGAATTATGTATCCTGCCGCGCCTTCGCCGCCACCGACCGCAGACCGGCCAGCAGGGCGGCGCTGGTGGCGTCGGCCTGACAGCCCGCCGTCAGGATCAGGCGCATGGCCTGGACGTGGACGGCGACCGTGGGCCAGCTCCAGGCGCCGCTGACCTGCATCCGGTCGGCCACGTCGCACAGGCTGTAGCCCGCCTCGTACAGCGGTCCGGTGTCGAAGAAGCCCGCCGTGTCCAGCAGGGACGAAGCCAGCTTGTAGACCTGCGGTTCGCTGCCCGCCGCTGCGGCGGCGGCGACCAGCTCCAGCTCGGTGATGGTGCCGGCGACGGTGATCATGACGTCGTCGCGGTGACGCTCCAGCCGCTCGTTGGCGCGGCGCTCGACGTCGGCGAGGGTGCGGCCGCCCGGCTGGGCCATCTGGCGCGCCAGGGTGGTCTTGATCTTCAGGGTGCGGGCTTCGGTCACAACGCAACTCTTTGGGGCTTCATCAGCATGTCGATGTCGGACTGGTCCATGTTCGCCTCGACGGCGGCGCCGACGTGGGCGGACAGGTCGTCCTTGCGCCGTCCGGGCATATTCAGCGGCGGGCCGAAGTTGCGCACCCGACGATCGGGCCCGACATAGTTCTCACTTTCGACGAACTCGCGCTCGTCGCCCGCCAGCCACAGGATGCGGCGCAGCAGGACGGCAGGGGTCAGGGGCTTGGTGACCACGAAGCTGACGCCGCAATCGCGGCCTTCCTGCACCTTGGCCTGCGAGGCGTGGCCGGTCAGCAGGATGACGGGGATGAAGCGCAGGGGCGCCGGGGTCTCGCGCCGCAGCCAGCGGGCGAAGGCGTAGCTGTCCATCTCGGGATCGGCGCAGTCGATGACGATCAGGTCCACGGCCCGATTCTGGATGATGCGCACGCCCTCGGTCGCCGAGGCGCACTTGATCTGCTCCTTGACGCCAAAGCCCTGAAAGACCGAGCTGAGCATATCCAGCGCCTGCGGATTGTCGTCGATCAGCAGGACGGTCGACTGCTCCAGATTGACGCGGTCGGCGGCGCTCATCAGTCGAACAGCAGCAGGTCGCCGGCCACGGCGGCCGGCGCGACTTCGGAAGCGGAGAGCCTCACCCGGAACGACATCTCGCGCAGGCGGTCGGCCATCTCGGCCAGAGGCAGGGCGGCCAGGGCCGTGTCCATCGGCTGATCGGCGGCCAGGGCGCCGGCCAGACCCGACAGGGCGTCGACGCGCTGGCTCAGCACGTCGAAAGCCTGCATCCGCGTCAGGAAGGTCAGGCGCTGCTCGGGCGGGGCCAGGCGCAGCAGTTCGGACACCAGGCCGCCGGCCTCGTCCACGCCCGCGCGGATGTCGGCCAACTCGGCAGCGACGGCCGCCAGCAGGCCCTTGGCGTCGTAATCCTTCATCAGAACAGCTCCAGCGCGCCGGAATCGACGGGCGGCGGAGGCGGCGGCGTGGGTCGCGGGGCGACCGCGTCCGTAACCGCGCGTTGCAGCGCCCGACCCGTCACCGGCCAGTAATGCAGTCGACGCCCCCCGGCGCCCCTGAGGCTGGCGCCGACCACGGGGATGCCCTCGTCGGCCAGAAAACGTTCGGCGAAGTCGGCGTTGGACGTGCCCACGTCCTTCAGCGAGTCGAACATGCGGCCGCCGCCGAACAGCTTGGCTTGCAGCCGGTCGCGACGCCCGCCCGCCTTCAGCACGTCGTTGATCAGCAATTCCATCGCATAGGCGCCGTAGCGACGTCCCGCGTCGGTCCCCGCCCCGGCCCCTTCGGGCAGCAGGAAGTGGTTCATGCCGCCGACCCCGGCCACGGGATCGCGCAGGCACATGGCGACGCAGCTGCCGAGCACGGTCGAGAGCACGACATCGGGATCGGACGTCACATAGTGCTCGCCCTGTCCGACGTGGATCCGCCGTTCGGTCATGTGCTGATCGCCGGCGCGGATCATGTCAGCGGGCCGAACACGCCTTCCAGCTTGTCTTTCAGCTGGGCGGTGGTGAAGGGTTTGACCAGGTAGTTGTTCACGCCGAACTGCACGGCGCGCTGCACCAGTTCGCGGTCGGCGCGGCCGGTCAGCATGATGAAGGCGGTCTTGGAGGTCGGCGGGTGGGCGCGGATGGCGCGCAGCAGGCCCAGACCGTCCAGGTTCGGCATGTTGAAGTCCGATATCACCAGATGCACCGGCTTGGTGATGATGGACCGCAGGGCCAGCTCGCCGTCGGCGGCTTCGCTGATCTCGCGCACGCCGATCTGCTGCAGGCTGTTGCGGACTAGGGAGCGCATGGTCAGCTGGTCGTCGACGACCAGAACATTGAGGGCGGAAGCGGCGGGCATACGGGTAGTCCTTACGCGACAGGCTTTGAGGCGTGGGCGCCGGCGGCGCACAGGTCGAGAATGGCGGAGGCGAGACGGGGCAGAGACAGCTGGCGCTCCACGGCGCCCAGCTCGAAGGCGGCGCGCGGCATGCCGTAGACGACGCTGGAGGCTTCGTCCTGACCCAGGGTGCGGGCGCCGGCCTGGCGCATGGCCAGCAGGCCCTTGGCGCCGTCCTTGCCCATGCCGGTCAGGATGACCCCCGTCATGGGGCGGCCCAGACGGGCGACCGAATGGAACAGGACGTCCACCGAGGGGCGATGGCCATTGACCGTATCGCCTGCGACCAGACGGCAACGCCCGCCCGAGACCTCCAGATGCCGCTCGCCGCCGGGGGCGATATAGACATGGCCCGGCATCAGGGGCGCGCCGTCCACGGCCTCGGTCACCGTGGCGCCGGACGCCTTGTCCAGACGGGCGGCGAAGCTCTTGGTGAAGGTGGCGGGCATGTGCTGCGTCACCACCGTCGCCGGACAGTTGGCCGGGAAGGCCGTCAGGATGTTCAGCAGGGCCTCCACCCCGCCGGTCGAGGCGCCGATAGCCAGGACATGGTTAGCGTCGGCGCGATAGGCGCGGTCGACAGCACGCGCCTCACGCGCTTCCAGCGGCCGAACACGCGAGCGGGCGGCGATCTTCACCTTGTCGGCCAGGTCGGCGAAGGCTTCCTGGGCCGGCACGCCCGGCGCGGGCTTGGCCACGGCGTCCACGGCGCCGACTTCCAGCGCCGCCAGGGTCACGTCGGTCCCGGCCTGGGTCAGGGTCGAGACCATGACGACGGGCATGGGCCGCAGGCGCATGATCTTCTCGAGGAACTCCAGCCCGTTCATATTGGGCATCTCGACGTCTAGGGTGATGACGTCGGGGTTCAGCTCCTTGATGGCGGTACGGGCCTCCAGCGGATCAGCCGCCGTGCCGACCACCGAGATCTCGGGATCGCGGCGCAGGACGGCGCTGATCAGGCTGCGCATGGTGGCGCTGTCGTCGACGATCAGGACGCGGACGGGATCGCTCATGCCCGGCCTCCCAGTCTGTAGGCCGTCAGCCCGCAGGTCTGCAGCTGCGCAACCGCCGGGCCGCTGACGCGCTCGGAATGGCCGATGTAGAGGGTGGCGCCGGGGTTCATCATCGGGGTGAAGCGGCTCCAGACCAGCTCCTGGGTCGCGTCGTCGAAGTAGATGACCACGTTGCGGCAGAAGATGACGTCGAACTTGCCCCGCATGGGCCAGTCGCCGATCAGGTTCAGTTCGCGGAACGACACCAGACGACGCAGGGTCTCGTCGGCGCTGAACAGGCCGGGACGCGCAGCGACGGGATCGAAATGCTTGCGGCCCGAGGCCGGAACCGGCGACAGCAGCTCCTCGGAATAGATCCCGGCCGCGCCCTCGGCCACCATGTTGGGGTCGATGTCGGTGGCCAGGATGCGCACGTCCAGGTCCGCGGCTTCCGGCAGGACGTCCAGCACGGTCAGGGCCATGGAATAGGGCTCCTGTCCGTTGGAACAGGCCGCCGACCACAGGCGCACCCGACCGCCGGCCCGCGCACGGGCCGCCAGTTCCGGCATGACGTGGTCGCGCAGGTGATCGAAGTGGTGCGGCTCGCGATAGAAGCGGGTGACGTTGGTGGTCAGGGCCGCGGTCATGGCCTGGCGCTCGTCGACCCCCTCCACGCCCTCGATCAGGGCGCAGTAGTCGCGGAAGCTGCGCAGTCCGAGCAGGCGCAGGCGCTTGGCCAGGCGCGAATAGACCAGGGCGGCCTTGCCCTCGCTCAGGGCGATGCCGGCGTGGGCGTGCAGGGTCTGGGCGATGTGGCGGAAATCCTCGGCGGTGAAGACGAACTCGCCTTCCACCAGGGACGCCCGCCCGGAGGCGGTGGTCATGCGGCTTCGGCTTCGCTTTCAGCCGGCAGGACGTGTTCCAGATCAATCAGGCTGATCATGCGGCCGCCCTCGACGGCGAAGATGCCCTTGACGAAGGTCTTCACATGGTCGCTGGCGACGTCGGGCGTCGGCTGAATGGTCGAGTCCGTCAGTTGAACGATGTCCGACACGGCGTCGACCAGCAGGCCGACCAGACGGTTGCCGACATGGGCCACCATGATGACGTGGCGGGCGGTCGGCTCGGCCGTGGCCAGGCCGAAGCGGGCGCCCAGGTCGATGATCGGCAGGACGATGCCGCGCAGGTTGATCACGCCCTTCATGTAGGACGGCGAGCGCGGCAGCGGCGTGGCCGGGGTCCAGCCGCGGATCTCGCGGACGTTCATGATGTCGACGCAGAATTCCTGCTCGCCGATGCGGAAGGCGATCAGTTCGCGGTCGGCGCCGGCGACGTTGGAGGTGACTTCGGTCATGGTGCTCAGCTCGCCATCTTCAGTTCGGGGCGGTTGGATTTGCGGCGCCCGGCGATGACCAGGGCGTCGATGTCGAGGATCAGGGCGACGCTGCCGTCGCCCAGGATGGTCGCGGCGGAGACGCCGTCGACGTGGCGGTAGTTGGTCTCGAGGCTCTTGATCACCACCTGGCGCTGGCCGTTGATGGCGTCGACCAGCAGGGCGGCGCGCGAGCCGGCCTCGGTTTCGACGATCATCACCACCCCGTTGACCAGATCGGCCGCGCCGTCGCGGAAGCCCATGACGCGGGCCACATCGACCAGGGGCACGAATTCCTCGCGGAAACGGATCACCGCGTCATGGCCGCCGACGTGGTGGATGTCCGACACCTGCGGCGTCAGGCTCTCGACGATGGCCGACAGGGGGGCGACCAGGGTCTGTTCGGCGGCCGAGACCACCATGCCGTCCAGCACCGCCAGGGTCAGCGGCAGGCTGAGGGTGAAGGTCGAGCCCTTGCCCGGAACCGAACTGATCGAGATGCGGCCGCCGAGCGCCTGGATGGAGCGCTTGACCACGTCCATGCCGACGCCCCGGCCCGAGACGTCGGTGACGGTCTCGGCGGTCGAGAAGCCCGGCAGGAAGATCAGGTTGTCGACCTCGTCGTCGGTCAGGACGGCGTCCTCGGCGATCAGACCGCGCGCCACGGCGATGCCGCGCACGCGCGGGCGGTTGATGCCCTTCCCGTCGTCGGCGATCTCGATGACGATGCGGCCCGAGCGGTGCAGGGCGGCCAGACGCACCGTGCCCTCGGCGGGCTTGCCGGCGGCCTCGCGCTCCTCGGCGCTTTCCAGCCCGTGGTCGATGGCGTTGCGCAGCATGTGGGTGATGGGCTCGGCCAGGCGTTCGACCACGGTCTTGTCGACCTCGGTGTCCTCGCCGGACGTGACCAGACGCACGCGCTTGCCGGTCATGTCGGCCACTTCGCGGACCAGGCGCGGCATGCGCTGGAAAACCGACTTCACCGGTTGGGCGCGGATGGCCATGACGCTGTCCTGGATGTCGCGCGTCAGCAGCTCCAGGTCTTCCAGACCCAGGGCGATGTCCGACGAGCGGGCCAGACCGCTCTCCATCACGCGCTGGGCCAGCATCGCCTGCTGGATGACCAGTTCGCCGACCACGTTGATCAGGCGATCGACCCGATCCAGATCGACGCGGATGGTCACCGGCGCCACGGCGGCGGGGGCCGAGGGCGCAGCGACGGAGGCCGGAGCGGCGGGCGCGACCGGCTTGGGCGCGGCGGCGACCGGCGTCGGCGCCGGGGCCGGAACCGGGGCTGCGGCGACGACCGGCGCGAGAACCTCAGCCGGAACGGCGGGCTCGACCGGCGCGGCGGCCTTGGCCAGCAGGGCGGCGATGTCGATCTCAGGCTCGGCGGGGGGCGCGTCCAGAACCGGCAGCGGCGGCAGCGAGGCCTCGACCGGGGACTGGGCGCCGCCCAGGGCGGTGATGCTCAGGTCGCAGTCCATCTCGACGAAGTCGAAGACGTCGCGCACGGCCGCCTCGGCCACGTCGCCGGTCAGGACGATGGTCCAGATCAGGTGGGCGTCCTCGGCGTCCAGCGCCTCCAGCGACGGCAGGCCGCTGGCGTCCAGCTCGACCGAGGTCTGGCCCAGCCGCGTCAGTTCGCGCAGCAGCAGGCTGACGTCGTTGGCGCTGGCGTAGAGGCGAGGGTGCGGGCGGAAGACGATGCGCCAGCCAGCGGCGCTCGGCGCGGCCAGGTCCGGCAGATCAAGCGAAGGCAGGTCGAGCGACGGCAGCTCGGTCGGGGCGCCGAAATCGGCCAGGTCGAGCGTCAGGGGCGTGAAGCCGAAGTCGTCTTCGTCCTCGACAGCGGCGGCGGCCGGGGCGACCGAGGCGGCGACGCCGTGGGTCAGGACTTCCAGTTCGGCGACCAGACCGGCCGAGCGCGCGGCGTCCACCGGCGCGCCGGTTCCCTGCGCCGCAGCGATGTGGTCGGCCAGCACGTCAGAGGCGCGCAGCAGGGTCTTGACCGTAACGTCGTCGCATTCCTTACGGCCCGAGCGCAGCTCGTCCATCAGGGTCTCGAAGACGTGGGCGAAGCGCACCAGGTCTTCCAGGCCGAAGGCCCCTGCCCCGCCCTTGACCGAGTGAACGGCGCGGAAGACGGCGTTGATCGTCTCGATGTCGCCTTCGCCGGTCTCCAGCGCCAGCAGATTGGCTTCCAGATCGCCCAGCAGTTCGTTGCACTCCTGGAAGAAGGTGACCTTGATGGCCTCGAACGGATCGTCGCTCATCTTGTAATCCTCAGTCCTCTCAGGCCGCGACGCGACGGACGGCGTCGATCAGCTTGGCCGGGTCGAAGGGTTTGACGATCCAGCCGGTGGCCCCGGCCTCGCGGGCGCGCTGCTTCTTGGCGGCGTCGCTTTCGGTGGTCAGGACCAGAACCGGGGTGGCCTTGTGGTTGGGGTCGGCGCGCATGCCCTCGATGAAACCGAAGCCGTCCATGCGGGGCATGTTGATGTCGGTGATGACGATGTCGGGGTTTTCGGCCCGCAGCACCTCCAGACCGTGGATCCCGTCCTCGGCCTGAACCACGCGATAGCCGGCGTCTTTCAGCGCCAGCATCAGCATGTCCCGCATGGTGCGGGAATCATCGACGGTCAGAATGGTCTTGGTCACGCGAGTTGTCCTTGCGGAGCGAGGTCCGCGGCGGAGGCCCCAAAGGCGCTCCATTGCGAGGCCAGGGCCTCGGAAACATTGATGAAGGTCAAGGCCTGGCCGTCGGCGCGCCAGGTCGCCAGCGCCGACAGCAGGACCTGAAGGCAGAGGCCGCCCAGACGCTCGACGGCCGAGGCGTCCAGGGTCGCCCCCTGGCCGCGCACGGCCAGGAGTTGCGCTTTCAGGGGGTCGGCGGCGCGCAGATCAAGCACCGCCGGAAGGGTGATCAGGCTCGACATCAGAACTCTTCCCAGCCGTCTTCGATCGGCTGCGCCTTGAGGGCGGCGCCGCCGCGGCCGACGGTCTTCAGCGCGGCGATGGTCTGGGCCACCGGCTCGGGCGTGCGGGCCACCGGCTGCGGCGCGCGGACCGGGGCCGGCTTCTTCGCGGCGA
This sequence comes from Brevundimonas sp. NPDC007368, assembly GCF_042869015.1. NCBI lineage: Bacteria > Pseudomonadati > Pseudomonadota > Alphaproteobacteria > Caulobacterales > Caulobacteraceae > Brevundimonas > Brevundimonas sp. NPDC007368. The sequence continues at coordinate 374,706 of NZ_JBIAFA010000001.1, read as the reverse complement.
CAGGCGCGGCGGCCTGGCCGGTGCGGAAGCGCGACACCGAGGCGGCCAGGACGTCGGCCTCCTGCGACAGCGAGTGACTGGCGGCGGTCGACTGCTCGACCATCGCAGCATTTTGCTGAGTGACCTGATCCATCTGGTTCACGGCGGTGTTGACCTGTTGCAGGCCGGTGGCCTGCTCCTGGGCCGAGGCCGAGATTTCCGAGACCAGGCCGTCGATCTCGGCCACGCGGCTGACGATGCGCTGCAGGGCCTCGCCGGTCTGGCCGACCAGGGTCACGCCCGCCCCGACCTGCTGGCCCGAGGCCGAGATCAGGGTCTTGATCTCCTTGGCCGCCTCGGCCGAGCGCTGGGCCAGGGCCCGCACTTCCGAGGCCACCACGGCGAAGCCGCGGCCGGCGTCGCCCGCGCGAGCGGCCTCGACGCCCGCGTTCAGGGCCAGGAGGTTGGTCTGGAAGGCGATCTCGTCGATCACCCCGATGATGTTGCCGATCTGGGCCGAGGACTGCTCGATGGCGTTCATCGCCTCGACCGCGTCGCGGACGATGACGCCGCTCTTCTCGGCGTCGCCGCGGGCCGACTGGACCACGCCCGAAGCCTGACGGGCGCCGTCCGCGGTGCGGTTCACCGTGGCGGTGATCTGGTCCAGGGCGGCGGCGGTTTCCTCCAGCGAGGCCGCCTGCTGCTCGGTGCGGCGCGACAGGTCGTCGGAGGCTTGGCTGATCTCGCTCGAGCCCGAACGGATGGCGGCGACGTTGGTCACCACCACGGCCACGGCCTGTTCCAGCTGCGAAATGGCGGCGTTGAAGTCGGTCTTCAGCTGTTCAGCCTTGGGCGCGACCTGGACGGTCATGCGGTGGGTCAGGTCGCCGCCGGCCATGGCTTGCAGCCCCTCGGCCAGAGCCGTGATGGCGACGCGGTCTTCCTCGGCCGCCTTGGCCTTCTCGGCCTCGACGCGAGCGCGCTCGTCCTCGGCGGCCTGACGCTGGGCCACGGCCTCGGCTTCCAGACGGGCGTTGGCGATGGCCGCGTCCTTGAAGGCCGTGACGGCCGAGGCCATCTGGCCGACTTCGTCCTTGCGGCCCATGGCCGGAACGATGATCGAGGTGTCCCCGCTTGCCAGACGACGCATGGCCGAAGTCATCGACAGAAGCGGCTTGCCCAGCAGGTTGGTCAGCAGGAAGGCCATGGCGGCGGCGATGATCAGGGCCAGGACGACCCCGCCGATCAGCACCATTCGCACCGACTTGGCGACCGAATCCTGAATCTCGCCGAAGACGCGGCTCTGCTGCGACTTTTCATCGACGAGGATCTCGAGCGCGTCCTCGGCCGGGCTGATGTATTTGTCGGCTACGCCTTCGCGGCCGACCATGGCCACGGCCTGGGCCCGGGTCGCCGGGTCAGCGGAGAGGACGCGGCCCGCCTCGACGACGTTCTTGGCCCAGTCATCGGCGGCGACGCGCGCCGCGCGGACTTCCTCCTCGCTGGAGCGATCCAGCTGGGCGATCCGGTCCAGGCTCTTGTTGAAGTTCTCCCGGTGCGCGCTCAGTCGCTCCAGATAGAAGCCGTCGCTCGACAGCAGGAAGCCGCGATAGCTGCTTTCCTGGCGCGCCAGGTAGAATTTGGCCGTTTCGGCTTCACGCTGCACGGCCGACGCCCGCACCCGGTCCATGCGCGCTTTTTCCAGCGCATTGACCTGTGCGAACACCGTCACGCCCATGGCGACGATGGCCAGGATGACGACGGCGAAGGCCGCCATCAGTTTCCGCTCGATCTTCAGGTCGCTCAACATGTTCATTGGTCTTCCCCCCGGAACTTTCTGTTCAATCGGCTCAGAGCGCGAACGTCAGGGCGCCCACCAGGCGTCCGTCGTAGTTCTCGCCCAAGGCGTGGCTGTCGGTGTCGTACCAGCGCAGGTCCAGCGCCAGCTTCTCGGTCAACTTGTGTTTCACGCCGACATTCCAGGCGGCGTATTCGGCGCCGCCGTCGGCGGTGCGGTCGGCGATGGCGGCCGAGGCCTTGGTCTTCGGACCGACCGAAACCGTGCCCTGGACCTCGATCCACCAGGCTTCCTTGGTCGCGGCGAAGCCGTCAGGCGTGTAGTTGACGCGCAGACGGGTGCTGACCGGGCCGATCTTGCGCGAGGCGTCGGCCTGATATTCCCAGTAGTTGGCGTCGACGCCGGCGCGGGTGCCGGGCAGGTCGCGGTTCACCACCGAAAAGTCGAACTTGTAGCCGGCCGCCTCGGGGCGCCAGCCGACGGCGCTGACGATCTCGGCGTCCGAGCCTTGCGACAGCTTGGCGGTGGAGACGAAGACGTTGGCGTAGAAGGCGCCGGAGGAGACTTCGACCGTGCCGTTGACGCTGGGATCCCCGGCGCTCTTGCCCAGACCCTTGCCGACATATTCGCTGGCGACGCCGACCTGGGCGCTGAAATCCGGAGCTTCAATGGAATGCGCCTGGGCGGCGCCGGCGCCCATCGCGGCGCTCAGGCCGGCGAGAAGCGGGATGATGACGGCGCCGTTCTGGCGCTTAACGCAACGCTGTTCGAGCATTTTTACCTCAGTGATCATGAGGCTTTTCTGGCCGAACAACCGTAGATTTTTGTAAATCAGGAACTACGTAGAAATCCGCATCCTGTCAGAATTTGCCCATTCGACGCCCTGCGGAACCCAGGCCTTGGACCATGCCGGCGAGACAAAGGGGAACATCCTTAACGGTCGACAACCATATTTACAGTAATTGCCATTTTTTTGCCTCTATACAGCTCGGCAACACGCCATCAGGATTAAGCAAGCGCACAGAAGCTCATGGTTAATGACCGGTTTGCGAAATGCGCGACCTATGTATAGAAGGCGCGCCTCGGCGAGATTCTGTAGATTTCACCTCCACAGCTTACCGTTCAGCAATCCAGAAGCGTGAGGAGAGATCCCATTCAATCGGCGATAGATAGCCTTCTGTCTCTCGCAAGCGCCGTGTCGCGTCGGCGTTGGAGCGGGATCGTGCTGGCGATCATCGCGGTGGGCGGGGCGGTCGGCTTCAGAAGCCTGCTCGAAGGCCTGGGACAGTTCTACTATCTCCCCATGGTGCCCGCGGTCCTGATCACCGCCATGCTGGCCCGGCGCATCGCCACCAGCCTGGCCATCGCCCTATCCATCGCCGTCAACCTGACCCTGGTGCCGCGCGAAAGCCTGACCGACGCCCTGACCAACGCCCTGCTGTTCGCGGCGGTGTCATGGATTCTCGCGGAAGTCTGCTGGGCCATGCGCGCCATGCAGGATCGCACCCGCGACCTGTCCCGACAGCTGGCGGCCAAGGACGTCATGCTCAACACCGCACTGGCCTCGGTGCCCGTGGTGACGCTGAACGCCGAGGGCGAGGTGCGCCACCTGAGCCCCGCCGCCTCCACCCTGTTCGGCCTCAACGAAGCCGCGGCCGTCGGCCGGCCCTTCTCCGAGCTGGCCTCAGGCTTCGATGTCGCGGCGATCCTCGGGTCCGGCGCGACCGGCGGGGCGCTGGAAGCCAGGGACGGCCACTGGACCGGCCTGCGTCCCGACGGGGCGACCTTTCCGTTGAGCATTCAGTTCGGCGTGGCGTCGGACCCGATCGGCGACACTCATGTGGCCCTGTGCCTGACCGATCTCAGCCGATGGCATGCGGCCGACGCCCAGGCCCGCGAATTGCACGCCCAGTTGAACAAGGTCTGGCGCCTCAACTCGCTCGGCGAGATGGCCGCCACCCTGGCCCATGAACTGAACCAGCCGCTCAGCGCCGCCGCCACCTATCTGCACGCCAGTCAGGTGGACATGGAAAAGGCTGGAGCCTTGGGCGGCAGCGCCCTGCGCACCGTCGAACTGGCCAAGGGCCAGCTGTTGCGCGCCGGCAAGATCATTCGACGGATGCGCGAGCTCCTGTCGCCGGAAGCGCGCCGCCTGGACAGCGAGCGCGCCTCTTCCATGGTCGAGGACCTGGGCCCCATCCTGACGATGATCGGCTCCAGCAAGGGCGTCGCCATTCGCATGGAGATCGAGACCGGGAACGACCGCGTCCGGGCCGAGCGGATCCAGTTCCAGCAGGCCATGGTCAACCTGGTCCGTAATGCGGTCGAGGCCGTCGGCGAGCACGCCGCGCCCGAGGTGGTCATCGTCGGTCGCCCGACTTCGGACACGCACTATCGCATCAGCGTCGAGGACAACGGCCCCGGCATCGCCGAAGACCAGATCGAGCGGATCTTCCAGCCGCTGACCACCACCAAGACCGGCGGCATGGGGCTGGGCCTGTCCGTCACCCGCACCATTGTCGAAAGCCACGGCGGACGACTGCAAGTCTCGAGAAGCGCGTTGGGGGGCGCGGCCTTCTCGTTCACCCTCAACCGAGAATCGAGCGTCGAGAACGCATGAGCCTCCACTCCGTCTTCATCATCGACGACGACGCCGCCGTCCGCGATTCCCTGCTGATGCTGCTGCGCGGCGAAGGCATCCGGGCGCGCGGCTTCGCCAGCGGCGTCGACTTCTTCAAGAACCTGCCTGAAGACGCCACCGCCTGCGTCATCACCGACGTACGGATGCCCGACATGGAAGGCGATGAAGTCGTTCGCCGCCTGACTCAGCTGCGCGGCGCCGCCTGGCCCGTCATCGTCATCACCGGCCACGCCGACGTGCCGATGGCGGTGCAGATGATGAAGGCCGGCATCGTCGACTTCATCGAAAAGCCTTTCGATCCGCGCCGCCTGATCGAGACCGTGCGCGGTTGCCTGACGCGGCTGAACGCCGTCGGTCACGAGCAGGCGACCCGTGCCGCCGCCGAGCAGCGCCTGACCCGCCTGACCCCGCGCGAACGTCAGGTCTTCGACGCCCTGATCCACGGACATTCGAACAAGGCCATCGCCCTGGATCTGGACATCAGCCCGCGCACGGTCGAGGTCTTCCGCGCCAAGGTCATGGCCAAGATGGAGGCCGACAGCCTGTCGGCCCTGGTCCGCATGGGACTGGCGCTGGGCTAGGCGTTTCGCCGTCTTGCAGCCGCAGGCTTTGCGGCGCGTTATGACGGCTCCCCATGCGTCAGGAGCCGCCCATGTCCGATCCCGCCCGCCTGCTGCGCCGTCAGGCCTACATCGACGGCCGCTGGGTCGACGCCGACAGCAGCGCGTCCTTCGAGGTGACCAACCCGGCGACCGGCGAGGTGCTGGCCAGCGTGCCCGACATGGGCGCGGCCGAGACCCGGCGCGCCGTCGCCGCCGCCGAGGCCGCCATGAAGCCCTGGGCCGCGAAGACGGCGGGCGACCGGGCGCGCATCCTGCGCCGCTGGTTCGACCTGATGATGAGCGAACAAGAGGCGCTGGGCCGCCTGCTGACCCGCGAACAGGGCAAGAGCCTGACCGAGGCCAAGGGCGAGATCGCCTATGCCGCCGGCTTCATCGAATGGTTCGCCGAGGAGGGTAAGCGCACCTATGGCGAGGTCATCCCGACCTATGACGCCGGCAAGCGGCTGATGACCCTGCGCCAGCCGATCGGCGTGGTCGGGGCCATCACACCGTGGAACTTCCCCGCCGCCATGATCACCCGCAAGGTCGGCCCGGCCCTGGCCGCCGGATGCGCCGTGGTGCTGAAGCCCGCCAGCCAGACGCCGCTGACGGCCCTGGCCCTGGCGGTGCTGGCCGAGGAGGCCGGCCTGCCGCCCGGCCTGTTCAACGTCGTCACCGGCTCGGCCTCGGTCATCGGCGGCGAGCTGACGTCCAATGAAGCGGTGCGCAAGATCAGCTTCACCGGCTCGACCGAGATCGGCCGTCTGCTGATGAAGCAGTCGTCCGAAACCATCAAGAAGATGAGTCTGGAGCTGGGCGGCAACGCCCCCTTCCTGGTCTTCGACGACGCCGATGTGGACGCGGCGGTGGCGGGGGCCGTCGCCTCCAAGTATCGCAACGCGGGCCAGACCTGCGTCTGCACCAACCGCTTCTATGTGCAGGCGGGGGTCCACGACGAATTCGTCGAGAAACTGGTGAAGGCGACCCAGGCGCTGAGGGTCGGAAACGGCCTGGACGAGGGCGTCCAGATCGGCCCCCTGATCGACGAGAAGGCGGTCAGCAAGGTCGAGGAACACGTCGCCGACGCCCTGGCCAAGGGGGCGAGCCTGCTGACCGGCGGCCAGCGTCACGCCCTGGGCATGACCTTCGTCCAGCCGACCGTCCTGTCGGGCGTCACCCAGGACATGAAGATGTGCCGCGAGGAGACCTTCGGTCCCGTCTCCGGCGTCGTCCGTTTCGAGACGGAAGAGGAAGGGATCGCCCTGGCCAATGACACCATCTTCGGCCTGGCGGGCTACTTCTACGCGCGCGACCTGAGCCGCGTCTGGCGCGTGGCCGAGGCGCTGGAGACCGGCATGATCGGCATCAACACCGGCCTGATCTCCACCGAGGTCGCGCCGTTTGGCGGGATCAAGCAGTCGGGCCTGGGCCGCGAAGGCTCCAGCCACGGCATCGAGGACTATCTCGAGATCAAATACCTCTGCATGGGGCTTTAGGCCCGATCAGTCCTCGGACGGCTCGGTCTCGTCCTCGCCCGCCGCGCGGCCGGCGGCCTTGGCGGCGCGCTTGGCGGCCTTGGCTTCGGCCTTGGCCTCGGCCTTCTTGGCCTCGGCGCGCTCGCGCTCCTGACGTTCAAAGCTGTAGTTGGGCTTACGGGCCATGGATGTCCTCTCGCGCCGGGGTCGCCGAACGGCGACGTCAGGTCTTCATGTGATGCCTGTCGCGGTCCACGACAACACGGAAACGCCCTAACGCCCCAGATTTCGCACCCCACACGGACGATAGACGCCGTTCGACCAAAGTCGCTCTCTCCAAAGCCCGCGACCTGCTGTCACTCTGCCTTCCGACGATCCGGCAACAGGATCGCGAGGAAACGGCCGCGCCACGCGGCTCTAAAGGAAGGGACTGCCCATGACCGACCGCACCGCAGGTGCGGCGGAGGGCGCGGAACACACGGTCGACAAGAACGACCGGCTGGTGATTCTGGCGTCGTCCGTCGGCACCGTCATCGAATGGTACGACTTCTATCTTTACGGCTCGCTGGCCGCGATCATCTCGGCCCAGTTCTTCTCGGGCGTGAACGAGACCACCGGCTTCATCTTCGCCCTGATGGCCTTCGCCGCCGGTTTCGCGGTGCGTCCGTTCGGGGCCATCGTCTTCGGCCGCATGGGCGACCTGTGGGGCCGCAAGAACACCTTCCTGGTGACCATGCTGCTGATGGGCCTGTCGACCTTCGTGGTCGGCCTGCTGCCGCCCTATGCCGCCATCGGCATCGCCGCGCCGATCATCCTCGTCCTCATGCGCCTGATCCAGGGTCTCGCCCTGGGCGGTGAATACGGCGGAGCCGCCACCTACGTCGCCGAGCACGCCCCGCACGGCAAGCGCGGCTTCTACACCTCCTTCATCCAGATCACCGCCACAGTGGGCCTGCTGCTCAGCCTGATGGTCATTCTGGGCGTCCGCTTCGCCATCGGCGAGGAAGCCTTCGTCAGCTGGGGCTGGCGCATCCCCTTCATCGTCTCGATCCTGCTGCTGGGCGTGAGCCTGTGGATCCGCCTGAAGCTGTCGGAAAGCCCGGCCTTCCAGCGCATGAAGGCCGAGGGCAAGGGCTCGACCACGCCGCTGAAGGACAGCTTCATGAAGTGGCCGAACCTGAAGCTGGTGCTGATCGCCCTGTTCGGCCTCGCCGCCGGTCAGGCCGTGGTCTGGTACACGGGTCAGTTCTACGCCCTCTTCTTCCTCGAGAAGACGCTGAAGGTCGATCCGGCCCTGTCGAACATCCTGATCGCCGCCGCGCTGGCGCTGGCGACGCCCTTCTTCGTCTTCTTCGGCTGGCTGTCCGACAAGATCGGCCGCAAGCCCATCATCCTGGTCGGCTGCCTGCTGGCCGCCCTGACCTACTTCCCGCTGTTCAACGCCCTGACCGGCGCGGCCAACCCGCGTCTGGCCGCCGCCGCCGCCTCAGCGCCGGTCACCGTCTACGCCGACCCGGCCGACTGCCACTTCCAGTTCGACCCGGTGGGCAAGACCGTCTTCAACAGCTCGTGCGACATCGCCAAGACCCACCTGGCCAAGGCCGGCGTCACCTATGTCAACGAGGCCGCCCCCGCCGGGACCGTGACCCAGGTCCGCATCGGTGAACGCGTGGTCGAGAGCTTCAACGGCAAGGTCCTGGCCAAGGCCGACTTCGACGCCCAGAAGAAGGCGTGGGACGCGGGCCTGACCGCCGCCCTGACCGAGGCCGGCTATCCGGCCAAGGCCGACAGCGCCCTGGTCAACAAGCCCCTGGTGATCGGCATCCTCTTCCTGCTGGTGCTCTATGTGACCATGGTCTACGGCCCGATCGCCGCCGCCCTGGTCGAGATGTTCCCGACCAAGGTGCGCTACACCTCCATGTCCCTGCCCTATCACATCGGCAACGGCTGGTTCGGCGGCTTCCTGCCGACCACCGCCTTCGCCATGGTCGCGGCCACGGGCAACATCTACTACGGCCTCTGGTATCCCATCGCGATCGCGGTGCTGACCCTGATCATCGGCGTCCTCTTCGTGAAGGAAGGCAAGGACGTGAACATCCACGACTGAGGTCGATAAGCTTCGCCAACCTGCAGGGGCGGTCCGGTTTCCGGCCGCCCCTCTTTTTGTTCTTGTCCCCCAGCCCCGCTCCGTCCCAGATGCCGGTCATGTTCAGCCTCGCGACCCTGGCCCTCGTGGCCGCCTACATGGCGACCCTGTTCGCGGTCGCCTGGTGGTACGAGCGGCCGTCGATCAAGACGCGCGGCGGGGCGCTGGGGCCGTCGCTCTACGCCCTGTCGCTGGCCATCTACTGCACGTCGTGGACCTATTACGGGGCGGTGGGGACGGCGGCGCGGTCGGCCTGGGAATACCTGCCCATCTATATCGGCCCGGCGCTGGGGGTGACGGTCCTGTTTCCGCTGTGGAAGCGGATCGCGGCGGCGGCCCGGCGCGAGAACGTCGGCTCGATGGCCGACTTCATCTCCTCGCGCTACGGCAAGAGCCCGGCGCTCGGCGCGGCGGTCGCCGCTGTCGCCATCCTGGGGTCCCTGCCCTACATCGCCCTGCAGCTGAAATCCCTGTCCATGGCGGGCGAGATGCTGACCGAGGGGACGCCGGTCGCCGGCTCCGAGAGCCTGACGGTGCTGGTCATGGCCGGGGTGCTGGCCGGGTTCGCCATCCTGTTCGGGGCGCGCCGCCCCGACCTGACCGAGCACAACCGCGGCCTGATCCAGGCCATCGGCATCGAGTCCATCGTCAAGCTGACGGCCCTGCTGGCCGTGGCCGTCTTCGCCCTGATGCTGCTGGCGCGCGCCCCAGCCTCTGCGGACGTGACCGCCAGCCTCGGCGATCTGGCGCGCTGGCCCGAGCTGGACGGGCGCTTCTGGGCCATCACCCTGGTGGCGACGCTCGCCATCTTCTGCCTGCCGCGACAGTTCCACGTCGCCTTTGTCGAGGGCGGCGATCCGGCCCAGATGCGGCGCGCGCGCTGGATCTTTCCCGTCTATCTGCTGCTGACCAGTCTGGCGGTCCTGCCCCTGGTGGCGGCGGGCGGCCTGTTCGCGCCCGAGGTCAATCCCGACCTGCTGGTGCTGGCCCTGCCGCTGAACTCCGGCCAGTCGGCCCTGACGGCCATCGTCTTCGTCGGCGGCTTCTCGGCGGCGACCGCCATGGTCATTGTCGAGGCCGTGGCGCTGTCGGCCATGGTGTCCAACAATCTGGTCCTGCCGCTATTGGCCGCCGAGCGCCGTCGTCGCGGCGAACGGGCGGGCGACATGGCGCGCGCCATCCTGAATATCCGCCGCGTGGCCATCGTGGCCCTGCTGCTGATGGCCTGGGTCTATTATCAGGCCATGGACCAGTCCAGCGGCCTGGCCGCCATGGGGCTGGTCTCCTTCGCCGCCCTGGCCCAGCTGGCCCCGGCCCTGTTCGGCGCCGTGCTGTGGCGCGGCGGGCGTTCGCGCGGGGCGCTGGCGGGACTGGCGGTCGGGATGACCGTCTGGCTGGTCATGCTGGCGGCGCCGCAGCTGGCGCCCGGATTCGGCCTGAACGTTCCGGCCATGCTGGGGCTGGCCGACCCGTTCGCGGCGGGCGTCTTCCTCAGTCTGGCGCTGAACCTCGGGGTCTTCGTCGCCGTCTCCAGGCTGGGGACGCCGCGCCTGATCGACCGGGTACAGGCCCGCGCCTTCGTCGACCGTCTGGGCCCGGACTGGATGGAGGGGCGCGGCGCCTCCGCCGGGGCCTCGGTCGGCGACCTCAAGGCCCTGGTCGCCCGCTTCATCGGCGACGAACGGGCCGAGCGCGCCTTCGCCGCCTGGTCGCGAGAGACCGACCAGAAGCTGCGCGACGCCGACCCGGCCGAGGCCGGTCTGGCCCGCGCCGCCGAGCGGATGCTGGCGGGCGCGGTCGGCGCCGCCTCGGCCCGGCGCGTCATCGCCGCCGCCCTGGCCGCCGGGGGGCGCGCGCCCGAGGACGTGGTGCGGATGCTGGACGAGGCGTCGCAGGCGGTCCAGTTCAACCGCGACCTGCTGCAGACCACGCTCGACAACATCGATCAGGGCGTCAGCGTGGTGGACGAGGACCTGCGCCTGACCGCCTGGAACCGGCGCTATGTCGAGATGTTCGACCTGCCCGCCGGCTTCGTCCACGTCGGCCTGCCCATCGCCGCCGTCTATCGCCTCAACGCCGAGCGGGGCGAGACCGACCCCATTGCCGTTACGGGCGACATCGAGGCCTGGATCGAACGGCGGCTGGAGGCCCTGTCGCGTCGCATTCCCCACGATCATGAGCGCGAGCAGCCGGACGGCCGCATCCTGCGTTCCTCCGGCGCCCCGATCCCCGGCGGGGGCTACGCCACGAGCTACACCGACATCACCGCCCTGCGCCGCGCCGCCCGCGATCTGGAGGAGGCCAACGAGCGGCTGGAGGCCCGCGTCGCCGACCGCACCGAACGGCTGGAGGAGGCCCGGCGTCTGGCCGAGGACGCCACCGCCTCCAAGACCCGCTTCCTCGCCGCCGCCAGCCACGACCTGTTGCAACCCTTGCACGCCGCGCGCCTGTTCATCGCCGCCCTGAAGGAGGAGCCGGCGCTGGCGGCGGGGTCGGCTGGACGCGGGCTGGCGACCAACGCCGACCGTTCCATCGACAGCGCCCACCGCCTGCTGACGGCCCTGCTCAACCTGTCCAAGCTGGAGGCGGGCGGAGTCCAGCCCGCCGTGGCTCCCCTCTCGCTGGACGCCCTGTTCGCCGAGTTGCGCCGCGAGTTCGCCCCCATGGCCCGCGCCAAGGGCCTGCGGCTGGCGGTCATGCCGTCCGGCCTGTGGGTCGCCTCGGACCACGATCTGCTGCGCTCCATGCTGCAGAACCTGACCGCCAACGCCATCCGCTACACCGACCGGGGCCGGGTTCTGGTCGGCGCCCGGCGCGACGGCGACACGGTGCAGATGCTGGTCTGCGACACCGGGCGCGGCATTCCCGACGCCGACCGTGAAAACGTCTTCGGCGAGTTCGTGCGTCTGCCCGGTGCCCCGGTGGACGAGCCGGGCGCGGGTCTCGGTTTGGCCATCGTGCAGAAGCTGTCGGACCTGCTGCGCCATCCGCTGTCGATGGCGTCCCGCGTCGGGCGCGGCACCACCTTCCGCGTCAGCGCTCCGCGCGCCGCCGCCCAGGTCGAGATCGCTCCCCTCGCCGAGGGCGACGCGCGCCTGCCGCTGGCGGGGCTGCGGGTGCTGTGCGTGGACAACGAGCCGGCCATCCTCGACGCCCTGACCGCCCTGCTGAGCCGCTGGGGCGCCCAGACGACGATGGCGCGCACCGTGGCCGACGGCATCGCAGCGGCAGGGCCGTTCGACGCGGCCCTGGTGGATCTGCATCTGGGCGACGGGGCGGACGGGCTGACGGTGGTGGACGCCCTGCGGGCGCGGGGCCTGCGCCGCATCGGCCTGGTCACCGCCGACACCCGCGAGGGCCTGAAGGAGACCGCCACGGCGGCGGGCGCGACCCTGCTGCCCAAGCCGGTCAAGCCGGCGGCGCTGAAGGCGTTCCTGTCGCGCTGATCTTCCTTCTCCCCTTGCGGGAGAAGGTGGGCGCCGGAGGCGCTCGGATGAGGGGTGTCGGCGCGACCTTCGGAAAGCGTGACGGACGGGCAGCGACAAAGTTCAAAACGAAGCGCTCACACCCCTCATCCGTCAGGCTTCGCCTGCCACCTTCTCCCACAAGGGGAGAAGGGAATTAGAGATCGATCGACTGGGCCAGGATCACCGCCTGGGTGCGGTTGTGGACGCCCAGCTTGCGGAAAACGCTGGTCAGGTGGGCCTTGATGGTGGCCTCGGTGACGCCGAGGTCGAAGGCGATCTGCTTGTTCAGCCGCCCGGCGCGCAGGCCCTCGAGAATGCGCAGCTGCGACGGCGTCAGGCTGGCGATGCGGGCTTCCAGATCGCCCTCCCCGGCCCCGGGCTCGCCGACGTCAGGGGCCCAGCTGTCGCCCGAAAGGATGGCGGCGATGGCCTCGACCATGACCGGCAAGGCGGCGGACTTGGGGATGAAGCCGGCGGCGCCGAGGGTCAGGGCGCGGCGCACGGTCGGCGGCTCCTCGCTGGCCGAGACGACGGCGACCGGCACGGCGGGATGGTCGGCGCGGATGCGGGTCAGGCCCGCCATGCCCTCGCTGTCCGACAGTTTCAGGTCCAGCAGCAGCAGGTCGGTCGCGGCTTCAGCCAGGGCGGCCTGAACCTCGGCGAGGCTGGCGCATTCCGCAATCACGGCGTCGGGCGCGGCCTTTTCGACGGCCGATCTCAACGCCGCCCGAAACAGAGGGTGGTCGTCGGCGACGACGATGCGATCCATGAAAATCCTTCCCGCGCGCGGTTCTTTTTCGGGTCGAGGCCGCGCTGTGACGACACCATGCCGCGCCTCGACTTTGGTCGAAACTAGACCAATGGCTAATGGCCGCAAACCGCCCTCGCGCGGAATGCTGCCGTCTCGAGGTTCGCATCAGATGAACCCGGGAGGACATGACATGGGAAGATTCCGTCTGCTCGGCGGCGCAGCTGCGGCTGCGCTCCTGTTCGCGCCCGGCGCCGTCTGGGCCCAGGACGCCAATGCGGCCCTCGAGGCGCGCATCGCCCAGCTCGAAGCCGAGCTGAACAGCCTGAAATCCGAGGTCGCCGCCGCGCGCACGCAGCAGAGCGCCCAGTCCCAGGCCATGGCCCAGGACATCATCCGTCTGGAGGCCCGCCCCGCCGCCACCCCGGTCTCGGCCCCTGCTCAGCGCGAAGAAGGCTTCCGCATCGGCGACCACACCGTGAAGTTCGGCGGCTTCGTCAAGGTCGACGCCATGGCGTCCCGCTATTCCGGCGGCGATCCGGCCAACGGCGACGCGCTGCGCGACTACCACCTGCCCGGCTCCATCCCGGTCGGCGGCGCCAACGAAGATACGGCCATGGACTTCAGCGCCCGCCAGACCCGCTTCTGGCTGACCACCGACGGTCTGGTCGGCGGCCACAAGGTCGGCACCCGGCTGGAGATGGACTTCCAGAGCCTGCCCGGAACCGGCGATCAGCGCATCACCAGCGCCTCCACCCCCGCCCTGCGCCGCGCCTTCGTCACCATCGACAACTGGCTGATCGGTCAGGAGTGGACCAACTTCCAGAACACCGCCGTCCTGCCGGAATCGGCCGACTTCGTCGGCGCCGCCGAGGGCACGGTCTTCGCCCGCCAGGTCCAGGTCCGTTACACGCGCGGTCCCTTCTCGATCGCGGTCGAGAACCCCGAAACCACCGTCACCCCCTTCGGCGGCGGCGCGCGGATCATCGCCGACGACAACAGCCTGCCCGACCTGACGGCGCGCTACGCCATCAGCCGCCCCTGGGGCGACCTGCAGTTCGCGGGCCTGCTGCGTCAGCTGAAGTATGAGAACCCGGCCAGCGCCGTCGACGACACGGCGACCGGCTGGGGTCTGTCGGCCTCGGCCAAGGTCAAGGTCGGCGCCCAGGACGACCTGCGCTTCATGCTGTCGGGCGGCGAGGGCGTGGGCCGCTATCTGGGGCTCAACTTCTCCAACGACGCGGTGCTGGACGCCTCGGGCCAGTTGGACGCCATCGGCGTGGTCGCCGGATTCGCCGCCTATCGCCACGTCTGGACGCCCGGCTGGCGCTCCAGCCTGATCTGGTCGGCGCAGAAGGTGGACAACGACGTCCTGCTGACCGGCACGGGCGCCAACCGCTCGGCCCAGAGCATCCACGCCAACCTGATCTGGTCGCCGGTCACGGCGTTTGATGTCGGGGCCGAACTGATGTTCGCTGACCGCAAGCTGGAGTCGGGACTGGACGGCGACATGACCCGTCTGATCCTGTTCGCCAAATACGGCTTCTAAAACAAGAAACTGGGAGGAAAGCGCGTGTCTGATCCGGAAATCTATCCCGTCCCCGCCGACCTGGCCGCCCGCGCCCACATGGACCGCGACGCCTATGACGCGGCCCGGATCGCGGCACGCGAAACGCCCGAGGCCTACTGGGGCGAACAGGCCAAACGCCTCGACTGGATGACCTTCCCGTCGAAGATCAAGGATGTGTCGTTCAATAAGGAAGACTTCCGCATCCGCTGGTTCGAGGACGGGGTGCTGAACGTCTCGGCCAACTGCATCGACCGCCACCTGCCGCACCGTGAAAACGACACGGCCATCATCTGGGAAGGCGACGAGCCGACCGACAGCGAGCACGTCACCTACGGCCAGCTGCACGAGCGCGTCTGCCGCATGGCCAATGTGCTCAAGGCCAACGGCGTCCAGAAGGGCGACCGCGTCACCATCTACCTGCCCATGATCCCCGAGGCCGCCTACGCCATGCTGGCCTGCGCGCGGATCGGCGCGGTTCACTCGGTCATCTTCGGCGGCTTCTCGCCCGACAGCATCGCCGGGCGCATCGAGGACTGCGGCTCGACCTTCGTCATCACCGCCGACGAGGGCTGCCGTGGCGGCAAGAAGGTCCCGCTGAAGGCCAATGTCGACAAGGCGCTGGAGAAGGTCTCGGGCGTCGACGGCGTCCTGCTGATCCGCCACACGGGCGCGGACGTGGGCTTCATCGAGGGCCGCGACCGGGATTACGAGACCGAGGCCGCCAAGGTCACGGCCCACTGCCATCCCGAGCCGATGCAGGCGGAGGACCCGCTGTTCATCCTCTACACCTCGGGCTCGACCGGCAAACCCAAGGGGGTGCTGCACACCACCGGCGGCTATCTGTTCTGGGCCAGCTACACCCACGAACTGGTCTTCGACTACCGCCCCGGCGAGGTCTTCTGGTGCACCGCCGACGTGGGCTGGGTGACCGGCCACTCCTATGGCGTCTATGGCCCCCTGGCCAATGGGGCGACCACCCTGCTGTTCGAGGGCGTGCCCAACTATCCGAGCGTGAGCCGTTTCTGGGAGGTCATCGACAAGCACAAGGTCGAGATCTTCTACACCGCCCCCACCGCCCTGCGCTCGCTGATGCGCGAAGGCGACGCCCCGGTGAAGGCGACCAGCCGCAAGAGCTTGCGCCTGCTGGGCAGCGTCGGCGAGCCGATCAACCCCGAGGCCTGGCGCTGGTATCACGAGGTGGTCGGCGACGGCCGCCTGCCCATCGTCGACACCTGGTGGCAGACCGAAACCGGCGGCGTTCTGATCTCGCCCCTGCCCGGCGCCACCGACCTCAAGCCCGGCTCGGCGACCAAGCCCCTGCCCGGCGTCGAGCTGCAGATCGTGGACGCCGAAGGCGGGGTTCTGGAGGGCGCGACCGAGGGCAACCTCTGCATCACTGACAGCTGGCCGGGCCAGATGCGGACGGTTTATGGCGACCACCAGCGCTTCTTCGACACCTATTTCTCGACCTATCCGGGCAAGTATTTCACCGGCGACGGCTGCCGTCGCGACGCCGACGGCTACTACTGGATCACCGGCCGGGTCGATGACGTCATCAACGTCTCGGGCCACCGCATGGGCACGGCCGAGGTCGAGAGCGCCCTGGTCCTGCACGACATCGTGGCCGAGGCGGCGGTCGTCGGCTTCCCCCACGACATCAAGGGTCAGGGCATCTACGCCTATGTGACCCTGGTGCGCGGCGTGGAGGCCACCGAGGCCCTGCGCAAGGAACTGGTCGCCCACGTCCGCACCGAGATCGGCCCCATCGCCGCCCCCGACGTGATCCAGTGGGCACCGGGCCTGCCCAAGACCCGATCCGGCAAGATCATGCGGCGCATCCTGCGCAAGATCGCCGAGAACGAACTGGGCGCCCTGGGCGATGTCTCCACCCTGGCCGACCCTTCGGTCGTCGACGATCTGGTGAAGAACCGGGCCGCCTGACGACCTTCCCCCGCTCTCCCCGGAGCAAGCGGCCGGCGTTCCGAAAGGGGCGTCGGCCGTTTCGTCATTTGAGCCTGGGCTGCGGCGGCGCTAGACAACCGGCGACAGCGAACAGGAGCAGACCATGAGCGGAACCGTCCTCATCACCGGCGCCACGGCGGGCATCGGCCAGGCCGCAGCGCGCCGCTTCGCCTCGGCGGGCTGGAAGATCATCGCCACCGGCCGCCGCGCCGAGCGTCTGAATGATCTGGTCGCCGAGCTGGGCGCGGACGTGGTCCATCCCCTCGTCTTCGACATCCGCGACGAGGCCGCCATCGACGCGGTCCTGGACGCCCTGCCCGAGGGCTTTGGCGACATCGACGTCCTGATCAACAACGCGGGGCTGGCGCTGGGGACCGCCGCCGCCCAGGACGCCGATCTGGATCAGTGGCGTCAGATGATCGACACCAACATCACCGGTCTGGTCACCATCACGCGCCGTCTGCTGCCGCGCCTGATCGCGCGCAAGGGCGCCATCCTGAACATCAGCTCGGTGGCCGCGACCTATCCCTACAAGGGCGGCAACGCCTATGGCGGCACCAAGGCCTTCGTCCGCCAGTTCTCGCTGGGCCTGCGCTCGGACCTGCACGGCACCGGGGTGCGCGTCACCTCCATCGAGCCCGGCATGACCGAGACCGAGTTCACCCTGGTCCGCACCAGCGGCGATCAAGCGGCGTCGGACGCCCTCTACGGCGGCGCCCAGCCCATGACCGGCGAAGACATCGCCGAGACCCTGTTCTGGGTCGCGACCCTGCCGCCGCACCTGAACATCAACGCCCTGGAGCTGATGCCGGTCAGCCAGTCCTTCGCCGGCTTCCAGGTGGCGCGGGGCTGACGCCCTTGATCCTCCCCCGTCTACGGGGGAGGGGGACCGCCGCAGGCGGTGGAGGGGGCGGATGCAACCGCCCCGTTCGACAAGTGCCCCACGCCGTGCGGCCGACCTTCAACGGCAACATCCGCCCTCGCCCCCTCCACCATGCTGCGCATGGTCCCCCTCCCCCGCTGCGCAGGGGAGGATCGCCCACGAGCTTCGCCGCTTCCGAGATGGCGGCGAGAAGCCTAAACTACCCCCATGGCTTCGCCCGCGACCGAAACCGAACTGAAGTTCCGGCTCGGGCCGGGCGCGGTCGTGCGTCTGTCAGGCCACCCGGCGCTGCAAGGGCCCCAGACCAGCCAGTCGCTGCGCTCGGTCTATTTCGACACTCCCGACAGCGTCCTGCGCGCGGCGGGGTGCGGCCTGAGGGTTCGCGCCACGCCGGACGGCTTCGTCCAGACCCTGAAGCGCCAGACCGCCCCCGGCCAGACCGCCCGCGACGAGTGGGAGGTCCAAGTCGCCTCCGAGGCCCTCGACCTCGCCGCGCTCAAGGCCACGCCCGCCCATAAACTTCTGAAGGGCCGCCGCCGCGACCTGTCGCCCCGCTTCGCCACCACGGTCGTCCGCCGCATCCGCATGGTCGACTGGGAGGGCGCCCGGATCGAAGTCGCCTTCGACGCCGGCGAACTGTCCGCCGGAGAGCGCCGCGAGCCCATCTACGAGCTGGAACTGGAGCTGAAGGCGGGGCCGCCCGCCGCCCTGTTCAGCCTCGCCCGGCGGCTGGCGCGCGACCTGGCCATCGTCCCGGTGTTCGAGAGCAAGGCCGAGCGCGGCTGGCGGCTGGCCGACGGCGAGAGCCGCAGCCCCCGTCGCGCCGTCGCCACGCCCCTGTCGCCTGATGCATCGGCAGCCACCGCCTTCCGCCGCATCGCCATGGCCTGTCTGGCCCAGGTCTCGGCCAACGCCGAACTGCTGCGGATCGTGCGCCGCCCCGAGGCCGTGCATCAGATGCGGGTGGCCTTACGCCGCCTGCGCGCCGCCGTCGGCGTCTTCAAGCCCCTGTTGGCCGAGGCCGAACGCGAGCGCATCGAGGCCGAACTGAAATGGCTGGCGCACGAGGCCGACGCCGCCCGCGACCTCGACGTCTTCATCCGCGACGTCTTCCACCCCACGGCGCTGGCGGCCCCCTCGCCCGGCCTCGCGGCCCTGGGCCGTCACCTGCTGACCGCCCGGGGGCAGGCCTATGACCGCGTTCTGACGGCCATCGCCTCGCCCCGCTACGCCCTGCTGATGCTGGAGACGACCGCCTGGATCGAGACGGCGGTCCTGTCCGACGCCCCCGTTGCGCCCTTCGCCGCCGAGGCCCTCAGCCGCCTGCATCGTCAGGTCGAAAAACGCGCCCGCGACCTGAACGATCTAGACGTCGAGGCCCGGCACCACCTGCGCATCCGCGCCAAGCGTCTGCGCTACGCCGCCGAGTTCTTCGCCGATCTTTTTCCCGCCCGCCGCCGCCGCGCCCGCTACCTCAAGGCGCTGGAACGGCTGCAGGACACGCTCGGCCAACTGAACGACCTGGCCGTGGCGCGCGACAAAATCCCGGGCGAGGCCGCTCTGGACGACCCAAGCGTGGCCTTCGCCGCTGGACGCGTCATCGGTCGGCGCGAGCGCGACGAGGCCGCCTTATTGGCCGCCGCGCTCAAGGCCTGCGGGCGTTTCCACGACGCCAGGCCCTTCTGGACCGGATGCCGACCACGTCAGAAACGGTCGTAGATCGCATTTTGTTCTCGACACGCAAATGAGAACATCTTGTGAACCAGAACAAACCATGCACATAGTCCGTCTCACAGAGGGAGCGGGTCCTGGCGGGTCTCTCCCAAAGCCCAGAATGGAATCATGGCAAGGGAGAGAAAACCAATGGCACAGGCGGCATTGAAGCTCGTGGGTAAAGAAGACGGCGAAAAGCAACGCGCTCTTGAGGCGGCGATCGCGCAGATCGATCGCGCTTTCGGCAAGGGCTCGGTGATGAAGCTCGGCAAGGGCGGTTTGGTGAACGAGATCGAGAGCGTCTCGACCGGTTCGCTGGGCCTGGACATGGCGCTCGGCATCGGCGGCCTGCCGGTCGGGCGGGTCATCGAGGTGTTCGGCCCGGAATCCTCGGGCAAGACGACCCTGGCCCTGCACACCGTGGCCGAGGTCCAGAAGAAGGGCGGCGTGGCCGCCTTCGTCGACGCCGAACACGCGCTGGACCCCGTCTATGCGCAAAAGCTGGGCGTCAACCTCGACGACCTGCTGGTGTCGCAGCCCGACGCCGGCGAACAGGCCCTGGAAATCGTCGACACCCTGGTGCGCTCGGGCGCCGTGGACATCGTGGTGGTCGACTCGGTCGCCGCCCTGACCCCGCGCGCCGAAATCGAAGGCGAGATGGGCGACAGCCTGCCCGGCCTTCAGGCCCGTCTGATGTCGCAGGCCCTGCGCAAGCTGACGGCCTCGATCTCCAAGTCGAAGTGCATCGTCCTGTTCATCAACCAGATCCGCCACAAGATCGGCGTCATGTACGGCTCGCCGGAAACAACGACGGGCGGCAATGCGCTGAAGTTCTACGCCTCGGTCCGCCTCGACATCCGCCGCACCGGCGCGATCAAGAACCGCGACGAGGTCGTCGGCAACACCACGCGCGTCAAGGTGGTCAAGAACAAGGTCGCCCCGCCGTTCCGCGAGGTCATCTTCGACATCATGTACGGCGAAGGCATCTCCAAGATCGGCGAGATCATCGATCTGGGGGTCAAGGCCAACATCATCGAGAAGTCGGGTTCGTGGTTCTCCTACGACTCCACCCGCATCGGCCAGGGCCGCGAGAACGCCAAGGAGTTCCTCAAGAACAACCCCGACATGGCCCTCGCCATCGAGAAGGCCGTGCGCCAGTCCACGGCCAAGATCGCCGACGACATGCTGGGCGCGCCCGAGCCCGATGAAGGTCAGGACATGGAGGGCTGATCTCCCTCCGACACAGCTTCCGTCCGTCGTCCCCGCGACCCGCCTACCGACCCCGCGGGGTCGGTCGGACGGAGCCGGCCCGCCCGAGCATCTCGGGCGGGCCTCTTTTTATCTGGCTCGCCTTCAGTTTCCGCTCATCCCCGCGGAGGCGGGCACCTAGTGAGAGCCTCACGCACCATCGCTGACCGCCCGTGCTTGCCGCCAAAGCACTGGGTCCCCGCCTCCGCGGGGATGAGCGGATGTAGAAACAAACCGCTCTTTTCTCGCCGCGCCCCGCCGGGCAAACTTCACCTTCAAGCCCCGGAGCCTCCCATGATCCCCGCCACCGCCGACCTCTGCGACGCCCACCCCGAAAAGGTGAAGGTCTGCCACATCCCGTTCCGCAGCTTCGGCCAGGCGACGGCCTTCCACGGTCCGGTTCGCACCCTCAGCGTGCTGGACGACAACGCCTTGGTCCGACAGGCGCTGGAGCGGCCGGGCCACGGCGCGGTGCTGGTGGTCAACGGCGGCGGATCGCTGAAGCGCGCCCTTGTCGGCGACAACCTGGCCAGACTGGCCATCGACAACAACTGGGCCGGGATCGTCCTCCACGGCGCCATTCGCGACAGCGGCGTCATCGACACCATGCCCGTCGGCGTGAAGGCCGTGGGGACCACGCCCCTGCGCGCCGACCGCGACGCCATCGGCGAGATCGACATCCCCACCGCCTTCGGCGGCGTCATCTTCACCCCCGGCGACTGGCTCTACGCCGACGCCGACGGGGTCATCGTCGCGCCACATCGCCTGCACGATTAGAGCCCGCCGCATCGGAAAAGCGCGCCCCGGCGCACGCGATCACGCGCCAGTGATGCGCTCGGCGCAAAATCCCTATATGACGCCCGTTCCGATATTCTCCCCGCGCGCCCGAATTCCTTAGAGCGATACGCCATGACCAGCCTGAAACAGATCCGCTCCACCTTCCTCGACTACTTCGCGGCCGACGGCCACGAGAAGGTGCAGTCGGCTCCGCTGGTGCCGCAGAACGACCCGACCCTGCTGTTCGTCAACGCGGGCATGGTGCCGTTCAAGGACTACTTCACCGGCGGCGCGACCCCGCCCTACAAGCGCGCCACCAGTTCGCAGAAATGCGTGCGCGCCGGCGGCAAGCACAACGATCTGGACAACGTCGGCTACACCGCGCGTCACCACACCTTCTTTGAGATGCTGGGCAACTTCTCGTTCGGCGACTATTTCAAGGACCACGCCATCGAGAGCGCCTGGACCCTGCTGACCAGGGAGTTCGGCCTGGACCCTGCGCGCCTGCTGGTCACCGTCTATCACACCGACGATGAAGCCTTCGACATCTGGAAGAAGGTGACCGGCTTCGCCGACGAGAAGATCATCCGCATCCCCACGGCCGACAACTTCTGGGCCATGGGCGACAGCGGCCCTTGCGGTCCCTGCACCGAGATCTTCTACGACCACGGCGACCACATCTTCGGCGGCCCTCCCGGTTCGCCCGATGAGGACGGCGACCGCTTCGTGGAGATCTGGAACAACGTCTTCATGCAGTACGAGAAGGAGAACGACGAGATCGTTCGCGACCTTCCCAAGCCCAGCGTCGACACCGGCATGGGTCTGGAGCGCATCGCCGCCGTCCTGCAAGGCGTCCACTCCAACTATGAAGTCGACCTGTTCAAGAGCCTGATCGGCGCCTCGGAAGAGCTGACCTCGACCAAGGCCGAGGGCGAACGCGCCCCGTCGCACCGGGTCATCGCCGACCACCTGCGTTCGACCGCCTTCCTGATCGCCGACGGCGTGACCCCGTCGAACGAGGGCCGCGGCTACGTCCTGCGCCGCATCATGCGCCGCGCCATGCGTCACGCCCACCTGCTGGGCGCGGCCGACCCGCTGATGCACCGTCTGGTCCCGACCCTGGTGCAGGAGATGGGCGAGGCCTATCCCGAACTGGGCCGCGCCCAGGCCTTCATCGAGGACACGCTGAAGCAGGAAGAGATCCGCTTCCGCACCACCCTGGGCCGCGGCATGAACCTGTTCGATCAGGCCACGACCGGCTTCAAGGCCGGCGACATGCTGGACGGCCAGACGGCCTTCACCCTCTATGACACCTACGGCTTCCCGCTGGACCTGACGCAGGACGAGGCTCGCCGTCGCGGCTTCAGCGTCAACGTCGACGGCTTCGAGGCCGCCATGGCCGAGCAACGCGACCGCTCGCGTGAGCACTGGAAGGGCTCGGGCCAGACGGCCTCGGCCGGCGCCTGGCTGGCCCTGCGCGACCAGCACGGCGGCACCGCGTTCACCGGCTATGACAGCGAGACCGGCGAAGGCCAGGTCGTCGCCATCCTCAAGGACGGCGCGGCTGTCGACGCCGCCGAGGCCGGCGACGTGGTCGAGGTCGTCCTCGACAAGACCCCCTTCTACGGCGAAGGCGGCGGTCAGGCCGGCGACAAGGGCGGCTTCGTCTGGACCAATGGCGAAGGCCGCGTGCTGGACACCAAGAAGCACGCCGACCTCTTCGTTCACACCTTGCAGGTGGCCCAGGGCGCGGCTCTGACGGTCGGCGCCGTGGTGACGGCCACGGTCGAGCCGGGCTCGCGCCCGACGACCCGCGCCAACCACTCGGCCGCCCACCTGCTGCACGCCGCGCTGAAGAACGTGCTGGGCCCGCACGTCGCCCAGAAGGGCCAGATGGTCGACGCCGAGCGCATGCGCTTCGACTTCAGCCACAACGCCCCGCTGACCGACGAGGAGATCGCCCGTCTCGAGGACGAGGTGAACGCGGTCATCCGCCAGAACCTGCCGACCACCACTGAACTGATGCACCCCGAAGCCGCCATCGAGGCCGGCGCGGTCGCCCTGTTCGGCGAGAAATACGGCGACGAGGTCCGCGTCCTGACCCTGGGCCACGCCCTGTCCGGCGACGGCGCCTATTCGGTCGAGCTGTGCGGCGGCACTCACGTCCATCGCACCGGCGACATCGCCCTGTTCAAGATCGTGTCGGAAGGCGGCGTCGCCGCCGGCGTCCGCCGCATCGAGGCCCTGACCGGCGAGGCTGCCCGTCAGTTCCTGCTGGCCCAGGCCAATGTCGCCCGTTCGCTGGCCCAGACCTTCAAGATCCAGACCGCGGACGTCCCGGCCCGGGTCGAGGCCCTGAGCGCCGAACGCAAGGCGCTGGAGAAGCAGGTCGCCGACCTGAAGAAGCAGCTGGCGCTCAGCGGCGGCGCGGGCGCCAATGCGGCCCCGGAAGAGATCAACGGCGTCAAGCTGATCGCCCGCGTTCTGGACGGCGTCGACGGCAAGGGCCTGCGCGGCGTGGCCGAGGACTTCAAGAAGCAGATCGGCTCGGGCGTGGTCGCCCTTGTCGGCGTCGTCGACGGCAAGGCGGCCATCACGGTCGCCGCCACGCCGGACATGGCGGGCAAGGTGAACGCGGCCGATCTGGCCCGCGACGCCGTCATCGCCATGGGCGGCAAGGGCGCCGGCGGCAAGCCCGACTTCGCCCAGGGCGGCGCGCCCGACGGCTCGAAGGCCGAAGCTGGTCTGGAAGCAATCCGGGCCGCGCTGAAGGGCTGATCGCCCGCACAGACTGAAACAGGAAGGGCGGCGCACCGGATGCGCCGCCCTTTTTCTTTGGCCGATCCCCACACAATCCGCTCATCCCCGCGGAGGCGGGGACCCAGTGCTTTGGCTGCAAGCACAGGCGGCCAAGGATGGTGCGTGAGGCTCTTTCTGGGTCCCCGCCTCCGCGGGGATGAGCGGGTGATTATTCCGCCTTGCTCAGATCGATCCCCGCCAGCTTCCAGCCGAACAGGTTGCGGCGTTTCATCAGCAGGGAGACTTGCTCGCCCGGCTGGTCGTCGCGGGTCAGGGTGACGGCGAAGGTGTCCAGGTCGCGGTAGCTCCAGGACTGGCGCACCTTCTTGCTCTCGGGCTTGCTCTCAGGCTTCGGCCCGACCTCCGGCTCGACCTTGGCCAGGTCCGGCTTGGGCGCCTGCCCCTCCTGCACCATGGCCGAGATGGCCTGGGGCGTGACGAAGGCGTCCACGGCGCCGCTGACCAGCGCCGGCGCCAGCAGCATGCCCAGGCCCGACAGGCCGCTGTCCTTCAGCCGACTGTCCTTGCGCATCTCGCTCACCATGCGCTCGCTCAGCTCGTCTTTCAGGCTGGCGCGGAAGGCGGGAAAGTCGACCTGGCGCTCCAGCGCCTGCGCGTCGCCGCTCTTGGCCGCCTGCACCAGCGAGCGCGCCGCCAGCAAGGGCGAGGCGGCGTAGGCCAGGACGAAGGCCGCCACGGCGGCGCCTCCCAGTCGAAGGATCAGTTTCTGGTTCATCGGCCCTCCCCTGCCTTACGAACGCGACGGGTCAGCGACATCTGCGACACAAACTCGAAACCCCCTGCGACATTAAGGACATGGTTCGAGGGGGGGCTCAAGGGCGTCGTTAACCCTTGGCGGAAAATAGAAAAGGCCCGCGGGATTTCTCCAGCGGGCCCATTCCTGGTGCGTAACGCGCTCAAGCAGCGCGAAGCGCGGTAGCGCTACTAACCAATATTCGGCAGGGCCTTCTTCAGGTTCTCGGACACCTTGTCCAGGAAGCCTTCGGTGGTCAGCCACGACTGCTGGTCGCCGACGAGCAGGGCCAGGTCCTTGGTCATGAAGCCCGACTCGACGGTTTCAACCACGACGCGTTCCAGCGTCTCGGCGAACTCGGCCAGCTCGGCATTGTCGTCCAGCTTGGCGCGGTGCTTGAAGCCGGCCGACCAGGCGAAGATCGAGGCGATCGAGTTGGTCGAGGTCGCTTCACCCTTCTGGTGCTGACGGTAGTGACGGGTCACCGTGCCGTGGGCGGCTTCGGTTTCCATGATCTTGCCGTCCGGCGTCATCAGGACCGAGGTCATCAGGCCCAGCGAGCCGAAGCCCTGAGCCACGATGTCCGACTGCACGTCGCCGTCATAGTTCTTGCACGCCCAGACGAAGCCGCCCGACCACTTGATGGCGGCCGCCACCATGTCGTCGATC
The DNA here is from genome assembly GCF_042869015.1 of Brevundimonas sp. NPDC007368. Taxonomy (NCBI): domain Bacteria; kingdom Pseudomonadati; phylum Pseudomonadota; class Alphaproteobacteria; order Caulobacterales; family Caulobacteraceae; genus Brevundimonas; species Brevundimonas sp. NPDC007368. The sequence continues at coordinate 349,475 of NZ_JBIAFA010000001.1, read as the reverse complement.
AGACGGTGTTCGTAGGTCAGGCCGCGCGCCTTGAACTCTTCGGCGTAGTGCTCGTCGAAGACTTCCTGGAACAGGTCCTTGAAGCGGCCGTCATAGGCTTTCAGAATGGTGTTCTTGGTCGACAGATAGACCGGATAGTTACGAGCCAGGCCGTAGCTGAACGAGGCGTGGGCGAAGTCACGGATCGACGAGTCGAGGTTGTACATGCCCATGGCCACACCGGCCGACGGGGATTTGAACACCTCGTGCTCGATCACCTGGCCATCGTCGCCGACGAACTTGATCGACAGAGTGCCGGCGCCCGGCATCAGGAAGTCAGTGGCCTTGTACTGGTCGCCGAAGGCGTGACGGCCGACGACGATCGGCTGGGTCCAGCCCGGAACCAGACGCGGCACGTTGGAGCAGATGATCGGCTCGCGGAAGACCACGCCGCCCAGGATGTTGCGGATGGTGCCGTTCGGCGACTTCCACATCTTCTTCAGGCCGAATTCCTTCACCCGGGCTTCGTCCGGGGTGATGGTGGCGCACTTGACGCCGACGCCGTGCTTCTGGATCGCGTGGGCCGCGTCGATCGTCACCTGGTCGTCGGTGGCGTCGCGGTGCTCCATGCCGAGGTCGTAGTAGTCGAGCTCCAGGTCCAGGTAGGGGAAGACCAGCTTGTCCTTGATCATCTGCCAGATGATCCGGGTCATTTCGTCGCCGTCGATGTCCACGATGGGGTTGGCGACCTTGATCTTGGCCATGCTCTGCCTCTGTCTCTTAATCAGGGAAGGAATATCGTGCGGGCGGTATAGCGAGACGCGCGCGCGGGCGCAAAGGCTGAGCGGCGCCATCGGCGCTCCTGCGCAAAATGCCCCCATATGACTTGAACCAGCAGCCAGCTTGACCGTTCATGGAGCCCGCCCCTGATCGTTCCCCTCTCGCTGATGAGACGCCCGACATGACGCTTCGCAGCCTGTTGCTGACCGCTGCCGCCGCCCTGATCCTGCCGCAGGGGCTGGGGGCCTGCGGAAAGAAGGAGGGCGACGCCTCGCCCGCCGCGGCCCCCGCCGCCGCCGACGTCGCGGTCGAGACGGCGGCGACGTCGCCAACCGCCAGAACGAGCGCCAATCCGCCCAGCGAGACGCGCGAGTTCCGCGACTGGACCGCCACCTGCGACAACACCAATCACTGCGTGGCCTTTGGTTCGGCGCATGAAAACATGGGCTTCGTCCTGGTCTCCCTGGCCCCCGGCGCCCAAGCCCGCCCCGTCGTCCACATGGGCGGCTGGGGTCTGGAGGACGGCCAGGGCTCGGTCCACGCCGTCATCGACGGCCGGCGCTATGCCGGCGAGAACTCCAAGATGGACGAGGAAGGCGACGTCATCGCCTTCAGGAACCCCTCGCCCCAACTGGTGCATGATCTGGGGAACGGCTCCTTCATGGCCCTGCGACGCGGGCACGAGCAGATGAAGGTCAGCCTCGGCGGGGCGGCCGCCGCCTTCCTGTGGATCGACGAGCGTCAGGGTCGGCTGAACACCCCCACCGCCCTGATCCGGCGCGGCGACCGGCCCGCCGCCGACGTGCCCGCCGCCCCGGCCGCCCCGCGCGTGGCCGTGGCGGCCGCCGTCGCCCAGAACGGCCTGGTCCAGGACGACCTGTCCCCGGCGCTTCTCGCCCACCCCAAGGTCAAGGAATGCCTGGCCGAAACCCGCAGAGGCGAACGTTTCGAGCCGAACGTCGAGGTCTCGCGTCTGGCTGCGGACAAGCTGCTGTGGAGCGTGCCGTGCGGCGAAGGCGCCTATAATTTCAGCCAGGCCTATTTCATCACTCCGGCCGACGGGACCTCGCCCCGGCCGGTCGCCTTCCCCACGGCGGCGGGCAGCGAAGATACCCTGGTCAACAGCCGCTATGACCCCAGGACCCGCACCCTCTTCGCCTTCGGCAAGGGGCGCGGCCTCGGCGACTGCGGCCGCATGGGCGTCTGGGCCTGGACCGGCGAGCGCTTCGCCCTGTTGGACGAGAAGGTCATGCCGAGTTGCACGGCAGTCCCCCAGGACCTGTGGCCGACCACCTGGCGCGCGGCGACCTGACCGCCATCCTGCGCCAGACATGAAAACGGCCCGGACGCGCGAACGTCCGGGCCGTCTTTCGTTTCAACCCTGATCGGCGTCTCAGGCCCGCATCTGGGCTTCCAGCACCGCCAGCGGCAGGGAGCCGTTCATCAGCACCTTGTCGTGGAAGGCGCGCAGATCGAAGCCCGGCTTGGCCTCGGCGTCCTTCCTCAGGCGGGCGATCACCGTGTGGCCGACCTTGTAGGCGCAGGCCTGCCCCGGCCAGACGGTGTAGCGGTTGATCTCGCTGTTCGAGGCGTCCAGCGGCTTGGCGCCCGAGGCCGCCATGTATTCGACCGCCTGTTCGCGGCTCCAGCGCTCCGAGTGCAGACCGGTGTCGACCACCAGGCGCACGGCCCGGAACAGATAGGACATCAGGAAGCCGACGCGGCCCAGCGGGTTGTCGGCATAGGCGTCCAGGTCATTGGCCGCGACCGCCTCGGCATAGAGGGCCCAGCCTTCGTTGTAGGCCGAGAAGCCGCCCGCGCGGCGCCACTGCGGCAGCTCGCCCGACTCGCGCTGCAGGGCGACCTGCAGGTGGTGGCCCGGAGAGGCCTCGTGATAGGTCAGGGTCGGCAGGGCGAACTTCGGCCAGTTCCCGCTGTCGCGCAGGTTGATGTAGTAGGCGCCCGGGCGCGAGCCATCCAGCGGCGGTCCCTGATAGTATCCGCCCGGCGCGCCCGACTGGATCGACACCGGCACGCGGCGGATCTCGACATGGGTTTTCGGCAGGCGACCGAAGACGGTCGGCAGTTTCGGCTCCAGTTCGGCGACCAGCTGGTTCAGCCAGACCAGCAGTTCGGCCTTGCCCTCGTCGGTGTTGGCGAAGAGCTGGGCCGGGTCCTTGTTCAGGGCCTGGATGCGTTCGCCGACGGTGCCCTGGGTATAGCCCTGCGACTTCAGGATGGCGTCGATCTCGGCGCTGATCTCGGCGACCTGCTCCTTGCCCATCTTGTGGATCTCGGCGGCGCTCAGGGTGGTGGTCGTGTTGGACTTCAGGCCGTTGGCGTAGAAGGCCTCGCCGTCGGGCAGACGCCAGACCCCGGCGTCATGCGTCGCCTGCGGACGGATAGCCTCCAGGGCCGCGACCTGACGGGCCAGGGCGGGCTTGATCTGCTGATCGACGATGGCGGCGGCGCGGACGTCATAGCCCGACAGGTTCAGCGCGGCGGTCTTGCGCACCAGCGACTTGACCATGGCCAGGTCGGCGGCCTTGGTGTCGCGCAGGGTGCGGACCTGGGGCAGCATGCGATCGATGATGAAGTCCGGCGGGATCACGCCCAGACCGGCGTCCTCGTGGACCTTGTCCGTCTCACCGTCCAGCACCCCTGCGAAGGCCGACAGGCGCGACAGGAAGGCGTCGGCGCCGGCCGCGTCCTCGATGCGGTGCTGGTTGTCCATGAAGTCCGGCGTCTCGAAATAGGCGCCCGACAGCTGGGTCACGACATAGGGCGACGGACGGCCCGGCCCCGCGCCATAGGCGAAGCGCGAGGTCTCGGCCGAGGTCTCGCGCCCGAAGGCGGCGATGGCGTAGTTCAGAGCGCCGGCTTCGGACAGGCCCGTCTGGTCGAAGGCGCGCAGCGCAGCCCAACGGCTGATGGCCTTGTCGCGGTCCTTGCGGATGGCGTCGGGACCGGCCTCGCTCAGTTTGGACGACAGACCGGCGCGGGCGCCCTTGTCGAGGCCCAGGTTGGTGGCGCGTTCCGGGCTTTCGTCAATGTCGGCCTCGAACCAGCCGTCCAGCAGGGCGTTCAGGCGCGCATCGGCGTCTGTGGCGGCGACGGCGGCGTGGGCCAGCGAGGGCGCGACGGCGGCCGTGGCGGCGGCGGTCAACAACAGACGGCGGCGGTCGATCATGGTCTTGCTTCCCGACGAGGGCGGCGCGACGCCGCGCGCCCCTCACACTCAGACAATCGTCGGGCCGGCGCGCCCGTGGTTCACAGGCCTAGGCGGGCGTCCAGGCGTTCAGGGTCCGCTCCAGCACCGTCAGCGGCACGCCGCCCAGGTTCAGGCCGGTGTCATGGAAGCCCTTGATGTCAAAGCGGCTGCCCAGACGCTTCTTGGCGTCCTCGCGCAGCTTGACCCAGGTGGTGTGGCCGACCTTGTAGCTGGACGCCTGGCCCGGCCAGACGCAGTAGCGCTCGACCTCGGTGGCGATGCTGGATTCCTGATCGCCTAGGGTGTCGACCATGTAGCGGATGCCCTGCTCGCGGCTCCAGCGCTTGTGGTGCAGACCCGAGTCGACCACCAGACGCGCGGCGCGGAACATCAGCGACTGCAGATAGCCGATCTGGCCGAAGGGGTCGTTCTCATAGGCGCCGATCTCGTCCGCGAGCTGCTCGGCGTAAAGGCCCCAGCCCTCGGAATAGGCCGAGAAGCCCATGACCTTCATCAGCAGAGGCGTGTCCGGCTTCTCCTGTTGCAGGGCGATCTGGAAGTGATGGCCCGGCACCGCTTCGTGATAGGTCAGGGTCGGCAGGGTCCATTTGGGCCATTCCGCCGTGTCGCGCAGGTTGATGTAGTAGGCGCCCGGACGCGAACCATCCAGAGCCGGCGACTGATAGTATCCGCCCGGCGCACCGGCCTCGATGGCCTTGGGCACGCGCTTGATGTCGCACGGCGACTTGGGCAGGCGGCCGAAGTAGTCCGGCATACGCGCCTGCATGGCGACCATCTGGGCGTTCAGTTCCTTGATCAGCTCGTCCTTGGCCTCGTCCGTGTTCGGATAGACGAAGCGCCGGTCCTTGCCGAGCGCGGCCACGCGTTCGCCGACCGTGCCTTGCGTCATGCCTTGCGCCTTCAGCAGGGCGTCGGTGCGGGCCGAGATCTCGGCCACCTGCTCCAGCCCCATCTGGTGCACCTCGTCCGGCGTCATCGACGAGGTGGTGAAATATTTCAGGCCGAAGCGGTAATAGTCCTCGCCCTTGGGCAGACGCCAGACGCCGCCGTCGTGAGTCGCGCCGGGACGCACAGATTTCAGGGCGTCGGCCTGACGCTGGATGGCCGGATAGACTTCGCCGGCCAGGATGGCCTGGGCGCGCGCGGCCCAGTCGCCGGAGATGTTCTTCTCGGCCGTGCGGCGCGCCAGCGACTGGCTCATGACCGAGTCGGCCGGAGCCGTGCCGGTGATGGCGGCCATCTGGGTCAGGGTGCGGTCGATGACGAAATCAGGCGGCACGGCGCCGGCGGCGAAGTCGGCCAGCATCCGCTCGCGCTCGGCGTCCAGGCCCTTGGCGAAGTCCGACAGGCGCGACAGATAGGCGTCGGCGTCGTCCGCCGCCTCGATGCGGTGCTGGCTGTCCAGGAAGTCGGGGATCTGCTGATAGGATCCGCCCAGTTGGCTGACCGTATAGGGCGACGGGAACATGCCGCCGCCATAGGGGAAGCCGTACCCCTCCATCACCGTGTCGCCGAAGAACTCCAGCGAGTCGTAATAGGTCTGCTCCAGGGTCGTCAGTTGGCGCTTGTCGATGGCCTTCACGGCCTTCATGCCGTCGATAAACTTGGCCTTGTCGGCGTCGATCTTGGCCTGCGAGCGGTCGCTCAGCTTGAAGCGGGCCTGCGCCATCGGTCCCCGGTCCATGCCCAGCATGGTCAGGGTTTCGGGATCGGACAGGATCATCTCCTGGGCGATCTTGTCCAGCAGGGCCAGGAACTGGGCCGAGGCGGGACCCGCAGCCGGAGCAGCGGCGGTCTGCGCGAACGCGCGGGCGGCGCCCGAGGCCGCGAACGCGCCTCCCAGGGCGGCGGTCATCAACAGGCGGCGACGGTCCATCATCGGGCTTCCTCCCAAAAGCGATGGGAGGGGACACTATCGAAGCGGCGCCGCCCCACAAGGCGCCATGATCACGGCGCGGATGAAGTTTCGTCCATCCGCGCCCGTTGGCGGGATCAGCCCGGCTGGACGTGGGCCTTGAGGCAGTCGCGCACGGCCTTCTTCAGATCGCCCGGCGCATTGGGTTCGTCCACGCCCTCAGCGGCCAGCACGGCCTTCATCGCGGCGTCCAGACCCTTGGGCAGGGCCGCGATCACCTTCTTCTGACCCTTTTCGTGCAGGCAGAAGCCAACCTCGCTGCACAGGGCGGCGAACATCTCGTCGAAGTCCACGTGGGCGAAGTCGGGGGCGGCGTCGGTCATGAAGTCTCAGGCTTTCAGGCGGGTCGCATGGAAGGCCAGGTGGTCGTCCACGAAGCTGGCCATGAAGAAGTAGGAGTGATCATAGCCCGCCTGCATTCGCAGGGTAAGCCGCTGTCCCGCAGCCTGGGCCGCCGCGACCAGAAGCTCCGGTTTCAGTTGCTCGGTCAGGAAGGGATCGGCGTCGCCCTGATCCACCAGGATGTCGTCGAAACGACCCGCCGCCGCGCCGGCCTCGATCAGCAGGGCGGCGTCATGCTTCGCCCATTCGGCGCGGTCGTCGCCCAGATAGGCGGTGAACGCCTTCTCGCCCCACGGGCAGCGGGTCGGCGACGAGATCGGCGCGAAGGCCGAGACGGACCTGAACAGCTCGGGATGACGCAGGGCCAGGGTCAGGGCCCCATGCCCGCCCATGGAGTGGCCGAAGATCGAACGCGTCTTCGTCGTCGGGAACTGCGCATCGATCAGGGCGATCAGTTCGTCCGTGACATAGCTCTCCATGCGGAAGTGCGGGGCCCAGGGCGCTTGCGTCGCGTCGACGTAGAAGCCCGCGCCCTGCCCCAGATCATAGGCCGGATCGTCCGCCACCCCTTCGCCGCGCGGCGAGGTGTCCGGCGCCACGATGATGACGCCGTGTTCAGCGGCGGCCTTGTAGGCCCCGGCCTTGGTGGTGAAATTATCCTCGGTGCAGGTCAGGCCCGACAGCCAGATCACGACCGGGAACGGGCCCTCGCCCGCCGGGACAAAGACCGACAGGGTCATGGGCGTGCCCGTCGCGGCGCTGTCGTGTTTCAAATAGCGCAGGGTTCCGCCGTGAACGACGTGTGTCTTGACCGTTTCCATCCACTCAAACTCCGATCAGTCAGGCCAGACGCGGGCCATGAAGGCGTCGTCCAGTTGGCCGCCGTCCTTCGGGAAATAGCTGTACCAGTCGCGCGGGATCGGCGGGCTGGCGCCGACGGGCGGCGCGCCGCCGCCCCAGGCCTCGAAGCCGACGCCGACCAGGATCGGTCCCTCGCGCACAGCGGGGGCCGGCACGGCCTCGACCGCCCTGACCACCGCCGCGATGGTGTCCGCGCTGGGCGCCGGTTCGCCGGTGACGACCCAGGCCTTCGCCCGCCCGCCCGGCTTGACCATCAGCAGCACCATGCCCGAGGCGCCGGGCTGAACCGGGGCGGCGCGGAACGCCCCTTCCGCTGCCGTCGTCGCGGCGTTGACGTAAGGCGTCAGGGCCGAAACCTCGACCCGCGCCTTCATGACCGGATCGGGCAGATAGAGGACCACGTCCTTGCCTCTCCAGGCCTCAACGGGGACCTCTGCGGTCGGCGCCCCGTCGGCAGCCCGGTCGCAGGCCGCCAATCCCAGCGACAGGCTGAACGCCGCCAGCCCCGCCGTCATCGCCGCTTTCGCCCTCATCTCGTCTCCGCCTTCAAACCTGTGCCCTGCTTTATTCCTTGCTGACCCCGGCAGATAGGCCTGCCGTCAGCCTTCGGGCGTCACCACGCGGGTCGGCTGACCGTTCTCGTCCCGGAACGTGATGCGCGCGCCGCCGTCAGCCGCCACACTGAGCACCAGACGCGCCCGGCCCGCGCCGTCGCGCAGCACCAACTCCGAAGCGCCCGACCCCTGACGCCCGAGGAAGGCGCGCGGCTGCCCGTCCATATTGGCGGCCAGCATCGCCGCCTGCTGTTCCTCCGGCGTCATGCCCGCCAGACGCGTCAGGACGTCATAGTCGATCGACTCCTCGGGTCGGTCGTTGACGAAGACGCCGGACACCCGGCGCGCGCCCTGCTGGAAGCCCATGATCTGGACCGTCTGATCCTGTTCATAGCCGTCGAAGGTCAGGCTGCCGCCGGACGACCTGACCCCGTCGGCGTTCTTGCCGCCGAACACCAGGCCGCCGACCTCGGTGCCTTCTTCGTTCATGAACAGCATCCCGGCCGTGTCTCGTCCCGGATGCGGCACCTCGCGCCCGCGATAGGGGATTTCGGGGAAGGCCGTCTGGTTCGAGATCGCCATCCGCAGCGTGCCGTCCGGCTCGCGCACATTGATGCGCTGGACGTCGATCTCGGTGAAGCGGGCCGGGCCGACGCCCGACACCGCCCCAGAGACCATCACCCCCACGAAGACAGCGGTCAGCACGCCCGAATAGGCGATCAGAGCCTTTTGCGCGTCGAACTTCATGATGATCCTCCCCTTTGGAATGGGGCTAGGTAGCGGATCACGCCGACGCCATCCCGTGGTCAGTTGTCGCAAGCTCGGCTTTTACGACGGCCGGTGAACGGCGCAGATCTTGTTGCCCGACGGGTCGCGCAGATAGGCCAGGTGCATCTTGCCGAAGGGGGTGTCGCGCGGACCCGCCGGGTCCTCGATGGCCGTGCCGCCCGCCGCCACGCCGGCCTCGGCGAAGGCGAGAACCGCCTCGGGGCTGGCGGCGGCGAAACCGATGGTGCCGCCGTTGGCGTGACAAGCCGGCTCGCCGTCGCGCGGCGTGACCACGCCCAGCATGCCGCGCGGCGTCATGTACCAGACGCCGGGTCGGGGCTGATCGCTGAAGGTCCCCGGCTGATGGCCCAGGGCGCCGAGCACCGCGTCATAGAATTTCTGCGACGCCTCGACGTCGTTGGCGCCGAGCGTGACGTGCGTGAACATGGTCTTCCTCCCGATGATGCGCCCGACCGGTTCGCCGGGCGCAGCAAGCTAGGCTTAGTCAGTTTCGTTTGGCAACGTTCTTTTAGAAGACGATCACCGAACGGATGCTCTTGCCTTCATGCATCAGGTCGAAGGCCTCGTTGATGCGTTCCAGCGGCAGAGTGTGGGTGATCATCGGGTCGATCTCGATCTTGCCGTCCATGTACCAGTCGACGATCTTGGGCGTGTCGGTGCGGCCGCGCGCGCCGCCGAAGGCCGAGCCCTTCCAGACGCGGCCGGTGACCAGCTGGAACGGACGGGTGGCGATTTCCTTGCCCGCCTCGGCCACGCCGATGACGACGCTCTCGCCCCAGCCGCGGTGGCAGGCTTCGAGCGCCTGACGCATGACCACGGTGTTGCCGGTGCAGTCAAAGGTGTAGTCGGCGCCGCCGTCGGTCAGTTCGACCAGATGGGCCACCACGTCCGACACCTCCTTGGGGTTGACGAAGTGGGTCATGCCGAAGCGACGGCCCCATTCCTCCTTGTCGCCGTTGATGTCCACGCCGACGATCATGTCGGCCCCGACCAGCTTCAGCCCCTGGATGACGTTCAGGCCGATGCCGCCCAGACCGAAGACCACGGCGTTGGCGCCCGGCTCGACCTTGGCCGTGTTGACCACGGCGCCCACGCCCGTCGTCACGCCGCAGCCGATGTAGCAAGCCTTGTCGAAGGGGGCGTCCTTGCGGATCTTGGCCACCGCGATCTCGGGCAGGACCGTATAGTTCGAGAAGGTCGAGCAGCCCATGTAGTGGGCGATGGCCTGACCCTTGTAGGAAAAGCGCGAGGTGCCGTCGGGCATCAGGCCCTTACCCTGCGTCCCGCGGATCGAGGTGCACAGGTTGGTCTTGCGCGACAGGCACGACTTACACTGGCGGCATTCCGGCGTGTAGAGCGGGATGACGTGGTCGCCGACCGCCAGCGAGGTCACGCCCGGCCCGACCTCGACCACCACGCCCGCGCCTTCGTGGCCCAGAATGCTCGGGAAGATGCCCTCCGAGTCCAGACCGTCCAGCGTATAGGCGTCGGTGTGGCAGACGCCCGTCGCCTTGATCTCGATCAGCACCTCGCCCGCGCGCGGCCCTTCCAGATCGACCTCGACGATTTCGAGCGGGCGTTTGGCTTCGAACGCGACGGCGGCGCGGGTTTTCATTGTGCTGGTCCTTCGGACGTCCCTATCGCTCGCGACGCGGTCGCTCGCTGCTTCAGGGACAGGATGTGACTGAATTGGCGTCTGTTGTACGCCGCGCGGCGCCCGGCCGAAACGGCGACAACCGCAAAACATTATTGTCGTATCGCAACAATCATGTTCGAACGTCCGGATGAGCCGCTGGGACGGGATCGACGAATTCACCGCTGTCGCCGAACAGGCCAGCTTCTCGGCCGCCGCCCGGCGCCTCGGCCTGTCGACCTCGGCCGTCAGCCGCGAAATCGCCCGGCTGGAAGACCGGCTGCAGACCCGGCTCTTGCATCGCACCACCCGCCGGGTCGAACTGACCGACGCGGGCCGCGACTTCCTGGCCCGCTGCCGTCGCCTGATCGACGAACGCGACGAGGCCCTGGCCGCCGTCCAGCCCGACGATCAGGCCCCGCGCGGCCTGCTGCGCATGACCTGTTCGGTCTCCTATGGCGAGCGCTTCATCGCTCCGGCGGTCAACGCCTTTGCGCGCCAGAACCCCGAGCTGCGGATCGAACTGGACCTCGACAACCGCCTGCGCGATCTGGTCGGCGACGGCTATGATCTGGCGGTGCGGTTCGGCCACCTGACCGACTCCCGGCTGATGGCGCGGCGGCTGGCCTCGCGGCGACTGATCCTGTGCGCCAGCCCCGACTATCTGGCCCGGCGCGGCGCCCCGCGCGACCTGTCCGAGATCCCCAGCCACGACGGCCTGATCGGCTCGTCCGAGCACTGGCGCTTCACCGAAGCCGGGCGCGAGGTCAGCCTTCGCCCCTCCGGCCGCTGGCGCTGCAACTCCGGCGCGGCGGTGCTGGACGCGGCGCTACAGGGTCTGGGCCTGTGCCAACTGCCCGACTTCTATGTGACCGAGGCCCTGGCCTCGGGCGCCCTCATCTCCCTGCTGGACGAGGCCCGCCCGCCCGACGAAGGCGTCTGGGCCGTCCACCCCCACCCCCGCCACGTCCCGCCCAAGGTCCGCGCCATGATCGACTGGCTGCACGAGCGGCTCGCCCAAAGGAGCCCCGCATGAACCTCGTCGTCCTGACCGGCGCCGGCGTCTCGGCCGAGAGCGGCGTGCCGACCTTCCGCGCCTCGGACGGGCTGTGGGAGGGGCATCGCATCGAGGAAGTGGCGACGCCCGAGGGGTTCGCGGCCAACCCGGCTCTGGTGCAGGACTTCTACAACCAGCGGCGGCGGCATCTGGCCAGGGTTCAGCCCAACGCCGCGCACCGGGCCCTGGCCGATCTGGCGGCGCGGTGGCGGGGCGACTTCCTGCTGGTGACGCAGAACGTCGACGACCTGCACGACCGGGCGCACGTCGAGACGCCGCCCGCGTCGGGATTCGAGCTGATCCACATGCACGGCGAACTGTTGAAGGCGCGCTGCACCGCATCCGGCGTCGTCTGCGATTGGGACGGTGATCTGGAGGCCGCACACGCCTCGCCGCATCATCCCCGCGGGATCTTACGCCCGCACATCGTCTGGTTCGGAGAGATGCCGCTGGCGATGGAGCGGATCGAGGCCGCGCTGGACGCCTGCGACCTGTTCGTCTCCATCGGCACCTCGGGCGCCGTCTATCCGGCGGCCGGCTTCGTGCAGTCGGCGCGGATGGCCGGGGCGCGGACGGTCGAGATCAATCTGGAGCCGACGCAAGGCGCCCGCCTGTTCGACGAGGGCGTCTATGGCCCCGCCACCGAGGCCGTGCCCGCCTTCTTCTCTGGTCTTTAAGCGCGCGGCCCGAACAGGATCACCCCCGCCCCGATCAGGCAGACCGCCCCGCCGATCAGGTCCCAGCGGTCCGGCGTCGCCTTCTCGACCAGCGCCATCCACGCCAGCGAGGCGACGATATAGACCCCGCCATAGGCCGCGAACGCCCGCCCCGCCGTCTCGGCCGGAACCAGGGTCAGCAACCAGGCGAAGGCGATCAGGCTGAGCACGCCCGGAACCAGCCAGACCGGCGACCGATCCAGCTTCAGCCAGGCCCAGAAGGCGAAGCAGCCGCCGATCTCCGCCAGGGCGGCCAGCGGGTAGATGAGGGCGAGTTTCATTTTATCTCCGTCATTCCGCGGCCGCGCAGCCGAACCCGGAACCCAGGCCGTTCAACACACAGGGCGGCGACAGGACAAGACGCGGCCGGTTCAGCCCTCTGGGTCCCGGGTTCGCTTCGCGCACCGGGATGACGGCATGAGAGGTCAGTCACACCAATCCGCCGCCAAGTCTTCCAGACCGGGTTGACGGCTTCGATCAGCGCCAGCTTCCACGCTCGCCGCCATTTCTTGATCTGCTTTTCGCGGGCGATGGCTTCGGTCATGCCGAGATGCGGCTCGAACCAGACCAGACCCTTGCAAGCATGGTCATCGGTGAAGCCCTTGAACGTCCCGAGCTTGTGCTTCCACACCCGGTCGTGAAGGTCGCTGGTGACGCCGGTGTAGATCGTGCCGTTGCGGCGGCTGGCCATGATGTAGGCGGCGATGATCGCGTCTGGATTTCGCACTCTCGCCTCCCCCTGCCGTCATTCCGGGGCGCGCAGCGAACCCGGAACCCAGGCCATTCAGCACGCAGGACGCGAACAGGACAAGGCGACGACATCTCAACCTTCTGGGTCCCCGGGTTCGGCTGCGCCGCCCCGAGGATGACGAAGGGCAGTGGAGCTACTCGCCCTTCTTCGCTTCCGCCGCGCGCTTCTCGGCCAGCTTGGCCAGCACCCGGCCGCGGCCCTTGGCCAGGGCGTGGATGGCGCCGCGCATGGTAGCGACTTCCTGTTCGGTGAAGGCGGCGCGGCCCAGCATGACACGCAGGTTCTGGCTCATCGACGGCTTCTTCTCGGGCGGATGGAAGAAGCCGCCGGCCTCCAGCTCGGCCTCGAAGTGTTCGTACATGCCGACCAGCAGTTCGTTCGACGCGGGCGGCTCGCCCTCGCGGAAGCGCGGCGGCGGGGCGTCGAGGATGAGGGTGCGCCATTCATAGGCGTTGATGGCCACGGCCTGGGCCAGGTTCAGCGAGTGGTGCTTCGGGTCGATGGGGATGGTGGTGATCCCGGCGCACAGGGCGATGTCGGTCGTCTCCAGACCCGCACGCTCGCCGCCGAACAGCAGGCCGGTCTTCAGGCCGGACGCCGTGTCGTCGTAGAGGATGCGGGCGCTCTCGCGCGGGGTGCGCACCGGCTGGCGCGTCTCGCGCGGGCGGGCGGTGGTGGCGAAGACGGTGTTGAGGTCATGGATGGCCTCGGCCACGCTGTCGAAGACCTTTACATCCTCCAGCACCCAGTCGGCGCCCGAGGCGGTGGCCCAGGCGCGGTCCTGGGGCCAGCCGTCGCGCGGGCTGACCAGCCGCAGTTCCGACAGGCCGAAGTTGGCCATGACGCGGGCGACCGCGCCGATGTTCTCGGCCATCTGGGACTTGTCGAGGATGACGACGGGGGGCGTGAGTTCAGTCATGGGCGTCCCCTACCCCTCCGCGCCGTCTCGCGAAAGTCAGTCCTCGCCGATCATCGAGGTCCAGGGGTCGACCGTGCCGGCCTCGACCTCCGCCACCTTGACGGCGGGCCAGCCGATGGAGGCGGTCGCGCTCTCGCGCCAGCTGAGGATGATCAGGTCGCGCAGTTCCGAGGCGCCGGCCGCCAGACGCTCGTTGACGAAGGCCGCGCCGCGCGGGTCGGCGTCCTTGAAGCCGCCCGCCTTTTCCAGACGGTAGAAGGGAATGACCATGCCCAGGGTGGTCTTCAGATAGCCCGCGGTGCGGGCGCGCAGGTCCAGACCCGACACCTGAGGTTGGCTCATGGCCGCCTCGACCGTATCCAGGCGGGCGACGCGCGAGGTGAACTCGCCCTCGAAGATGCCGTGGGTGCGACGCGAGTTGGTGAAGCCCTCGGGGTTGGGATAGTCGCCCCAGCCGTTGAAGTGGATCGAGGTGTGGTGCGGCTGCGAGCCGTCGCCGACGTAGTGGGCCAGGACGCCGATGTCGCGCAGGATCAGGGCCTCGCGGCGCTCGCGGTCGGCGCGGTACCAGGCCTTCTTGCCGGGGTCGCTCTCGCGGGCCTCGGCGGCGGTCAGGACGCGCCAGTAGGCGAAGTCGCGCCCCAGGTTCTGATAGGCGTCCATCAGGGCGTAGGGCAGATAGCCGACCTCGTCGATCTTGATGCCCGCCTGAACCAGGGCCGTGTCGAAGTCCGACTTCAGTCGCGGCAGGGCGTCGATGTGCGGGCCGTTGGCCGTCATCGCATGACCGTTGTCGTCGAAGTCGATGAAGTGGGCCGTGTCGCGCTCGCGGTCGTGCGGCTGACCGGCGCCCTTCCAGCGGTCGGGCTCGCGCGCCAGTTCGCCGACGTCGGCGATCGCGCCCGGCGTGCGCAGGAAGGCCGGCAGGTCGTCGCTGAGACCCCGCATGGCCGCCACGCCGATCAGGCGGTGGCCGGTGTTGCCCCAGGCGTCCACATGAACGGCGGGGGCCGCGACCAGCATCAGGGCGGCGGCGGAGATCATCAGGCGTTTGACTTGGCGCTTCATCGCAGGACACCGGCGGAAAAATTCGTGGGGAAACGACCGCTTATCCCATTCCCGGCCGCGCCTCCACCCATGCCGGTCGCCGCGTGGCCGCGCGATCACGCCGCCGTTATCTTGAACCGAAACGCAGACTTTCTTCGCAATAAAGTGTTACACACCCAGACTTAGGTGTTAACTGAACAGCTGATCCGCATAGTATAGAAGCCGCACACATCGAATACTGTTTTCGTTGCTGCCACATATGCTGTGACATTTGCACGATATGCTCATGCGCCTGTGGACTAATCGAACAATGATCGTGCTTCAGACGCACGCCTGATCTCAAGCGACACGTTTTCGCCACAATTGACGGCCAAAAACCGGGCGCCGGATCGTGTCGGGACCGGTGCTTCCTGAGTCTGTTCGATGCTGAACACAGCCGCTGCGCTTGCCATGTTCTGGGCTATCACCTTCTCCGGTTCCGGAGAGCCTCAACCCTATGAAGCCGTTATCGCTAGCGAAACGGCTGCAATGGAAACCGCCGCGGCGGATGAAAGTTCCATCGACGCTTCCGCCCTCTCCGCCGAACAGGCCGAGCTAATGGCGGGCGAACCCGACTGGCGCGCCTCGGCCCGCCTCTATCACGCAGGCGGCGGCGGCGCGACGGGCAATGACTCGCTCGGTTGCCGTCCGATCGCGATGCGCACGGTCGCCGTCGACCCCCGCGTCATCCCGCGCCGCACCAAGCTCTTTATTCGCGAAACGGTCGGCCTGCGCATGAGCGACGGCACGATCCATGACGGCTACTGGTACGCCTCGGACACCGGCGGCGCGATCAAGGGCGCCAAGATCGACCTCTACACCGGCCACGGCCGCGGCTCGATGCAGCAGGCCCGCAGCCTGAATATGAAGACCCTGACCATCGCCGACGCCGGCGACTTCGACGGCTGCCCCCCGGCCTGGGAAACGGCCTCGAACTAAGGGCGGCCTCGCCCCACCGACAAAAAAGGCGACCGGAGCGATCCGGTCGCCTTTTTGCTGCGCCGAGCGCCCCGTCAGACCTTGAAGGACAGGAAGCCGTCATCCACCGCCACGGTCGAACCGTTCACCGCACTGGCGGCGTCGGTGAAGAGGAAGGCCACCACGCTGGCGACCTTTTCCGGCTGGATCAGGCGATTGTGCATGTGCTGGGCGGCCAGAGGAGCCTTGGCCGCCGGATCGTCGCCCAGGATCGGCGTATCGATGAAGCCAGGCGCCACGCCCACCACGCGAATCCCGTGCTCCGCCAGTTCCAGCGCGCCGGAGCGGCTCATCGAGACGACCGCCGCCTTGGCCGCATTATAGTTGAAGCTGCCGCGCGCTGCGATCGAGCCATAGATGGAGGCCGTGTTGACGAAGGCGCCCTTCACGCCCAGCTCGACCATCTTCCGCGCGCCGTACAGCAGACCATAATAGACGCTGTGCTGATCGACCTCGATCACCTTCAGATAGTCGGCCGGCTCCATCTCGAGGAAGGGCTTCACCAGACCGATGCCGGCGTTGTTGAACATGCCGTTCAACGTGCCGAGCTTTTCAACGGCGAAGTCCACCAGCGCCTTCACCTCATCCGCCTTCGAGACATCGACCTTGAAGGCATGAGCCCTGCGCCCCAGCGCCTGAACCTCGACGGCGACAGCCTCGGCGCCCGCGACGTTGAAGTCAGCAACGATCAGGTCCGCGCCCTTGCGCGCCAGGGCCAGACAGGCTTCACGCCCGATGCCGCTGGCGCCGCCCGTGACGATAATGACCTGGTTCTCGAGTTCCATACGCGGTCTCCTTCTTCCGAAAGCGTGACCGACATATAGGCGTCCAAGGTGACGCTTCGACCCGACCGCACGGGGTCGTGATCAGAACTTCCGCTTGCCGCTCACCGTCTCGAAGAACAGGCGGAAGTCGCCCATCAGGCTCCAAAGCGGATATTTGAAGGTGGCCGGACGGTTCTTCTCGAAGAAGAAGTGCCCGACCCAGGCGAAGCCGTAGCCGACCAGAGGCATGGCCAGCAGCCACCAGGCGTTGCGCGTGACGCAAAAGGCCGCGAAGGCGGCGATCACCAGCCCCGTCCCGACCACATGGATGCGGCGGCAGGTCCGGTTGGAATGCTCGTGGATGTAGTAGGGATAAAACGCGGAAAAGGAGGGGTAGCGCCCCCCGTCATACCCAGTCTTGGGGCGTCCAGTCTGCGGTTCGCGTGCGGTCATGGCCGCAGCCTGCCCCCGGATTGAACCGGGGGCAAGTCAGCGATCAACGGTCAGTCGAAGCGCTTGCCGCCCTTCGGCCCCTTGGGACCCTTGGCGAAGGGCTTGCCGGCCGGCTTGAAGCCCGGCTTGCCGCCGGCCTTGAAGTCCGACTTGGGCTTGAACGGCTTCTTGGCGCCCGGCCCCTTGGCGAAAGGCTTCTCGTTGGGCTTGTCGAAGAACTGGCTGCTTTCCGGCGCGTCGGCGCGGGGCGCGTAGGGCTTCTTTTTGAAGGCCGGACGCTCGCCGTCGGCCTCGCCTTCGCGCGGCTGCCACGGCTTCTTCTTGAACGGCGGACGACCGCCCTCGCCGTCCTCGTCGCGACGGAAGGGCTTCTTGGCATAGGGACGCTCGCCGCCTTCGTCACGACGGTTGCGCGTCCCGCCCTTGAACATGCCCGAATGCGGGGCTTCCGACGGCGTGATGTTCGCCTCGTTGGTGTTCATGGCCGCCAGCTTCCTGAAGGCCTCGACGTGGGTGTTGGCGATCTCGAAGCGGGTCTCTTCGGGGAAGGTCTTGATCGAGCCGATCTGCTGCTTGGTGATGCCGCCGATGCGGCAGATCATGGGGATCAGCCACTTGGGATCGGCGTTACGGTTGCGGCCGATGTCCATGCGGAACCAGGACACTTGGTCCGGCTGCAGACGCTCGAAGGGCGAGGCCCCGGCGGCGAAGGCGTCGCCGCTCTCGCCGCGCGGCTTGCGCTGCGGACCCTGGCCCGGATCGACCAGATCCTCGGGAGCCGGCAGGTCCTTGCGCAGCAGGACCAGCAGGGCGCGGGCCAGGTCTTCCGCCGTGCGCTCGGCGACCAGCTTGGCGATCAGGCCGGCGTCGTCCTCATTGCCTTCCTCGGCGAAGACCGGGGCGGCCAGCAGGCGTTGCTCGTCCTTGGCCAGGATCTCGTCGGCGGTCGGGGCGCCGGCCCAGGTCGCCTCGACGCCCGCCGAGCCCAGCAGCATCTCGGCCTTGCGGCGACGGCTGCTCGGCACCAGCAGGATGGAGGTGCCCTTCTTGCCCGCGCGGCCGGTGCGGCCCGAACGGTGCAGCATGGTGGCCTTGTTGATCGGCAGTTCGGCGTGGATCACCAGGCCCAGGTCCGGCAGATCCAGACCGCGCGCGGCCACGTCGGTGGCGACGCAGACGCGGGCGCGGCCGTCGCGCAGGGCCTGAAGCGCGTCGGTGCGCTCGCGCTGACCCATTTCGCCCGACAGGGCCACGGTGGCGAAGCCGCGCTCCAACAGCGACGACTGCAGGTGACGCACGCTGTCGCGCGTCGAGCAGAAAACCAGGGCGCCGGGCGCCTCATAGAAGCGCAGCACGTTGACGACGGCGTGCTCGATCTCGTTCGGGGCGATGCGCAGGGCGCGGTATTCGATGTCGCTGTGCGGCTGGCTGCGGTCGACGGTGTCGATGCGCACGGCGTCGCGCTGATAGCGCTTGGCCATCATGGCGATGTCGCGGGCGATGGTGGCCGAGAACAGCAGGGTGCGGCGTTCAGCCGGCGACTGCTCCAGAATGTATTCGAGGTCCTCGCGGAAGCCCATGTCGAGCATCTCGTCGGCCTCGTCGAGCACCAGCACCTTCAGCGCCGACAGGTCCAGGTTGCCGCGATCGATGTGGTCCTTCAGGCGGCCGGGGGTGCCGACCACGATGTGGATGCCGAAGTTCAGGGCGCGGGCTTCCTTGCGGGCGTCCATGCCGCCGACGCAGGTGGTGATCTTGGCCTTGGACTCGCCGTACAGCCACTCCAGCTCGGCCGAGACCTGCAGCGCCAGTTCGCGCGTCGGGGCGATGGCCAGCATCAGCGGCGCGTCGGCCGGACCGAAGGTTTCGTTCTCGCCCAGCAGGGACGAAGCGGCCGCCAGCCCGAAGGCCACCGTCTTGCCCGATCCGGTCTGGGCCGAGACCAGCATGTCGGCCTCACCATGACCTTCCAGAACCGCCGCCTGGACGGGGGTGGGCTCGGCATAGCCCTTGTTGGCGAGAGCGCGGTCTAGCGCGGGGTGGATCGCGGGAAAGGGCATATACGACCTGAAAAAGAGCAAGGCGGTCGCCGAAACGACCGCGCCCGGCCAAGGCGAACAGCCGGCCGGGCGATGAGGAGGCGGTCTCTATACACCAATAACGGCCCCGATGCGGCGGATTTCCGCAAAAAGACCGTCGTTCACCACGCTTGTTCAGGCGTCATTGACCTCAAAGCCACGATCATGACCATCCGCAGAGTTCATTTCGCCGCCCGGAGACCGATCATGACGATCCCGCCCCTGAGCATCGCCGCCGCCGGAATGCAGAACGCCGCCAACCGCTTCGAGGCCAGCGCCCGGCGCACGGCCACCGGTTCGCTGGACAACCTGGCGGTCGAGGCGGTCGAGCAGATCCGCGCCAAACAGGACTTCTCCGCCAACGCCGCCGTGGCGCGGACAGCAGACGAGATGACGGGGACGTTGCTGGATATTCTGGTCTAGAGTCAGACTCCTTCCCTCCGTCATCCTCGGGCTTGACCCGAGGATCAAGCGTGGGAGCGCGCTCGTCCTATCGACGTTGAGCAGACGGAGAACCCGATCCTCGGGTCAAGCCCGAGGATGACGGCGCAAAATCGATCTACCCCGCCTTTTCCGGCAGGTGGAAGAAGTCGATGAAGCGGGCGAAGACGTCGCGGTCGCCCTCGATGGTCATCGCCCCCTCGCCTTCCAGCGCCGCCAGCGGAACCTTGCCATAGACGGCGGCCGCCACCACTGGCGGGACAGCGCGCACCACGACCTCGGCCTCTTCGGGCTCACCGCGTCGCGTTTCGATCTGGCCCTCGGCCACGCTCACCACCATGCGGTCCTCGTCCAGGGCGAAGCCCAGACGCATGACCGCGCCCGCAGCCTTCGACGGATCGAACATGGTCTCGAACGACTGCATGATCGACACCGCGCTGATCGGCAGGGTCGGGTCGTGCAGGCGCGAGCGCGCGGCCCAGCGGCCCAGCACCATGAAGACGGGCTTGATCTCATAGCCCCAGTCGGTCAGCTCATAGACCTGGACCGAGGCGGGCGGCGGCAGCTTGCGGCGCTGCACGATGCCCGAGGCCTCCAGCCCCTCCAACCGCTGCGTCAGGACATTGGCCGACAGGCCGCACAGGTCCTTGCGTAGGTCGCTGAAACGCCTCGGCCCCATCATCAGTTCTCGTATGACCAGCAGGGCCCAGCGCTCGCCGATCAGGTCGAGGCCGTGCGCGGCGCCGCAGGCGTCGTGATAGCGGCGGGAACGGCCGGCGGACTCTTTAGTTACTTTTTCTAACTTCATGGTTGACTAACATAACACGATAGGACACCGTTACGCCAGATCAGGGAGGATCGCCACATGAACAAGCTCATCTTCGTCAATCTGCCTGTCACCGACCTGCCGCGCTCCGTCGCCTTCTATGAGGCCGTGGGCGCCGCGAAGAACCCCATGTTCTCCGACGACACCGCCGCCTGCATGGTGTTTTCGGACACCATCCACGCCATGCTGCTGACCCACGAAAAGTTCTCCAGCTTCACCGACCGCGCCATCCCGGACGCGAAACGGACGGCCCAGGTGCTGATCTGCGTCTCCGAGGACAGCCGCGACGGCGTCGACGCCGTGATCGACCGCGCCGCCAAGGCCGGCGGTCAGGCCGACCCCAATGCGAAACAAGACTACGGCTTCATGTACGGCCGCAGCTACGCCGACCCGGACGGCCATATCTGGGAGGTCATGTGGATGGACCCCGAGGCCGCCGCCGAGGGCCCCGAGGCCTTCGCCGCCCAGGTCGGGGGCGGCTGAGCCATGGCCGACCTGTTCGAACTGAGCGTCAGCCGCGTCTTCAAGGCCTCGCCCGAAACCGTCTGGCGCGCCTTCACCCAGCACGGGACGGAGTGGTTCACGCCCCGACCCTGGACCACGCCCCAGGTCGACTACGACCTGCGCCCCGGCGGCCACGCCGACATCGTCATGCAGTCGCCCGAAGGCGAGCGGCATGAGTATCGCGGCGTGGTGCTGGAGGTGATCCCCGGCCGCCGCATCATCACCACCGGCGCCATGACCGAGGGCTGGATTCCGCAGCCGGGCGAGATGAACTTCGTGCGCATCGACACGTTCGAACCCGAAGGCGACGGCACCCGCTACACCGCCCGCGCCCGCCATTGGGACGACAAGGCCATGAAGACCCACGCTGATATGGGCTTCGAACCCGGCTGGGGCGCCGCCGCCGATCAGCTGGGCGAGGTGGCCGAGCGTCTCGCCGCACAGGAGGCGACGTCATGAGCGACAAGATCATTCCCTGTATCTGGTACGACCTGGGCCAGGCGAAGAAGGCCGCCGAGTTCTACGTCTCTCTGGGCCTGCCCGACAGCCGCATCGACCGCGTTGCGACCAGTCCGACGGACAACCCGTCCTCCCCCGAGGGCGCCGAGCTGGTGGTCGAGTTCACCCTGGCCGGGCGGCCCTATATGGGCCTGAACGGCGGCCCGACCTTTCCCCAGACCGAAGCCGTCTCCTTCATGATCATGACGGACGACCAGGCCGAAACCGACCGCCTGTGGGACGCCATCGTGGGAAACGGCGGCGCCGAAAGCGACTGCGGCTGGTGCAAGGACCGCTGGGGCGTCAACTGGCAGATCACGCCGCGCCGCCTGATGGCCTTCTTCAGCGACCCGAACCCCGCCCGCGCCAAGGCCGCCTTCGAGGCCATGATGACGATGAGAAAGATCGACATCGCCGCCATCGAGGCCGCTGCTGACAAGATTGCGTAAACGGTCAAGCTAGGCTGCACGACCCGCGAGCGACATGTCGCTTTCCACCAAGACGCCAACCACGCCTGCTGCAACTATCCACTCTGCCCCTTCATGCAGCGAGCCGCCGCGCGGCGAGCGATAGGGGCCAACCACAAAGAGGAGACACCCAGATGGCCTACATCACCGGCTTTTTGACCCCCGTCAAAACCGAGAACAAGGACCGCTATGTCGAGTCCGCCCGCGTCGCCTGGCCCCTGTTCAAGGGCTACGGCGCTCTGGCCCATGTCGAGAACTGGGGCGAGGACGTGCCTGACGGCAAGGTGACCAGCTTCCCCATGGCGGTGAAGCTGGAGGACGGCGAGGTCGTGGTCTTCTCCTGGCTGATCTGGCCCGACAAGAAGACCGCCGACGACGCCTGGGCCAAGATGCAGGAAGACCCCGCCATGGCCAACATGGACATGCCCTTCGACGGCAAGCGCATGATGTGGGGCGGCTTCGAGACGGTCTTCGACGAGCGCGCCTGACGACGAGCGCGGGGCCGGTCGCACGCCGGTCCCCGCGCCTCTTCAGTGGGCGCTGTCTGGCTTGGTGCGGTGAGCGCGCAGGCATGTCGCCACGCCCAGGACCACCAGAACAAAGGCCAGCGCCTCCATCGCGGTTGGCAAGCGCTGTTCCCAGGCGAAGCCGTAGATCAGGGCGAACAGGGTCTCGAACAGGATCATCTGACCGACCAGGGTCAAGGGCAGAAGCCGGCTCATCCGGTTCCACAGATTATTGCCGACGATCGAGGCCAGCACCGCCACGCCGACCGACACCCCGGCCAACCGCATCCAGTCCCCGGCTTCGTGCTGCGCGCCCGAGGCGGTCAACAGGGCGACCGGCAACAGCAACAGGCTCTGCGCCCCGGTGACGACTCCGGTCAGCAGGTTCCAGTCCTGGGCCGATACGGTCTTCAACTGACCAAGCCGCCGCGCGTTTCTCACCGCGAAGAAGGTCCATGAGGCCAGGGCGCCGACGGCGCAGCCAAAGCCGATCAGGCGCGTGCCGTGTGCGGTCTCTGCCGGCGCGGCCAGGGCCTGCCAACCGATGCAGACCGCGCCGGCCACGCAGAGCAGCAGGGGCAGATGCAACCGTCTCAGCGGCACGGCGCCGTGGTCGCGACTGCCGATGATCGTCACCGCCACCGGCAGGAAACCGATCACAAGCGAGGTCATGGCGATGCCGCCGGTCTGCACCGCCCCTGACAGCAGGATGTAGTAGAGCGTGTTGCCGGTGAGGGCGAGCCAGAAGAGGTTCAGCCAGTCAGCGCGTCCGATCCGCTCCGCCACCGCCTTCCATCGCGGCGCCAGCAACAGCCCGGCGATCAGGCCATAGGCGAGGTAGCGGCCCACCGTCAGCTGCAGCGGATTGAAGTCCCGCGCCAGCTCCGGCGCCAGGAAGACCAGGCCCCACAGCGCGCCCGCCCCGACGCCGCAGGCCACGCCAACCGCCGTCCGGTTGTTTCGCCCCTGATCGATGATGTCCGTCGTCATTTCCGGTTCCCGCCTGGCTCGGCGGCGAGCTATACCAAGGGGCGGACGGGGCGTTTCCTCTCGATCACGGGCCCAAACGCAACAAACACTCGCACAACAAGATCGCCAATGGCCGGACGAACCGCCTCTCCCCAGCGCCCGCTCGACAGCTTTGATCGCGCCATCCTGCGCATCGTGCAGCGCGACGCCCGGACGCCCCAGCGCACCATCGCCGAAGCCGTCAACCTGTCCGCCGCCGCCGTGCAACGGCGCATCGCGGCCATGGAGGCCAGCGGCGTCATTCGCGGCAATGTCGCCCTGGTGGACCCCAAGGCCCTGCCCCTGACCATCACCGCCATCGTCGAGGTCTACCTTCAAGACGAGCGGGCCGAGACGGTCCAGAACGCCAAGGCCCGCTTCCAGAGCGAGCCGGAGGTGCAGCAGTGCTACTACGTCACCGGCGGCACCAGCTTCATCCTGATCGTCGTCACCACCGACATGGCGGCCTATCAGGCGCTGACGCAGCGGCTGTTCGAGGAGAACGACAGCGTCAACCGCTTCCGCTCCCTGATCGCCCTGGACCGGGTGAAGACCGACGCCTCGCTCATCATCCCCTGAACGCCTGAAACAGAACGAAAAACGCCGGCGAGGTCGAGACCCCGCCGGCGCTGATCTTCACATGATCGGACCGATCAGCTGTCCAGGAAGGACCGCAGCTTACGCGACCGCGACGGGTGCTTCAGCTTGCGCAGGGCCTTGGCCTCGATCTGACGGATGCGTTCGCGGGTCACGCTGAACTGCTGGCCGACTTCTTCCAGGGTGTGGTCGGTGTTCATGCCGATGCCGAAGCGCATCCGCAGGACCCGCTCTTCGCGCGGGGTCAACGACGCGAGCACTCGCGTCGTGGTTTCACGAAGATTGCTCTGGATGGCGGCGTCGATCGGCAGGACGGCGTTCTTGTCCTCGATGAAGTCGCCCAGGTGGCTGTCTTCCTCGTCGCCGATGGGGGTTTCCAGCGAGATCGGCTCCTTGGCGATCTTCAGGACCTTGCGCACCTTCTCCAGCGGCATGGCCAGCTTTTCGGCCAGCTCTTCCGGGGTCGGCTCGCGGCCGATCTCGTGCAGCATCTGGCGGCTGGTGCGGACGATCTTGTTGATCGTCTCGATCATGTGCACCGGGATGCGGATGGTCCGCGCCTGGTCGGCGATCGAACGGGTGATCGCCTGACGGATCCACCAGGTGGCGTAGGTCGAGAACTTGTAGCCGCGGCGATACTCGAACTTGTCGACCGCCTTCATCAGGCCGATGTTGCCTTCCTGGATCAGGTCCAGGAACTGCAGGCCGCGGTTGGTGTACTTCTTGGCGATCGAGATCACGAGGCGCAGGTTGGCCTCAACCATTTCCTTCTTGGCCTGACGGGCTTCGCGTTCGCCCTTCTGCACGGTCTGGACGATGCGGCGATAGTCGTCGATCGGCAGGCCGGCCTCGGTCGCCACGGCGGCGACGTCGCCGCGGATCTGGGCGATCTGGGCGGCCTCGACCTCGCTGAACTTGGTCCAGCGCACGCCCATTTCCTTGATGCGGTCGGTCCAGTTCGGATCTAGTTCCGATCCGAAGTAGGCCTTGAGGAACTCCGGACGCGAAATGCCGTAGCTGTCGGCCAGGCGCAGCAGGCGGCCTTCCAGACCGATCAGGCGCTTGTTGATCGCGTACAACTGCTCGACCAGGGCCTCGATGCGATTGTTGTTCAGCTTCATCGTCTTCAGACGATCGCTGATGGCCGCGGTCAGGGTCTCATAGGCCTTGTGATCCTTGGCGCTCAGCACCTCGCCCTTCAGGCGGGCCTCGACCAGCTTGTCCTGCAGCTTGCGGAAGCCGCCGAAGTCGGCCGCGATGGCGTCCAGAACTTCCATGACGCCGTCGCGCAGTTCGGCCTCCAGGGCCGAGATCGACATGCCGCCGCCGTCGTCGAAATCGTCCTCGTCCTCGTCCTCACCTTCGCCCTCGGGCTTCTCGGCGCCGGGCGCGGGGGCCTCGCCGGCCGGGGGCTGGTTGTGCGGCAGGGACGAGGGATTCAGGATGCCGTAGGTGGCGTCCAGGTCGATCACTTCGCGCAGCAGGATGCGGTTGTTGGCCAGTTCCTCGCGCCAGACCATGATGGCCTCGAAGGTCAGGGCGCTTTCGCACAGACCCGAGATCATGGCGTCGCGGCCGGCTTCGATCCGCTTGGCGATGGCGATCTCGCCCTCGCGGCTCAGCAGTTCGACCGAACCCATTTCGCGCAGGTACATGCGCACGGGGTCGTCGGTGCGGTCGTAGGCGGACTTGGCGGGGGTCTCCGCCACAGCCGTTTCGGCTGCCGTGGTGACTTCCTTGCCTTCAACATCGGCGGCGTCTTCCTCGGCCTCGACGACGTTGACGCCCATCTCCGACAGCATGGCCAGGGTGTCTTCGATGGCGTCCGGGGTCACTTCCTCGGACGGAAGGACCTTGTTCAGCTCCTCCATCGTGACATAGCCGCGGGCCTTGGCCTGCTTGATGAACTTCTTGACGCCGGCGTCCGTCAGATCGAGCAGGGGCCCGTCGGAATTGGCTTCGGTTTCCTGCGTCTCGGTCTGCGCGCTCATTCAGTCTGTCTCCACGACCGCCTGGGGTGATCAGTCCCCTGCGGCGAAAATACAACGCCCGACGACTTCGTTGGTTACGAAGAAGCCGCGTCTTCCCAAATCGTTCCGGTCTTGATGGCCCGTCGCAATGCATCGCGCTCGGCTTTCACCAGGGTGAAGGCCGAGTTGTCGAACGCCTTGTGGGCATCCGACTTTGCTGACGCCAGCGCCTGCTCCAACGCCGCTACGCGGGTCAGAGCGTCGAACGCCTGCGACCACCGGATCCTCGCCTCGCCGAGGGGCTTGTCTGCAGCCAGGAATGGCGCGCCGGACTTCGCCGCCGCCTTCTCGACCTCGTGCATCAAGGCATCATGACCCGAGTGGGCCAGATGGCGTCGGATCGCGGCAGAGTCAAGGCTCTGACCGGAAAACCGTAGCCGCACCAGTTCCTGAGCCAGTCCGTCCAGCGCCGGATCGCCGAATCCATGCCGGGCGATGGCCTCCAGATGGTCGTCCATCCGCCCGGGATCATCGACCGCGCCGTGGGCCAGGGCGGCGGCCACCGGCTCGATGGAGCGGAACAGGGCCTGCATGGCCTGGGCGCCCTCGGCCGTCTGACCCAGCTTCGGCGGCGGACCGCGCCAGCGCCCGCCGGGTCCGGGTCGCCCGCCCTGCTGGAAGGTCTGCTGTTGCTGCTGTTGACGGGGGAACAGGGCGTCGAAGCGCTCGAACAGGTCGCGCCGGTACTGCTCAGCCAGGTCCTTGTCCTGAATGGCTGACGCGGCCTGACGCAGCCGCCCCTTCAGCCCCGCCTTGCGCTCGGGCGTGTCCAGAGGTTCGGCCTCGGCCTCGCGCCGGAACAGGACTTCGATGAAGGGCCGGGTCTCGCTCAGGGCGTGGCGCAAGGCCGGCGCGCCCTTGTCGCGCAGGATGTCGTCCGGGTCCTGACCTGCATCCAGCAGGGCGAAACGGAAGGACCGGCCCGACTTCAACAGCGGCAGCGACCGCTCGATCGAGCGATAGGCCGCCCGCAGCCCCGCCGCGTCGCCGTCAAAGCAGAGCACCGGCTCGGCCGAGACCCGCCACAGACGCTCCATCTGGTCCTCGGTCAGGGCCGTGCCCATGGGCGCGACCGCAGGCAGGCCCGCGCGCTGGCAGGCGATGACGTCCATATAGCCTTCGACGACGATGATCCCCTGCTCGCCCCGGCTCTCGGCCCCCAGGATGCGGCGCGCCTCGGGCAGGCCGTAGAGGGTGGCGCCCTTGTGAAACAGCGGGCTCTCAGGCCCGTTCAGATACTTGGCCCGGTCGTCGGGGTTCATGGCCCGTCCGCCGAAGCTGACGATCCGCCCGCGCGCGTCCAGGATGGGGAACATCAGCCGGTCGCGGAACCGGTCATAGGGAGCCCCGCCGCTTTCCGGCGAGATCAGCATCCCCGCCTCGACCAGATCGCCAGGCCTGGCCCCGCGCTGGATCAGGGCGTTCTTCAGGCCCTCACGGTCGTTGGGCGCATAGCCCAGGCCGAAGCGTTCCCACTGGTCCTCGGGCAGGCCGCGCTTTTCCAGATATTCGCGCGCCGCCTTGCCGACCGAGCGACGCAGGTTGGCGGCGAACCACTTCTGGGCCAGGTCCATCCAGTCGGTCAGACCCTGCTTCTTCGCCTCGCGCTCGGCCGACTGCGGGTCCTCGGCGGGCAGCTGCATCCCCGCCTCCCCCGCCAGCCGCTGCACCGCCTCGACGAAGCTGAGCCGCTCGGTCTCCTGCAGGAAGCTGATGATGTCGCCGTGCTTGCCGGAGCTGAAGTCGTGGAAGAAGCCCTTGTCGTCGTTGACGAAGAAGCTGGGCGACCGCTCCTTGGAGAAGGGACTGAGGCCGACATACTCGCGCCCCTGCCGCTTGAGCTTCACCGTCCGGCCGATGACGTCGGACGGGCGAAGGCGGGCCTTCAGTTCTTCAAGGAAACGATCGTCGAAACGCACGATCTCAGACACTCCGGCGCGACGAAGAGGGGAAGGCCCGCCGCGACCTCAAGACATGGCCGTCCCCGGTTGTGTTTTCCACAGCCTGTGAAGATCGAGGAGAACCGCGTCGCTTTTGGACGCAGGCCTATTTCCACGCCTCGCCGGTGCGGCCCAGGGCCTCGCCCAGGTCATAGACGGCGATCATCGACTCCTGGTTGAAGTCCAGGCTGTCGGCGCCGTCGAAGTCCTCGGGGATGGCGGCGACGTGGAACTCCAGCCCGTTGCGGCTGGCGAAGGCGCGGTTGGCGGCGATGGTCGCCCGCAACTGACCGCCCAGCACGGCGTCCAGACTGCGGGTCAGGACCGGAATGGCGGCGTCGCGGGTGACGGCGAAGCGCGGCGCGTCCTTGCCGTTGACCACGACATGCAGGCGCGCGCCCTGGAACACCCCGGCCACGTCGTCCCAGTTCCACATGATCTGCGGCAGGGCGACAAAGGGGTTCATCACCCCGCCGTCGACGTGCATTTCCTCGAACACCGCGCCGCGCCCCTGCGAGCGGATCATGACGGGTGGAAAGGCGCCGGGAATGCTGGCCGATGCGACCAAGACGTCCCGGAACAGAGCCAGGGCCTCCGGTCCCCCGCGCTCGGCGATGGCCCCCATGTTCCAGATCACGCCGCGCTGGGCGTCCAGATCGGTGGTGGCGACCAGCAGCAACCGCCCCTTGGCGTGTTCGGCCGCGACCTCGGCGAGCAAGGCCTCGTCGACGTTGTTCTCCACCAGCTGGCGCAGCGGCAGGCCGCTGAACACGCCCGAGCCGACGAAGGCGCGCAGCCCCCGGCTCTTCAACAGGCCCGTGGCCTCTCCGCCGGTATAGGCCTCCTTCAACCGCGCATCCCAGCGCGGCCCCAGAAAGACGAATGGGGCGGCCAGGGCCCCGGTCGACACCCCGGTCACCACCTCGAAGTCGGGCCGCTTGCCGCTGGCGGTCCAGCCGTTGATCAGGCCGGCGGTGAAGGCGCCGTTGGCCCCGCCGCCCGACAGGGCGATCAGGTCAAAGTGGCCGTCCGGCCCTTTCGGCACGCCCTCGCCCAGTTGCTGCTCGATCTTCTGGGCCGCCGCCTCATCCTCGAACGAAAAGCGGACATTGGGAAAGCCCAGGGGCGACGCGGCCTCGCGCTCGTTCAGGCCGAAGTCGCTGCGCGCTCCGCTGGCGCAGGCCGACAACAGCAGACCGGCGCTCAGGACGACCGCGACCGTCCGCATCAGGCTGAAACTCATGAGCGTCCTCCAGGGCGCGCCATCCTAGGCGCTTTCCATGACAGGAGGAAAAGCCTCTCGCCGGAAAAACCGCGTTAGGCTTTCATTAACCAAGAAGGCCGCGTCGGCCTCGCTATCGTCCGAATGCGAACGAAGTCACGCGCGACAACAGACCTATCCACAGCCTGTGGATTGATTTGCTTTACGGAAGCTCCCGATGTTCATCGCCATCGCCCGCCCGGCGGTGGAGCCCCGAGGCCCCGACGCCGTCGCCGTCCCCGGCTCCCCCGCCGTTCCGAACCTGACGCCTCGCGCCCTGCATGCGCGCCTGCTGGACAACGCCGCCGCGCGACGTCGCCGCGGACTGGAACGCAAGCAGGCCCGCCGGACCGACGATGCCGCCTACTGGATTTCCGCCGCGCCGATAGCGGTGCGAAAGGCCTGCGAACTGCGGCGGCATTCGACTTTCGTCGTACTGCCCTAGGACTTTTGCAACCGCTCGAATTACAGAAAAATTCAGAGATCGGGCGCAAACCGGCGGAACGTTCCTATCCGAGTTTTCCATGCCCGACGCCGATCATCCCCACGCCGCCTTTCTTCGTCCCATTCTTGAAGTGATGGCGGAACGACTGGGAGGCGCCGTCATCCTGCACGCCGCCCCCAGCGGCGAAGTGCTGGCGGTGACGGGCGGCGTGCCCGGCCTTGATATCTGCGATCCGATCGGCGCCCGTCCCGAGGATTACGCTGACCGCTTCCAGGTCTTCGCCCAGGACGGCTCGGTCGCCCGCTTCGACGACCTGCCCGTGGTCCGCGCCATGAAATCCGGAGAGCCGATCACGGACGAGGTCTGGCTGCTGGGCGGTCAGGCGGGCCCGGTGCCGGTCTTCGTCGATTCCTATCCGCTCAAGGGCGAGGACGGCGCGGTCATCGGCGTGGTCGCCACCGCCACCGATCCCAAGCGCTGGAGCATCCGGGCTGAGCGGATGAAGCAGTCGATCTCCATTCGCGACGGCTTTATTGGCGGCTGAACCCTAGCGGATGTCGGGCAGGCGCCGCTCGACCGAGGCCGCCGTCTTGCGCCGCCAGCGGGTCCAGCCCCCCGGCCCCTTGGCCACGCGGTCCGGCAGGGCCTGGCTCCAGCGCGCGCGCATGGCCTCGACCAGCTCGGGGCAGCGGTCGTACTGGTGCACCACAGGGCTGACGCCGCCGCCCGGATTGACGATCAGTCCGTCCTTCAGACCGACGCCGTCCGAGGCCATGCCGATGGTGGCGACGCGGCGATAGTTGTCCTGAACCTGCGCCGGGATCAGGCCATAGCCGACCGCCAACGCCAGCGAGGCCTGATCGACGCCGAAGCCGCCGCCGACCGCCGACCGCGGAATGGCCCCGAGGGTGAGAATCAGGCGGCACAGACGCGCCGCCTCCTCGGCCGGACCGACGATGGTGCCGGCGCAGATGCAGGGCCGGTCCTCCAGCTGCTCCGCCAGAGCCTCGCCGGCGAGGGCGCGCAGATGCTTGATCTGGAAGGCGTGGTCGGCCATGCGGCCGGTTTCATATTCGACGAAGACCTCCAGCCCGGTCGGCGCCGGGGCGAAGGGCTCGCCCTGGAAGACCACGTCGCGCACGTCGGTCATCAGCACATGGCGCAGGTCGCGCCGCGCGGCGATATAGCGCTCATAGGCCGAGAAACGCGCCACCACCGGCTGCGGCGTCCATGCGTCGCTCGGCGTGACCACGACCGCTTCCACGTCATGCGCGGCCAGGAAGGCCAGCAGGGCGGGATCCTGATGCACGAACAGGGCGACCCCGCCGGAATAGACCGACCGCAGCGAGCGCACGAAGGCCTCGACGTGCTCCACCCCATAGCCTGTGGCGTAACCCAGAACCATGTCCCGCGCGCCCGCCTCGCCGACCGAGACGGGCGCCGGGCGCAGAACCGCGCCCAGCCAGTTCAGATAGCGCGAACGGGCGATATCAGGCGCCCTTCATCGTCTCGATGAAGCGGTTGAACAGATAAAGGCTGTCAGTGGGGCCCGACGAGGCTTCCGGGTGGTGCTGCACGCTGAACACCGGCTTGTCCTTCAGGGCGATGCCGCAGTTGGTGCCGTCGAACAGGCTGACGTGGGTCTCGACCACGGCCTCGGGCAGGCTGTCGCGGTCGACCGTGAACTCGTGGTTCATCGACACGATCTCGACCTTGCCCGTGGTCAGATCCTTGACCGGGTGGTTGGCGCCGTGGTGGCCCTGATCCATCTTCACGGTCTTGGCGCCGAGCGCGATGGCCAGCATCTGATGGCCCAGGCAGATGCCCATGACCGGCTTGCCGCTGGCGACCAGCTTCTGGATTTCCGGCACCGCGTAGACGCCGGTCGCGGCCGGGTCGCCCGGGCCGTTCGACAGGACCACGCCGTCCGGATTGCGAGCCAGGATGGCCTCGGCCGTCGTGTCGGCCGGCACCACCGTGATCTTGACGCCGGTCGAGGCCAGGGCGCGAAGGATGTTGCGCTTCACGCCGTAGTCGATGACCACCACCGACTTGTCGCCGAGGCCCGGCGTGGCGTAGCCGGCCGGCCAGTCCCAGAGACCCTCGGTCCAGTCGAAGGCCTGGGTGGTCGAGGCGTCCTTGGCCAGGTCCAGGCCGACCAGACCCTTCCAGTCGCGCGCCTGGGCCACCAGGGCGTCCAGATCGAACTGGCCCTCGGGATTGTGGGCGATGACGGCGTGCGGGGCGCCCTTGTCGCGGATGATCTTGGTCAGGGCCCGCGTATCAATGCCGGCCAGGCCGACGACGCCGCGCGTCTTCATCCAGGCGTCCAGGCTGCCGGTGGCGCGCCAGTTGGCGGGTTCGGTCGGCACGTCGCGGAAGATGGCGCCGCGGGCCGCGCGCTCGGGCGCCCCGCCGATCTGCTCCACGTCTTCCATGTTCACGCCGACATTGCCGACGTGGGGGAAGGTGAAGGCCAGGATCTGGCTCATGTAGGAGGGGTCGGTCAGGATTTCCTGATAGCCCGTCATCGAAGTGTTGAAGACCACCTCGCCGAGGACCGAACCGACCGCGCCGACTCCAATGCCTTGCAGGATGGTGCCGTCAGCGAGCGCAAGGACGCCAGTGGCGCCGGACAGAATCTGGGTCGTCATGGCGCAGGCTCCTAACAATGAATACGGGCAGACAAACGGCGGCGTCACTAAAGAGATGCCGGGGCGGGGTCAACCGCCCTTGGACCTTTATACCTTCTGTCCCTGGCGCACCCAGATCCACGCCAGACTGGTCAGGGCGAAGAAGCCGACGCTGGGCAGGATGTAGCCGCCGGCCGCCGCCGCCACCGCAAAGGCCGAAAAGACGACGCCGACCACGGCCAGGGCGCGCCATCCGGCCTTCCGGGTCAGCTTCCACAGCGTCACCGAGCAGAGGGCGTAGAGGCAGAGCGTCAGCACCGAGGTGACGCCGATCAGGACGCCGAACTGCTGACCCAGCGTCGGCTGGGCGCTGGCGATGACCATGACGCTCATGACGACGCAGTTGAGGATGGGGTTGCTCAGCGGGGTCTTGCCCTTTTGCGCCCCGCCGAACCAGCGCGGCATCCAGCCGGCCTCGGCGGCGCCGCGCGAGGTCTCGCCCGCCAGCATGGTCCAGCCGGCGATGGTGCCCAGCACCTTGATCACCGCGCAGGCCGCGACCAGACCGGCCACCGACGAGCCCATCACCCGCGCCACCAGATCGGCATAGGGGCTGGTCGAATGAACCAGGACGTCGGCCGGAATGACGCCGAAGACAGCGACGCTGGCCGCGACATAGACGATAAAGGCCAGAGCGACGCCGCCCAGCGAAGCGCGGCCCACGTCGACCGAGGGGTTCCTGACCAGGCCGGACAGGGCAGCGGCGCTCTCGACCCCCAGAAAGGCCCAGAAGATGATGGCCAGCGAGGCCGGGACGGTCTTCAGCAAGGGCTGGTCGCCGGGGCTCCACGAGGCCGCGAAGGTGTCGCCGCTGAAGGCCATGGCCCCGGCGATGATGGCCAGAACAATGGGGATCAGGCCGAGGCCCAGGGTGATGGCGCCAAAACGCGCCGCCGTCCGCGCGCCCGAGGCATAGGCCGCCGAGGTCAGCCAGATCAGGGCTAGGTTGCTGACCGCCGCCCACAGCGGTTCTTTCAGCGCTGGAATGAAGAAGGCCAGATAGCCCGTGCCCGCCACCGCCAGGGCCACATTGCCCGCCAGACAGGCGGCCCAGTAGGCCAGCCCCGTCTGATAGCCGATGAACCGCCCCATGCCGCGCCGGGTGAAGTCCGACAGGCCGTCGGCGTCCGGCTGCATCCGGCCCAGACCGCCGAACACCAGGGCCAGGGTCACGGCCCCCAGACCGCAGATCAGCCAGCCGATGATGCTGCTGCTGCCTGTCGGCGCCAGGGTGGCGGGCAGCAGATAGACGCCCGAACCGATCATGTTGCCGGCCACGACGAGGGCGGCGAGCGCCCAGCCGATGCGGTGCGGCGGGTCAGGCAGGATTTCCGTCTGGGTCATGCCCGCCCTTTACGCGGGAATCCGCGCGCCGTCCCATGCGAATACGCCGCCGCTGTCCGCCGGCGTCAGGCCCTCGATCACCGTCAGCAGGCTGGCCGCGGCAAACGCCGGGGAGAACAGCTGATCGGGCTTGACCCCGCGCTGGAAGGGCGCGCTCAGGGCCGTGTCCACCGTGCCCGGATGCAGGCCCGCCACCACCGCCTGCGGATGGGTGCGCGCCAGTTCCACCGACAGGGTCTTCAGGATCATGTTCAACCCCGCCTTGGACGCGCGATAGCTGTGCCAGCCGCCCAGCCGGTTGTCGCTGATGGAACCGACCCGCGCCGACAGGGCCGCAAACACCGCCCGCTGATCGCGCGTCAGCAGGGGCAGGAAGTAACGCGCCGCCAGGGCCGGTCCCACGGCGTTGATCCGGTAGTCGCGCATCAGATGATCGGCCGACAGCTCGCGCCAGCTGCGTTCCGGCGTCTGACCCGAGTGCAGCACCCCGGTCGCCACCACGATCAGGGTCGGCGCCGGCCCCCCGGCGATGCGCGCGGCGACGGCGGCCAGGCCGGTCTCGTCTTCCAGATCGAGAAGACCGTGCGTCACGCCGTCGATGGGGGCGACCGGCGTGCGCGACAGGCCGTGCACCACGCGGTCGCCCGCATGGCCCAGTTGCTGCGCCAGCGCCCGTCCCACGCCGCCCGACACGCCCACGATGATCGCCGAACCCTTGATCATGGCCTTCGCCCTTCCTTGGTCGGGAAGAAATACGTCGCCGAGCCGGCGCTGGACCGGCCGGCGCCCTACCCTCGCCATCAGCGGGGGTCTAGGAAGCGCCCAGCCTAAACACCGCCTGACCCGGACGCTCCCATGACGACCATCACCACCGTCGGCCTCGATGCCGACGACACCCTGTGGCACAACGAGACCATCTTCCGCCTCAGCCAGAAGCGGTTCGTGGACTTGCTGGCCGACCACGCCGACGAGCCTGTGATGATGGGGCGTCTGGCCGAGGTCGAGCAGCGCAACCTGCGTCTCTACGGCTACGGCGTGAAGGGCTTCACCCTGTCCATGCTGGAGACGGCCATGGAGCTGTGCGACGGCGCCGCCCCGCCGCACATCATCCGCGAGATCCTGGCCGCCGGACGCGAGATGCTGGCCCATCCGGTCGAGACCCTGCCCGGCGTCGACGAAGTCCTGGCCGAACTGGCCGAGAAATACCGCCTGGTCCTGATCACCAAGGGCGACCTGATGGATCAGGAACGCAAGCTGGCGGCCTCGGGTCTCGGCGACCTGTTCGCCGCCGTCGAGATCGTGTCGGAGAAGAACCGCTCCACCTATGACCGCGCCTTCGCCCTGCACGGCAGCGGCGCCGCCGAGGCGGTGATGGCCGGCAATTCCATGAAGTCCGATGTCCTGCCGGCCATCGAGGCCGGAGCCTTCGCCGCCCACATTCCCTACCACATCACCTGGGCTCACGAACTGGCCGACGCGCCCGAAGGACACCCGCGCTACGTCTCTCTCAGCCGCATCGCCGAGTTGCCCGACTGGATCGCCGCGATGGAACAATCCAGATAAATATCGACGATCTTCGAATGAAAATCGCCCATTTCACAGCATTCAATTCAGTGAACGTCGTGACACCAAATATTGAGACCGAGATCGTCTCAAATGTGTCTTGCTTGCACCACTACGACCACAAGGTGTCATCTCATCCACACTTTGACCAAACCTAGGCAGGTTTAGCCCAATTTCGGTCACAGCCGGGGGAATGTGTGACCGCTTCCGGCTTTTTTGTGTCAGGTGTATTAAAGTAATGAGAGCTTTCCTCCTCGGTTCCACGGTTCTGGTGAGCGCCTTCGCGCTGACGGCTCCGGCGATGGCCCAGTCGGCCGACGCTGCTCAGCCGGTCGCGCAAGACGTCGCCACCGAAGTGGGCGAGATCGTCGTCACGGGTTCGCGCATCCGCCGCGATCCGACCAACGCGCCGACCCCGCTGATCCAAGTCCAGCGCGAGGCGCTGCTGACCACCGGCCAGACGACGGTCATGGACTATCTGGCCACCATCCCGGCCCTGGGCAATTCGGTCGTTCCGTCGGACACGACGGGCTCGAACCTGGGCGACGGCGGCCTGTCGCTGCCGAACCTGCGTTCGCTGGGCTCCAACCGCACCCTGACCCTGGTCGATGGTCGCCGCCACGTCGGTTCGGCCGGCGGCTCGCTGTCGGTCGACATCGACACCATCCCGCGCCTGCTGATCCAGAACATCGAGATCGTCACGGGCGGCGCCTCGTCGGTTTACGGCGCCGACGCCGTTTCGGGCGTGCTGAACTTCGTGATGCGCAAGGACTTTGAAGGTCTGGAGATCGACGCCAACTACGGCATGATCAACCAGGGCGGCGAAGCCAACAAGCGCGTCTCGGCCCTGATCGGCAAGAACTTCTTCGACGACCGTCTGAACGTCTATGCTCACGCTGAATACGAGCAGATCGACGAAGTCACCTCGATGGACATCGACTGGATCCGTCGCGCTCCCGTTCGCCTGGGCATCGACGCCGATCCGACCAACGCCCAGTACGACGGCCGCATCGACACCCACGTCTTCACCGGCGTGAAGCGTCTGGACATTCCGCGTTGGGGTCAGACCACCCTGGCCAACGTCCAGCGTCCCAGCGACCTGACCAACCCGAACGTCGCCTACGCTGACTGCTTCCCCGGCGGCGAGTTCTCGTACAGCGCCAACTGCTTCGGCGTCGCGCCCGGCAAGACCTTCTGGTACGAAAACGGCGGCGCTCGCCTGGCCAACTTCGGTCAACGCGTCGGCGAGACCGGCATCAACCGCCCCTACAACATCGGCGGCGACGGTGAGAACCCGGCCGACTTCTCGACCGGTTCGCGCGTCCCGCGTTCGGAGTCGCAACGCTATCAGGTCGGCTCGACCTTCAAGCTGACCGACAACATCGAACTGTACGGCGAAGCCAAGTACGTCACGGAAGACACCTTCGACCGCGGCCAGCCGACCTTCTTCGACGTCGACCTGGTCAACTCCTACGACGCGAACACCGCCAACCCGATCTACGCGGTGAACAACTTCGACCTGCGTTGGGACGACAACGCCTTCCTGCCGTCGATCGTCAAGGAAGCCATCCGCACCAACGTCGTCACGCCCTACAGCCGCCCGACGGCCGACGCGGCCGGCCAGGCCCTGCCGGGCATCGCCCTGCAGAACGCCCGCCACACCCTGTTCGGTCCCGACCGCACCCAGGACAACACGCGTGAACTGCAGCGCTACGTCGTCGGCGCCCGCGGCGACTTCGACCAGCTCGGCTTCGTCAAGGACATCGCCTGGGATCTGGGCTACACCTACGGCAAGGTCGAGATCGAAAACCGCGAACGCGGCGTCGATGGTCAACGTTTCGCCCTGGCGGCTGACGCCGTCGTCGACACCGCCGGCCTCGTCAACGGCAAGGCTGGCGAAATCGTCTGCCGCGTCCAGCTGCTGAACGCTCAAGGCGTGCCGAACGGCGCCCTGGGCGACCCGCAACGCGGCGGCGATCTGCGCGACACCCAGTACGGTCGCGACTCGATCTCGCAGTGCACCCCGCTGAACATCTTCGGCAAGGGCAAC
The DNA here is from genome assembly GCF_042869015.1 of Brevundimonas sp. NPDC007368. NCBI lineage: Bacteria > Pseudomonadati > Pseudomonadota > Alphaproteobacteria > Caulobacterales > Caulobacteraceae > Brevundimonas > Brevundimonas sp. NPDC007368. Next base: position 312,415 of record NZ_JBIAFA010000001.1, on the reverse strand, counting down.
CAGAGCGCCGAAGCTCTTGAGTACGTCGACGCCGTCATCGGCATCACGGAACGCAACGAGCAGCGGCAGTTCCTGGGCTCGGTCTCGGGCAACCTGTGGGACTTCTGGGGCGCCGGCGCCATCGGCCTGGCCATCGGCGGCGAGTACCGCAAGGAAACGACCGAGGCCACCGGCCGCGATCGCGACACCGACGGCCGCCTGCTGTTCCTGAACTCGGGCCCGGACTTCCCGGAAGCCTCCTATGAGTCGAAGGAAGTCTTCACCGAGCTGTCGATCCCGCTGTTCCGCGACAGCTTCCTGGGCGAGTACGCCGAGCTGAGCGGTTCGTACCGCTACGCCGACTACTCCACCGTGGGCAACGTCGATGTCTATGGCGTGAACCTGGTCTATCGTCCGATCCCGGACATCAGCTTCAAGACCAGCTACAACACCTCGGTTCGGGTGCCTGACCTGGGCGAAAACTTCTCGCCGCTCAGCGAAACCTTCCTGAACAACATCGTCGATCCGTGCGCGACCCTGAACATCGCCGCGGTCTCCGAAGCCGACAAGAAGGCCAACCGCATCAAGAACTGCACCGCCCTGGCGGCGCAGCAAGGCCTGACCTTCGACTTCGCCGGCGCCACCGCCACCAACGCCGACGACTTCAACCCGACCTACACCTCGGGCATCTCCGGTTCGGCCGGCGGCAACCCGAACCTGAAGCCGGAAGAATCGACCAGCTTCACCTTCTCGACGGTGCTGAAGCCCCGCTTCATCCCGAACTTCTCGCTGGTCCTCGACTACTACGAGATCGAGATCGAACAGGTCATCGCTGCGGTGTCGGCCCAGACGGCGGCGGAAAACTGTGTCAACGGCGACAGCCTCAACGAGGCGGCCTGCTCGACCATCTTCCGCAACAACCCGAACATCGAGTTCGGCATCGGCGCCCCCAACGGCGACCCGGTGGGCGGCTTCATCGAGGGTTCGCTGAACTACGCCAAGCTGCAAACCCGCGGCCTGGACGTCACGGCGCGCTACAGCTTCGACTTCGAAGAGATGCTGGGCCGCAACTGGGGCGTTCTGGACTACTCGCTGTCGGGCAACTGGCTGATCGAGCAGAAGAACTTCCTGAACGAAGCCGACCCCGGCGACTATGACGAACTGGCCAGCACCCTGGTCACGGCCGGCAATGGTTACCCGCGCGTTCGCCTGTCCTCGTCGCTGACCTGGACGCCGAACGAAGTCTGGAGCGTCAACTGGACGGCGGACTGGCAAGCCGCCCAGGACATCGTCCAGGTTCGCGACTGGGTGCTGAACGCCGACTCGCGCACCTCGGACCAACTGGACACCGAGAACTTCGTGCGTAACGACGTGACGGTGCGCTGGAACGTTCGTGACGATCTGTCGGTTCGCGCCGGCGTGGTGAACCTGTTCGACGCCGAACAGCCGTCCTACCTGGGCACCACCCTGTACTCGAACTTCGACCCCTATGGTCGTCGCTTCTTCGTCGGCCTGAACTACCGTCCCTGGTAATTCCGGTCTGAAGACAGGTTGAAGGGCGGCCCGCGAGGGCCGCCCTTTTTCTTTGCCTGCTGCAAGGCTTTCCGGGTCTTGCCAGCGGGGGTCCGGCTCTCTAAACGGGCCGCTTAACCGACAACCTGAACGGATCGGTCGCGGGCCTCGCCCTGCGTCCGGTTTCTTCGCGCGCGTGGAGCCCGGCGCTGAACAGTCACGAGGAAAAGGATGCTATGGTGCGCGCTGCTCTGGCCGAGCAGGGCGACAGCGGGATCACCCCGCGCCATACGTTGTTCTATTTCTACGGCGACGAGGATGCGCACGGCGATCTCTGCGAGGTCGCGCGTCGTGCGGGTTTTCTGACTCGGGGCCAGGGCGACATGACCGTTCTGGAAACAACCATGCCGGTCGATGAGGCGTCGTTTTCGCCTGTGTCGGCCATGATGCAATCCTGGGCCGCGGCCTTCCAGCTCGATTACGACGGCTGGGAGTGCGCGGTCGTGACGAACTGAGTAACGCCGATGCCCAAGCGCACAGACATCAAGTCCATCCTGATCATCGGCGCCGGCCCGATCGTCATCGGCCAGGCGTGTGAGTTCGACTACTCCGGCGTTCAGGCTTGCAAGGCGCTGAAGGCCGAGGGTTACCGGGTCATCCTGGTCAACTCGAACCCCGCCACCATCATGACCGACCCGGAGGTGGCCGACGCCACCTATATCGAGCCGATCACACCGGACATCGTCGAGAAGATCATCGCCAAGGAACGTCCCGACGCCCTCCTGCCGACCATGGGCGGCCAGACGGCGCTGAACACGGCCCTGGCCCTGAACGCCTCGGGCGCCCTGGCCAAGTACGGCGTCGAGATGATCGGCGCCAAGGCCGAGGTCATCGACAAGGCCGAGGACCGTCAGAAGTTCCGCGACGCCATGGACAAGCTGGGTCTGGAATCGCCCCGCTCGCGCGCCATCCACCACATCGAGGAAGCCGACGACGCCCTGGCCTTTGTCGGCCTGCCCGCCATCATCCGTCCCAGCTTCACCCTGGCCGGCACCGGCGGCGGCATCGCCTACAACATCGAGGAGTTCCACGAGATCGTGGAGCGCGGCCTCGACCTGTCGCCGACCACCGAGGTCCTGATCGAGGAGTCGGTGCTGGGCTGGAAGGAATACGAGATGGAGGTCGTCCGCGACACGGCGGACAACTGCATCATCATCTGCTCCATCGAGAACGTGGACCCTATGGGCGTCCACACCGGCGACAGCATCACCGTCGCCCCGGCCCTGACGCTGACCGACAAGGAATATCAGCTGATGCGCACGGGCTCGATCAACGTCCTGCGCGAGATCGGCGTCGAGACCGGCGGCTCCAACGTCCAGTGGGCGATCAACCCGGCCGACGGCCGCATGGTCGTCATCGAGATGAACCCGCGCGTGTCGCGCTCCTCGGCCCTGGCCTCCAAGGCCACCGGCTTCCCCATCGCCAAGGTCGCCGCCCGTCTGGCCGTCGGCTACACCCTGGACGAGCTGCAGAACGACATCACCCAGGTGACGCCGGCCAGCTTCGAGCCGAGCATCGACTATGTGGTCACCAAGATCCCGCGCTTCGCCTTCGAGAAATATCCGGGTTCGGAACCCCATCTGACCACGGCCATGAAGTCGGTCGGCGAGGTCATGGCCATCGGCCGCACCTTCCAGGAGTCGATGCAGAAGGCCCTGCGCGGTCTGGAAACCGGCCTGAACGGCTTTGACGAGATCGAGATCGAGGGCGTCGCCGACGCCGACGACGACGCGGGCGCCCGCGCCGCCGTCATCCGCGCCCTGGGCGAGCCCACGCCGGACCGCATCCGCGTCATCGCCCAGGCCTTCCGCCACGGCCTGACGGTCGAGGAAGTCCACGCCGCCTGCTTCTACGAGCCCTGGTTCCTGCGTCAGATCGCTGACCTGATCCGCACCGAGGGCCACGTCCGCGTCCAGGGCCTGCCCGCGACGGAGACCGAGTTCCGCAAGCTCAAGGCCAAGGGCTTCTCCGACGCCCGCCTGGCGGCCCTGACCGGCAAGACCGAAGCCGAGGTGCGCGGCGCCCGCCGCGCCCTGAAGGTCCGCCCGACCTTCAAGCGCATCGACACCTGCGCCGCCGAGTTCGCCTCGGCCACGGCCTATATGTATTCGACCTATGAGACCGGCGCCCTGGGCCAGATCCCCGAGTGCGAAGCCGCGCCGTCGGACAAGAAGAAGGCCATCATCCTCGGCGGCGGTCCCAACCGCATCGGCCAAGGCATCGAGTTCGACTACTGCTGCTGCCACGCGGCCTTCGCCTTTGCGGACATCGGCGTCGAGTCGATCATGGTCAACTGCAACCCCGAGACCGTCTCGACCGACTACGACACCTCCGACCGCCTCTACTTCGAGCCCCTGACGGCCGAGGACGTGCTGGAGCTGATCGACGTTGAACGCTCGAAGGGCGACCTGATCGGCGTCGTCGTTCAGTTCGGCGGCCAGACCCCGCTGAAGCTGGCCCATGCCCTGCAGGAGGACGGCGTGCCGATCCTGGGCACCAGCGTCGACAGCATCGACCTGGCCGAGGACCGCGAGCGCTTCCAGCAGATGCTGCAGGCCATCGGTCTGCAACAGCCGCCCAACGGTCTGGCCCGCAGCGCCGAGGAAGCCGCGCAGAAGGCCGAGGAAGTCGGCTATCCCGTCGTGCTGCGCCCCTCCTATGTTCTTGGCGGCCGCGGCATGATGATCGTCCACGACCGCGAGCAGCTGGACCGCTACGTCCATGAGGCCATGCGCGTCTCGGGCGACGATCCGGTCCTGATCGACCACTATCTGAACCGCGCCACCGAGGTGGACGTCGATGCCCTGTGCGACGACGAGACCGTCTTCGTCGCCGGCGTGCTGGAACACATCGAGGAAGCCGGCGTCCACTCGGGCGACAGCGCCTGCTCCATGCCGCCCTTCTCGCTGCGCCCCGAGATCGTGGCTGAGCTGAAGCGTCAGACCACCGCCATGGCCAAGGCCCTGAAGGTGCGCGGCCTGATGAACGTGCAGTTCGCCATCGAGGAGCCGCACAGCGAAAACCCGCGCATCTTCGTGCTGGAAGTGAACCCGCGCGCCAGCCGCACGGCGCCCTTCGTGGCCAAGACCATCGGCCAGCCGGTCGCCGCCATCGCCGCCAAGGTCATGGCCGGCGAGAAGCTGTCCAGCTTCGGTCTGGTGGACAAGGAACTGGAGCATATCGCGGTCAAGGAAGCCGTCTTCCCCTTCGCCCGCTTCGCCGGTGTGGACACCATCCTCGGCCCGGAAATGCGTTCGACCGGCGAGGTCATGGGCTTGGACTGGAAACGTGAGGGCGAGGCCGATCTGGCCCCCGCCTTCGCCCGCGCCTTCGCCAAGTCGCAGATCGGCGGCGGCACCGTCCTGCCGACCGAGGGCTGCGCCTTCGTCTCGGTCAAGGAAGCCGACAAGCCCTTCATCGTCGAGGCCGTCCGTTCCCTGCTGGAGCAGGGCTTCTCGGTGATCGCCACCTCGGGCACCCACGACTATCTGGCGTCGCAGGGCGTCGAGGTGGGTCTGGTCAAGAAGGTGCTGGAAGGCCGCCCCAACATCGTCGACGCCATGAAGAACGGCGAGGTCCAGTTGGTCTTCAACACCACGGACGGCAAGCAGGCCCTGGCCGACAGCTTCTCCATCCGCCGCACGGCCCTGATGATGAAGATTCCCTACTACACCACCGCCGCCGGTTCGCTGGCCGCGGCCCAGGGCATCGCCGCCATCCGCGCCGGCGAACTGGATGTCCGCCCGGTGCAGTCCTACAACTGAGCCTCGGCCCAGTCGTGAAAATCAGCCCCCGGCGTTCCGACGCCGGGGGCTTTTTCGTGCGCCCCATGACACAAGCGGCCTCATGCCCCTGATCCTGCTGGCCCTCTCCATCGCCAATCTGATCGCCTTCGGCCTGTTCGCCATCGACAAGACGCGGGCCCGATCGGGCCGACGCCGCATCCCCGAGCGCACACTGCTGACCGCCGCCCTGTTCGGCGGCCTCGGCGCCGGGCTCGGCCAGCGACTGCTGCGGCACAAGACCCGCAAGCAGCCGTTCGCCGCCTGGCTGGGCCTGATCCTGACGCTTCACGTCCTGCTCCTGCTGAGCGCCCTGGTCCTCTGGCTCGCCTGCCCCCTCTGGACGGACCCGACGTAAAGCGCCCAAGCTGAGCCTTCATCAGACGGAGCCCGTCCCATGATCGTCGTCCATCACCTGAACAACTCCCGCTCGCAGCGTGTGCTCTGGCTGCTGGAGGAGTTGGGTCTGCCCTATGAGATCAAACGCTATCAGCGGAACCCGGCCACCATGCTGGCCCCGCCCGAGCTGAAGGCGGTGCATCCGCTCGGCAAGTCGCCGGTGCTGGACGACGGCGACATCCGCGTGGCCGAGACGGGCGCCATCATCGAATACCTGCTGGACGCCTATGATCCGGAGGGGCGACTGCGCCCGACGCGCGGCACGGCGGACGGACGACGCTTCAGCTACTGGCTGCACTACGCCGAGGGCTCGGCCATGCCGCCCCTGCTGCTGAAGCTCGTCTTCAGCCAGTTGCCGAAACGCGCGCCGGGTCTGGTTCGCCCCCTCGTCAACGGCATCGCCGCCAAGGCGCAGCGTACCTTCATCGACCCGCAGTTGAAGAGCCATGCGGACTGGCAGGAGGCCGAACTGGCCGCCACCGGCTGGTTCGCCGGGCCGCACTTCAGCGCCGCCGACATCATGATGAGCTTCCCGCTGGAGGCCGCCGCCAGCCGCGCCATCGACCTGGCGGCCTATCCCAACATAGCCCTGTTCCTGAAGGCGATTCACGCCCGCCCGGCCTGGAAACGCGCCCTGGAGCGCGGTGGAGAGTACGCCTACGCCTGATCGCGGCGGTCGATGATCACGGCTTCGCGAGGCTGAAACCCCGCCCCGGCGACGGCGTTTACGCCCCCATGCGCCTGTGCGTCATCTCCCTCGTCGCGGCCCTCGTCGCCGCTGTCTGCCTGGTCATCGCCTTCATCGCGGCGGGGGTGGGCATGATCTCGGTCCTGTTCGTCCTGGTCGCCGGCGCGGCCCTGGGGCTGATCGTCTGGACCGCCCTGCGGCGCTGGCTGAGCCGTGAACGGGGTCGTCGCCCGATGCGACAGGAGCCCTGACGTCGCAGCTTGGCTGTGCGCCCGTCGTCCTACTTGAGTTTGGCGAACAGGCGCCCTACCCTCTTTGCCCGATCACGCGCGCCCCGTGACCGTGACTGTGCCGATTAAACGTCTCTCCTTAGTCTCCGGGCGAAACAAGAAACTCACGACACAATGGAAAAAGTGCCGATGACGGCCGAGGGCTACCGTGTCCTCGACGAACAACTGAAGCAATTGAAGCAGGTCGAACGGCCGAGCGTCATCGCGGCCATCTCCGAGGCCCGCGAGCACGGCGACCTGTCCGAGAACGCCGAGTATCACGCCGCCAAGGAACGCCAAGGCTGGATCGAAGGCTCCATCGCCGAGATCGAGGACAAGCTGTCGCGCGCCCAGGTCATCGACGTGACCAAGCTGTCGGGCAGCCAGGTCAAGTTCGGCGCCACCGTCACCTTCGTGGACGAGGACACCGAGGAAGAGGGCGTCTATCAGATCGTCGGCGAGCACGAGGCCGACGTGAAGTCGGGCAAGATCTCCATCGCCTCGCCGATTGCCCGCGCCCTGATTTCGAAGGAAGTCGGCGACGTGGTCGAGGTCAACACGCCCGGCGGCGTGAAGGCCTATGAGATCCTCAAGGTCGAGTGGAAGTAAGCTCGCCTCCTCACGAGGACGCCACAGGGGCGCGCGGTTCCGCCGCGCGCCCTCTGTCCATCTGGGTGGTGTCCGACGGCCGGACCGGCATCCAGAACCAGGCCCTGGGCCTGGCCGAGGCGGTCGCCCGCCTGACGCCCGCCGACATCGCCATCAAGACCGTCCGCTGGCGCCCGCTGTTCGACCGCTGGCCCTCGGGGTTGAAGACCCCCGCCATGCTGGCGCCGGGCTCGTTCGATCCGCGCGCCACGACCGACTGGCCCGATCTGTGGATCGCCACGGGCCGCGCCAGCCTGCCCCTGTCGGCCAAGGTCCGCGAGTGGAGCGGCGGCAAGACCTTCACCGTCCAGACCCAGGACCCGCGCTGGAAGAACAGCGCCTACGACCTGATCGTCGCCCCCGCCCATGACGGCCTGTCGGGCGACAATGTCTTCGAGATCATCGGCAGCCCGCACCGCATCACGCCGCAGCGGCTGGCCGAGGCCGCGCCCGCCTTCGCCGACCGGATCGAGGCCCTGCCCCGCCCGCGCGTCACGGTCATGATCGGCGGCAAGTCGAAGGCCTTCGACCTGCCCGAGGCCCACGCCGCCGCCCTGACCGACCAGATCAAGACGGCGGTTCAGGCGGCGAAGGGGTCGCTGCTGCTGACCTTCTCGCGTCGCACGCCGGACGCCGCCAAGAGAGTGATGACCGAGCGCCTGTCCGCCCTGCCCGGTTGGATCTGGGACGGAACCGGCGACAACCCCCTGTTCGCCATGCTGACCGCCGCCGATCATGTCCTGGTCACCGAGGACAGCGCCAATATGGCGACCGAGGCCGCCTCGACCGGCAAGCCCGTCCACATCCTGCCCATGATCGCGCTGAAGCCCGCCGGCAAGTTCGCCCGACTGCACGCCGACCTCGCCGCTCACGGCGCCGCCCGGTCTTTCGACGGATCGCTGGACGACTGGACCTACGCCCCGCTCAATGAGACCGAGCGGGCGGCCCGCGCCGTGCTGGAGGCCATGGCCGCGCGCGGCTGATCAGCCAAGGTCCAGTCGCGCCAGGTTCTCGTCTCCGCGCAGGCAGGCCGGCCCCTCTTCATCACGGATCGAGACGCCCGCCGCCGCCAGTTGGGCCCGGAAGGCCTCGCCCGTGTTCGGCGACGGCGCCTGGCCCTCGATGGCCGCCGCGCCAGGCGCGGGGCGGCAGTCGCTGAGGGCCGGGCTGGCGCGCCAACGCTTCAGGGCCCAGACCGCCCGCGCCCGCGCGCCCGCGTCGCCCAGATCGACCGTCTTCAATTCCTGCACCGGGGGCGTGACCCAGACGTCCACCCCCTCGAACCGGCCGCGCAGCGCCGCCTCCAGCGCATAGGCGCTGGCCAGATCGAGGCCCGCGTCCGGCCGCAGCAGGACGATGGCCCGACGGCCCTCGGCGTCCACCATGACCGCGTCGGTGGCGAAGGGCACGGCCTCGGACAGGCGGGTGCGCAAGGTCGCGGTCGGATCCGGGTTCGAGCCGGCGCTGGCCTGAACCGCGCGCGAGGCCGCCTGGGGATCGGCCACGACGATCTGGTCCAGGGTCGCCGTGACCGGCGTGTGCAGGGCCGCCGACAGGCGGTTCTGAAGGTGCGTCTGCGCGTCAACGACCAGCTTGCGGGTGCTGACCAGGGTCGAGACGGTGACGCCCCGGCCCTCGCTGCGGGCGTCCAGAAGGGTGATGCGCGCATCCGACCCCGCGAAGATGTCGGCCACCGCCGTCCGCGTCTCGGCCGTGGCCTGGCTCTCCAGCCCGATAGCGCGTAGCGAGATCATCAGAGGGATCGACAGCAAGACGAAGACGGCCAGCACGGCGATCCCGCGCCACGGCGACGGCCGTTCCATCAACCGGGGGCGGAACCCGAAGAAGCCCGCCGTCAGCGTCGCCGCCAGGGCGATGGCCAGCAGGTTGGTCATGAACAGATAGAAGGCGCCGATCGAGATCGACAGGTCCCCTGTGCCGATGCCGAAGCCCACCGTCGCCACCGGCGGCATCAGGGCGGTGGCGATGGCCACGCCGATGATGGTCTCGCCGCGCTGACGCACCACCGCATAGGCCCCGGCCACCCCGGAAAAGACCGCGATCAGGAGGTCGAAGAAGTTGGGCCGGGTTCGCGCCAGGATTTCGCTGGTCGGCTCTTTCAACGGCGACAGAAGGGTCAGCAGGATGGCCACCGCCAAGGCCACGGCCATGCCCACCACCAGACAGGTCAGCGACTGCTTCAGCCGCGCCCAGTCCAGCAGGGCCAAGGAGAACCCCAGGGCCACGATAGGTCCCATCATCGGCGAGACCAGCATGGCCCCGATGACCACCGCCGGCGACGACAGCATCAGCCCCAGCACGGCGATGGCCGCCGAGATCACCGTCATCATCAGATAGCGGCCGCTGAGACCGCCGTTGTCATAGACCGAGGCCTCGACCGCCGCCTGATCGACGCCGCGCCGCGCATAGGCCAGCACGCGGCGCACATAGCTGCGGGTCTCGCGGATCGGATCGGCGGCGGCAGGCATGGCGTAACCTCGTTCCTCGGCGCAGGATGAGCCCCGACGAGGAGGCCCGTCAATCGCCGCCGCCACCCCCGTCGGACCCGCCGCAGTCGGCGCCCGGAGCGCAGTGGCCGCCGCTCGACGTCGAAGCCCCGCCGTCCGACACCATCGGCGAACCGTCCGACGCCGTCTTGTCCTTCTGCGCCTTCACATTGGCGGCCCCCATCAGAGCCACGCCGAGGCCCGAACCGATGGCCACGCCCAGCGAGAGGCCCAGAGCCAGGTTGTCGGTCGCCACGCCCAGGGCCGTGCCCATGCCGACGCCCAGGCCGATTCCGATTGGCAGAAAGGCCGCGCTCTTGTTGCTCATGATCAAATCCCCCGTGCAGAACCCGCAGCCTAGCATCGCGCTTCGGGGAATCAGCGCCTAAATAGGGCCATGACCCAAGCTCGTACTGTCCGCCTCGCCGTCATCGGTTCCGGTCCCGCCGGCTGGACCGCCGCCATCTACGCCGCCCGCGCCTCGCTGAACCCGGTGGTCATCGCCGGCCTGCAACCCGGCGGCCAGCTGACCATCACCACCGATGTCGAGAACTATCCCGGCTTCGCCGAGACCATCCAGGGTCCCTGGCTGATGGAGCAGATGCAGGCCCAGGCCGTGCACGTCGGGACCGAGGTCATCCACGACATCGTGACCAGGGCCGACCTGTCGCAGCGCCCCTTCCGCCTGACGCTGGACAGCGGCGCGGAGCTGCTGGCCGAAACGGTCGTGATCTCGACCGGCGCCCAGGCCAAGTGGCTGGGACTGGAGTCGGAGGCCGACTATCAGGGCTTCGGCGTTTCCGCCTGCGCCACCTGCGACGGCTTCTTCTATCGCGGCAAGCAGGTCGTGGTCGTCGGCGGCGGCAACACCGCCGTCGAGGAAGCCCTGTTCCTGACCAACTTCGCCGAGAAGGTCACGGTCATCCACCGCAAGAATGAGTTCCGCGCCGAGAAGATTCTGCAGGACCGCCTGTTCGCCCACCCCAAGATCGAGGTGATCTGGGACGTGACGGTCGATGAAATCCTCGGCGTCGTCGACGGCGTGGCCCGCAACGTCACCGGCGTGCGGCTCAAGAACGTCAAGACCGGCGACCTGTCGGAAATCCCCGCCGACGGCGTCTTCATCGCCATCGGCCACGCCCCGTCGTCGGAACTGTTCAAGGGCCAGCTGGAGATCAACTCCGGCGGCTATCTGCGGGTCAAGCCCGGCACGGCCTCGACCGCCATCGAGGGCGTCTACGCCGCCGGCGACGTGACCGACGACGTCTATCGCCAGGCCGTCACCGCCGCCGGCATGGGCTGCATGGCCGCCCTGGAAGCCGCGCGCTTCCTGGCCGAGGAAGACCACAAGGCCGCCCACAACCCCATCAGCCACAAGGAAGCCGAGAAGATCGGCGCCTGGTAGGCCTCGCAAGCCCATCCCCCCGCTTCCGGGAGGGTGGGCTACGGCGCGTCGACGCGCCAACGGCGACGTCCGAAAGACGCCTGCTGGTGAATGTCTGCTTTCGACCCTGAGCAGACCTTCAGGTTAGGAAATGCCGCCTAAGCGCATCGATGAAATGGCCGAAATCGATATCGGCTCCGGGAAACGCAAACTGCTCGAATACCGGTGCGAGTTGCCTCGTGCCCCAATTGCCCGATTGAGCCAAAATGGCGAGCATCTCGCTCTGGTTTTGCGCGTCCCACTTCTCAAAACGAGGCCGGATCCAGTCTTTTACGATCTGATCGAGCCCCTCGTCTGAGGAGGGATCAAGCTGCGCGAGGATTTCTGCCTCAGAGTCCGACAGGCCGTTGACATCAACGTCGCTCAGCCAAACCCCAAGATCATCAGGTTTCCATTTCATCCCAACAGTCTGGCTGGTCTAACGTCCGCTTTCCACCCATAGCGCCCCCCACCCTCTGCATCGGTCAAGTCTGACGGTAGAAGCCGTAGACGCCAGCGGACAACTCCCCTGCCGCCAATCGTTTCAGGTTACCGTCGCTCTCAAGTTCGTAGATGGAGAAACGGTAGCGTTGGTTGGGGTAGCTTGGGTGAGGCAACTCGACACTCTCGCCAGTTGACTGCCAGCGAGCATCCCAGACCGAAACTCCTCCAATCTCGAACTGATCGCATTCAGTTCCAATGTGAGCAGCCTCCCACATTCGCAGTCTCCGTAAGTGGCATTGCCCACATGCGTATCAGCGGCAAAGTCCGCTTTCCACCCTTAGCGGTGTTTCAAAGCGACAGCCTTCGGGCTAGGCCGCCGGCTTGCCGACTTCCTCGACCGCCATGGCGGTGACGCCCGGCGGGGGCGGCGCCACCGTGACGGCCGGGGCTTCATAAGCTTTCAGCCGCTCGTTGATGGCGGCGATCTCGTCCTTGCTGGCCTGACGACGGCCGCCCAGGCTGGCGACGCCGACGACGCGGGTCTGGCCGTTGATCTCGACGGTGCGCAGCTGGTTCGGCGCGGCGCCGGCCAGGGCCTCCTCGACGCTGTCGGCGGCGGTGGCCAGAAGGATGCGGGGCCGGGCGAAGCGAGCCTCGTCGATCACGGGCTCGCGGCCCGCCGACCTCTGGACGAAGGCGGCGCTTTCCCCCGGCGCGCCCTTCCAACGATAGAAGATGTGCGCCCCGACCTGGGTGATCTTGGCCAGGGTCGGCGACCACCAGGGATGGACGTAGTCGGCGTGATAGTGGGTCGCGGTGCCGACGCGCGTCGCCACATGGCCGGCCAGGGCGCGCTCGGCCACGCGGGCGGCGCGGTTCCAGGCCCAGGGGATAGGCGCGCGGCTGAGCGCGCCGTCGCAGGTGAAGCTGAACTGGCAGCCGGTGGTCCGCTCGGCGCCCTGATAGACCACGCCGCAGACCGTGGCGGGATAGTTGGGATCGCGCACCCGGTTCAGCACCACCTGGGCCACGCCCTCCTGCCCCTCGGTCGGCTCCAGCGCCGCCTCGTAATAGACGGCCTGGGTCAGGCAGCGCAGGGCGCGCTTGCGGTCCGCCTCGGTGGCGGGACGCAGATCGAAGGGTCTGGCCGGCTGCAAGGCGCCGAAGGCGTTGGGCATGGCCGCGTTCAGTTGCTGGGCGGCGACGCCGGAAACGCCCGCGTCCAGCGACGGCTTGCCGCCCAGCGACAGGCTCTCCCACCCCGGCGTCAGGCCGTACAGTTCGGGCTGGTTCAGCGCCGGATCGAAACGCCGCGCGATGGCCAGCTGGCCGGGGTCCAGCCGCGCCATGATCAGCTTCAGACCGTTCGGGGTCAGGTCGCCGCCGGTGGCGCGGGCCACGGCCTCGGCCGTGCGGTCCAGATCGGGGCGCACGCTGGAGCTGGCCGACATGGCCAGGCCCATGACCGCTAGGCTGACGGCCACGGCCATGGGCGCCGCGGCGAGGGCCCGGCGTCCGGTCGTCTTCAGCTGTGGCAGGCGGCCTTTCAGCATCCAGCGTCCCATGTGCGGCGCTGGCGAGCGCCGGAGGGTGATCTGATTGACCGCCCAATCCGGCGCTTTTCAGGCCCGAAGATTACCGTTCCGTGAGGGGATCAGCGATCACCCAGGCTGGACCGCAGCATCCAGGCGGCCTTTTCGTGAGCGGCCAGGCGCTGGGTCATCAGATCGACGCTGGCCTCGTCGCCCACCTCGTCGGCGGCGTCCAGCGCGGCGCGGGTCGTGGCGATCAGCACGCCGTGGTCCTTGATCAGCTCCTTGAGCATCTCGCTGGCGTCCTTCTCGGGGTCACCGTCCTTGATCGAGGTCAGGTTGGCGAAGGCCGAGGCGCTCTGCGGGGCCAGTTCGCCCAGGGCGCGGATACGCTCGGCGATATCGTCCAGCGCGGCCCAGATTTCGTTGTACTGCTGCTCCAGCAGTTTGTGCAGGCTGAAGAACTCCGGCCCGCGGACGTTCCAGTGGTAGCCGTGCGTCTTCTGATAGACGGCGAAGCTGTCGGCGAGGACCTTGGACAGCTCGCGGGCGACCTCGTCGCGTTCCTTGGGTTTCAGGCCGGTGTCGATGGCGGCGGTCATGGCGGCTCCTGTTTGCGTCGCTGTGTGAATATCCAGCCTTGCAGTTAGGAAACCCGGGCCGCGATCCAAGGGGTCGCGCCCGGCGCCGGCCGGAATCTTCACGCCTGTAACGCTGGAGCCGCAGGGGCGTTGCACGCCCCTGCCGGCCGGTCGCGTCCTAGCGCTGGCGCGCCTTGCGGGCGGCGTAGCGGGCGTCGCGCGCGGCCTTCTGTTCTTCCTTGGTCAGCTGCTTGCGCTCCTTGCGGGCGGCGCGCTTGGCGGCGTCGACCTCGTCCTGGGCGGCCATTTCGGCGGCCAGACGGGCGGCTTCCTTCTCAGCCTTCTGGCGACGCACTTCAGCCTTCTCCAGCTCGAACTGCTGACGCTGGGCTTCCTTCTCGGCGGCGCGCTTCTCAGCCAGCTTCTCGAACTCGGGGTCCTGGACCGCCGGCTTGGGCTTGAACTTGGCCAGCAGGGCCTTCTTGGCGTCTTGCTGGGCGGAGATACGATCGTTGAAGCCGGTTTGTTTGAGGTCTCGCATGCGTAGAGGCGGTCTTCCTTGAAACTCTGATGGGGGGCGACGCCGATCAACGGCGGCCCGGCGGGCGTGCGGATGCGCGAACGGCCCGGCGCGCTGCCAAAGCGGAATCCGGCGCAGAAATCAAGCTCTGCCGCCGTTTCCGGACCTCAAACACGCAATTTCGAGCGAAAATCGCGCGGCGAGCCCTATGCGGGCGCCGGCCTGGCCGCCTACAAGCGACGCCGTAAGGCCGATCTAGCGTTTCGGCTTGTCGACATGGCCGACCGCCGCCCCAGCCGCGCCGCCCACCGCCGCCCCAACCGGTCCGGCCACCACGGCGCCGGCGATGGCGCCGGTCGCGGCCTTTTGCTCGACCGTGTGTCCGCAGGCGGAAAGCGCCATCGCGGAGGCTCCCAGAACGAGAAGGGCGGCGGCGCGGATCGGGAAACGGGTCATCAGGCGGAGAACTCCTTGAAATGGTTGAGCTTGCAACGCCGCCAGGGGCCGAAAGTTCCCGCCTTGTCCGCGAGCGCATCAAGAAAGTAACCCATACCTCCCCAATAGCGCTTACAGCGAAACCGCCTCCGCCTCGAGATCATCACCCCGTAATCGAATACAGATTTCGCAAGATGTTCTGAAGCAATGACAAGCGGTCGTCAGGGTCGCAAAATTCACCGTCTCTATAGGCGCGACGAATTGTTGCGGCGCAACAGCAATTGCCGAATCAACCACATTGAGAACATAAACAGATGGCTTAAGGCCCGCCTTCCGGTGGTCGGCCGTTCGTCGACCTCTGGTCCGGAGCGGGTTCGCGACGCGTCTTGTCGCCCGGTTCCGTTGAGTAAAGGGGCGGCATCCTCGCCCTGCTGAACAGGACTACGCTTTTGAGTTTCTCCTCGCAGACGCGTGCGCTGATGCACGCCGCCCGCTCTGTTCGCCTGCGCCCCAAGACGGCGGCTGCGGCGTTCGGCGGCGTCGTCAGCCTTGCTGTCGGTGGAGCCTATCTGGGCGGCGTGGCCGCCCAGGCTTCGACCGTTCGCGCCCAGGCTGAACGCCTGCAGGGCGCCGGCGCCGAGGGCTATACCCAGGAAGCCATGGCCGCCGCAGCCGGCGGCCTGGACGCCAGCGCCCTGGCCATCGCCGATCGTCACGACCCCTACGCCGTCGCCGGCGCCGCCCAGCGGGACCGCCAGGCGGAACTGCTGACCGCCCGCCTCGAAGAATCCCGGAACGGCCTGCGTCGCGCCAACCTGGCCAATCCAGCCGCCAAGCCCTTCCGTCTCGGCACCGCCCTGGATCAGTCGCGCGATCTCGATTGCCTCACCAAGGCCGCCTATTATGAAGCGCGCGGCGAGGGCGTGGACGGCATGAAGGCCGTGGTCCAGGTGGTGCTGAACCGCGCCCGTCACCCCTCCTTCCCCAATACGGTCTGCGCCGTGGTCTTCCAGGGCTCGAACCGCAGCACCGGCTGCCAGTTCAGCTTCACCTGCAACGGCGCCATGCGCGGCGCCGTCAACCGCGCCGCCTGGAACCGCGCCCGCGACGTGGCCTCCAAAGCCCTGTCGGGTCAGGTCTACGCCCCGGTCGGCAACGCCACCCACTTCCACACCACCGGCGTCTCGCCCAGCTGGCGCAACAGCCTGGTCAAGGTCGGCCAGGTCGGCGACCACCTCTTCTACCGCTTCGGTGGGCGCTCAGGCTCCAGCGACGCGTTCCGCTACACGCCGCGTCCCTCGACCGCCCCTGAAACGCCGCGCCTGATGCAGGCTAGCCTGACGACCACCGAGGCCTCCAGCGGCCCCGTGCCCTATAATCAGCTCGCCGGAAACGCATCGAACACGACTGCGGTCGGCGTCGCCGGCTAACCATCTTCCGGCTAGCGGCTCTTAACGGTCCTGCGTCTTCCACTGGGTGGTCAGGTTCTGCTTCAGATTGCCGAACCGCCCCTGCTGGCCGGTGTTGACGTCGGCGTCCCCGGGCTGACCTGATTGGGCGCCCGTGGCCAGATCGCGTCGGTCCGCCATCTCGTCGATCGGCCGTGCGCCATGGTCGGCGAAGCTGCGCTGCTCCTTGGGAACCGAGGGGGTCTTGCTCATGGGCTTCTCCTTTCGTCGGAATGAAACGGCCCCCGACGGAAAGACGTTCCCGGCGCGTTTCTTGCTGAACGGATGACGATGCGCCTTCCCCCCAAGGCGCGGGAGACGGCCCTTGACGACGACGACCACCGCCACGCCCCAGCCGGCCGCCCTCGTGCGGGGCGGGGCGCTCGACGCCCTGCGCTTCCTCGCCTCCATGTTCGTGGTCCTTTTCCACTTCGGCGACGAGGCCCCGATCCCCCTGGCCGACCTGCACAGCGTCTGGGAACGCGGCTATCTGGCCACTGACTTCTTCCTGCTGTTGTCGGGCTTTGTCCTGGCGCGGGCCTATGGCGCCGGCGTCGTCTCCGGCCGGATCACGCCCGTCCGTTTCTGGCTCAAGCGCTTCGCCCGCAGCTATCCGACCCATCTGATCACCCTCGCCATTCTGGCCCTGCTGGTGCTCGAGGCGTCCATGATCGGGAAAACGCCGGTCCACGCCGAGCGCTTCGAATGGTCCGGCCTGCCCGCCCAGATCCTGCTGCTGCACGCCTTCGGCCTGGGCGGGGGCCAATGGAACATCCCGGCCTGGACCCTGTCGGCCCTGCTGATCTGCTACGCCTTCTTTCCCTGGCTGTGGCGCGCCATGCGACGCCTGCCCGGACCGCTGACGGCCCTGGCCCTGGGCCTGACGCTGATGCTCGTCGGCCAGGCCCTCAGCCTGACCTTGCTGGGGCACGCCCTGTTCGACCTGCCGTTTCAGTGGGCCATGTTCCGCGCCGTCCCCCTGTTCCTGATCGGCCTGACCCTGGCCCGCGCGGTCGAGACGGCGGACTGGTCGCCCCGCACCGCCCGCCTGATCGGTCTGGGCGGCGGCGCGGCCCTTCTGGCCAACGTCGCCGTCGCGGGGCCGGACCTGGTCAGTCTGATCGCCATCTGCGCGGCGGTGCTGGGCTGCGGCGCCTTGCCGACCGCCAAGCCGATCCCCGGCGCGGCCTGGGGCGCCAAGGTCAGCTTCAGCCTCTTCATGACCCACACTATCACCGGAATCGTCTGGTTCAGCGGCGTCCAGCCCCTGGTCGAGAGATTGCATCCGGCCGCCGCCACGGTCGCCTGGCAGGCCTGGGGCCTGTGGGGGCTGGCTTTGGTCGCCGCCGTGGTCGCCGCCGACCTCTACAACCGGCTGATCGACGCGCCCTTGCAGCGCGCCATCCGCCGCCGCTGGTTCAGCACCGGCAACCTCAGTTCGCGTCCAGACCCACGTCCAGTTGCGGAACCGAGTGCGTAAGCGCGCCGACCGAGATCACGTCGACCCCGGTCGCGGCGATGCCCGCCACTGTCGTCAGGTTCACCCCGCCTGAGGCCTCCAGCGTCACCGGACCGAAGGCGCTGCCGCGCACGCGGCGCACGGCCTCGGCCATGTCCTCCAGGCTGAAGTTGTCCAGCATGATGACGTCGGGGCGTTCGGGCAGGACCTCGTCCAGCTGATCCAGACCGTCGACCTCGACCTCGACCTTCATCAGGTGGGGCGCGAAGGCCCTGGCGCGGCGCACCGCCTCGCCCGCCCCGCCGCAGACGGCGACGTGGTTGTCCTTGATCAGGATGGCGTCATCCAGCCCGAAGCGATGGTTCAGCCCGCCGCCGCAGGCCACCGCGTGCTTCTCCAGCGCCCGCAGGCCGGGCGTGGTCTTGCGGGTGTCGGCGATGCGGGCGGTCGTTCCCGCCACCGCCTCGACATAGGTCCGGGTCAGGGTGGCGATGCCGCACATGCGGCCCAGCAGGTTCAGCGCCGTCCGTTCCGCCGCCAGCAGGGCGCGCGCATCAGCCTCGACCGCGACCAGCACGGTCCCGGCCTCGAAGGCCTCGCCGTCGGCGACCTTCACCGAAACCTTCGCCTGGGGATCCATGGCGTGGACGGCGATCCGCACCACGGCCCCGCACGCCATCACCCCCGCCTGACGGGCGGCGAAGACGGCGCTGAAGCGCGCGTCCTCGGGAATGCAGGCCTGGGCCGTCACGTCGCCGACGCGCCCCAGGTCCTCGGCCAGAGCCATCCGCACAACAGGTTCGATCAGCAGGTCCGGCAGGGTTCGGGTCATCATGCTTCACCAATCCTCCCCCGTCCCCGACGGGGGAGGGGGACCACGCGCAGCGTGGTGGAGGGGGCGGCGACATCCGCCCCGGTTGTTGCTGTTTCAACGTTCAACGCTGGAGAGGCAAGAGCGTGGATCCGCCCCCTCCACCACTGCGTGGTCCCCCTCCCCCGCCGCGCAGGGGAGGATCGCGGTGCGCCCGTCACGTCGCTTCGAGCACAGGGAGCGCCCGCCGCATCCGTGTATGTTCCGCCGTCGGCAGGCTGTCGGGATAGTCGGCGCGGAAATGCCCGCCCCGGCTCTCGCGGCGGTTCAGCGCCCCCTCGGCGATCAGCCGCGCGACAGTCAGCACCACGGCGTCGGGATGCGCCTTGGCCAGCCGGTCGATCACGGCGATCAGGGCGCTCAGCCCCTCCTCGTCGCGCACCACGCCCGCGAACCGGGTCATGGCGGCGCGCAGTTCGGCCATGGCTTCCGTCGGCAAGTCCTTCGAGGCCCGCGTCGGCTTCAGCGCGGCCTTGGCCGGCTGCACCTCCTGCGCCGCAGCCCGCCCGGCGCGCCGCCCGAAAGCGCCCGCTTCCAGCAGGGAGTTGGAGGCCAGACGATTGGCGCCGTGCACCCCCGTCGCCGCACATTCGCCGATGGCGTAGAGGCCCGGAACCGTCGTCCGCCCCTCGTCGTCGGCGACGATGCCGCCCATATGATAGTGGGCCGCCGCCGCCACCGGGATGGGGCTGACACGCGGGTCCAGCCCGGCGCGCATGCAGGCGGCGAACACCGCCGGAAACTCGTGCGGGAAGGCCTCGCCCACGGCCTGGGTCGCGTCCAGAAACGCGCCGCGTCCGTCCACGCGCGCCGCGTGCACCACCCGCGCCACGATGTCCCTCGGGGCCAGGTCGGCGTCGGCGTCTTCGCCCAGCAGATAGGCGCCGCTTCCGTCCACCAGCCGCGCGCCCTCGCCGCGCAGGGCCTCGGTCGCCAGCGGCGCCGGGTCCAGCCCGACGTCGATGGCGGTGGGGTGGAACTGCACGAACTCGGGATCGAGAATCTCTGCTCCCGCCGCATAGGCCAGAGCCAGCCCCTCGCCACGCAGGGCCGAAGGGTTGGTCGTCACTTCATAAAGCCCGCCGACGCCGCCGGTGGCCAGAACCACGGCCGGGGCGAAGACCTCGTCCACGCGCCCGCCGGATCGCTCGATCAGTGCGCCGCGCACACGGCCGTCCACATCCTGGATCAGACCGCGCAGCCGACCGTCCTCCCAGATTTCGACATGCTTGGACGCCCGCGCCGCCGCCACCACCGCCGACAGGATGGCCCGGCCCGCGCCGTCGCCGCCGACCCGCGCCACGCGCGGCAGGCTGTGCGCCGCCTCAAGGCTGACGGAGAACCCGCCCGCCTCGTCGCGGTCGAAGGGCGCGCCCAGCGCGGCCAGCCACTCCACCGTCTCGCGCCCGCGCTCGGTCAGGGCGCGCGCCGCCTCGGGCTCGACCAGACCGGCGCCCGCGCCTTCGGTGTCCTTCGCGTGCAGGACCGCGCTGTCCCTGGGCGACAGGGCCGCCGCCAGCCCGCCCTGGGCCCAGGCCGAGGAACAGGCGTTCAGCAGAGGCTCCGGCGTCACGACAAGCGCCTTGGCCGGTGCCGCCTCCAGCGCAGCCGACAGCCCCGCCAGTCCGCCGCCGATGATCAGCGGCCCGTCATGCCGGATGCGCGCCATGCCCCTAGCGGCCTCCCACGCCGATGAACCGCAAGCCCATGTCGAAGGCCGGCTCCACCGCGCCCCCGGTCAGGGGCAGCAGGGCGCCGATGGCCGCCGCCGCACAGATCGCCGCCGTCGCCAGATACAGCGCCAGACTACGCCCCGCCTCGGGCCAGCTCAGCCGTCCCCAGGCCGCGCGCCAGACGCCGCGCTTCAGATGGCTGAAAACGGCGATGCCGAGAAACGCCGCCAGAATGAACCGCCCCGTCGACAGACCCCACCAGACGGCCAGACCGCCGACGGCCAGCAGAGCGACCTGCTCCAGCCGCGGATGCACCCGCGTCAGCACCGGGCCGAGCGCTTTCGAGCCGTCCAGCGGCGGAGCCGGCAGCAGGTTCACCAGATTGATCATGGCGATGAAGAAGGCCCCCATCAGCCACTCGGGCGAACGCAGCGCCAAGCCGACGGCCACGAAAGGGATCATGGCGATGAGGCCGAAGGCCGGCCCCGCCAGCGACACCAACACCCCATGCCACTCGCTCTTCGGCTCGCGCTGCGCCTTGGCCAGCCCGCCGAGGAAGGGGATGATGTAGATGCGCGCCGGCCCCATGCCGAGGCGGTTCATCGCCAGCACGTGGCCATACTCATGCACGAACAGGCCGAACAGCACGGCCCCCGCCACGATGACGCTGCCGGTGATCCACCACAGGAAACCCGCCATCAGCAGGGTCGAAGCGATGGCCCAGGCCGGATGCTGGCCCTTGTCCTCCAGCCGCGCGGCCTTGGACGCGCGCACGGGCTCGGACGTCGCCGGTTCGGGCGGCAGATCCCAGGGACCGGGGCGGCGTGGAGTGTTGTCGATATCGCTCATGGCGTCGAACTGGGCTTGCGACGCGCGGCCCGCAACGGGCCGCATCGCCGCAGGACCTCAGATCAGCTCCACGTCGACGTGGTGCCGGGCCTTGATCAGGTCATAGCGCGCCGGAACGGCAGGCGGCGGCAGGTCGATCATCCGCTGCACGGCCAGACGCCCGCGCTCGGCCATCTCGGGCTCCACCGTAACCTCGAACTGCATGTACTTGAGGCAGTCGCGGATGTTCTCGAGCGTGATGCGCTTCATGTGCGGGCACAGGTTGCACGGGCCGATGAAGTCGACGCCGGGCACGTCGCCCTTGACGTTCGAAGCCATCGAGCACTCGGTGATCATCACCACCTGCTTCGGCTTGCGATCCACCACGTAGTCGATCATGGCCGCCGTCGAGCCGGCGAAGTCCGACGCCGCCAGCACCTCTTCCGGGCATTCCGGGTGGGCCAGGATTTCCGCGCCCGGATAGGCGGCGCGCATCTCGGCGATGTCGTCGGCGGTGAAGCGCTCATGCACCTCGCAGCGGCCCTTCCAGGCGATGATGCCGACATTCGTCTGGGCCGCGACGTTGCGCGCCAGGAACTCGTCGGGGATCAGGATGACCTTTTCGACGCCCCATTCCCTGGCCGCCCATTCCACCACCTGAACGGCGTTGGCGCTGGTGCAGCAGATGTCGGTCTCGGCCTTCACGTCGGCGGTGGTGTTCACATAGGTGACCACCGGCAGGCCGGGGTAGCGCTGCTTGATCAGGCGCACGTCCGCCCCCGTGATCGACGACGCCAGCGAGCAACCCGCGCGCAGGTCGGGGATCAGCACGGTCTTGTCCGGCGACAGTATCTTCGACGTCTCGGCCATGAAGTGCACGCCCGCCTGGACGATCACCTTGGCCTTGGACTTGGCGGCCTCCTTGGCCAGCCCCAGGCTGTCGCCGACATAGTCGCCCACGCCGTGGAAGATCTCCGGCGTCATGTAGTTGTGGGCCAGGATGACGGCGTCACGCTGCTTCTTCAGCGCGTTGATCTCGCTGATCAGCTTCGCCTGTTCCGGCCACTCCAGCGGCGTCACCAGACCCTTGACCTTCTCCCAGACCGGAGCGGTCTCTTCCGCCAGTTCCTTCGACAGACCGAAAGCGCCGTCCGCCATCGCCTCAACTCCCTTGCGGCCGTCTGCGCGGCCCCGACTTATGCTCAAAGTTAGCATAAGCAGGCGCAATGTAGGCCCTTCCGCACACGGCGCAAGGGAAATCGGCTCAGTCCTCCAGCGTGAACAGGGCGTCCAGCGGCACGTCCAGCGCGCGCGCCAGCGTCAGGGCGACCAGGACCGAAGGGGTGAAGACGCCGTTCTCGACCGTATTCACCGTCTTCCTCGACAGCTTCGCCCGGTCGGCCAGTTCCTGCTGCGTCAGCCCCGCCGCTGTCCGCACCGCCTTCAGGTGGATGACCAGACGCGGCTCAGCCACCGCTGGCCCGCCGGTCCAGCTGCCAGTAGCGCAGCGCCGACGCCGAGGCCGTGGCGAACATCAGGCCCGGCAGAGCCGCCACCGCCGCCTCGGGCCGCCACAGTCCCAGAGCAAAAACGCCCAGCAGCCCGACCATGGCCACGGCCAGCGCCATGTTCAGCGCGCTGCGGCGGAAGGACAGGGTCAGTTCGTCCTCCAGCAACCGCTTCATCTTCTTGTCGCCCGGATTATCGAGGCCCGCGACCATCAGCAGCAGAACCATCGGAATCATCGGCGACAGGGCAGCCATGCTCCAGTCCGCTTGGTCGCCCTGCCCGTTTGCGATGTTCCAGACCCCGAGCGTTCCCCGATAGACCAGATAGAGCGACGTGATCGGCATCAGGGCCATCGACACGGCCCGCTGCTTCTGGATCATGTCGCGATAGCCGCCCTTGGCGTTTTCGACGCGGATGGTGTCGCCGTTGGGCATATGGCGGCCGCCCCAGGCGAAGCTGGAAGCCACGACGCTGATCCCGACGACCGCCAGCATCACGGCCAGCGGCTCGCAGGCTGGCCAGCCTGTATTCCATAGAAAAACAGCACAAGGCAGGGCGGCCACGCCCAGCCCGCCCAGGCCGGCCGCCATCCACAGACGTCGAGCCCTATGCCGCTCGTTCGCCTTGGCCTTTTCCAATTCGTCGCTCACCCGCCCCTCCCGTGACACCTATGGGTTACACGTATCACCTACAGGTTACATTGCAAGAGCGCCGGTTCAGAGCTTCTCCGCGCCAAGCCGCGCGGTCCACAGGGCGGCGCGCTTCTTCAGGTCGTCCTTGCGGGCCATATCGGACAGGTCAGTCGCCAGGCGGTCCAGTTGCTCGAAGCGGAAGCTGTCGGCGCCGTGGGCGGTCCATTCGGCCTGCAGCGACCGATACGGGCTGCTGCCCAGCTTCAGCGCGAACCACAGACCGTTCTGCTGGGTGTCGATGTGACGACTCTGCCCCACCCAGGCGCGGCCGGTGGCGGAACAGATGACGGCGAACACCCCGGCGACGGTTTCGCGGTCCTTGTAGTCGGCGATGAGCGCCTTGCGATCTGTGGACGTCATGGACGCCTCCTTCTGTTTTACCCGGATTAAATAGATGAACATATTACCCGGGTAAATATGCGGCGCGCAAACAATCCGCCAAGCGTCCGCCGCAAGACCCTTCCCCCGCGTGCGAGTTCTGGCCTAGATCAGAGGTCGTTTGATCCTCCCGACCGCGCTGTTTCGAGTTTTTTGTGCAAGACACCGTTCGCCGCATCCTGACCGCCCGCGTCTATGACGTGGCCGAGGAAACACCTCTGGATCCGCTGAAGCGGCTGTCGGGGCGGCTGGACCGCCCGGCCCTGCTGAAGCGCGAAGACCTGCAGCCGGTCTTCTCGTTCAAGATTCGCGGCGCCTACAACCGCATCGCCGCCCTGAGCGAGGCCGAGCTGGCGCGCGGCGTCATCTGCGCCTCGGCGGGCAATCACGCCCAGGGTGTGGCCCTGGCGGCGGCGAGGCGCGGTGCCGCCTCCACCATCGTCATGCCGACCACCACGCCGGGCATCAAGGTGGCGGCGGTCAAGGCCCTGGGCGGGACCGTGGTCCTGCACGGCGACAGCTTCGACGACGCCTACGCCCACGCGCGCAAGCTGGAACAGGAGACGGGCGCGACCTTCGTCCACCCCTTCGACGACCCCGACGTGATCGCGGGCCAGGGCACAGTCGGGCTGGAGATCCTGCGCCAGCACCCCGATCCCATCGACGCCGTCTTCATCCCCATCGGCGGCGGGGGTCTGGCGGCGGGGGTCGCGGCCATCGTCCGCTTCCTGCGCCCCGAGACGAAGATCATCGGCGTCGAGCCCGCCGACGCCCCGACGATGAAGAGCGCCCTGGCCGCCGGCAAGGTCGTCACCCTCGATCAGGTCGGCCTGTTCGCCGACGGAGTGGCCGTACGCCGGGCGGGCGACGAGACCTTCCGCCTGTGCCGCGACCTGCTGGACGACATCGTCCTGGTCGACACCGACGCCATCTGCGCGGCGATCAAGGACATCTTCGACGACGTCCGCGCCGTGGCCGAGCCCTCGGGCGCCGTGGCCCTGGCGGGGCTCAAGGTCTGGGCCGCGCGCCATCCCGGAACCGGCGCCCTGGTCGCGATCAACTCGGGCGCCAACGTCAACTTCGACCGCCTGCGTCACGTGGCTGAACGGGCCGAGATCGGCGAAGGCGCCGAGGCCCTGCTGGCCGTGGCCATGCCCGACCGCCGCGACGACTATCACCGCTTCCTGCAGAGCCTCGACGGCCGCTCGGTGACCGAGTTCAACTATCGCTGGTCCGGCGACGGCACGGCCCAGATCTTTGTCGGCGTCTCGCTCAAGAACGGCGCCGAGGAGCGGCATACCCTGATCGAACGCCTGCGCGCCGACGGCTACGCGGTCGAGGACATGAGCGACAACGAGACGGCCAAGCTGCACGTTCGCTACATGGTCGGGGGCCGCACCATCGGCCTGCCGCACGAACGGTTGCTGCGTTTCGAGTTCCCCGAGCGCCCCGGCGCCTTCCTGCGCTTCCTCAACAGCCTCCAGCCCGCCTGGGCCCTGACCCTGTTCCACTATCGCAACCACGGCGACGACGTGGGCCGGGTTCTGGCCGGGATCAGCGTCGCCCCGGATCAGGTCGCCGCCCTCTGGACCGCGCTGGACGCCCTCGGCTACCCCTATGTCGACGAGACCGACAATCCGGCCTGCCGCCTCTTCCTCGACGGCGCGGCCTGAGGGGGACGACATGACCTTGAACCGCCGCGCCGTTCTGGCCGCTCCGCTCGGCTTGGCCGCCTGCGCCTCCCTGCCCGCCGCCGCGCCCGCCGATCAGACCGTCTGGACCTTCGACCGCCTGTCGGCCATCGGCGGCGAGGTCACCCATGTCGAGGGCGCGCCGCAGATCGTCGCCAGCCCCTTTGGCCCGGCGGTCCGGTTCGACGGCGTGGACGACGCCCTGTTCATCGACAGGCATCCGCTGGCGGGCGCCGCGACCTTCACCTTCGAAGCCGTCTTCCGCCCCGACGGCGGCCCCTTCGAGCAGCGCTGGTTCCACCTGCAGTCGGATGAGGCGCCGGGCGGTCCCGGCACCCGCATCATGTTCGAGATCCGCGTGGTCGAGGGCGGCTGGTATCTGGACGCCTTCACCAAGGGCGAGGGCTACAACAAGCCCCTGATCGACGAGACGAAACTGCACCCCCTCGGCCAGTGGGCCCACGTCGCCCAGACCTTCGACGGGACCACCTACCGCTCCTTCGTCAACGGCGTGCTGCAGACCGGGGCCGAGATCGCCTTCAAGCCGCAAGGCCCCGGCCGGTCCTCGGTCGGCACGCGCATCAACCGCGTCAACTACTTCAACGGCGCCGTGCGCGAAGCCCGCTTCACCCCCCGCGCTCTGACGCCCGACCAGTTCACCTCGCCGCTCAGATAAGGCGGGGCGCCGCGCCCTCGTGCGCCAGCAGCCAGCGCTTGCGCTCCAGCCCGCCCGCATAGCCGGTCAGGGTTCCGTTGGCGCCGACGACGCGGTGGCAGGGCACGATGACGCCCACGGGATTGGCCCCGTTGGCCAGACCCACGGCGCGCACGGCGCTGGGCTTGCCGATGGCCGAGGCGAGTTGGCCGTAGCTCCAGGTCTCGCCCGCCGGAATGGTGCGCAGGGCCGCCCAGACCGAACGCTGGAAGTCGGTGCCGCCGGTCTTGACCGCGATCCCGTCCAGGGCCGTGGCGTCGCCGCCAAAGTAGGCCGCCACCGCCGCCCGCACCGCCTCGGGCGCCCGGCCTTCGCTCAGCACGACCTCGCCATAGTGGCCGGCCAGCAGCTTCAACATCCGCGCCTCATAATCCGCGAAGTCGAAGGCCCGCACCGCGCCCTCGGCGTCGGTCACCAGCAGGACCTCGCCCACCGGCGAGGCGATGCGGTCGAGGGTGAAGGCTTCAGGCTGCGTCTTTTTCATCGTCCATCTCCATCAATGCGGCGCCGTCGATCCCCGCTTCCCGCAGATGCAGCGCGCCATAGGCCCGCCAGGGCCGCCATTGCTCGGCCCGTCTTGCGAGCCGCTCGTCTTCCAATCGGTCGCTGGCCATGTCCGCCCCCGCATTGATCCAGTCGCCGGGCAGGCGCAGGCCAGGCCGCGCCTTCACCAAAGGCGCCAGGACAGCGTCCGCCGACAGGTCGCGCTGGATCGCCTCGGGGTCCGCCGACAGGTCGAACACCCGCCGCACCCGCGCCAGCACGCCCGGCAGGGCCTTCAGGTCCGAGGCCGCCACTGTCACCGCCAGCCGGTTTCCGCTCTCGAAGCGGGCCGAGACCTCGCCGGTTGCGCCGTCCACATCGGGCGTTAACTCGCGCCGCCAGACCCCGCCCTCAACCGTGTCGCCGCGCGCAGCCAGCGCCGCCAGCATGGCCTCGACCGCATAGGGCGGACGATAGGGCAGGCTCAGCCTCACTCCGCCGTCAGCGGACCTCTCCGCCCGTCGTCGCAGGGCCGAGGGCGGGCGGCCATACAGCCCCTGAAACGTCTCGTTGAAACGCCGCACGCTGCCGAAACCCGAAGCCAGCGCCACCTCGGCCATGCCCAGATCGGTCTGATGGATCAGGGCCTTGGCCAGCAGCACCCGCCGCGTCTGGGCCACGCTGACCGGGGCCGCGCCCAGATGCTGGCGGAACAGGCGGCGCAGATGCCGCTCGCCCACCCCCAGCCGCACCGCCAGAGCATCCACATCGCCTTCATCCAGCGCCCCCGCCTCGATCAGGCCCAGGGCCCGGCTGACGGTGTTGGACGTCCCGCGCCACGCCCCCATGTCGGGCGCCGTCTCGGGCCGGCAGCGCAGGCAGGCGCGGAACCCCGCCTCCTCCGCCGCCGCCGCCGAGGCGACGAAGCGCATGTTCTCGCGCCTGGGGGTCCGCGCCGGACAGACCGGGCGGCAATAGATCCCCGTCGTCTTCACGCAGGTGAAGAAGCGCCCGTCAAAGCGCGGGTCGCGCGTCAGGACCGCCCGGTAGCAGGCCTCCTGATCCAGACTGTCCCGGGCGTCTTCCATGCCCGCAACATGCTCTCGCCGCGCCAGCCTGTCTCGCGGTTTTCGGACATGACGGCGCCGCGACGGATCACTCCCGCGCCGTCGCGATCCGCCACAGGGCCTTCAGGATGTCGACCGCCAGGCACAGCATGATGATCGCCAGCACCCAGCTCAGCACCGTGCCCAGGGTCAGGGCCGTCTCGGCCAGGCCGCGCTGGGCCTCGGGAATGGCGTGGATGGCGTCGAAGTCCATGTGGATGGGCGAGGTTCCCATGACCCGCGCCGTCTGCTCGCCCTGGGTCAGGGTGGCCCAGTGCCCGGCCTGGAACAGACGCCAGCCGATCCACAGTCCCGCCGCGGCCACCGGGATCTTCAACAAAGCCTGCAGCCGCCGGGCCTCCGGTCGCCACAAAGTGACGCCGTCCACCGCCATGCCCGCCACGGCCCAGGCCAGGATCAGCCCGAACAGCAGCGACCAGATCGGCGCCGCCGTCACGCTGACGTCGCCGCCGCGCAGGGCGAAGTCGCCGACGCCGGTGAAGCGGATCACGCCGATCCACCACAGGATGAAGACGGCGCTGGCGATGAAGGACCACAGGGCCTCGGCGGCGCGTGGCGTCTCGGCCCGCACGCCCCAGACCTTGGCGCCCTGGGGCATCCATTCGGCCTTGGCCTTGTCGCTTCCAGCCATCGACGCGCCCCATTTCGCCGGATCGGCCAGACCAAAGGCCGACAGGTCGCGCACCCGCCATTTGGTCAGCCAGGTCGGCTTGATGTCGTAGTGCTCCATGATCGCTCCCGCGAGCGTCAGCGCGCCCAGCAAGGTCAGCGCCCCGGAGAAGAAGCCGTGGAAGGCCTGGCCGCTCGCCTGGCCGAAATCAGCCGGATCGCCCAGCACATGGACCAGCAGCCCCAGCACCTGCACCGCCGCGATCACGATCAGCCCCGCCTTGGCCCCGAACAGCCAGTAGGGGAACAGCTCGGGCCCAATGAGACTGTCCGGCCCCTTGCGATAGCGGGCGGCGACGACCAGGGGGTGGCCGATCTCATGCAGGATCGCCTCCTTCTCCTCGTCGCTCAGGGCGCGGTCCAGCTCCTCCTCGCGCGCCTCGATGCGGCTCAGGATCAGATCGCGCAGCTCGGCGACGATGTCCTCGCGCTCCTCGACCGGCAACTGGGCCGCCACGGCCTCCAGATAGCGTTCGATCACGTCCATTGTGGTCTCCCTCCCCCGAAAATTCACAGCATGCGATCCAGCGAGGCGTTGATGCCGCGCCATTCCTCGGTCAGGGCGGCCAGCAGGACCTCGCCCTGGGGCGACAGGACGTAGAAGCGCTTTTTCCGCTTCTCTTCCTCGCGCCATTCGCTGGTCAGCAGCCCCTGCCCCTCCAGCCGCCGCAGCAGCGGATAGAGGGTGGATTCCTCCATCTCCAGCCCGTCCGCCGCCAGGGCCTGACGCAGGGTGTAGCCGTAGCGTTCGGTCCGCAGGCAGGCGAGCACCGCCAGCACCAGCGACCCGCGCCGCAGCTCCAGCCGCATCGCCTCGAACAGAGCCCTGTCCACGCGCCCTCTCCTCACTCGCCGCCATATAGTGTGCGACATACAGTGTATGCGACATACTGTACGAGGCCGTCAAGAACCCTCGCCATGTCATTGTGTCAGGACCACTTAGCGCCGGCTCAAAACCACTTAAGACCGGCGCAGATTGAGAGCGGCTCTCAACAATCGCCCAGAAAGCTAGGCGCCCGATGGTTTAGTGAGGCCAACGCTCGGTGAGAAACTTGGCTTCCCCATTCTCAAAACGAACCTCGGCGGAGGGTTCGCCGGGTTGTCCGTGTGCGAACAGTTCGAAGATGACGACGCCGTCTTTCTGAACGCTCTCGATGATGCGCGCGGGACGGCTTCGCCCCAGAGCGCTCGCGGTCAGGGCGCGCACCGGTTCGGGCATGTCGTCGAAGGCCAGGTCGCGCTGGATCTCGACGATGTCGAAGTCGCCGTCGATCTGCTGGACGTCCAGCTCGATCTCGGCGCCGTCGGGCCGCTGGCCGGCCACGTCGAAATAGATGCGGTCTTCGCGTTCCTTCCGCTCAGCGCCGGTGATGGTCAGGCCGGGCGCCGCCGCCAGCACACGGGCGGTCAGGGCCGGCGGCAGCTCCGCCGGCTTCAGGGGCGTGATGATCGTGTGCGGCCCCTGCGGCAGGGCGACCTGAATAATGGCGGCAAGGACAGGCAGGGCGATCATCGTCTGGCTCCTAGGCGGCGCTGTAGCTGGTCTTGATCTGTGTATAGAACTCGACGGCGGCGAAGCCCTGTTCGCGGGGGCCGTAGCTGGACTTCTTCGTGCCGCCGAAGGGGACGTGATAGTCGACGCCGGCCGTGGCCAGGTTGACCATGGTCATGCCGGCCCTGGCGTTCCTCTGGAAGTCGCGGGCGTGTTTCAGCGACTGGGTGACGATGCCCGCCGACAGGCCGAACTCGACGCCGTTGGCGACCGCCAGGGCCTCTTCATAGCTGGCCACGCGGATGGTCGAGGCGACGGGTCCGAAGACCTCCTCGGTGTTGATGCGGGCGTCCGGCAGGGTGTCGGCGATCAGGGTCGGCTGGACGTACCAGCCGGGCTTGTCGAGCGTCAGCCGCTCGCCGCCGGTGACGATCCGGCCGCCGCCGTCACGGGCGATGTCGATGTAGTTATACGACACGTCGCGCTGGGCCTCGGTCACCGCCGGACCCATCTGGGTCGTGGGGTCGAGCGCGTCGCCGACGCGAAGCGCCGCCACCTTCTCGGCCAGCAGGGCGACGAAGCGGTCGTGGATGCCGTCCTGCACGATCAGGCGGCTCGACGCCGTGCAGCGCTGGCCGGTGGCGAAGAAGCTGCCGTCCAGGGCGATGGCCACCGCCCGCTCCAGGTCGGCGTCGTCCAGCACGATCAGCGGGTTCTTGCCGCCCATCTCCAGTTGCACGCGGGCCTGACGCTTCATCGCGCCCTCGGCCACGCCCGCGCCGACGCCCTGCGAGCCGGTGAAGCTGATCCCGTCCACGCCGGGATGGGCGACGATGGCGCGGCCCACGTCGCCGTCGCCGATGACCATGTTGACCACGCCCCTGGGCAGGCCCGCCTCATGCAGGATGGCGATCAGGGCCTCGGCTGTGGCCGGCGTCGGGCCGGCGGGCTTGATGACCACGGTGTTGCCGAAGGCGATGGCGGGGGCGATCTTCCACGCCGGAATGGCGATGGGGAAGTTCCACGGCGTGATCAGGCCGAAGACCCCGACCGGCTGGCGATAGGTCTGGATCTCCACCCCCGGCCGCGTCGAGGCCAGGTTCTGGCCGTGGACGCGCAGGGCCTCGCCGGCGAAATACTTGAGAATGCGGGCGGCGCGCATGGTCTCGCCCATGCCCTCCGGCAGGGTCTTGCCCTCCTCGCGCGACAGCAGGCGGCCGATCTGCGGCGCGCGCTCCATCAACAGGGACCCGGCCCGATCCAGCACGTCGAAGCGCGCCTCCGGCGACGCGTCGGCCCAGCCGGGGAAGGCGGCGCGCGCCGCCTGCACCGCCTGATCCACCTCGGCCGCCCCGCCCTTGGGCGTGCGGGCCACGACCTCGCGCACGTCCGACGGGTTCAGGCTCTCGCCCGACAAGTCCCCGTCCACCTTCTCGCCGCCGATCCAGTGCGAAAGCTCAAGCGTGTCCGTCATGGGAAGGTCCTCTGGCCTGGTCTTGGAACGCTATTGTCTAGCGATGCGGCCGCTGAATGCGAACCCTCAAGAGGGCATGGATCAAGAGCGTTTGCGCATCGATTCTGTCCGGCGAGATCAAGCCAAATCCGGCATCGGTCGATAGCTCCTTTGGCTTAGACCGGCATGATTGCTCTCGATACGGTCCTGCTCAGACGCGAAATTGCAGAGCGCCGTTGGGGCCGCTCGTCCGCGAGAAAACAGGGAATTCCATGTCCAGAATGACCCCGGCGGAGATGGCCGCCACGATCGGCGGCGGCCTGCTCTCCTTCCCGGTGACCCATTTCGACGCCCAGGGTC
The DNA here is from genome assembly GCF_042869015.1 of Brevundimonas sp. NPDC007368. NCBI lineage: Bacteria > Pseudomonadati > Pseudomonadota > Alphaproteobacteria > Caulobacterales > Caulobacteraceae > Brevundimonas > Brevundimonas sp. NPDC007368. The sequence goes on along the minus strand of NZ_JBIAFA010000001.1, from coordinate 280,788 downwards.
AGTTTGTCGAAGCCGCCTACCGCGAGCACTGCGACTGGATGCTTCAGAATGACCTTGCGGGTCTCTTCGCCGCGGGCGGGACGGGTGAATTCTTCTCGCTGAAGCCGGATGAGGTTGAAGCCGTCGTCAAGGCTGCGGTCGCCGAAACCCGGGGCCGGACGCCGGTCGTCGCCGGCGCCGGTCATGGGACCGCCGCCGCCGTCGCCATGGCCCAATCGGCCGAGGCCGCCGGCGCCGACGGCGTGTTGCTGCTGCCGCCCTATCTGATGTTCCCGGGACAGGAAGGCCTGGCCGCCCACGTCGAGGCGGTCTGCAAGTCGACCAAGCTGGGCGTCATCGTCTACAACCGCGACAACGCCATCCTGAACGCCGACACTCTTGAGAAGCTGTGCGAGCGCAATCCGAACCTGGTCGGTTTCAAGGACGGCGTCGGCGACATCGAACTGATGATGCAGGTCTATGCCCGGATGGGCGATCGCCTGACCTATATCGGCGGTCTGCCGACGGCCGAGACCTTCGCCCCGGCCTATCTGGAGATGGGCGTGACGACCTATTCGTCAGCCATCTTCAACTTCGTGCCGGACTTTGCGCTGAACTTCTACAAGGCGGTGCGCGCGCGCGATCACGACACCATCATGGCGGGCCTGCGCGACTTCGTGCTGCCCTACATCGCCCTGCGCAACAAGGGCAAGGGCTACGCCGTGTCGATCGTCAAGGCGGGCATGACGGCCATCGGCCGCACCGCCGGTCCGGTGCGCACGCCGCTGGTTGACCTCAAGGATAGCGAGTTCGCCGAGCTGCAGGCCCTGATTGCGCGTGTCCAACCTGCCGCTGCAAAGCGGGCGGCGAACGGCTAGGCCATGACCTGTTCCCATCGGATCGAAGCGCCTAGGCTGACCGATCCGATGGAGGGCGGACATGTTTGAACTGAGCCAATTGCGCTGCTTCGTGGCTGTGGCCGAGGAGCTTCACTTCGGTCGCGCGGCCACGCGCCTCAACATGACCCAGCCGCCGTTGAGCCGTCAGGTGCAACTGCTGGAACGCATTCTCGGCGTGGTCTTGCTGGACCGCACCAGCCGGTCTGTCCGATTGACGCCCGCCGGCCGCGCCTTTCTGATCGAGGCGCGGCGCATCCTGCGGCTTGCCGAGTCCGCCTCCCTGGCGACGCGGCGGATCGCCAGCGGCGAGGCGGGCCGGGTAGCCATCGGCTTCACCGCCGCCTCCGGCTACAGCTTTTTGCCCAAGCTGGTCGAACTGGCGCGCGAACGCCTGCCCAGCGTCGATCTGGCGCTGCGGGAAATGGTGACGGGCGAGCAGATCGAGGCCTTGCTGACCGGGCGCATCGACCTGGGTCTGATCCGTCCGCCCCTGAACCGGCCGGAGTTCGACAAGCTGCGGGTCATGACCGAGCCTTTGGTGGCGGCCCTGCCGTCCGGCGACCCGCGGCTCGACAAGGCCGTGGTGTCGTTAGGTGATTTCGACGCCCTGCCGATGATCATGTATGCGCCCGAGGGCGCCGGCTATTTCCACGGCATGCTCAGCGGCCTGTTCGATGCGGCCGGGGTTTCGCCGCAGCAGGTCCAGCACATGAGCCAGATCCACTCGATCCTGGCTTTGGTGCACGCGCGCATCGGCGCGGCCATCGTCCCGGAGGCGGCGATGCGCCTGCATTTCGACGGGGTCGAATTCCGTCCGCTGGACATCTCCCCGGCGCGCCCGGTCGAACTGTTCGTGGCCTGGCGGCGCGACAACGACAATCCCAGTCTGAAGCCTCTGCTTGATCTGTTCAGAGCCCAGGTCGAGGACGAAACGCCATGAGAGAGGCCGCATGACCCTGGACCCGAGCCGTCGCGCTGTTTGCACCATGGGCGCTGGCCTGGCCCTTTCCGCCATGGCCGGCGGCGGGGTCCATGCCGAAGCGGCGCGCCCGGTGGCCGACACCCGCCATGGCAGGGTGCGCGGCTATGTCGATCGGGACATCAAGGTCTTCAAGGGCGTGCGCTACGGCGCCGACACCAGCAATCGTCGCTTTCGACCGGCGGAGAAGCCTGCGGCGTGGCGAGGCGTGGCCGACGCCACGGCCTATGGCCATGCTTCGCCGCAGAAGAGCAATGAGCCGAACCAGAGCGAAGACTGCCTGTTCCTGAACGTCTGGACACCGGCGCTGGCCGACGGCGGGGCCCGGCCGGTCATGGTCTATGTCCACGGCGGGGCGCACGCCAACGGTTCGGGCTCCAGCCCCCTGTATGACGGCGCAGCCCTGTGCCGACGCGGGGACGTGGTGGTGGTGACGCTTAATCACCGGCTGAACGTCTTTGGCTACAGCGGTCTGGGACAGCTGCTGGGCGGTGAGTTCGCGGCCTCGGGCAGCGTCGGCAATCTGGATCTGATCCTGGCGCTGGAATGGGTCAGGGACAACATCGCCGGCTTTGGCGGTGATCCCGCGAACGTCATGGTCTTCGGTCAGTCAGGCGGCGGGGCCAAGCTGGTGACCCTGATGGCCATGCCGCGCGCGGCGGGCCTCTATCACCGTGTCATCACCATGAGCGGCCAGCACGTCACCGCCATGGGGCCGCAGCACGCGGAACTGCGGATGCGGCGTTTCCTCGATCATCTGGGGCTGACGGCGGATCGCGCGGCGGAGCTGGCGACCCTGCCGGCCGGACGGCTGGTCGAGGCGCTTCAGATGGCCGACCCGCTGGAGAAGGGCGGGATCTATTTCCACTCGGTGATGGATCACCATAGCTTGCCGAGACACCCGTTCGTGCCCGATGCGCCGCGCGAGAGCGGCCACATCCCCATGATCATCGGCAATACCCACGATGAGTTCGGCGGCGGGGCGGCGGGAGGTCCCGGGGCGCCGGAAATCACCTGGGACAACATCGCGCCGCGCCTCGCGCCGGAGTTCGTGCTGGACCTCAACGCCCGGTACGTCGTCGACTGGTACCGCGCCCGTTTCCCGCAGATGACGCCCCGGGAGGTGTTCGTCGCCGCCGCGACGTGCGGCCGTTCCCGCCCCGGACACCTGATCCAGGCGGAGGAACGCGCCAAACTGAACGGTCCGACCTGGATGTATCAGCTGGACTTCGCCTCTCCGGTCGAGCCATGGCGCGGCGCCTATCATGGCTTCGACATCGGCCTGGCGTTCGACAACTGCGACAAGACCGAAGCCAAGGCGGGGGCGGGGCCGGATGCGAAGCGGGCGGCCGAGGCCATGAGCGAAACCTTCATCGCCTTCGCCAGGACCGGGGATCCCAACAACGCCGCCATCCCGCGCTGGGATCGCTACACCCTGCCGGAACGGGCGACGATGATCTTTGACGTGAACAGCCGCGCCGAGAACGACCCGCGCGCCGACGAGCGCCGCCTGTTCCAGACCGCGCCCTTCCTCAAGCAGGGCACCTAGTCGCAGGCGTCCAGCGGGATGGCCTCGGCCATGGCCTGATAACCGGCGTCCGACGGGTGCAGCCAGTCGCCGCTGTGGAAGGTCGCCTGCAGGCGAGAAGGCGCGACGGGATCGCGAAGCGCGGCGTCGAAGTCGACCACGCCGTCGGCTTCGGTCTGGGCGCGCAGCCAGGCGTTGACGGCCTGCCGCACCGCCTCGCCTTCCGGCGTGAAATAGTTGGCGCCTTCGAACGGCGGCACCGTCGCCAGCACGGCCTTGAGCCCCGCCGCATGGGCGCGGCGGATGACCTGACGATAGCCGGCGATCAGATCCGCGGCGCTTACCGCCTGATGGGCGTACTGGGGCCGCGAAGGGCGGCCGATGTCGTTGACGCCTTCCAGCAGGATCAGGCAGCGCGCGCCCGCAGGGACCAGGGCGTCGGCGTCCAGACGCTCCAGACCTGACGGACCCGAGCCCTGATGCAGCAGGCGGTTTCCGCCGATGCCGGCGTTGATGACCGCCCACGGACGACCGGCTTCCACCAGACGCGCGGCCAGCCGTTCAGGCCAGCCGCCGGGGCCGTCCGGCAAGGCGCCGGTGCCCTCGGTGATCGAATCGCCGAAGGCCACGATGACGCCGGGCGGCGCGGCGCTTTCCACCTCGATCCCGGCCAGCAAGACGCCGAGACGCATGGGCGCGCTCTCGACGCCGTCCGCGCTCCGCATTGTCTGGCGCCAGCGATGGGTGGGAAGGCGGGTGGCACGAGGCAGGGCGATGCTGACCTTCACCTCATCCAGAGCCGCGACCGGCAGATCGACCGCATCCGACACCAGCGGCGCGCCGGCCGGCATGATTGATGAACGCTCGCCGTTGAAACGCACCTCGCGCGTCATGTCCCCGAGGTGAACGGTCACCGCGCCCAGGGTGATCGGCTCGGCGCCATAGGCGTTCGACAGCCGCAAGCGGAGGCGCTGGCCCGACGCCGTCACCGTCACGACATGACTCAGGGTCACGCCTTCGACGACGTCTGGACCCAGCGGACCGCGCACGTCCCGGGGATTGGGCGCTGACGCCGGCCCTGCCGGTCCCGCCGCGGACGACGGCGCAAAGGCGTAGGCGGCCACCCAACGTTCCTGTGCGGCGACGGCCGGGCCGGCCGCCATCAGCGACAGGCCCAGCGCGCCGGCGAGCGCGCGTCGCCCTAGCGTCGCCAAGGGAACTTCAGGGTCGGCGCATTGACGTATCGGTCCATGGTCAGGACCAGCCGCGCGCCCGCGCCCGGCGCCAGGGTCAGGCTGAAGTCGGCGGCGTTCACCGCCCGGCGGCTTTCGCCGATCTGGACGTCGCGGATGCGATGCTCGCCATAGCCGCCGCCCTGGATGATGACGGTGCGGGGCTGCGTCTGGCTGAGGTTGATCAGGGTGACGCCGGTTTCGGTCGCCGTCATCCGGTCGATCAGGGCGGCGGTGTCCGGCGGCAGACCCGCGCGGCGGGCGTCGGCGTCGAAGTAGCGCAGCCGGGCGAACAGGGGCGATCCGCCCGCATTGGCGCTGCTCGGCGCCCATGAGGGCCGGGCGATGTGCAGGGCGCCCATGGTCTGATGCATCAGGGCGGTGACGCTGCACGGATTGACGTCCAGCACCCCGTCGGCCAGCCGCGTGTCCGGCGTGGTCGTATCCTCGCGCTGAGCCTTGGCGCGTTCGGCCACCTTGCCCAGGTCGGCGCGCAGGGCAGTCTCGACCCAGTCGGGATTGCGGCCCTCCAGATAGGCGATCCAGGGGTGGTCAGGGGCCCGGCGGCGGTCGCTGTCCTTCATCGACAGCCACCAGATGTCGAGCGAGTTGTTCAGATGCAGACCGTCGCGCCAGCCATACCAGCCGTCGTCGCCGTACATGGTCGGCGTCTGCACCTTGCCGTCGACGGTGCGCTTCTGGGCGTTGATGCGGTCGGCCTGGGCGCGCCAGGTCTGCAGATACTTGTCGTCGCCGGTCAGCAGATAGGCGTTGAAGAAGCCCATGGCCGTGCGCGGCACGCGGTTGCGGTCCTCACGCTTGCCGGTGACGGGGTTCACGGGGCTGAAGCCCCAGCCGTAGGCCCCGCCCCACCACTTGCCGTCGGCCGCCGATCCGATCACCCCGTCCAGCCCGACGTTGGACGGCAGGATGTCGTCGTTCGCCTTGGCCCGCTCGGCCCAGGCGTCGATATAGCCCAGCAGCCAGTCGCGATACTTCGGCTCCTGTTCCAGCATGAAGGCGTTCAGGGCCAGGGTGGTCGAGAACATGTTCAGCGGGTGGTCGCCGACGACGTCGGTGTATTCCTCGTAGTGCTGAAGCGTCTGTTCGTAGGTCTCTTCGCCGTGCTCCATGAAGAAGTGCGTCGGATCGAAGGGATCGCCGGCCCAGTCCAGGGCCGTCGCCTTGCGCAGCATCGGCCCCTTGGAGCCGTTCATCAGACTACGGATGATCCGGTGCTGCGGGTCATAGTTCGGCGCGGTCGGGTCCTCGCCCATGTAGAGGCCGGCGAAGCGGCGGGCGCGATCGCGGAAGCGGGGATTGTCAGGGTCCGACAGGCCCTGGACGTTGAACAGCGTCATCTCTTCGGCGTGATGCTGCCAGTCCAGCTGGACGTTGAACTCCTTGAAGAACATGCCTTCGCGGGCGATTTCGACCTCGGTGGTCCTGGCCTCGGTGAACTGGCGCAGGTGGCCTTCCCAGGCCTGGGTGTACATGGCCTTGATGCGGTCGGGGGCGCCGATGGCGTGCAGCAGGGGCCAGCCGTTGACGTTCTCGATGGCGTCGTCAGGGCCGTCATTGGCGCCCCAGCGCTCGAAGCAGAGGAAGTAACCGCGCTCGTCGAAATAACGGGCGTAGAATGCCTCGCACGCCTCGGTGTTGGCCCGGATCAGCTCGCGTTGCAGCAGGGCCCAGGTCGGCGCGGGCATGGGAGTGACGACCTGGATCGAGGCGGCGTGGGCGGCGTCGGGCTTGAACGCGGTTCCAAGGGCGACCAGGGAGGCGCCGCCGAGGATCTGCCTGCGATCCAGCCGCATCAGGCCTTGGCCTCGGTCGAGTTCAGGGTCAGACGCTCGATCTTGCCGGTGATCAGGAAGTAGGCGGCGATGACCAGAAGGCAGTGGATGCCGACGAACCACAGAGCCCCGTCGAACGAGCCTGTCGCCGCCACGATGTAGCCGATGACGATGGGGGTCACGATGCCGGCCGAGTTGCCGAAGGTGTTGAAGATGCCGCCGGTCACGCCGACGAACTCACGCGGCGAGGTGTCGGACACCACGGCCCAGCCCAGAGAGGCGATCCCCTTGCCGAAGAAGGCCACGGCCATGACGACCACGATCAGGGCCGAGTTGTCGATATAGGCGCAGGCGATGATCAGGGCCGACAGCAGCATGCCGATCAGTAGCGGCGTCTTGCGGGCGATGGTCAGCGAACCGGTCTTCTTCAGCAGGGCGTCTGAGATGATCCCGCCCAGAACGCCGCCGGCGAAGCCGCACAGGGCCGGGGCGGCCGCGGCGAAGCCGGCCTCGAGAATGTTCAGGCCGCGCTCCTTGACCAGATAGATCGGGAACCAGGTCACGAAGAAGTAGGTCAGGACATTGATGCCGTACTGGCCGATGAAGACGCCCATCAGCATGCGGCTGCCCAGCACCTGTTTGACGTTGGCCCAGGTGAAGGCGGCCGACTTGGTGACGGTCCGGTCCTCCATGCGGGTCAGGCCGCCGCCGGCTTCGATGTAGTCCAGCTCCGCCTTGTTGACGCCGGGGTGATCGACCGGGCTGCGCACCATCTTCCAGAAGACGAAGGCGGCGATCAGGCCCAGGCCGCCCATGACGAAGAAGACCGAGTGCCAGTCGAAGGTGTGCACCAGCCAGCCCATGAAGGGGGCGAAGACGACCAGAGAGAAGTACTGCGCCGAGTTGAAGATGGCCGAGGCCGTGCCGCGCTCGGAGCCCGGGAACCAGGCGGCGACCAGCCGCGCATTGCCAGGGAAGGAGGGGCTTTCGGCCAGACCCACCATGAAGCGCATGGCGAACAGGCCGGCGAAGATCGCGCCGCCCGTCAGGAAGCCCGAAAAGCCCTGGACCAGGGTGAAGAAGGACCAGGCGGCGATGGCGATGGTGTAGATCAGCTTGGTGCCGAAACGGTCCAGCAGGGCGCCGCCCGGGATCTGTCCGATCACATAGGCCCAGGCGAAGGCCGACATGATGTAGCCCATCTGGATGGGGTTGAGCCCCAGGTCCCTGGACGCCGCGTCGCCTGCGATCGAGAAGGTCGCCCGATCGGCGTAGTTGATCGTGGTCAGCAGAAAGATCAGCAACAGGATGCCGTATCGCATACGCGTGCGGCGCTGGGTCGCAGGGGCGGCGGACGCAATTGTCCCGTCGATCATCTGTGCGTTTCCTCGATCTGCGAGACCAGACCGGGGACGCCGATCGCCGCTGGCCGTCTCTCCCTTGCAGCGCCTCTGCGGGCGCCTTTGGGATGACGATAATCAGGAAGTTCGGCGATCGTCTAAGCTAAAATCCTTATCGATCGATCCAGAAATGGCATCAGTGGGAAACCGGTATCAGTTCATATCCTGCATTGGTTCATGCCTTCTTCGGATTGGCGTGCATCGATCCGGTGAACCTATCGTCATTCTGCGAGATCGGGCGACCGGCAGCGACGCGGGTTCGCAGGATCTCGCGGCCCATAGAGAGACCGGCGAAACGTCGGCGATAGGGAGGGAAGAGACGATGCGTTCCAGGCATGGATTCCAATTTGCGTTGAAAGCCGGGGCGTCGGCTCTGGCGGTGATGGCGGCCAGCGTCGCCGGCGGCGCCTACGCCCAGTCCGCGGAGACGCAGGACGAACCGGCGACCCAGGTGGACGAAATCGTCGTCACCGGGTTCCGCGCCAGCCTTCAGGGCGCGATCAACGCCAAGCGCCGCGAGAGCGGCGTGGTCGACGTCATCAAGGCCGAGGACATCGCCGACTTCCCTGACCTGAACCTGGCGGAATCGCTGCAGCGCGTGCCGGGCGTCACCATCAGCCGCGCCAACGGCGAGGGCCGCCAGATTTCGGTGCGCGGCCTGGGTTCGGAATACACCCGCGTCCGCGTCAACGGCATGGAAGCGATCGCCACCACGGGCGGCACGGTCAACTCGGGCGGCACCAACCGTTCGCGCGGCTTCGACTTCAACATGTTCGCTTCCGAGCTGTTCAACAGCCTGACGGTGCGCAAGTCGGCCTCGGCGGACGTCGAGGAAGGCTCGCTGGGCGCCACCGTCGACCTGCAGACCGCCCGCCCGTTCGACTATCGCGAGCCGACCGTCGTGATGGGGGTCCAGGCCAGCTACAACGACTTGGCGCGGGACGTGAAGCCGCGCTTTACCCTTCTGGCCTCGAACACCTGGATGGACGGCAAGTTCGGCGCCCTGTTCTCGGCGGCCTATGAAGAGCGTCATATCCTTGAGGAAGGCGCCAACATCACGCGCTGGACCTTCGGCGGCGCGAACGGCGGCTTCAATCCCTCGTCGACGCTGAACGGCTATACGATCGGGCAGATCAACAACACCAATACATCCACGGCGCTCTACCACCCGCGGATTCCCTCCTACGTCCAGTATGATCACAACACCGAACGCCTGGGCCTGACCGGTTCGCTTCAGTTCAAGCCTGACGATCAGACGACGCTGACGCTGGATGTTCTCTACTCCGACGTGAAGAGCACGCGAGACGAAGCCCAGCTCCAGGCCATCGGCTTCAGCCGTGGCGGAACGGGCAAGCCGCAGACCATCATCCGCTCCGGCACCGTCGACGGGCGCAATATCGTTCAGGGCGTGTTCGACGCCGTGGACGTGCGCTCCCAGTCAGCCCATGACGAGCTGGAAACCCAGTTCCAGCAATACACCTTCACCGCGACGCGTAACTGGACCGACCGTTTCCGCTCCGGCTTCATCGGCGGCTATTCGCGTTCGGAATTCACCAACCCGGTCTCCACCATCGTCACGTTTGACCGGGCGAACACCAACGGCTTTTCCTACGACTTCACGTCGCGGATGCCCAAGTTCGACTTTGGCTTCGATCTGACCAACCCGGCCAACTGGTCGATGATCAACGGCACCTCCGAGGTCCGTATTCGTCCGAGCGCGGTGACCAATACCTTCACGACCGCCAAGGCCTACGGCGAGTTCGACGCCAACGAGAACATCACCCTGAAGGGAGGAATCGACTTCCGCCGCTTCCATTTCGACTCCGAGGGCCTCTATCGGACGTCTGAAACCGTCGTGCAGACCTTGACGCCCCAGCAACTGGCCGACGTGTCGAGGGTCTTTTCGGGCTTTGGTCGTAATCTCGGCCTGCCCTCGGGGGCTCCGACCAGCTGGCTTGCGCCGGATCTCAACAAGTTCATCGCGACCTACGACATCTACTCGGGCAACGGCATCTACGCCCTGACCGGTCTGAACAACTCTTCGGCGCGTGGACAGTACATCACCGTCGATGAGAAGGATCTGGGGGCCTACCTGCAGGCCGACTTCCACTTCGACGCGTTTGGCCTGAATTGGCGCGGCGACCTCGGCGCCCGTTACGTCCTGACCGAGCAGTATTCGGACGGCTATGCGGCCGTGGGTTCGACCATCCAGCTGGTTCGCGCCCGTCGCGACTACGACATGCTCTTGCCGTCAGCGAACCTCGCGGTCGACCTGACAGACACGGTGGTGGCGCGCATCTCGGCCGCCCAGACCATCGCCCGGCCTTCAATCAGCGTGCTGACGCCCGGCGGCGACGTCGGCATCCAGGGCGCCAACCGGAGCTTCTCCTCGGGCAATCCCAATATTGATCCGACCAAGTCCGACAATCTGGACCTGTCGCTCGAATGGTACCCCGACGCCGACAGCCTGTTCGCCGTTGGCCTGTTCTACAAGAAGATCAACTCGTTCGTGCAAAACCTGCGGCAGGACATTCCGTTCAATCAGCTTGGTCTGCCCAACTCGCTGCTTGACGGCACCTCGGCCCTGCCGACCGATCTCTTCGCTGTGAGCCAGCCGGTCAACTCGCCGGGCGGGGAGTTGAAGGGCTTCGAGATCAATGTCCAGAAACGTCTGAGCTTCCTGCCCGGCTGGATGGAGAACTTCGGCGTTCAGGCCAACTACACCTTCGTCGATTCCGAGATCGAGTACCTGACCTCGACGACGCCGGGCGCTCCCACCATCACCCAGACGCTGACGGGTCTGTCCAAGAACGCCTGGAACGCCACCCTCTACTACGAGACCGACAAGTTCAGCATTCGCGGCTCCGTGGCCTATCGCGACGGCTATCTGACGGCGGTGCCGGGCAACGACGGCAACAGCGTCCATGGCACCAACGAGACCATGAACTTCGACATGCAGGCGTCCTACAACATCAGCGACAAGCTGAAGGTCAGCATCGAAGGCATCAACCTGACCGACGAGTTCAACGACCAGTACGTTGACGCCAGCAATCGTCTGAACGTCTACAGTCACACCGGCCGTCAGTTCTTCGTGGGGCTTCGCTACACCTTCTGAGCAGGCTCCTCTCCTGGCCTGCGCTTGGCGCCGTCCCTCGACGAGGGGCGGCGCTCTTTTATTAGGATACCGGCATTGCATCGCATCGCCGCCGCCCCGCACCGGTCCTGACAGATCTGGAACCAAATCGATCAAGGCCCCGTTTGTCGCACGGCTGAGGTGTGAGGGGTTGCACGATGCACGTTGACGTCATCGAGGGTTTCGACGCGCTCAAGGGCGTGCGCGGCGACTGGGAGGCGGTCTATGCGGCAGACCCCGAAGCGAGCCTGTTCATGTCATGGCGCTGGATGGCCGACTGGCTGGCCGCCCGCCCGACGGTCTGGCTGGTGCTCGCGGCCAAGGAGTCGCCGACGGACGACCGCTATGTCGCCTTCCTGCCGCTGCGGATGCGGGTTCATTTCGACAAGGAGCGGGGCTTCGTCAACGAGCTCTACCTCGCCGGCGGCGGCTATGCCGACTACGCGGGCCTGCTGGCCCGTCCCGACGCCGAGGCGGCGGCGATTTCAGCCTTCACCGACCATCTGCGCAAGAAGCTGAACTGGGCCAAATTGACCCTGGAGAACCTGCGGATGTCCGACCGCCGGCGCCGGCTCTTCCTCTCGGCCTTCGACGAGCGCCGCTTCGTCCACAAGGACATCGACTATGTCGACAAGGTCGCCGGGACCGACCACAGCATCTGCCCCTCGATCGCCCTGCCCTCGGACTGGGACGCCTATCTGGAAACCCTCAGCGCCAACAACCGGCAGAAGATCAGGCGCTGGCTGCGCAAGGTCGAGGCGTCCGAGGACTACGAGATCACCCTGTCGGACAGTGAAACCTACGCCCGCGACATCGACATGCTGATGGGCCTGTGGAAGAGCAAATGGGGCCGCCGCAAGGGCGCCCGCACCGACGACCTCGTCCGCTGCAACCGCGCCATGCTGACCCGCGCCGCCCGCAACGGAAGCCTGTTCCTGCCGGTCTTCCGGCACGCCGGACGGCCGGTGGCCGCACTGGCCATCCTGGTCGACCCGGTCAAGAAGGCCATGCTGTTCGTCATCACCGGCCGGGACGAGAGCTACGACGAGGCGCCCGCCGGCTATCTGCTGCACGCCTTCAGCATTCGCCACGCCATAGCCCAGGGCCTGGCCACCTATGACTTCCTGCGCGGCGACGAGCCGTACAAATACCTGTTCGCGCCCGGGGATGACCGGTTGCGCGCTTGCTCTGTCGCGACCCGCAGCGGGGAAAATCTCGGCGGAGCGCTGGACCCCCGATGCCTGGAGCGCATGCGCGACATGGCGCTCAACCTCGAGAAGAAGAGCGAGATCGCCGCCGCGGAACGTGCCTATCGGCAGATCCTGACCATGCGCCCCGACGACGCCCTGACGCTCTATCGCCTCGGACGCCTGCTGGCGGCGCGGGCCGAACACGCCGAGGCCGCGCGTCTGCTCACCCGCTCGACGGCGATCGCCCCCGGCGGCGACAACGCCTGGCTGAAGCTGGCGCACTCGCTCCACGCCCTCGGCGACGACGCCGCCGCGCTCGCCGCCTGCCGCCAGGTCGTTCGCTTGAAACCGACGAACGAAGAGGCCAAGCGCCTCATCGTGCATCTGGCCCTCGCGGGTCGAAGGGGGCCGGCCGTGGTGTTCGGCGCCGAAGACAGCCCGGCTCCAACCTGGAACCGACTCAGCGCGGCGGCATGGAGCCTCCCCCGCCCCGCCGTCGCCCTGGCCCGCCCCTAGGCCCCCGTTCCCCCCGCGTCAGATCGCTCGCGTCGCCAGCGGCGGCGCAACGGTGACGGCCTGGACCTGCGGCGCGGTCAGCGGGCGGTCGCAGGGCGCCTCGATCACCCGGCCCTCGCGCGTCTCATAGCGCACCGGCAGGGACTCCGCGCAGCGCGCCTGGATCGCGCGGAACATGGCCTCGCTCTCCGTCATCGGATCGAGGGCCTCAACCGACGCGATCTTGGGATCGCCCGACAGGACGCCGCAGCGGTCGCCCGTGTCGAGGCGTATGCCGTCCTCATTCGTGTAGTAGCCGATGGAACCGGTGCACAGCCCTTCGGCGACGTGCCACAGGGCCGCTGTCTGATAGTCAGACGGAGCCGGCCGGTTCTCCATCCTCACCCCCAGCGCCGCCAGCCGCGCCTCGATCCCGGCCCAGCGCACCGCGCCCGGCCCGTCCATCAGCACGCCGACCGCACTGTCCGGCTGCAGCAGGGCGCGGAAGTCGGTCACGCCATAGCCGTCCCCGGCGCGCCCGGCGTCCAGCAGGGTCTTCCACAGATCGAAGACATCGCGCGTCCCGCCCGACGCCCGGCGCGTCTCCAGGTCGGCTATCCACTGCACCACCACGCCCTTTCGAGCGTCATAATCAACGTCGCCCAGCGTCTTGCGGCAGCCGTTCAACCGCTGCGTCAGCGCCGCACGCGCCTGATCCTCGTCAATCACTCCGGTCGAGACGGCGGCGACCAGGGCGCCGTATTTGGCCCCGCCCTCGTGCAGCCAGGGGGCTGTTTCGCCGTCCTTCGTTTCCACCCCGTGGCCGTTCCACAGATGGAAGGCCTCATGCCAGACTAAGGTGCCCAGAGGCACCGCCACGTCCGGCGGCGGCGAGGCCCACATGTCCCCGTGGAAACGCAGCGAGATGACGCCCGTATCGGTCACGTCGCCGCGATAGGACATCGGCCCCGGACTGTCGGTCGAGATGATCAGCGTCGGCTCGGTCGGCAGGACATGATCCAGCCGCGCGCCGTAGAATTTTTGCGCCGCGAAATAGCCGTCGCGCAACAGCCCTGTCAGGGCCGGCGGGGCCGAGGCGCTGGTCACGACCACAGCGCCGTCGCGGCGCATCACCGCCTCTTGCGGGCCCAGATAGACATAGCCCTTGACCGCGTCCGCCGTAGGCAGGGTGGCCTCGCCCTCAACCGGACGCATGGTCAGGACGGCGTCCATGCCTTGCAGCTCCAGCCCCGGGCCGTAGAGGACATGGCCCGTCCCCACGCGAGTCAGCCCCATGTAGATGCGGTCCACCTCGGCGGCGTCGGGGGCGATGCGGATCTCGAAACGGTCGAACGGCGCCTCGCCCTCGACCGCGCCGTCCTTCAGCGTCAGGCCCGGCGTCGTCACAGTCCACAGGTCGCGGATGACGCTGCGCGAAAAGAAGGCGACCCGCGTGGTCGGTTCGGCCAGCCGCCAGGTCACGACCACCCCGCCCGGCGCGGTGCGCGCCTCGATGGTCGCCGCCTGTTGAGCCAGGGCAGGCGCCGCCGCGCCGCACGCCATCGCCAGGGCGGCGAACGCGCCCGCCAGTCTCTTGCTCATGGCGTCTTCCTTCCATCGCCCCGAAGGAAGGAAGCTTGGCCTTAACGGCGAAGCTTGGTCAACCGTCGGTCAGTCGGCGTCCGCGACCTCGCCGCCCTGCACCATCCGCGTCACGGCCATGTCGGCGGTGACATTGCCCAGGGTGCGGAAGATGTCGGGGATGACCTCGACCGCCAGCAGCAGGGGCAGCATCTCCAGCGGCACGCCCATGGCGATGCAGATGGGGGCGATGGAGGCGAAGAAGCTGGCCTGACCGGGCAGGCCCACGGTGCCGATCGAGATCAGCACCGCCGTCAGCATGGCGGCCAGAAGTTGGCCCGCCGAGGGCTCGATGCCGAACAGGTGGGCGCAGTAGATGGCCACGCCCAGGTTGGCGACCGGGCTGGTGATGCGGAACACCGCCACCGCCAGAGGCAGGACCAGGCCCGCCGTCGCCCGCTTGACCCCCAGGGCGTCCACCGACCGCTCGACCATGACCGGCAGGCTGGCCAGGGACGACTGGGTCGAGAAGGCCACCACCTGGGCCGGCGCCGCCGCCCGGGCGAACCGGCCCAGCGACACCCGGCCGAAGATCACCGCCAGCGGATAGAAGATCAGGCCCATGCCGATGCAGGCCAGCGAGATCAGGGCCACATAGTGCAGCAGGACGCCCGCCGCGCTGGCCCCCGCCATCAGCCCCACCCCGATCGACAGGGCGAAGACCCCCAGGGGGGCCGCCATCAGCACCCAGCGGACGATGGTGATCATGGTCTCGCCCACCGCCTCGAAGAAGGTGATCAGCGGCGTGCGCAGCCGGTCGGGTAGGCCCGAGGCGGCGAAGCCGAAGAAGACGGCGAAGACCACCATGCCCAGGATGGCGTCCTCGGCCGCCGCGCGGATCGGGTTGGCGGGGGCGATGGTCTTCAGGAACTCGCTGAAGGGCGCGCCGGCGCCCAGCCCCTCGGCGCCCTCGGGCTTGATGGCCAGCAACAGGCGCGCGCCCTCGGGGTCGATCGGCCAAAGGGCGTGCAGGCCATAGGCCGCCCCCACGGCGTAGACGGTGGCGAAGACGATCAGCCCGCCGAACCAGGCCACGGCCTTCATCGCCAGCCGCCCCGTCCGCGCCGCATCGGCGATGGAGGCGATGCCGGTGACCAGCAGGCTGAACACCAGGGGAATGATGGTCATGCGCAGGGCGTTGAGCCACAGCTGGCCCAGGGCCTGGATGAAGTCCGCCGTGGCGTGGCCGCCCGGCAGGCCCCACTTCTGCGCCGCCGCCCCGGCGACCAGGCCCAGCACGAGCGACAGCAGCACCAGGGTGCTGAGGGAGGTCAGAAAGGAACGCGCCGTTTTCATAACGGCGACGCTATCAGCGCCGGTGAAACACGCCAGAGGAAATCGGCGGCGCCGCGCCCCCTAATGCGGCGTGCCCGAATTGGCCGGGTCCAGCGGCAGGCCCGCCGCCTGACGCGCCTTCATCACCCGCAGCCAGCCGTGCATGGCCTCTGAATCCAGCCCGTGCATCATCAACCGATAACCCGCCTGCAGCGTCGACAGGGCCACCAGCGGATGGCCGTTCTTGACGAAGGCCATGTGGTAGCTCGTGCCCAGGATGCGGGCGATGTAGATGGCCATCACCTCGTCCAGCTGCAGCGAACTGGAGGCCCGCACGAAGTCGTCGCGCGGCAGCATCAGGGCGTAGATGGGGGTGTAGAACTCCACCGCCGTCTGCACGTCGACGAAGTTGTGCCAGCGGCGCGGGAATTCCTCGAACGGCGGGAATTCGTCCGAGATCATGGAGAAGTCGATGCGTTCCGGCGGCGTCAGCTCGCGCCCCTCGGTCCGCAGCACCGTGTTCAGCTCGATGACGAAGTTGAAGATGTTCAGGTCGTGCTGAAGAAACAGATCCGGCTCGATGTCCTTCAGCCGCGTCGGCGTCAAAGGCCACTTCGTCACCTTGTCGCCTACGCCCGCGTTCTCGCGCACGAAGGCGGTCAGTTCGGACCCGACGTGGAAGTGGCGCAGGATCACCCGGTTGGCCTCGGGCGTGGCGAAGGTGCGCAGGCCCCAGTGGATGGTCCGGTGCAGCAGGCCGTTCAGGTTGGGATGCTTGGGCGAAATGACCCGCAGCACCTTCACCAGACAGAAGAACAGGAAGACCAGAGGCCGCGCCACCGGAAAGAACCAGCGCCGCGACCGCGACCGCGCCCCCAGCAGCAGATCACGCTTTGCCCCGTCGTCGATGGGCAGGCTGTGGTCGAGATACAGCGCCATCCACGGATCGGGGTCTTTCGGATCGAACCGCGCGGGATCGAACGGGTCCTCGTGCGGCTTGTAGTATCTCACGCCGCGATCTCCTCGATCTGCAGGGCGTAGAGGCGGGCTGTGACCTTGGCCGTGGTGACGATGCGTTCGGCGACGAAGGGATCGGGCAGGACCATGCCCAGCATCTCCTCGAACTCCTTCATGTGCTCGGCGTCGTTGTCGCCGTGATAGAGCAGGAAGCGCACCGCCTCGTCGGGCAGGGCCAGGCGCTCCTGCACCTTCAGGCCCCAGGGCCGCGCCTTGATCGAGCCCAGCCCCTCGATGATGAACATGGCGCCCAGCAGGCCAAACGGGTCAGGCTTCGACGCCTCATGGAACATCCAGGCCGACAGGGCCTCGGACCCCACGTTCTTCGGCGCCGACTGAATATCCTCCAGCGCCCCGCCCGAGGCTGTGAAGTCGGCCTCCAGCAGGCGGAAGTCGCGATGCTCGGTCACGGCATGGCGCATCAGGGTCGAGCGCAGCTCCAGATGGTCCTCGCCGATGTTCGACGCCGCCCGGCTCATCCACAGCGCCCCGTCCTTCACCTGCTGGCGCAGGTTGATCAGGAAGGCGTGGTAGTCGGCGACCTCGAACCGCCCGCGGGTCAGCTTGCGGATCAGGGGCGTCGCCTCCAGCCGCTGCTCGAAGTCGGCGAAGACGACCGCCAGCTTCCGCAAGGTGTCGGCCACCGCCGTCTCGGCCCGTTGTTCCGCCATCAGACAATCTCCAGCATCATGAAGCCGATCATCGCCCGCCCGCTCTCGGGCACGATGCACAGCACCCTGTCTCCGCGCTTTCCGCGTCCCGACTTCAGGAAGGCGTCCAGCATGACCCAGATCGAGGCCGAGCCGACATTGCCGCTGTCGGCCAGGGTCGTGAACCACTTCTCCTCCGGGATCATGGCGGCGGTGCTTTCCAGCAGGCCGACGATCTCCTGACGCAACGACCGCGCCGAGTAATGGCACAACAGGTGATCGACCTGATCCGGGACGATCCTTCCGGCGTCCACCTTCTCCAGCCAGACGCCGATCCAGGCGCGAATGACGATCTTCAGCAGGTCGAAGTCCTGCAACAGGGCCACCGCCCCCGCCGCATGGGCGGCCACAGGGCCTGCATGGCTCCAGGCGCTGGTCATGTCGGCGCGCGCCTGCGGCGTCGATCCGGCCCACATGCAGGGATCGAAACGCCCGGCCAGGGAGGTCATGTCGATCCATTCGACCTTCAGGCTCAGCCCCCCGGGCTTCGGCCTCGGCTCCATCACCACGGCGCCCGCTCCGTCCGACAGGGTGAAGCGCAGGAAGTCCGCCTCGATCCGCGCCCGCCCCTTCTCGTCCACCAGGGCCGTGCCCTCATAGAAATGCGGGCGGAACCAGCGGGACGAGAACTCGCCCGCACAGGCGGCGGCCACGTCCGCCTCGCCCGCGCGCACGCTCAGCCAGGCCCCCTTGGCCGCCATCAGGGCGCTGGCGCAGACCGACTGATAGCTGAAGGCCTCCAGCGGCCCCGCGCCCAGTTCGGCGTGAACCGCGCTGGCGTGGCCGGGCACCAGATAGTCGCCCTGCGTCGCCGCCGCACCCAGATGCTGCAGGTCGCCCAGGCTCAGCCCCGCCGCGTCCAGGGCCGCCCGCACCGCCTCGGCGCACATGGAGGCGTTGGAGTGCAGCGGTTCGCCGTCAGTATTCAGGGCGTAGTGCCGCCCCTCGATCCCGTTCCAGCGCAGGGCGCGCCGCCCGACGGCGGACGCCCGGCCGTTGATGCGGCCGATGAAGTCCTCCATCCGGTCATTGCCGATCCGTTCGCCGGGCAGGACGGCGCCGGTCCCGGTGATGAAGACGTCGCGAAGCATACTCATGGCGCGGACCTTGGCCGCACGCCCCGACCCGCACAAGCGGCAAACGGTCGCCTATGGCGTCATCGGCCCGCGCGCACTACCTTGACGTTCATGGCTCGTTCTCCTTCGACACCGCCCACCAAGCCCGTCCATGTGCCCGGCCAAAGCGCCGCCCAGAGCGCGGGGATGCAGGAGATGGCCGCGCCCTTCGTCCACGACGCACCGCGCGGCCGCGGCGGCAAGGCCATGCCCATGTTCGCCCCCGTCGCCGGCCCGCGCCTGACGCCGGAGATACCGCCCGCCGCCCCGGCCGACTGGGTCCCCCACCGCCCCTCGCGCGAAGGCGCGAAGAAGGGCGGCCGCTTCCGTCTGGAGACGAAATACACCCCCGCCGGGGACCAGCCCGCCGCCATCGCCGAGCTGTCCGCCATGGCCGAGGCCGGCGAACGCGATCAGGTGCTTCTGGGCGTCACCGGCTCGGGCAAGACCTTCACCATGGCCAAGGTCATCGAGCAGACCCAGCGCCCGGCCCTGATCCTGGCCCACAACAAGACCCTGGCCGCCCAGCTCTATTCCGAGTTCAAGGCCTTCTTCCCCGACAACGCCGTCGAGTATTTCGTCAGCTACTACGACTACTACCAGCCCGAGGCCTACGTCCCGCGCACCGACACCTACATCGAGAAGGACAGCTCGATTAACGAGCAGATCGACCGGATGCGCCACGCCGCCACCCGCGCGATCCTGGAGCGGGACGACGTCATCGTGGTCGCCTCGGTCTCCTGCATCTACGGCATCGGCTCGGTCGAGACCTACACCGCCATGACCTTCACCCTGAAGGTCGGCGACGTCATCGACGAGGCCAAGCTGCGCGCCGACCTCATCGCCCTGCAGTACAAGCGCAACGACCTCAACTTCGAGCGCGGCATGTTCCGCAAGCGCGGCGACGTGCTGGAGATCTTCCCCGTCCACATGGAGGACCGCGCCTGGCGCATCCAGCTGTTCGGCGACGAGCTGGAGTCGATCCAGGAGTTCGACCCCCTGACCGGCAAGAAGACCGCCGAGCTGGAAGAGGTCACCGTCTACGCCGCCAGCCACTACGTCACCCCGCGTCCCTCGCTGAACCAGGCCATCACCGGCATCAAGGAGGAGCTGAAGGAGACGCTCGCCTGGATGAACGAGAACGGCAAGCTGCTGGAGGCCCAGCGTCTGGAGCAGCGCGTCCGCTTCGATCTGGAGATGATGGAGGCCACCGGCTCCTGCGCCGGCATCGAGAACTACAGCCGCTGGCTGACCGGCCGCGCGCCGGGCGAGCCGCCGCCCACCTTCTTCGAATACATCCCCGACAACGCCCTGCTCTTCGTCGACGAAAGCCACGTCACCGTGGGCCAGATCGGCGCCATGTTCAAAGGCGACTACAGCCGCAAATCCACCCTGGCCGAGTACGGCTTCCGCCTGCCCTCCGCCATCGACAACCGCCCGCTCAAGTTCGACGAATGGGACGCCATGCGGCCCCAGACGGTCCACGTCTCGGCCACCCCCGGCCCGTGGGAGATGGAGCGCACCGGCGGCGTCTTCGTGGAACAGGTCATCCGCCCCACCGGCCTGATCGACCCCCCGGTCGAGATCCGTCCCGTCTCCGGCGCCACCCGCAACCAGGTCGACGACGTCATCGACGAGGTCAAGGCCACCAGCCGCGCCGGCTACCGCTCTCTCGTCACCACCCTGACCAAGAAGATGGCCGAGGACCTGACCGAGTACATGCACGAGCAGGGCGTGAAGGTCCGCTACATGCACTCCGACGTCGACACGCTTGAGCGGATCGAGATCCTGCGTGATCTGCGTCTCGGTTCCTTCGACGTCCTGATCGGCATCAACCTGCTGCGCGAGGGCCTCGACATCCCCGAGTGCGGTCTGGTCGCCATCCTCGACGCCGACAAGGAAGGCTTCCTGCGTTCGGAAACCTCCCTGATCCAGACCATCGGCCGCGCCGCCCGCAACGTCGACGGCCGCGTCATCCTCTACGCCGACAAGATGACCGGCTCGATGGAGCGCGCCATCGCCGAGACCAACCGCCGCCGCGAGAAACAGCAGGCCTACAACCTCGAACACGGCATCACGCCCGAGAGCGTCAAGCGCGACATCAAGGACATCCTCGACAGCCCCTACGAGTCCCGCGACCTCGATCAGCTGACCCGCCCCGGCGTCGCCGAAGCCGCCAAGCCCTTCCTCGGCTCCAACTTCCAGGCCGCCCTCAAGGACCTGGAAGGCAGGATGCGCGAGGCCGCCGCCAACCTCGAGTTCGAGGAAGCCGCCCGCCTGCGCGACGAGATCAAGAAGATGAAGCTCCTCGACCTCGAATTCGCCAACGAAGCCCTCACCGGCGCCGGCGAAGAGGTCGACAAGTCAGCCCCCAAACGCTGGCGCAAGGAAGCCGCGGCCGAAAAGGCGGAGGCGTTCAGGAAGGGGCGGTAGGGGGTGAGCCTGGTTGATCGCCTAGAGGAGGTTGCGGCGACGCAATTTCATCACCGATCTCTTCAATGAGATTCTCGATGGCGACCATCACGCGCCCCGCCATAACAGACGGATTATCAACATCACTCAGCCGATAAAGTCGTCCGTCGATCACCGATAGCACCGCAAAATCTTCCGGACCGCCTACCTCATCGGCATACAAATCCGGGAACAACGACAGCGCTGCATATGTCATGCGCGCGTCGAGCGGAGGCCGCTGCGTCTTCCAGATGTGGACACCGACCCGAACCCCGTCGATTTCGATGCCAAAGTCTGGCGTGAACCTCACCTTGAAGGCTCCGTTGGCGCTTTCCCAAGTTCGCGATCCGAACGCGAAAAGTCGGCCCGGCATATTGGCCCGCCAATCCTCCAGAAATTCTAACGCCTCGCGTGCAGCACGACCTTCGGCAACATTGCCGTACTCCTCCGTTTCCGCGAACAGATCTGGCAAGCTCTCTCCGCCGCTAAGGTAGCGATGCGCCAGAAGTCGGAAGCGGCGATGAAAATCATACCCGCCTTCAACACTCGGCAGCAATCGCTTCCGAAGCTCGGTACGTTGCGGGCGTGCGTTCAGCGCCAGCAACTTCAAGAAGGCGGAAAATCCAAAAGTGGGCACATCATACCTTTCGCTGATCTCGAAAGGTTAGTTTGATTCCAAAGTTCGACGAACTTTAATTTCCTGAATGCCATTTCGATTACTGCTCTTTAATTCCGCAACTTTCCTTCTCCCCTTGCGGGAGAAGGTGGCAGCCGGAGGCTGACGGATGAGGGGTATCGCGACGCCTGCTGACGACCGGCCTTCATCCAACCGCCAGAAACCCCTCATCCGACCCGCTGCGCGGGCCACCTTCTCCCGCAAGGGGAGAAGGGATAACGTCGCCATATGACCGAATGGCTGCACACCCGCGCCAAGGCGATGCGCCGCGAGCCAGCCCTCTATGAGCGGCGGTTGTGGGCCATTCTGCGGGACCGGCGGCTGGAAGGGCTGAAGTTCCGGCGGCAGGTGGTGATCGGGCGCTACGTCGCCGACTTTGTCTGCTTGCGGCACCGTCTGATCGTCGAGGCCGACGGCCCGCTTCACGACAACCGCACCCAAGACGCCGCCCGCGACGAATGGCTGCGCACACAAGGCTTTCGCGTGCTGCGCTTCCCCAACCAACAGATCGAGAACCGCCCGCACGAGGTGCTGGCGGCCATCATCGCAGCGGCAGATGCAAGGCTGACCCGCGACTAATCCTTCTCCCCTTGCGGGAGAAGGTGGCCGAGCGGAGCGAGGTCGGATGAGGGGTCGCGCTGCGGTTGGCCGATGATCGCCTTCACCCTCGGGTGAGAAACCCCTCATCCGTCGGCCTCCGGCCGCCACCTTCTCCCGCAAGTGGAGAAGGGAAACACACGCGCATCTCCCCGCTCCAATCCCCGTAATTTCCCGCCCTTCCCCCTCCGCCATCCCCTTTCAGCTCGCCCTACCTCGCCCCCATGCCACCCTGCGCTCGTTCCGTCGCATGGAGGGCTCGTAAGGCCTGCGACCTTGCGGGCGGCGGGAGCGGATGGAGCGGGGTCCTTGTCGGGCCGCGCGGCGTCCGTCGCGGTCTCCGGTCAAGGGCGCTGAAGCCCAGCGGACAGGTCGCGGCGAGCTTCGCCGCGCGACCTACAGATGCAACAGACGGAGCAAGGGCGAACGCCTGAACCTTCGTCTCGTGGTCTCAAGCAGCCCGCAAGGGCGATAGACCACACGTCAGGACAATGAGCCGATGGAGCCTAGCGACGGGGCGTTCGACCCGTCCGCCAGAGAGGTTCCGGTCAGGGTCGCGGGGGTTACGCGGACCGTTCCAGGAGGCCTGTCGCAAGCAGGTCCCTGCCCGCCGCGGGCGCCGGGGGTAGCCGATAAGACCGGCGCCTGCCCCGAGCTCGTGGAAGCCCGTCCGCGCGGAGCGTCAGTCGTCGTCGAAACGGTATTCCACATCACACTCCGGGCGTCGGCCCGGCGCTCCGCCCAGCCCTCCACCGCCCGCCGTCCGGCGCGGCGGCGAAACCCGTTGGCCTCACCGGAGAAAGAACCTCATGGCCCGCCCCCGACCGCCTCGCGTCACGCCCGCCGTCGACCCCGACGACGACGTCAACATGCACCCCGCAGAGCTGAGGCGGCTGCAAAAGGAGTTCTTTTCGCGTGTCGATCATCTGGTCGCCGCCTTCCAGCGCAAGGACGAGGCGGCGGCGGCGCGCGGCAAGGCCCTGCCGCCGGACGAACCGCCCTGGCCGCCGGAGGCCTGAGGCTTGGGCGCCACAGGGACGCAAAACCCGGCGCCCCCTTCACATGAATAAGGGAACGGCTCGGAAATTGCGGCATTGTCGTGTCGAAGGGTGCATCATGTCGAAATCGAACAGTCCAGAATCCGACGACCGTCCCAACCTGCGGGTGGTCACCTCCCCCGAGGCCGAGGTCTATGACCTGATGCGCGCGCCAGAAACCACCGCCGAACGTGTCAAACGCCTGCAGGCCGAGGCGCGCGCCCTGGCGCTCGAACAGGTCGAGGCGCTGGAAGAGGTGCTGCTGAAGGCCGCCGACATGGCCAAGGAGATCGCCGAGGGCGGCGACGCCTACCCCGTCGGCGCCCGCGAACTGGCCCAGCGCCTGGCCCAGGATCTGCCGGTCAAGGCCGAGACCATGAAGGCCATCATCGCCAAGAGCCATCCATGATGGTTTGAAGGGCGCTATCGCTCGGCTCGCGGAGCCTCGCTGCTTGAGCGCAGCCTGCACCTAGCCCTTTCAAGCGCGCGCGAAGCGCCTGGCCGCGTCGGGTCGGGAGGTCCCGAAGGGCCGACGACCGCGGCCCACTAGGAACCGAGTACGTCTGCGTACTCGGGATGCCGCTTCAGCCAGGCCACCGCATAGCTGCAGTGCGGGATCAGGGTCAGCTTCTCGGCGCGGGCGTGTTCGGCCAGGGCCTGCATGAACTTCCCCGCCGCGCCGTGGCCGCGCAGGGCCGGGTGGGCCTCGACGTGCAGGATGACGCGGGCGTGGCCGCGAATGGCGTACTCGGCCCAGACGGGATGCTCGTTCCCGTCGGCGTCGGCGAATTCCTGCTGGAAGCGGCGGTCGGCGGGCTGGTCGCGAAAGGCGCTCACGAGAAAGGCTCCTGAAGTCAGGCCGGCCGGTCGTTCAGCAGGGCCAGCAGACCCAGAACGCTTTTCACCGTGAACCAGATCGACACCAGCAGTAAAAGAAGTCCGAACAGCATCAGGAAGGGAATGCCGATCAGGATGAACGAGGCCAGGGCGCTGACCGCGATCAGGCCCCACAACGCGACGCTGATCCAGAAGACCGACCAGAACAGGCTAATCTGGGCCTCAATGTGCTGGGCCGCCAGACCCGTCGCGGACCCGCGAACGGCATAGGCCACGATCAGCCCCGCCAGAACCAGCAGGTTGGCGCTCGGGATCGACAGGATGAACAGGATCCAGGCCAGAACGGCCCCGTCACGGCCATTGCCGCGCGCCTGCGAAATCTGATCGGTCATGCCCACCCCCTCAGTAGAACAGACGCATCGGATCGCGGATGGCCCGGCCTTCCAGCAGGTCCTTCAGGCCCAGAACCCCGCGCACGATGGTCCACACCGCCATGACGAACAGGACGAAGACCCCGACGTTGATCAGGATCAGCACCACCCCGCCGATGATGGCGGCCACGGCGGCCAACAGGGTCCGCTGCTGGAAGACGAAGTGGCTGCGCGCCAGGGGGTCGGCGGGCGGGGCCTTGCGCCACATCCGCAGCAGGCCGATCGCCGCCGCCACGCCGAAGGTCGGCACGGCGAACAGGATAAGGGCATAGCCGACATAGAGGCTGGTCAGGTCGCCGGCCTGGTCGGTCGTGGCCGCGCTGTTGCTGCTGTAATCGCCGGACTGGACCATCGGAACCTCTTGAACGAGGAGGGACAATGGCGGGACGAACGGCCCCGCGCAACCGGCCTCAGCGTGAATAGGCGACTTCGCAGCCCGCCGCCGCCGCGCCGGGAATGGCGCCGGGCTTTTCCACCCGCACCTTGACCGCCAGGACGCGCGGATCGTTCAGGCAGGCCAGGGCGATGCGTTCCGAGAAGGTCTCGACCAAGGCGATGTGTTCGCCCCCCGCCAGTTCGCGGGCGATCCGGGCCACGCCCTCATAGTCCAGGGTGTCGGACAGGGTGCGGATCGGAGCGGCGCCCAGGTCCAGCTCGACGTCGACGAACAGGGGCTGCAGCCGGCCATGCTCGTGGGCGTGAACCCCGATGGCGGCCTGAACCTCCAGACCGCGCACCAGGACGGTCAGGCCCAGACGGCGCGGCTCGGAGGCCGTGAAAGGCGTGACGACGGCGCTCACGACCAGGTCTCCGGCGGCAGGATGTCGTTGATGCTGAAATCGGCCCGGTCGCACCAGTCGCCCAGCTTCCAGGCCCGCTCCGCCTCGGTCAGGCCGCGCGTCAGGACGGTATTGGTCGGCGTCTCCTCGATGGCCAGTTCGGCCAGGCGGAAGGGCAGACCCTCGGCCGCGAGGATGGCTTCCAATTTCCGCCAAAGCGCGATGACCAGGGCCTCGGTCGTCGGATCGCCGTCGATGGTCAGGACCTGGTTCAGCCGCTGCGGCTCATGGCTCTGGAACCAGGCCAGGAGAGGATCGGCGCGGTTCAGCTGGAAGGCATGGTCCAGGCTGCGGTCGACAAAGCCGTGCCAGCGGCGTTTCAGGTTCTCGAACGAGGCGGCGTGGTTGGACTGGCCGAAGGCGATCTCGGCGGTCGGCTCCAGCGTCACCTTGACGAACTCATTGTGCCCGTGCGGCACGGCGCACTTGGACCCCGCATCGGCGATCAGCCGGTGCGCCATCGAGAAGCGGCGGGTGAACTGGACGGCAGGCATCAGGGGCAAGGGTTCCGAAAACGCAGTCGCCCCATATAGGCGCCGCGAAGGGTTCGCGCATCAACACCCTGACGACGGCGAAGTAAAGGCGGGGTCAGGGAACAGGGATACCGTCAAAGGCCACGTCCCGCCCCCGACCGATCAGGCTCTCGCCCCCGTCGATGGTCAGGTTCTGCCCGGTCAGGCTGGGGGTCTCGAGGATGAAGCGCACGGTGCGGGCCACGTCGTCCAGCGAGGCGCCGCGTCCCAGCGGGGTGTCGCGCCAGGCGGCTTCGTACTCGGCCTCGGTCTGCTCGCCGCTGCGCAGGATCAGGCCGGGCGAGACGCCGCACAGCCGGATGCGGGGCGCCAGCCCCATGGCCAGGGTCCGTGTCAGCCCCGCCAGACCGACCTTGCCGGCCGTATAGGCGAAGAAGTCGGGGTTCGGGCTGTCCACCTTGTGATCCAGGATATTGACCACCACCCCCTGCCCGTCCGCCGCCTCGACCGCCTTGGCGAAGTCGCGGATCAGGAAGACCGGCGCCGTCAGGTTCGAGGCCAGATGCTCGCCCCACGACGCCTCGGTCAGGGTCGAAAGGGTATCGTAGCGAAACAGGGAGGCGTTGTTGATCAAGGCGTCGATGCGCCCGAAATGCGCAACCACCCGGTCAATCAGGCCGTCGCGCTCGTCCGCCTTGTTCAGGTCCGCCTGAAAGGCCGCGGCGCGCACGCCCATGCCGCTCAGCTCGGCGACCAGAGCCGCCGCCTCGTCCGCCCCGCCGCGATGGTGGACGGCCACGTCCCAGCCCGCCTCGGCCAGGGCCCGCGTGATCCCGGCGCCGACGCGACGCGCGGCCCCAGTGATCAGCACCGTCTTGTTCTGGGGCTCGCCCATTCAGCCCGGCCTGCGACGGAAGATTTCCACGCCCGCGCCGGCGGCCTCGGGGAAGATATGCGGCTTGGTGATCCGCACGCGGCAGGCCTCGACCGGCGGCAGGGCGAAGCAGACACCGATCAGCTCCTCGACCAGGGTCTCCAGCAGCTCGACATGATCGCGGCCACGCCAGGCGGCGATATGATCGCGCACCCGGTCGTAGTCGATGAAGCCGCCGTCAGCGCCAGTCTTGGGCAAAGGCCAGGCGGCGAACATCTCGACATTGACCGTCAGCCGCGTGGGGCGCTCAGGGTGCCGCTCCCACGGGTGCAGGCCGATGCGCACATCGACCGCTACGTCCGACAACAGGACGCGGACATGGTCCCCGGCGTTACGCCAGTCGAACCCGCCCGCGCCAGATGCGGATTCAGTCAACCCGGCCGAACTCGTAGAAGTTCACGGCGGCGATGACGGCGATGAAGGCGAAGATGATGGCGATGGCCAGCATGGGAAGGCTCCTGTTCAAAGCTTCGCATAGAGGCACAGGCGCGACTGTTCAAGCGCCCGCCGCCCGGCCTATCGTCGCCCCATGACCACCTGGCGCACCCGACTCGAGCCCTTCACCCGGCCGCTTTTCTTCGCCGTCTCGCGGATGAGCCGGGGCATGACGCTGGGCGTGCGCGGGGTGGCGACGGATGGCGAAGGCCGGGTGCTGCTGGTCAAGCACACCTATCTGCACGGCTGGTGGCTGCCCGGCGGGGGCGTGGACCGGGGCGAGACGACCCAGGCCGCCGTGGTCCGTGAACTCCGCGAGGAGGCGGGGCTGATCCCCACAACCGAGCCGCGCCTGATCTCGGTCCATTCCAACGAACGCTTCTTTCCCGGCGATCACGTCCTGGTCTTCGCCATCGACGCCTTCGACCTGACCGAGCGCACCAGCCATGGTGAAATCGCCGAGATCGGCTGGTTCGCCCCCGACGCCCTGCCCGAGGACACGACCCGCGCCACCCGCCGCCGCCTGGCCGAGGTCTTCGGCGGCGCGCCCGCCGATCCGAACTGGTAGGGTCCGCCCATGCAGACACCGATCCTCGTCTTCCTGACCTTGCTGCTGGCGGGCGCCGCCACGGCCTTGCAGGGGCCGACCAACGCCCGGCTAGTCACGGCGGTCGGCTCGCCGCTGAACGCCGCCTTCATCTCCTTCGCCGTCGGCACGGTGGCTCTGGGCGTGCTGGCCATGATCGTGCAGACGCGGCCGGACGTCGGGGCGATGAAGGCCCTGCCCTGGTGGGCGTGGATGGGCGGCTTCTACGGCTGCGCCTTCGTCATTTCCGCCGCCTGGGGCGTGCCGCGTCTCGGGGTGGCGACCACCATCACCGTCATGATCGCCGGCCAGCTTCTGCTCAGTCTCGCCCTCGACCACTTCGGCGCCCTGGGGGTCGAAAAGCAGCCCTTGAGCCTGGGCCGCATCGCCGGGGTCGCCCTGGTGATCGGCGGCGTGGTTCTGGTTCGCCGTTCCTGAGCCTATATCCGCCCCGATGACCGACGAGACGATCGACACCGCCGCGACCGAGCCCCTGCCGCTTCAGGCCACGGCCCTGATCGCCGACGAGGCGCGCCGCGCCCCCGACAAGCCCGGCGTCTATCGCATGTACGGCGAGGACGGCGACTGCCTCTATGTCGGCAAGGCCAAGTCGCTGAAGAAGCGCATCGTCCAGTACGCGCAAGGGCGTTTCCACACCCAGCGCATCGGCCTGATGGTGTCGCTGACCCGCTCGATGGAGTTGGTGGTCACCACCACCGAAACAGAGGCCCTGATCCTCGAAGCGGGCTACATCAAGAGACTGAAGCCGCGCTTCAACGTCCTGTTGAAGGACGACAAGTCCTTCGCCGAGATCATGATCCGGCGCGACCACCGCGCGCCCCAGGTGAGGAAACATCGCGGCGCTCACACGACGCCCGGCGCCTATTTCGGCCCCTTCGCCTCGACCTGGGCGGTGAACCGGACGCTGAACACCCTGCAGAAGGCCTTTCTGCTGCGCACCTGTTCCGACAGCGTCTATGAGACCCGCACCCGACCCTGCATGCTGCATCAGATCAAGCGCTGCTCGGCCCCCTGCACCGGTCTGATCAGCCTGGAGGACTACGGCGATCTGGTGAAGGAGGCCGAGGCCTTCCTGCGCGGCAAGTCGCGCGCCGTCATCGCCCGCCTGTCGGAGGAAATGCAGACGGCCTCGGACGAGATGGAGTTCGAACACGCCGCCCGGGTGCGCGACCGCATCCGCGCCCTGTCGGCCATCGCCATGGAATCGGGCCTCAACGCCGAGGGCGCGGGCGACGCCGAGGCCGACGTCATGGCCCTGCATTCCGAGGGCGGCCAGGCCTGCGTCCAGGTCTTCTTCTATCGCGCGGGCCAGAACTGGGGCGGCCGCGCCTACTTCCCGCGCATCGACAAGTCGGACACCGATCCCGAAATCCTCGGCGCCTTCCTGGCCCAGTTCTACGAGGACAAGCCGATCCCGCGTCAGATCCTGTCCAACGTCCGCCCGCACGAGCTGGAGCTGCTGCAAGAGGCCTTCACACTGAAGTCGGGCCGCAAGGTCGAGATCGCCCGCCCCCAGCGCGGCGAGAAGCTGGCCGTCGTCGACTACGCCCTGACCAACGCCCGCGAGGCCCTCGGTCGCAAGATGGCCGAGAATTCCGCCACATCGAAGATTCTGGACGAGGTCTGCGAGGCCTTCGGCCTGGACGCCCGCCCCGAGCGGATCGAGGTCTATGACAACGCCCACATCCAGGGGACCAATGCGGTCGGCGGGATGATCGTCGCGGGGCCCGAGGGCTTCCGCAAGAACCAGTACCGCAAGTTCAACATCCGCGGCGACGACCTGACCCCCGGCGACGACTACGGCATGATGCGCGAGGTCATGCGCCGCCGCTTCGGCAAGATGGTCAAGGACGAGGAGGCCGGCGAGGTCGTCGAACGCCCCGATCTGCTGCTGATCGACGGCGGCGCGGGGCAACTGGCCGAGGTGCTGGCGGTGCTGGCCGACCTGGGCGTCGATGACATCACCGCCGTCGGCGTGGCCAAGGGACCGGACCGGGACGCGGGCAAGGAGCATTTCTTCATGCCCGGCAAGCCGCCCTTCATGCTGCCGATGAAGAGCCCGGCCCTCTATTACATCCAGCGCCTGCGCGACGAGGCCCACCGCTTCGCCAACGGCGCCCACGCCAAGCGTCGCTCGATGGACATCAGCAAGAACCCGCTGGACGAGATCGAGGGCGTCGGCCCCTCGCGCAAGAAGGCCCTGCTGCACGCCTTCGGCTCGGCCAAGGGGGTGTCGCGCGCCTCGGTCGCCGACCTGGTCAAGGTCCCCGGCGTCAATCAGGCCCTGGCCGAGCGCATCCACGGTTTCTTCCACAAGTCCTGATCAGGACTTGAGCCGGAAACCGCTGCGGGTCTAGGAAGGCGCTCATGACCAATGAACTGATCAAGGGCTATCACCGCTTCCGCCAGAACCGGTGGCCGTCCGAACGCGCCGAGTACGAGGCCCTGGCCGCGAACGGGCAGAAGCCGCACACCCTGGTCGTGGCCTGTTCCGACAGCCGCGCCGACCCGGCCCTGATCTTCGACACGGCGCCGGGCGAGCTGTTCGTCGTGCGCAACGTCGCCAACCTGGTGCCGCCGTATGAGCCGGACGGCAAGCTGCACGGCGTCTCGGCGGCGCTGGAGTTCGGCGTCAACGTGCTGAAGGTCCAGCACGTGGTGGTCATGGGCCACGCCTCGTGCGGCGGGGTCAACGCCATGCGCAACGGCGCCCCGTCCAACTGCCAGGACTTCGTAGCCCCCTGGGTCGCCCAGGGCGTGCCCGCCGTCAGCGCCGCCATTGAAGGCGTGGCCGCCGACGAGCAGGAAACCGTGGCCGAAGAGGCCGTGGTCCGCCTGTCGCTGGACAACCTGCGCACCTTCCCTTGGATCGCCGAGAAGGAAGCCGCGGGCGAACTGCGCCTCAGCGGCCTGCACTTCGGCATCGCCGCCGGCATCCTGACCAAGCTGACCGGCGCCAAGCGCTTCGAGCGCCTGGACTGAGCCTCGGCCGAGGGCGACAGGTCGTCGCCCTCGCATCGCGCCGCGAACCATGCCACACCCGCAGGCGTTGCAATGGACGTGATGATGACCCCTGCTCACAAAGCCAACCCGATCCCGAACATCCTGACCGGCATCCGTCTGGCGGCGGGGGTGGTCATGTTCCTGCTGCTGGCCGGCGCCACCAGCGGCTTCCCCTTCGTCTCGGCCATGCTGAGCCCCGACGACCAGTTCGCCATGTACCGGACGGGCTTCTGGATTTTCGTCATCGCCGCCTCGACGGACTGGATCGACGGCTATCTGGCGCGACGCTGGCACGCCGAGACCCGCTGGGGGGCCATCCTGGACCCCATCGCCGACAAGATCCTGGTCACCGGCGCCATCCTGGGCGTGCTGACCTCGGGCTCGGTGCAGCAGATCATCATTCCCTGCGGCCTGATCCTGTTCCGCGAGTTCGCCGTCTCGGCCCTGCGCGAGACCATGGCTGGGCGCATCAACCTGCCCGTCACCCTGGCCGCCAAGTGGAAGACCACGCTTCAGATGGTGGCCCTGGGCTGCCAGCTGTTCGCCCGCAACTGGGACGGCTGGGGACTGCCCTTCGACTACCTGCCCCACTTCCAGCTGTTCTCGGACACCCTGATCTGGCTGGCCGCCCTGATCACCCTGTGGACCGGCTGGCAGTATTTCAACGCCGCCCAGAAGCAGATGCGGGATCTCTGAAAACCTTCCTTCTCCCCTTGAGGGAGAAGGTGTCGTGCGCAGCATGACGGATGAGGGGTGTCGGCGGCGCGGGTTGATGTTCAGCCCCGTCGCCGGCGCCCCTTTTTCGTAACCGCGGCGCTCACACCCTTCATCCGAGCGCCTGCGGCGCCCACCTTCTCCCTCAAGGGGAGAAGGAAGTCAGAGCGCCTTTTCCATGACCACGAACTCCAGCTCCCGCGTCTGCGGCAGGCCGAAGCGTTCGTCGTCCAGGGGGAAGGGCCGGGTTTCGCCGGTCAGGACGTAGCCCCGGCGTTCGTACCAGGCGATCAGCTCGGCGCGCTGGCGGATGACGGTCATCTCCATGCGGGTCGCGCTGAAGCGGGCGACGGCGTCGGCCTCGGCGGCTTCGATCAGCAGGCGGCCCAGACCGCCCGCCTGACGGGTCGGATCGACGGTCAGCAGGCCGAGATAGGCCAGGCCTTCGCCCTGATCCGCCACCTGGACGCATCCGGTCAAGCTCCCCTCGACCTCGGCCAGCAGGATAACCCGGCCAGCGTCGGCGAGGATGTCGAGAAGCTCGGCCTCGTCGGTGCGCTGGCCGCCCAGCAGATCAGCCTCGTGGGTCCAGCCCGCCTTGGCGCTGTCGCCGCGATAGGCGCTTTCGACCAGGCGGTGCAGCGCCGGAACATCATCCAGCGCCGCTGGGCGGAAGGTCGGGGCGATCAACGGCGCGCCCGGCGCGGCGCGGCCTTCGGGGCCACGCCCAGTTCCTGGATCAGATGATCCATGCCGTAGACGTCGCGCAGGGCCGTGGTCACGGCCTGGGTCGTGACGATGACGCTGCGGTTGACGTTGCGGTCATAGCCGTAGGCGTTGCGCTGGGTCAGGACGGTGGAATCGAAGTTGGCGCCGATGATCTCGCCCTTGGCGTTGACGGCGGGCGAGCCCGACGAGCCGCCGATGGTGTCCGACGACACGGCCATGTTCATCACCGCGTTGGGGTCGATGCGGTCCCTGGCGGCCAGCAGCCTGGGCGCGACGTTGAAGGGCTCGGCGCCGGTGGCGCGGTCCCACAGGCCGGCGAAGGTGGTGAAGGCGCCGATGCGCTGGCCCGGAACGTCCGTGCCCTCGACCCGACCATAGGTCAGGCGGAGCGTGCCGGTGGCGTCGGGATAGACGGCGTCGCCATAGGCGGCGAAGCGGGCGGCGGCCAGCTGTTCCGAGGCGCGGTCAGTCGGGGCCTTGACCTTGTCATCCCACTCCTTGCGCACGGCGCGAGCGTCGGCGTCGACGGCCAGGACATACTGGATCAGCGGATCGGTCGAGGCCTGGACGGCGGGCAGACCGCCTTCCCACAGGGCGCGGCGGACGGCCGGATCAGCCAGCTTGGTGCCGGTGATCAGGCGGGCCGACAGGGCCTCGGGGCTTTCCTTGCCCAGCAGGGTGCGGACATAGGGGCTGTCGACCGTCAGCCATTCACGGGTCTTGGACAGCCACCACTCCAGACGGATCTGCTCCAGCGCCGGATAGGTCGGGCGTTCGGCGAAGAGGCCGGACTGGACGCCCGGCAGACGGCTGTCGGCGAACTCGCCCAGACGCTGATCCGACGGCTTGGCGCGCTCCTGGGCGCCGCGCACGATGGCTCGCGCCCAGCTGAACAGGGGCGAGCCGCCCGCCACCGAGGTGGTGCCCATGCCGGTGCCGCCTTCCAGCAGGGCCATGGGGGCGTAGAGCTCGCGGGCCAGGGGCTGAACGCCTTCCAGCGTGGCCCAAGGGTCGGTGGCGCCGCCGGCGGCGCGGGCGCGGAAGTCGGCCTCGGCCTCGGCCTTGGCGGCCATGAAGGCCGGGTCGATCAGGGCGGCCATGCGGCCGCGACCGCGCTTGTAGGTGTTCTCGACGCCGACGATGGGGTCCATGGCGATGAAGGCCTGTTCCTCGCCCTCTTCCGAGTAGCGGATCAAGCGGCCGCGCAGTTCAGACGCAATGAGCTGGTCCATCGGCAGGACCACGTCGCGGATGGTCATCAGCTGGGCCTGGGTCAGCAGGCGCTGGGTCGAACCGGGGTTGCCGGTGACGAAGACGGGCTCGCCCTCGGTCGGCTTGTTCGGGTTCCAGGTGAAGTGGGTCGGGGTCGCGGCGGGCTTGCCGTCCTCGTACAGGCGGATGAAGGCCGCATCGATGGCGAAGCGCGGGAAGGAGAAGTTGTCCAGGTCGCCGCCGAAGGTCGCGGCGCGGTCTTCCGGCGCCCAGGCCAGACGCACGTCGGAGTATTTGCGGAACTTGTAGAGTTTGAACTGGCCCCCGCGATACAGGCTGACGACCTGGCAGCGGATCTTGGGATCACTGCCGCAGGCCTCGGTTTCGATGCGGCCGGCCTCGGCCTCGCGGGCCTGGGTGAAGGCCTGGCCGTCCAGACCCTCGCCCGCCTTCTGGACGCGTTCGGTGACGTCGGTGATGTCGGTCAGGATCTCAGCCGAACCGCCGGGGCATTTCAGCTCCTCCTCGCGGCTCCTGGGCGTGAAGCCGGTCTCGGCGTATTGCAGCTGCGGCGTGGACAGGTTGGCGACGCAGGTGGCGACGCAGTGGTTGTTGGTCATCACCAGGCCCTCGCCCGAGATGACGCCCGCCGAGCAGCCGCCGAACTTGACCGAGGACAGGCGGACCTTGTCGAGCCAGCCCTGGTCGATCGAGGTGCCCAGCGTCTGATTGGCGCGGGCGATGGGGAAGTTGTCGTAGGTCCACATGCCTTCTTCGGCCCGAGCCGAAGAAGCGACCGACGAAGCAGCGGCGAAGGCCAGGACGGCGGCCGAAGCGAAGAACATGTGACGCATGGAGAACTCCTGATCCTCACGGCCCCGTTGGTCGGGGGTGTCGGTGTTGGACACTGGCTGAGGAAAAAACAGAGTCCAATTCGTCTGAATAGTCTGAAATCGGCTGGAAGGACGAGAGGAGCCTAACAGGTCGATGCGTCAGACTGGGGCGTCTCCTCCCCATTCCCATGGGGAGGTGGATCGGCGGCGAAGCCGGCGAGACGGAGGGGCGGGTTGCGCTTGACGCCGCCGGCCCCTCCACCGCTCCGCGGTCCCCCTCCCCACATGGTGGGGAGGAGAAGGTGCTTCTTAGCGACGCACGCCCAGTTCGCGCAGCAGGCGCGGCTGGTTGTAGACGTTGCGCAGGGCCTCGGTGACGGCGGCGGTCGAGACCGTCACCGTGCGGTTCAGTTCGCCGTCGTAGCCGAACGAGCCGCCCAGGGAGTGGATGTTGCCGTCGAAGGCGGCGCCGATCACTTCACCCTTGGCGTTGATCACCGGCGAGCCGGAGTTGCCGCCGATGATGTCGTTGGTCGAGACGAAGTCATAGACGACGTTCTTGTTGATGCGGCTCTCAGCGTCGACGAAGCGGGCGGCCGCGTTGAACGGCTCGGCGCCGGTAGCGCGCTCGTACAGACCACCCATGAAGGTGAAGGACGGCACGGTCACGCCGCGATAGGTCCAGCCCTTCACCTGACCATAGGACAGGCGCAGGCTGAAGGTCGCGTCGGGGTAGAGGTTGTCGCCATAGACGGCGAAGCGGGCCTGAGCGACCTTTTCGGCGGCGCGGGCGGTCGGGCCGTTGACGCCGGCGTCCCACTGGGTGCGGACAGCCTGGGCGGCGTCGTCATTGGCCAGGACGAAGGCGATCATCGGGTCGCCCGAGGCGGCCAGTTGCTCCGGCGTCATCGCAAGCGCTTGAGCGCGGAAGGCCGGGTCGATCAGCCGGGTCTCGACCAGACGGGCGGCGATGCCCTCGGGGTTTTCGCGGCCCAGCATCGCCTTCACGTTGGCGTTGTCGACGGTCAGGTATTCGCGGGTCTTGGACAGCCAGAAGGACAGCTGGATTTCCTCGACGCCCTTGGCGATCGGGGCTTCCGAGGCCAGACGACGGCCGATGGCGGCGATGTCGCTGTCCGAATAGCCGGCGCGACGCTCGGCGACCGGCTTGGCGCGTTCCTTGGAGGCGCGGACGATGGCGCGGGCGTAGGAGTAGAGGGTCGAACCGCCGCCGGCGTTACCTTCCAGCTGACGGTAGGGCAGGTAGAGGTCGCGGGCCGTGGTCTGGACCTTTTCCAGATCCGCCCAGGGATCGCCGATGCGCTCGGCCAGAGCCGGATCGGCGGCGACGCGTTGACGCAGCTCGGTCTCCTCGGCGCGCTTCTTGCCCATGAAGGCCGGGTCGGTCAGGGCGCCCTGCTGGCCGTAATAGACCTTGAAGCTGTTCTCGAGACCGAAGATCGGGTCCAGGGCGACGCGCTTCTCTTCATCGCCCTGGGTCGAGTATTCGACCAGACGGCCGCGCAGTTCCGAACCCTGGATCAGGGTGACCGGGATCTGCTGGTCGCGCAGGCGCTCCAGCTGGCTGATGGTCAGCAGGCGCTGGGTGGTGCCGGGGTTGCCGGCGACGAAGGTGACTTCACCCTCGGCCGGAGCCTCGGGGTTCCACTTCAGATGGTTCGGGGTCGAGACCGGCTTGCCGTCCTCGTAGGCGCGCAGGAAGGCGGCATCGAGGGCGTAGCGCGGGAAGTTGAAATTGTCCGGGTCGCCGCCGAAGAAGGCCGCCTGGAACTCCGGCGCGAAGGCCAGACGCACGTCCTCGTACTTGCGGAACTTGTACAGGGCGTACTTGCCGCCGCGGTAGAAGCTGATGACCTGGCAGGTCAGCTTGCGGTCGTCGCCGCAGGCTTCCTTCTGGATCTTGTCGATCTCGGCCGAGCGGGCGGCGATGAAGGCCGCGCCTTCCAGGCCGGCGCCGGCGCCGAGGACGCGCTCGGTGACGTCGGTGATGTCGGTCAGGACCTCGGCGGTCTGGCCGGGGCACTTCTTCTCTTCCTCACGCGTGGCCGGCATCCAGCCGTTCTTGACGTAGTCGTTCTGGGCCGTGGACAGGTCCTGAACGCAGGAGATGACGCAGTGGTGGTTGGTCAGGATCAGGCCTTCGCCCGAGACGAAGGAGGCCGAGCAACCCTGCAGGCGCACGGCGGCGTTGCGCACGCGGTCCAGCCAGGCCTGGTCGATGCGGGTGCCGTACTTGTCGTTGACCGTCTGGATCGGGAAGTTGTCGAAGGTCCACATGCCCTCGTCGGCGCGGGCCGGGGTGGCGGTCGCGCCGGTGACGGCGGCGGCTACGCCGAGGGCCGCCAGCGAGGCGGTGAAGGAAAAGGTGCGACGAAGCGACATTCAGGCTCTCCCGAGCGCAAGGCCCGGCGCCTCGCGTCTGTTATTGTATAACTAGCGCCGTCCGTGGACGGGCCTCAAGCCCCCCATAGTCCCGCCGCGCGTCGGGGGGAAGCCGAAGCCTTACCCCGATTTAACTTGGCCCCGGCCCGGCGCCCCGTCAGATAACACTGCAAGTCAGGGGTTTGAGACGCGTCATGTCACTCGCGCTATCCACGCTGCTCTTTGAGTGGCGACGTTATATGGCCGCCGTCATGGCGCTGGCCCTTTCGGGTCTGCTCGTGCTGGCCATGACCGGTGTCTTCATCGGCATCGGCAAGGGCTTCACCGCCCAGATCGAGCGCTCGAGCGCCGACATCATGATCCTGCAGCCCGGGGCGAAGAGCCTGATCAACGGGCCGTCAGGCGTGCCGCGCCGCTTCATCCCGCTGGCCTACAACCACCCGGCCGTGGTCGAGGTGCAGCCGCTGGACGGCGCCGGCGGCAGCTTCCAGTCGGTCAAGAACGTCGACCCGACCATGTCCCAGGCCGACCGCGCCAAGCAGGGCGCGCCGCGTCAGAAATTCGTCCAGTCCAGCATCATCGACACGACGCCGGGCTCGGTCACCATTCCGACCGACTATTCCCAGGAACTGGTCGACGCCCTGCGTCAGCCCTACACCGTGGCCATCGACGAGACGGCCCTGACGACTCTCGGCGTCAAGCTAGGCGACAAGGCCCTGTACAACGGTCAGACCGTCACCGTCGTCGGCGTGACGCGCGGCTATCCCAACATGATGCAGCCCGGCGTGGTCATGTCGCGCGACACCCTGCGCATGCTGGGTCAGGCCGACACAGGCCCGCGCGTCGGCCCGCTGATGATCAAGATCAAGGACCCCGCCCAGGCCCCGGCCGTCGTCGCCGAACTGAACAAGATGGGCAACGGCCAGTGGAAGGCCTGGACCCGTCAGGAACTGGCCGACGCCAACGCCGGTGCCATGTTCGAGGAAGGCATTCTGGTCATCATCATCGGCGGTTGCGTGGTGCTGGGCATCATCATCGGCGTCGCCATCACCTGGCAGACCCTGCGCGGAGCCATCATGGCCAACATCAAGGAGTTCGCCTCGCTGCGCGCCCTGGGCGTCGGCATGGGAAGCCTGCGCCGCATCGTCATGGAGCTGAGCTTCTGGGTCGGCTGCGTCGGCGTCGCCGCCGCCATCGGCCTGACCTGGCTGCTGTCGCTGTTCGCCATGTCCAAGGCGGTCATCATCGCCCTGCCCCTGCCGCTGCTGATCGTGGTGGGCGGCGGTCTTATCGCCATCTCCATGCTCTCGGGCTTCCTCTCGATGGGCATCCTGAAGAAGAGCCAACCTGCGGACCTGCTGCGATGAACATGCATACGAAAGTTCAAGGCAAGCATGGCGAGTTCGCCATCGAGGCCAAGGGTCTGATCAAGCGCTTCAAGTCCGGCAAGAACTATGTCGAGGTCTTGAAGGGCGTGAACTTCGATGCCCGCCACGGCGACCTGACCATGGTCATGGGGCCCTCCGGCTCGGGCAAGTCGACCCTGATCGCCGCCCTGTCCGGCCTGCTGCGTCCCGAAGAAGGCCGGGTGGACGCCCTGGACGTGGACGACATGTGGAAGCTGTCGTCGGGCCGACTGGACAAGTTCCGCCTGGATCACTGCGGCTTCATCTTCCAGGGCTTCAACCTGTTCCCGTCGCTCAGCGCCCTGCAACAGGTGACGACGGTGCTGAAGTTCCAGGGGCTGACCCCGGATCAGGCCCGCAAGCGCGCCACGCTCGCTCTGGAAGAAGTCGGTCTGGGTCATCGCCTGCATCAACGCCCGGCGGCCCTGTCCGGCGGCGAGAAGCAACGCGTCGCCATCGCCCGCGCCCTGGCCAAGGACCCGCAGATCCTGTTCGCGGACGAACCGACCTCCGCGCTCGACGGCGAAAACGGTCAGGTGGTGATCAAGCTGCTGCGCCGGGCCGCCACCGAACACGGCGCGGCGGTCATCTGCGTGACCCATGACCCGCGCCTGGAAGCCTGGGCCGACCGGGTCATCCACATCGAAGACGGCGTGATCATCGACGACCAGCGCCGCATCCCCAATCCCGACGCCGTTCTGGCCTCGCACTAGACACCGATCCTCAAGGACACCTCCATGCCCGCTTTCCTGAAAAACAAATGGCTCTGGATCGGCCTCGTCGCCCTGATCGTGCTGATCATCGGCTTCGGCATGTTCCAGAAGGCCCAGGCCGCCAAGAAGGCCGAAGCCGCGGCCGCCGCCGAGAAGAAGGTCGAGAGCCCCTATGCGGCCATCGCCAACGGCAAGGTCGACATCGAAGGCGGCATCATCCAGATCGCGGCCCGTCGCGGCGGCGTCGTGCGTGAAGTCCTGGTCCAGGAAGGCGACCGCGTCACCGCCGGTCAGATCCTGGCGCGTCAGGAAGACGACGAACCGCGCCTGGCCCTGCAAACCGCCGCCGCCAACCTGTCGGAAGCCGAAAGCCAGCTGCGCCTGATCAACGTCGACATCGCCACGGCCCAGCGTGAATACGACCGCCTGGCGCGACTGAAGGACAGCAACTTCGTCGCCGCCCAGAAACTGGATCAGGCCCGCGACGCCATAGCCCAGGCCCAGGCCCGTCTCGGTTCGGCCCAGTCGGCGGTCCAGACCGCCCGCGCCCGCCGCGACCAGGCCGCCTATGACGTCGAGCTGACCGTCATCCGCTCGCCCGCCGAGGGCCGCATCGTGCGCCGTTACGCCAACCCCGGCGCCGGCGCCTCGACCCTGAACGTGTCGAACATGTTCGACCTGGAACCCGACGCCCCGCGCATCGCCCGCGCCGAAATCGTCGAGGCCGACATTCCGAACATCACCGCCGATCAGGCTGTCGAGATCACCCCGGAAGGCGACCCCTCGAAGGTCTATGTCGGCAAGGTCCTGCGCCGCGCCGCCGTCTTCGGCGCCCGCAAACTGGCCTCGGACGATCCCTCGCAGCGTTCGGACGAGCGCGTCGTCGAGGTGGTCGTGGCCGTCAACGACGCCCCCCTGCTGATCGGCCAGCGCGTCCTGGTCAAGTTCATGAAGCCGGGTGAAACCGCCGGGGCCAAACGCGACACCAGCGTCGCCGGCGTCCCCGCCAACCGCTCGATGCAGACGCCCGCCCGCCGCTGAGGCTGACGGCTAGAGACGGAAAAGGGGCCTCGCGAGGGGCCCCTTTTTTGTTGGCTGCAGCTCTCTCTCCCGCTCATCCCCGCGGAAGCGGGGACCCAGTGAGAGTTTCAACAGCCCCGTGGGTTACCCAAGCCCTCGCGCTTGCCGCCAAAGGACTGGGTCCCCGCTTCCGCGGGGATGAGCGGAGCTTGAAGGATCAGCCCCCCGTAAATTCCCCCGGCCGCTTCTCCAGCACCGCCGTCACGCCCTCGATGTGGTCCTCGGTCAGATGGGCCAGGGCCTGCATGGCGGCGGACAGCTCCAGCATCTGATCAAAATTCATGTCGCGGCCCTGACGCAGCAGGCTCTTGGCCATGCGCAGGGCCTGGGGCGGTTGAGCCGCGATCTGGGCGGCGGTGGCCATGGCCTCGTCCATCAGGGTCTCATGCGGGACCACGCGGTTGACCAGACCCCACTTGTCCGCCGTCTCGGCGTCGATGGCGCGGGCGGTGAACAGCATCTCGGCGGCGCGGACATAGCCGACGTTGCGCGGCAGCAGCCAGGATCCGCCGTCGCCGGGGATGATGCCCAGCTTCATGAAGGGCACGCCGAAGCTGGCGCGGTCCGAGGCGATGCGGATGTCGCCCAGGCCGGCGATGTCGCAGCCCAGCCCCATGGCCGGACCATTGACGGCGGCGATCAGCGGAACCTCGAGCCCGTAGAGCGAGCGGACGATGCGGTGGACGACGCGGCGATAGCGCTCGCGGATGGCGGCGCCCGAACCCTCGAACAGGTCGGCGCGGGCCTTCATGGCCTTGAGGTCGCCGCCCGCCGAGAATGCGCGCCCCGCCCCCGTCATGACCACGCAGCGGATCGACGGGTCGGCGTTGACCGCCTCGCAGGCCGTCGCGAACGCCTCGCCGTCTTCCAGATCCGGGAGGGCGTTGAGCCGGTCGGGCCGGGTCAGGGTCCAGACCATGACCGCGCCGTGGCGCTCCTCGACGATCAGACCCATGGCGATGCTCCCTTTGATGCTGTCGCCGGTTTCAGCGGGGCGACGCGCCAAGGCAAGCGGAATTGAAAAACCCCGGTCGTTCTGACCGGGGCTTGCGGTTGGATCGATCGGTCTCGCGACTACGCGCGCGGCCGTTTGATCGTTATGGGCACGAAGTTGGAAGGATGACTGACCACGCGGTTGTTCGCGTTGTTCATCTGCTTCGTGTTGACCAGCATCCCGCCCCAGAGGGCGAAGGACATCATGGCGTGCTGGAGGTTGCGCTCCTTGTCGTTCATTTTTGGCGTCTCCTTTCGCTGAACGATGAAAGAAGACGCGTCGTGCTTTTCGGGAATCTCACCGTCATAGTCGTTTCGCGTCAGCAGCCTAGATAGCTCCGCTTGGTTAAAAAGTCAAGATTTTGGTCCGAAGTCGGACTTATTGTAGTTTGAACGTCACAAAATCATGAGCCAGCAAGCCGCCCCCTCTCCTGCCCGGCCGCCGCGTGCGATCGCTACGCCCTGCGTCATGGTCTGCACCGTGGACGGGGCGTCGGGCCTGTGCCTGGGCTGCTTTCGCACCCTGCCCGAAATCGCGACCTGGAGCCGCATGAGCGACGGGGAACGGACGAAGATCATGGATGAGCTGGAGGGGCGACGCGGCCAGATCGACCCGAAGTTGCTGGGCAAATAGCCTCTCCCTGTCATCCCGGAAGCGGCGAAGCCGCTATCCGGGACCGCAAGAAGCGCCGACCGCAGAGCCTTGGGGCGGTCCCGGCTCTACGCCTGCGGCTTCGGCCGGGATGACGAGCAAAGACGGCGGGTAACGCCGTTCGTCCGTCAATCTTTCGTTCGCCGTATCGCTTCACCGCCTGCCAAGACCCTTGCGGCACATTAGGGTCATGATCCGCATCGACCCGCGCTCTGCCGTCGTCTTCGCCGCCGCCCTGGCCACCTCCCTGGCCTGCGCGGGCGCCCTGCGCTGGATGGACGGCGCGGGCGAGGCCCAGGCGGCGATTGCAGCGCCCTCGGTCGCGCGGTCGGCCGACGGTCACTACTGGGCCGAGGCCATGGTCGACGGCCGCCCCATGCGGATGCTGGTCGACACCGGCGCCAGCGTCGTGACCCTGAGCCGCGCCGACGCAGAAAAGGCCGGCGTCAGCGTCGTCGCCGGGGACTTCACCCGCACCCTGAACACCGCATCCGGTCCCGTGAAGGCCGCGCCCGTGGTCCTGCCGTCGCTGGCGGTGGCCGGGGTGCGTCTGACCGCGGTCGAAGCCCTGGTGGTGGATGGCGACATGCCCGCGTCCCTGCTGGGCATGAGCTATCTGGGCCGGCTGTCCGGCTTCGAAGCCCGGCCCGAAGGCCTGACCTTCAAGGGCTGAGGACCGCTCTCGATCCTCCCCCGTTCACGGGGGAGGGGGACCGCCGCAGGCGGTGGAGGGGGCGGAAACAGACTGAAATCTAAAGACGGTAAAGCGCGACGCGTGACGCTCGCCCCCTCCACCATGCTGCGCATGATCCCCCTCCCCCGCTTCGCAGGGAAGGATCGCCGGTTCAGCGGCTCGCCCCGAACGGGACCACCTTGTTGTCCGGGTCGTGGCCGATGTCGGCGGTTCCCAGGTAGGGGATGCCCGAACGCTCGCACCAGTAGCGGACGATCTCTTCCGGCGTCAGGCCGAAGTCCGGATCATTGGGCGTGACGTCCGAGACCCGGCCCAAGCGAAGGCCCGCCGCGCGGCGGATCGAGGCCTGGCCCGTCAGGTGGAACATCATCCGGTCGACGCGATAGAGGGCCTCGGACACCTCTTCCAAC
This sequence comes from Brevundimonas sp. NPDC007368, assembly GCF_042869015.1. Lineage (NCBI taxonomy): Bacteria > Pseudomonadati > Pseudomonadota > Alphaproteobacteria > Caulobacterales > Caulobacteraceae > Brevundimonas > Brevundimonas sp. NPDC007368. Next base: position 238,240 of record NZ_JBIAFA010000001.1, on the reverse strand, counting down.
ATGATGACGTGGCCGGTCAGGTCCGGTTCCAGCGCCGTGCCGACCAGTTCGTTGAGGATGGTCAGATTGAAGGCGACGGCCGGGCGTGGATCGTCCAGCAGGGACGGCTCCAGCGCAGCGCGGTCGCCGCTGACCAGCCAGTCCACCGCCCGGCGCCCCGTCGCGTCATGCCGCGCCCCGTCCGAGGCCATCGGCCCGTGGGCCACATGAGGAAAGCCCGCCTTGTAGAGCAGGGCCAACAGACTGCCCGCGTCGGAATAGCCGAGGTAGCGTTTCTTGCGCGCCACCTCCGTCAACTGCGGCAGGACCGCCTCGGCGATGCGGCACGAACCGTAGCCGCCACGCGCGAACCAGACGGCGCCGAGACGCGGATCATTGGCGAACTCGACGAAGGCGTCGGCGCGGACGGCGTCATCGCCGCCGAAGTGGCCGTGCGTCTCGAACGCCATAGGATGGAAGACCAACTGCACCTCGCCGCCCGGATAGACCTGGTCCATCCAGGCCTGGATCGCCTCCCCGCGGGCGGGATCCAGACGCGAGCTGGCGTTCACAACCCCGATCTTGAAAGATTCAGGCTTCATGGATGGGGCTGGCCTCCGGCGTCGCCCGTGCTAGTCAGGCCGCCGGACATTCCCCGGTTTCGCGCGTCAAAATCAAGCCGATGAACAAAGACTATTTCTTCTGCGGCGTCGGCGGGTCCGGCATGCTGCCCCTGGCCATGATCGTTCAGGCGCAAGGGAACCGCATCGCCGGTTCCGACCGGGCGCTGGATCAGGGGCGCACGCCGGACAAGTTTGACTGGCTGCGGGCGCATGGCGTCAGCCTGTCTCCACAGGACGGGTCGGGCGTGACCAGCCCCGATCAGATCGTCGTGGCCACCGGGGCGGTCGAGGACACGGTGCCCGACATCGGCGCGGCCAAACGCGTCGGCGCGACGATCAAGACCCGCCCCCAGCTGCTGAGCGAACTGTTCAACGCGGCGCCGACCTCGATCGGCGTGGCGGGCACCAGCGGCAAGTCGACCATCACCGGCATGGTGGCCTGGATCCTGGATCAGGCGGGCCGCAAGCCGACCGTGGTCAACGGCGCGGTGATGAAGAACTTCGCCGACGCGGACCATCCCTTCGCCAGCGCCCTGGTCGGCGGACCGGACCTGTTCGTGGCCGAGGTGGACGAGAGCGACGGCTCCATCGCCCGCTACAATCCGACGGTGGCGGTCGTCTCCAACATCTCGCTGGACCACAAGTCGATGGAGGAGTTGCGCGACCTGTTCGGCGGCTTCGTCGGCCGGGCGACGACGGCGGTGCTGAACCTCGACAATCCCGAGACGGCGGCGCTGGCGCAAACGCTGCCTGCGGGCAAGGCCGTCACCTTTGCCCTTGGCGAGGAAGAGGCCGATCTGTCGGCGCATGATCTCAAGCCCCTTCCGACCGGCATGAGCTTCGAGCTACGGGTGCGCGGCGAGGCTTCGCGCGCGGTGGTGCTGAACGTGCCGGGTGCGCACAATGTCGCCAATGCGCTGGCGGCGCTGGGCGCGGTCAAGGCGCTGGGCGTGTCGGTCGACGACGCGGTCGCGGCGCTTGAGACCTTCGCCGGAATCCGGCGACGGCTGGAGGTGGTGGGGACGCGCAACGGCGTCACGGTCATCGACGACTTCGCCCACAACCCCGACAAGATCGCCGCCACCCTGAAGACCCTGCACGCCTTTGACGGGCGGCTGCTGATCCTGTTCCAGCCGCACGGCTTCGGCCCGCTGAAGCTGATGCGGCAAGAGTTCATCGAGGGCTTCGCCGGGCTGATGCGCGAGCACGACGTCCTGCTGATGCCCGAGCCGGTCTATTACGGCGGCACCACCGACCGCAGCGTGGGCAGCGAGGACATCGCCGCGGGCGTGCGCGCCGAGGGACGTCTCGCTGAAGCGCTTGCGACCCGCGCCGACTGCGGCGACCGGATCGTGGAGCTGGCGCAGCCCGGCGACCGGGTGGTGGTGATGGGCGCGCGCGACGACAGCCTGTCCAGCTTCGCGGCGGAACTGCTGGCTCGACTTTAAAATCCGCACTCGGAGCAATCGTCAAATTGCTCTTGTAAAACATTCACTTTCGGCAAATCGGCTGTTAAGCGCCGCCCGCCTAACTGCGCTCACGCAAAACGCGGAGGGGGCGTCAGGATGGCCAGGATCGGAGACTTCGTCGAGACGGCGCCGCCCATGGCGCCCGAGGCGCCCGGCGCCGAGGCCTTCGACCGGTTTCAGGCCGAGCCCGACACCCTGGTCATCGCCGTGGTGGACGCGGACGGTCGCCCCATAGGTCTGATCGAGCGAAACGCCTTCACCCTGAAGATGGCCGCCGAGTTCGGCCGCGCCCTCTATGCCCGCCGCCCGGTCTCGGCCCTGATGGAGCCGAAGCCTCTGCTGGTTGAGGCCGACGCTTCGGCCGATGTCCTGTTCCAGAACATGGATGCAGCGGGGCTGGGGGCCCTGCTGAAGGGCTTCATCGTCGTGTCGCGCGGACGCTATGTCGGGGTCGGGGCGGGGCTTCATGTTCTTCAGGCGGGGGTGGCCATCCACAAGCGCCGGGCCGAGGCCATGAGCCAGCTGGCCCAGAACCTGGTCCGTGCCGAGGCCGAGGCCCGCGCCTCCAGCCGGGCCAAGTCCGAATTCCTGGCGGTGATGAGCCACGAGATTCGCACCCCGCTGAACGGGGTGCTTGGGGTGGCCGCCCTGATGGAGCGTGAACTGACGCAGACCTCGCTGCGCCCCTATGTCCGCACCATTCTGGATTCAGGGAACAGCCTGCTGCGGCTGCTGACCGACGCCCTGGACATGTCGCGGGCCGAGGCGGGCATCCTGACGCTGGAGCCGGCGCCGCTGGATCTCAACGCGGTGGCCGCCGACCTGTCGGCCCTGTGGCGACCGCGCGCGGAGGAGAAGAACCTGCGCCTGTCGGTGACGACGGACACGGCCGCCGCGCGCTGGGTCGTCGGCGACGAGATGCGGCTGAAGCAGTTGCTCAACAACCTGATCGGCAATGCGCTGAAGTTTACCACCCGGGGCGCGGTCGAGGTCAGCCTCAGCACGCGACTGGACGACGGCCGGGTGCGGCTGGACGCCGTGGTCGACGACAGCGGGCCGGGGATCAGCGACGAGGCGGCGACCGCCATCTTCGAGCCCTTCAACACCGGCGAGGCCGGACGACAGGGCGCGGGTGCCGGTTTGGGCCTGGCCATCTGCCGCCAGATCGTCGAGCGGATGGAGGGGACGCTGGCGCTGGAGCGCTCGCCCGCCGGCGGGGCGCGTTTCCGCTTCGACCTGCACCTGCCGCTGGCCGAGGCTGATGCGCGCAGCCTTGAGGACCGGACCGCCGCCCCGACCGCGCACGAAACCCTGCACGTCCTGGTGGTCGACGACAACGCCGCCAACCGCTTCGTCGCGGGCAAGGTGCTGGAGTTGTTCGGCTGCACCCATGAGACCGCCGAGGACGGGCGTCAGGCGCTGGAGCGAGCGACCATCGCGCCCTTCGACCTGATCCTGATGGACGTGAAGATGCCGGTGATGGACGGTGTGACGGCGACGCGGGCCATCCGCGCCCTGCCCGGCGCGGCCTCCGTCGTGCCCATCCTGGCCCTGACCGCCAACGCCGATCCGCGCGACGAGGCCGAGTATCTGGCGGCGGGCATGGACGGGGTGGCGCAAAAGCCGATCCAGCCCGACGCCCTGCTGAACGCGATCCGACTGGCCCTGTCGCGTCATGCAGTGGCCGAAGCGGCCTAAGGGCGCGCAAGCGTCGCGGGCCTGGGCTATGGTCCCGCCTGATGCTTCAGGACACGCCCCCCGCCGCCCCTACCACCACGCTGGACGAGGTGATCGTCACCGCCGCGCGCCTGCCCCCGGCGGCGGGCGAGGCGGCCTTTTCGGTGATCCGACTGGGCGAGGAGACGCTGTCGAGCGCGACGCGGCTGGACGAGGCCCTGGCGACGGTTCCCGCCGTCTCCCTGTTCCGGCGCACCTCCAGTCTGGCCGCCAATCCGACCACCCAGGGCATCAGCCTGAGGGCCATCGCCCCGTCGGGGGCGGGACGGACGCTGGTGACTCTGGACGGGGCGCCGCTGAACGATCCCTTCGGCGGCTGGGTGATCTGGTCGCAGGTTCCAACCGAGAGCGTCGAGAGCCTCGACATCGTGCGCGGCGCCGGGGCCGGTCCCTATGGCGCGGGGGCGCTGACGGGCGTCATCCAGTTGAGGGAGCGCGAGCGCGGCGGGGTGCTGGACGCCTCGCTCGCCGAGCGCGGCGGGGCGCGGCTGGCGGGGTCGGGCGGGGTGGATGCGGGGCCGGCGCGGCTGACGGGGTCGGTCCTTTATGAGACCAGCGACGGCTATGTCCCCGTGCGCGGGCCGACGGCCGGGGCGGCGGACGCGCGGCTGGATCTGGAAGCGAAGAGTGCGGCGCTGCGGGCCGATGTGCCAATCGGCGAGGCCGCCCTGTCGCTACGGGCGGCGGCCTATGAGGAGGATCGCGGTTCGGGTCTGGCGGGGGCGCGGGCCACGGCCGGCGGCCATGTCCTGTCGGCCACCGCTGCCAAACGCCCGACCGAGGGCGACTACGGCTGGCGGCTGCAGGCCTGGCGGCGTACGAGCGATCTGGCCAACACCTCGGTGGCCGTGGCGCCGGACCGAGCCACGACCACGCCCGCCAATAACCAGTACGAGACGCCGGCGACCGGCTGGGGCCTGAACGCCGCCCTGCGCCGGGCCGAGCGGTCGGTCGGCGGCGGAAGCCTGGAATGGGAGGTGGGCGCCGACGCCCGCTTCAACGAGGGCGAGACGCACGAGCGCTTCCGCTACATGGCCGGGGCCTTCACCCGCGACCGCATCGCCGGGGGCGAGACCGCCGTGGCGGGGATTTACGGCGAGGGCTCGTGGGAGACCGTGCCGTGGCTGTTCGCGGGCGGGCTGCGGCTGGACGGCTGGAAGAACCAGAAGGGGCGGCGGCTGGAGCGCGATCTTGCCACCGGGGCGGCGACGCTGGACGAGAGCGATCCCGAACGCTCGGGCGAGGTGATCAGCGCCCGTCTGGCGGCGCGGCGCATGATCGGCGGCGGCTGGGCGGCGCGGGCGGCGGCCTATTCCGGCTTCCGGCCGGCCACGTTGAACGAACTGCACCGGCCCTTCCGCGTCGGCAACGACCTGACCGAGGCCAATGCGGCGCTGTTCCCTGAAACCCTGCAGGGGATCGAGGCCGGGCTGGCCTTCGAGGGACCGATTTCGGCCCTGGGCGCCACCCTGTTCTGGAACCGCATCGAGGACGCCATCGTCAACGTCACCGTGGGCGAAGGCCCCGCAACCTTCCCCCGCGCGGGCTTCGTGCCGGCGGGCGGCGTGCTGCGTCAACGCCGGAACGCCGGGACCATCGAGGCCACGGGGGTCGAGATCAGCGCCCGTCAGACCCTGCGCGGCGGTCTGGACCTGACCGCCGCCCTGTCCGTCACCGACGCCCGCGTGGACGGCGGGTCGGCCGCGCCGCAACTGACCGGCCTGCGCCCGGCCCAGGCCCCGATCTGGAGCGCCACGGCGGGGGTCGACTGGCGCGCCGGCGACCGCCTGAGCCTGAGCGCCCGCGCCCGCTATGAGAGCAGGCGCTTCGAGGACGACCTGAACAGCCGGGTTCTGGGCGCCGCCGTGACGGCGGACCTGCGGGCCGACTGGCGGGTCAATCAGAGGGCCTCGCTGTGGCTGGCCGCCGACAATCTGTTCGACGCCGAGGTCGAGGTCTCGGAAACGGGAACCGGCGTCGAAGGCTTCGGCCCGCCGCGCTCGCTCAGCGCCGGAGTGCGGCTGACTTACTGAACGACGATTCGCCCCGCGACATTCCGACGCCTAAACGGTATTGCAAATCGTTCGCAGAATATGGCAAAGCCCTGTCTGTGAGTGAAGCCGCTGCAAATCCCGCCAAGACCGCCGTGAAGCCGAAGGCGGCGCTGAACGCCAAGCGGTCGTTCTGGCTGAAGCAATTGCACAGCTGGCACTGGATCTCGGCGGCGGTCAGCCTGGTCGGCATGATCCTGTTCGCGGCGACCGGCATCACCCTGAACCACGCCGCCCAGATTCCGGCCGAGCCGGTGACGAAGGAAGCGACCGCGACCCTGCCCGCCCCCCTGCTGGCGCGACTGGCCGACTTCCCCGAAGAAACCACCGACCCGGTCCCCGCCCCCGTCGCGCGCTGGGCCGCCGACGCCTTCAAGGTGCAGGTGGACGGCAAGCCGACCGAGACCACGGCCGACGAGATCTATGTCGCCCTGGCCACGCCCGGCGCCGACGGATGGCTGACCATCGACCGTTCAACCGGCGAGGCCGTGCATGAGAAGACCACGCGCGGCGCGATCGCCTACCTCAATGACCTGCACAAGGGTCGGAACGCCGGAAAGGTCTGGTACTGGTTCATCGACGTCTTCGCCGTGGCCTGCGTGATCTTTTCCGTCACCGGTCTGGCCCTGCTGTGGCTGCACGCCCGCGGCCGTCCCTCGACCTGGCCCATCGTGGCCCTGGGTCTGCTCATTCCCGTCGTTATCGCCCTCCTCTTCATCCACTGACGAGTTCCTCCCCATGCGTAAGCTCCCTCTCGTCCTGACCGCCGCCGGCCTCGCCGCCGCGCCCGCCGTCGCCAGCGCCGCCGACCTGAGCGTCAGCGTCGAGCTGCCGCGCATTGCCAGCGCCTCCTATCACCGCCCCTATGTGGCCGTGTGGATCGAGAAGCCGGATCAGACCACGGCCCAGACCCTGGCCGTCTGGTACCAGCAGACCCGCAACAACGAAGGCGACGGCAAGGACTGGCTGAAGGACCTGCGCACCTGGTGGCGCAAGGGCGGCCGCGCCATGGCCATGCCCGCCGACGGCGTGTCCGGCCCGACCAAGGCCCCCGGCCGTCACGCCGTGACCGTGCCCGCCGCCCGCCTGCGCAACCTGCCCGCCGGGCAGTACAACATCGTCGTCGAGGCGGCCCGCGAACTGGGCGGCCGCGAGGTCGTCCGCGTGCCCTTCCGCTGGGGCGCCGCCAACACCGCCGCCGGAACCGGCTCCACCGAACTGGGCGCCGTTCGCGTCGCCGTGACCCGCTAAGGATCTGAGATCATGAAAAAGACGCTCGCCTTCCTGTCTCTGGCCGCCGTTCTGGCTGCCCCGCTCTCGGCTCAGGCGCACCGCGCCTGGCTGGCCCCGACCTCGACCGTCCTGTCGGGCAACGACGCCTGGGTCGGTTTCGACGCCGGCATGTCGAACGGGGTCTTCATCCCCGATCACGCCGCCATGCGTCTGGCCGGTCTGACCATCACCGCCCCGGACGGCTCGACCGCCCAGGCCGAGAACGTCATGCAGGCCAAGTACCGCTCCAGCTTCGACCTGCACCTGTCGAAGCCCGGCACCTACCGCGTCGCCAATGTCGGTTCGGGCTTCATGGCCAGCTACAAGCAGGGCGGCGAGCAGAAGCGCTGGCGCGGGACGGAGGCTGACTTCGCCACCGCCATCCCCGCCGACGCCACCGACGTCGAGGCCGTGCGCACCGACAGCCGCACCGAGACCTTTGTGACCCTGGGCGAGCCGACCGACCTGGCCATCGTCGGCAAGGGTCTGGAACTGGCCCCGGTCACCCACCCGAACGATCTGGCCGCCGGCGAAGCCGCCACCTTCAAGCTGCTGAAGGACGGCCAGCCCGCCGCCAATGTCGAGGTGACCATCGCGCGCGGGGGCACCCGCTACCGCAACAATCCCGAAGAGATCACGGTCAAGACCGGCGCGGACGGCGCCTTCAGCGTGACCTGGCCGGAAGCCGGTCTCTATTGGCTGGGCGCTTCGGTGCGCACGGCAGGCGTGAACGGCCAGCCCGGCTCGAACGCCTCGTGGAACGGCGCGCTGGAAGTCCTGCCCTGACCTCGAAAAGCTCCAGCTCGACCCCGCCGCCGCTCCTGCTCGGAGCGGCGGTTGACGGCCGTCAGCACACGCGCGTCCTGATCCCGCCGAGCGCCCGCGCGCCGGAGCGGCCGCCCAGCGACCTGATCTGGTCGCTGTCGGGGGAAAGCATGGGCACCACCTGGTCGGTGCGTCTTGTCCCGCCGATGGGCGTGGCGCAGGACGCGTTTCAGGCGGCGATCGAGGAGGAGCTGGCGCGCATCATCGCCCTGTTCAGCCCCTGGACGCCGGACAGCGAGATCAGCCGTTTCAACAACGCGCCCGCCGGGACGTGGCAGTTGTCGGACGACTTCTGGGCCCTGCTGAACGCCTCTCTGGATCTGGCCGACGACGTCAACGGCGCGGTCGATCCGACCCTTGGGACTCTGGTCGACCTGTGGGGCTTTGGCCCGCCGGGACCGCGCGATCCGCTCAATCCCTTGCCGTCCAGTGAAGAAGTCGAGGCGGCGCTGGCCGTGTCCGGCTGGCAGAAGCTGCGGCTGAACCGCGACGCCCAGGCGGCGGTGCAGACCGGCGGCATGAAGCTGGACTTCTCGGGCATCGCCAAGGGTCACGCCGTGGACCGGGTGTCGGCGCGACTGACCGGGATGGGCGCGACCTCGCATCTGGTTGAGATCGGCGGCGAACTTCTGGGGCGCGGCGTCAAGCCGGACGCCCAGCCCTGGTGGGTCGAGATCGAGGCCGTGCCGGGTTCGCCCGCGCCGCAGACGGTGGCGGCCCTGTTCGACGTGGCGGTGGCCACCTCGGGCGACTGGCGCCGCGCCTTTGTGCATGAAGAGCGCCTCTATCCGCACACCCTCGACGGCTCGACCGGGCGGCCGGTGGACAATGGCTTGGCGCAGGTGACGGTGTTCGACGCCTCGGCCATGCGCGCCGACGCCTTCGCCACCGCCCTGACCGTCCTAGGCCCCTATGACGGGCCGGAGTTCGCCGAGGCCATGCAGATCGCGGCCTGCTTCGTCGAGCGCACGCCGCGCGGTCTGGTCGAGCGGATGACGCCCGCCTTCGCCGCCATGATGGACGAAGAAGAAGCCTGACCGTGACCGCCGACCTGTCCCGCTGGCTGTGGGCCGGCGTCGCTTTGATCCTGTGGCTGGGCCTGGTCGGCCTGACCGTCTGGCGCGTGCGGGCCGCCGCCGCGAAGGCCGTCGAACAGGCGCGGGCCTTGGCTGAAGCGGCGGGCGACGACGCCGTGCTGATCGCCTTCGCCAGCCAGACCGGCTTTGGCGAGGAGCTGGCCTGGATGACGGCGCGGGCGCTGGGCGACGGCGGCGTGGGCGCAAGGCCCCTGTCGTTCGCCGATCTGGATCTGGAGACGCTGAAGAGTGCGCGGCGCCTGCTGGTGATCGCCTCGACCACCGGCGAGGGCGACGCCCCCGACAGCGCCGCCCGCTTCGTGCGGCAGGTGATGACGGCCGAGGCTGACCTGTCGCATCTGTCCTATGGCCTGCTGGCCCTGGGCGACCGCTCCTATGACGCCTACTGCAGTTTCGGCCGCGCGGTCGGCGACTGGCTGGACGAGTGCGGCGCCCAGACCCTGTTCGACCGGGTCGAGGTGGATGACGGCGACGCGGGCGCCATCCGCCACTGGCAGCATCAGTTGAACCAGATCACGGGCTCGACCTCAGCCCCCGACTGGACCCCGCCCGCCTATGACCGCTGGCGTCTGGTCGAGCGAACCCTGCTCAACGCGGGCAGCCCCGGCGGCGAGGCCTGGCATCTGGCCTTCGAGCCCATCGGCCATACGCCCGACTGGGCGGCGGGCGACATCGCCGAGGTGGGCCTGCCCGCGCGCGACGGCGAACAGCCGGCCAGCCGCGAATATTCGGTCGCCTCCCTGCCCTCGGACGGACGGGTCGAGTTCTGCATCCGCCTGATGACGCGCCCGGACGGGACGCCGGGTCTGGCTTCGGGCTGGTTGACGCAGGACGCCCGGGTCGGCGACGAGATCGCCATGCGGGTGCGCGCCAACCGCGGCTTCCACGCCCCGCCGCCGGAAGCCCCCATCATCCTGATCGGCAACGGCACCGGGATTGCGGGCCTGCGCGGGCATCTGAAGGCGCGGGCGCGGCATGAGAAGACCGGCGGGGCCTGGCTGCTGTTCGGCGAACGGACGCGGGCCCACGACGCGCTTTATGACGCCGACCTGCAGGCCTGGCTGGCGTCGGGCGCCCTGACCCGTCTGGACCGCGCCTTCTCGCGCGACGGGGGCGAAAACCGCTACGTCCAGTCGCTGGTGGCGGAACACGCGCGGCCGATTGCCGACTGGGTCGATCGCGGGGCCTATGTCTATGTCTGCGGCAGCCTGGAAGGCATGTCCAAGGGCGTCCACGCGGCGCTGGAGGCGGCGCTGGGCGAGGAGCGGCTGACGCGGTTGACCGACACCGGGCGGTATCGGCGGGACGTCTACTGAACACAGGCGCAACGCTTCTCCCTCCCCATGAAGGGGAGGGAGAAGCGCGGTTTTAGACCTCCGACCACCGCCGCAGCAGGTTGTGATAGAGGCCGGTCAGTTCGATGACGGCCTGATCCTTCGGCCCCTTGTCCAGGTTCACCCGCTGCGTCGCCACGTCGAGGCGGAACAGGCTTTCGCGGTCGGCGTCGTCGCGGACCAGGCTTTGCAGCCACATGAAGCTGGAGATGCGGGCGCCGCGGGTGACGGGCGTGACCCGATGCAGGCTCTTGGACGGATAGAGGACCAGGTCGCCGGCCGGCAGCTTGACCGACTGGGCGCCGTACAGCTCCTCGATGATCAGTTCGCCGCCGTCATAGTCCTCGGGCTCGGACAGGAAGAGGGTGGCCGAGAGGTCGCTGCGGATACGCACATCCCCTCTCTGGCGAATGGCGTTGTCGACGTGGACGCCGAACTCGCCGCCGCCCTCGTAGCGGTTGAACAGGGGCGGAAAGATCGTGTGCGGCAGGGCCGCCGAAACGAACATCGGGTTGGCGTTCAGGGCCTGAACGATCAGGGCCGAGACTTCGCGCGCCGCCGCGCTGTCCTCGGGCAACTGAAGGTTCTTCTTGGCGGTGGCCGACTGATGGCCCGAGGTCATGTTGCCGTCGGCCCAGGGGCCGGCGTCCAGGGTGCGGCGCAGGGCGGCGACCTCGGCCTTGGTGAAGACGTCGGGGATGTGCAGCAGCATGGGAGCCTCGATCAGATGCGCATCGGCCCCGCCGCTCAGGAGAACGACGGGGCCGACAGAATGGCGCGAAACGCGAACGCTTAGTAGCGGACGTTCAGCGTCAGGATGGCGGAACGGGCCGGGGCCACGTCCGCGTGGTGAACGCCGTTGGTGCGGATGATGTATTCCTCATCGCCCGCGTTCTGAACGTTCAGCTGCAGCGAGGCGCGGTCGGTGACGTCGTAGGAGGCAAACAGGTCCACGCGGGTATAGGCCGGGGCGTAGATGCGGTTCGAACCGCCGCCGGCGCCGCCCTGATTGCCGCCGAACGACTTGCCGACATAGTAGACGCCGCCGCCCAGGCTCAGCTTGGGCATGAGGCGATAGGTGGTGAACAGGCTGGCGGTATGCTCCGGCGTATTGGCCAGGGAATCGCCGACGTTGACGTTGTTGTAGGCGCCCTCGGTCAGCTCCGAGTCCATCCAAGTGTAGCCGCCGAAGACCTGCCACTTGTCGGTGACATTGCCCGAGACGCCGAGTTCCAGACCCTGAACCTCGGCCTCGCCGGCCTGCTCATAGACGCCTGCGGACACCTGGATCTGAGCGTTCTTGCGCACGGTCTTGAACAGGGCGCCGCTGAGCGCCAGGCGGTCGCCGAACAGGTTGGCCTTGGCGCCGATCTCGAAGCTGTCGGTCTCTTCCGGATCCAGCAGGGTCGTGGCCAGGTTGCCCGTGCCCGTGCCCGTGCCGCCGTTCTGATCGCCGGCCGAAATGGTCGGGGGCGTCGAGGAGGTGGCGTAGGAGGCGTAGATGCTGGTGTTGGCGGTCGGCTTGTAGACGGCGCCGATCTGATAGTTGACGAAGTCCCAGTCCGAGCGGACCGAGGTATAGACGGGCGCCGTCACCGTGCCCGAGGCGTTGGTGGCGTCGACCGAGTAGTCGTCCCAACGCAGGCCCAGGTTGACGATGAACTTCTCGCCGAAGCTGATCGAGTCAAAGGCGTAGATCCCGGTCGACTGGGTATCGGTCGAGCTGACCAGACCGCGCGTTTTCGTGCCCGTCCAGGGGTCGCTGGGGTTCGGATTGTAGACCTGGGTGCAGTCCAGACCGGTCAGGGGCGCCGGGCAGGCCGTGCCGGTGAGCGTCGTGACGGTGTAGGAGGCGTTGTCGTTCTTCTCGGACGACAGTTCGAGACCCAGGTTGAAGCTGTGCTTCAGTCCGCCCGTCTGGAACGATCCCGTCAGGTCCGTGACGTTGGCCAGGGTGTCGGCGGGGTTCCAGCGCGACTTCAGACCACGCTTCATCCACCAGACGCCGTTGATCTGCTGCGCCGTACCGCCGTCGCCCGGGTTGGTGACGACATAGTCGTTCAGCGTCTCGGCGTAGCGGGTGACGTTGCGGATTTTCAGGTTCTCGGTCAGCTGGCGTTCCAGGGTGACCGTGACCGAGTCGACCGTGTTGGTCAGATAGTCGCGCGCCTTCAGGCCATAGAAGCTGTCATAGGGGACATCCAGAACGCCAGAGGCGTCCGGACGCGGGCCCGTGGCGCCCGCCAGCTTGGTGTAGAGCGGGATGCCGTAGTCAGGCATCTGATCGCTGTCGAGGTGATAGTAGCTGGCCGTCAGGGTCGTGTCCGTGCCGAGGCCGACGGCGAACGAGGCGCCGACGCCCCACTTGTCGAAGTCGACCGCATCGCGACCGGCGATGTCGCCCTGACCGACCATCAGGTTCAGTCGCAGGGCCGCCGTTTGCGAAAGCTGGCGGTTGAAGTCCACCGTACCGCGCACATAGGAATCCGTGCCGGCGCCGATCGAGGCGTTGGTGAAGTCGCTGAGGCGCGGGGTCTTGGAGCCCAGGTTGATGCTGCCGCCGCCCGAGCCGCGCCCCGAATAGACCGAGTCCGGCCCCTTGATGACCTCGACCTGCTCCAGGTTGAAGACTTCGCGCTGCTGGCCGCCGGTGTCGCGGATGCCGTCGACGAAGATGTTGTTGCCTGAGGCCTGGCCGCGGATGAAGGGACGGTCGGCCAGGGGCTGGCCGCCTTCGCCGGCGCCGAAGGTGATGCCCGGCGAGGTGCGCAAAATATCTTGCAGCGAGGTGGCGGCGGTCTGCTCGATGATCTGCTGCGGGATCACGGTGACCGAGCGCGGCGTGTCGACCAGGGGGGCGACGAACTGCGGGTCCTTGGGCTCGCGCTTCACGCGCTGGCCGTGCACGTCGACGGCGCTCAGGGTCGTGGCGTCTTGCGTGATGTCCGCCGCTTCATTCGGGGCGGCGATCGAGGCTTCGTCGCCCGCCAGAACGGGCGAGGCGCACAGCATGCCGGCGGCGCTGGAAGCGAACAGAAGCGCCTTGAGGGCAGAGGAACGAGCGTCGGACATGGGGGAGGAACCAGTCATTGATAATGCGATCCGGTCGCAATATCAGATTCCAACCCTGCGACAATCTGACTCCTGCGACTAAATCGCAATTGCGGCAGGGATGTCACACCATCGTCATCCGACCGCCCTCAGTCCGGTTTGGCCACCGCCTTGATCGAGATGGCGGGGTCGGCCAGCAGGGCCGCATCCACCGGCGTCGCCTTGCCGATCAGCAGGCGCCCGCCCATGAAGTCGGCGGGCGCATTGACCGCCTCGACGCAGACGATGCGGTCGCCGTGCAGGTGGAAGACGGCGAAGCCGCCCGTCGCCGGATCGCCGCGCACCACCTGACGGTCGGCGTCGAAGGGCAGGCCCGCGATCTGAAGCTTGACGTCATACTGGTCGGACCAGAACCACGGCGTTTCCGCCGCCGGGGCGGCGCGGCCGACGATGGCGGCGGCGGCCTGCTTGGCCTGTTCAAGCGCGTTGGGCACGCTCTCCAGACGGTGCATCCGTCCGCCGTGGACCGGGATGGGGCGATGGGTGACGTCGCCGATGGCGTAGATGGCGGGGTTGCTGGTGCGGGCGTTCTCGTCCACCACCACGCCGTTCTCGCAGGCCAGACCGGCGGCGCGCGCCAGGGCCTCGCGCGCCAGGGCGCCGACGCCGACCAGGACGGCGTCGGCCGTAATCAGGGTCCCGTCCGCCAGACGCACGCCGTCGTCCTCGAAGCCCGAGACCTCGGCCCCGGTCATGATCTCGACGCCGTGCTGGCGATGCAGGTCAGTGAAGAAGGCCGAGAGGGTTTCCGACGCCACGCGAGCCAGCACCCGGTCCATGCGCTCGATCACCACCGCCTCGGCGCCGAGGGCGCGAGCCGAGGCCGCCGCCTCCAGCCCGACATAACCGCCGCCGACCACGGCCAGCCGCTGGCCGGGAGCCAGCACGGATTTCAGCCGTTCGGCGTCCTCCAGGGTGCGCAGCTCCAGCAGGTCGGGCCGGTCGGCGCCGGGAATGGCCAGCTTGCGGGCCATCGAACCGGTGGCCAGGATCAGAATGTCATAGGGTTCGACCACGTCGTCGGCGAAGGTCACGGTCTTGGCCGCCGCGTCGACAGCCGTCGCCGTGACCCCGGTGCGCAGGTCGATGTTTTGCTCGGTGTAGAAGCTCTCGGGACGCAGCAGCAGGTCCTCCAGACCCGCCTCCCCCTTCAGCCAGGCCTTGGACAGAGGCGGCCGCTGATAGGGCGCCGCCGCCTCCTCGCCCGCCAGGACGATCTCGCCCTCAAAGCCATACTGTCTCAGCAGCGCCGCCGCCGAGCCCCCCGCGTGTCCCGCGCCGATAATCAGAACCTTGGTCATGAGGGACAGATAGAGCGGCGAGCGGCGAGTGGCGAGGGATGAAGCGCGCGTCTTCTCCTCCCCATGCAATGGGGAGGGGGACCGCGAAGCGGTGGAGGGGCCTGCGCCAGATGCCTACCGTCCCGCCGCATGCCGCAGAATTAGCGTAAGCACGCCGTCCAGATGATCCCGCACGTCAGTCGAGCGCACCCGCAGCACCTCAATCCCTTGCGCCACCAGCCATCGCGTCCGCCGCTCATCATGAGCGATCTGGCTGGGCTCATCATGGTTCGCGCCGTCCACTTCCACCGCCAGACGCGCGGCGTGACAGTAGAAGTCTAGGATATAGGGTCCGACGGGATGCTGGCGACGGAACTTCAAACCTTCCAGGCCTCCACCCTTGAGGCAGGTCCACAGCCTGGCTTCCGGCGGGGTCAGGGCGCGGCGCATCCCTGCGGCGCGTCGATAGGTTTCAGCGGTCGGCGACATGGCCCCTCCACCACTTCGTGGTCCCCCTCCCCACAGGTGGGGAGGAAAAGGAAGCGGCGTCAACTTGGACGGGTTGACCGTTCCATTGTTACAGCATAATGGAACGCACCATGAGCACCGACACCGCCAAGACCGCCCTGCTGGACGCCCTGCTTTCGCTGCAGACGCGGGCGGAGGCCGACGCCTTTCTATCCGACCTCTGCACCCCCGCCGAGCTGCGCGCCTTTGGCGAACGGTGGCAGGTGGCCCGGCTGCTGGACGGCGGGGACAAGACCTATCGCGAGATCGCGGTGGAGGCCTCGGCCAGCCCGACCACCGTGGTGCGCGTCGCGCGTTCCCTGAAGGACATGCCGCACCAGGGCTATCGCCTGGTGCTGGACAGACTGAAAGCCTGAGTTGAGATCATGAGCACCGTGCAGGGGCGGCTACGCATCGCCGTCCAGAAATCCGGCCGCCTGGCCGAACGCAGCCTCGACCTGGTCCGCGACGCGGGTCTGCGCGTCGTCAAGGGCAACAACGACCTGCTGTACCGGATCGAGAACTATCCGATCGACCTCTTGCGGGTGCGCGACGACGACATCCCGACCTTTGTGGCGGACGGGGTCTGCGACCTCGGCATCGTCGGCGAGAACGTGCTGGAGGAGGTCAGGAACGGCGGGCCGAACGCGGAGGTGGTCATGCCCCTGGGCTTTGGCCGTTGCACGCTGAAGATCGCCGTGCCGCCGGGCCTGACCTACGCCGGTCCGTCGTCGCTGGAGGGGCTGCGCATCGCCACCTCCTATCCCAAGATCCTGCGTCGTTTTCTGGATGAGAACGGCGTCGGCGCCGACATCGTCACCATGCGCGGCGCGGTCGAGGTGGCCCCGCGGCTGAAGCTGGCCTCGGCCATCTGTGATCTGGTCTCGACCGGGGCGACGCTGGAGGCCAACGGCCTGATGGCCAAGGAGACCGTGCTGGACAGTCAGGCGGTGCTGATCAAGTCGCCGACCCCGCCCGAGGCCGGGCTGCAGCACCTGCTGGACAGCATCATCGAGCGGATGGCGGGCGTGGTGTCCTCGCAAGGCGCCAAGTACGTCATGCTGAACGCGCCGCGCTCGGCCCTGGCGGAGATCACCGCCATCCTGCCCGGCGCCGGATCGCCGACCGTCATGCCCCTGTCGGGCCGCGACGACGCCGTGGCCGTCCACGCCGTCTGTCAGGAAGCCGTCTTCTGGGAGACGCTGGAGAAGCTCAAGGCGGCGGGGGCCTCGGCCATCCTGGTCCTGCCGATCGAGAAGATGATGTGATGAAGCGTATCGACTGGAACAAGCTGGACGCCGTTGAGCGCCGGGTCGCGCTGGCCCGTCCGCAGCAGCGCACCGAGGGTTTCGTCACCAGCGTGGTGCGCGAGATCTTCGACGACGTGCAGGCGCGCGGCGGACAGGCCGTGACCGACTGGGCGATCAAGCTGGACGGCGCCGCGCCGCGCCGGGTGGCGATTACCGAAAAGGCCGCCGCCGAGGCCCGCGCCGATCTGCCGCCCGCGGCCGCCCGCGCCCTGCGGGTCGCCGCCGACAACGTCCGCGTCTTCCACGCCGCGACCCGGCCCGAGGACACCGCCTTCATCGAGACCACGCCGGGCGTGAAGTCCAAGCTGGTCTGGCGGCCCATCGGCTCGGCGGGTCTCTATGTGCCCGGCGGCACGGCGCCGCTGTTTTCCTCCCTGCTGATGCTGGCCATTCCGGCGGGCGTGGCGGGGGTTGGGCGACGCGTCGCCGTCACGCCTCCCTCGAAAGATGGATCGGTCCACCCGGCCATGATCGTCGCCGCCGCAGAAGCCGGGCTGGACGAGCTATGGCTGCTGGGCGGGGCGCAGGCGATTGCGGCCCTGACGTTTGGCGTCGAGCTGGACGACGGCGTCATCGACCCGGTCGACAAGCTGTTCGGCCCCGGCAACGCCTATGTGGCCGAGGCCAAGCGTTACGCCTCATCGCTGCCGGGCGGTCCGGCCCAGGACATGCCGGCGGGACCGTCGGAACTGCTGGTCATCGCCGACCGCGACGCCGACTTCGAGATCGTCGCCGCCGACCTGCTGAGCCAGGCCGAGCACGACGCCGACGCGCAAGTCATCCTGGTGTCCGACAGCGGCACGGCCCTGACCGAGATCGTCGCCGAGGTCGAGCGTCAGGTGGAGACCCTGCCCCGCGCCGCCGTGGCCCGCGCCTCGCTGGAGCAGGCCCGCGCCATCCGCGTGGCCGACATGGCTCAGGCTTGTGAAGTGGCCAACCTCTATGGCCCCGAGCACCTGTCGATTCAGGCCGAGGAGGCTGAACGGCTGGTCGACAAGATCACCGCCGCAGGGGCCGTCTTTGTGGGGCAATGGGCGGCCGAGACGCTCGGCGACTACGCCGCCGGACCCAGCCACGTCCTGCCGACCGACGGCGGGGCGCGGACCCTGGGCGGCATCACCACCGCCAGCTTCATGACCACCATGTCGGTGCAGACAGTGACGCAGATGGGCGCCGCCGCCCTGGCCCCTGTCGCCGCGCGTCTGGCGCGGATGGAGGGGCTGGAGGCCCACGCGCGGGCAGCAGACCTGAGGACGGAAGGATGAGCGCCTCTCGCTTGATCCTCCCCCGTCCTACGGGGGAGGGGGACCGCCGCAGGCGGTGGAGGGGGCGGCTCTGGTCGCGCCCGCTTGAAGCCCGACCCGCCGTCATGTCCGTTTCCGCCCCCTCCACCATGCTGCGCATGGCCCCCCTCCCCCGCTTTGCAGGGGAGGATCGCAAGTGAGCCTGCCCGCCCCCTATCCGCCTCTGGTGTCCGGCGGCGAGGGTCTGGACCGCTATCCGGCCGACCCGACCGCGCTCGGCGCCCGAATGGCCGACCTCTACGGCGTCGCCGCCGAACAGGTGCTGCCGGTGCGCGGCCTGACGCACGGGCTGGAGCTGGTCTGGCGACTGGCCGCCCGCGACGGCTTGAAGGTGCATGCGCCCGAGGCCGAACCCTATCTGGGGCTGGCGGCGCTCTACGCCCGGCCTGCAGACGACGCCGAGACCGCCGCCGTGGTCATCCGCGCCCTCGGTTCGCCCGAGGCCGTGGCCGAGATGGCCGAGCGGGTGGCCCCGGCTCTGCTGGTGGTGGACGAGGGTCTGGTCGAGTTCGCGGAAGTCGCATCCGCCGCCAGCGCGGTGAAGGACCACGCCAACCTGATCGTGCTGCGCAGCCTGTCCCTGGCCTATGGCCTGGCCGGGGCGCGGGTGGGCGCGGCGGTGGCGCAGGCTCAGACCCTGGCCCGGCTGGCGGACGTGATGGAGCCCTACGCCCTGCCCGAGGTCTCGGTGCGGCTGGCGCTTCAGGCCCTGGACCCGTCGCGGATGATCGAGACCGCCGAGCGCATCAGCAGCGTGCGCCGCGAGCGCGCCCGTGTGGTCGAGGCCCTGTCGCGGCTGATGCCGCTGGAGGCCGGGGTCGGGCCGGTGATCATCGCCCGGCCGTCCGATCCGGCGGCGGTCATCGCCGACCTGCGACGCTTTGGTCTCGACGCCGATGAAGCCGGCGAGCGGGTGCGCCTGCCCGTCTCCCTGAAGCCCGAGGTCAACGACCGGCTGCTGGTGGCCCTCGGCGCCGCCGCTCCAAAAGTCCGTCGCACCCGCGTCGGACAGGCCGTGCGCGATACGAAAGAGACGCGCATCGTCTGCGCCGTCGATCTGGACAGCGCCGGGCCGGTGAAGATTGAAACCGGGGTCGGCTTCTTCGACCACATGATCGAACAGGTGGCGGCGCACGGCGGGTTCTCGATCCGCCTGTCGTGCGAGGGCGACCTGCACACCGATCCGCACCACACCATTGAGGACAGCGCCATCGCCCTGGGCCAGGCGCTGAAACAGGCGCTGGGCGAGAGGAAGGGCATCGCCCGCTATGGCTTCGTCCTGCCGATGGACGAGGCCAATGCGGCGGTCTCCATCGACCTGTCGGGCCGTCCCTATCCGGTGTTCGAGGGGACCTTCGCCACCCCCTTCATCGGCGACTACCGCACCGATCTGACGGCCCACGTCATCCGCTCGCTGGCCGAGAACCTCGGCGCGGCCATCCATGTCACGGTCACCGGCGACGACGACCACCACAAGACCGAGGCCGTGTTCAAGGCCCTGGGCAGGGCGCTGAGGCAAGCCATCCGCGTCGAGGGCGACGTGGTGCCGAGCACCAAGGGGGTGCTGTGATGGGCGCCGCAGCCTTGATCCTCCCCTGCGGAGCGGGGGAGGGGGACCGCGCAGCGGTGGAGGGGGCAAACCCCGTGCGCCGCGCCCCGATCTCGCCCCCTCCACCATGCTGCGCATGGTCCCCCTCCCCCGTCGCCTTGCGACAGGGGAGGATCGGAACCGGCTCATGAGCAACGTCACTCTCATCGGTTACGGCTCGGGCAATGTCGCCTCGGTGCGGTTCGCGCTGGAGCGGCTGGGCGCGCGGGTGCGGATCACCGCCGACCCGGCGGACCTCGATGAAGCCGAGCGGGTCATCCTGCCCGGCGTCGGGGCGGCGGGTTACGCCATGCAGCGGTTGAACGCCCTGGGGCTGGTCGAGCCGCTGCGACGGTTCAAGCGGCCTCTGCTGGGCGTCTGCCTGGGCCAGCAACTGCTGTTCGAGACCAGCGCCGAGGATGGGGGCGCCGACCTGCTGGGGCTGATCCCCGGCCGCGTCGAGGCCATTGCGCCCGCGCCGTCGCGACCCTCGCCGCACATGGGCTGGAGCCGGCTGACCATCCGTCGTCCCGATCCGTTACTGGAGGGGATCAAGGACGGCGACTGGGCCTATTTCGTCCACGGCTTCGTCTGCCCCGACGGTCCGGCGACGATCGCGGCCGCCGACTATGGTCTGGCTGTGCCCGCCGTGGTCAACATGGGCAACCGCTGGGGCTGTCAGTTCCACCCGGAACGGTCGGCCAAGGCTGGTGCGCGTATCTTGAAGAACTTCCTGGAGCTGCCCGCGTGATCATCTATCCCGCCATTGACCTGATCGACGGCCATGCGGTTCGCCTGTTGCACGGCGATTTCAATCACGTGACCCGCTACGACGCCCATCCCGCCAACCGGATGGCCGCCTTTACCGCCGAGGGGGCCGAGTGGATCCACGTCATCGACCTGGACGGGGCCAAGGCGGGCGAAGCGCGCCAGTATGAGCTGATCGGCGACATGGCCCGGGCCGTGGACATCAAGGTCCAGTCCGGCGGCGGCGTCCGTTCGGAGAGGGATATCGAGCACCTGCTGGGGGCCGGGATCGCCCGCGTCGTCGTCGGGTCGCTGGCCGTCACCGACACGGATCAGGTGCTGAAATGGCTGGAGCAATTCGGCCCCGAGGCCATCGCCCTGGCCCTGGACGTCAGAAGCGAGAACGGCCTGCCCGTGCCCGCCCTGAAGGGCTGGACCCAGTCGTCGGGCGTGGATCTGTGGAGCGTGCTGGATCGCTATCCGGCTGGAATGCTGCGCCATATCCTGATCACGGACGTCGAGCGCGACGGCGCCCTGACCGGTCTGAACCGGGAGCTTTTGTCCGAGGCCATCGCACGGCGCCCCGAGCTGGAGATTCAGGCCTCGGGCGGGATCGCCAGCCTGGACGACCTGATCACCGCCAAGGCCATAGGCTGCGCCGGGGCCATTACCGGCCGCGCCCTCTATGCCGGTCGCTTCACCGTGGCCGAGGCCATCCAGGCCGCGAACATGGCCCCCGTGTCGGCCAATGACCGCTAGGCGCATCATCCCCTGCCTGGACGTCAAGGACGGGCGGGTGGTCAAGGGCGTGCGCTTCGAGGGGCACGTCGACATGGGCGACGCCGCCGAACTGGCCGCGCGCTATCGCGATCAGGGCGCCGACGAACTGGTCTTCTACGACATCACGGCCAGCCCCGAGGGGCGGACGCTGGACTATGGCTGGGTGCAGGACATCGCCCGGCTGCTGGACATCCCTTTCTGCGTCGCGGGCGGCATCCGCACGGTGGAACAGGCGGCGCGCTGTCTGGATCATGGGGCTGACAAGGTGTCGATCAACTCCCCCGCCCTGGAGCGCCCCGACCTGATCGGCGAGATGGCCCAGCGGCTGGGCCGGCAATGCGTCGTCGTCGGCGTCGACAGCGCCTTTCAGGACGGCGAGTGGCGGGTGCACAAATACACCGGCGATCCGAACGCCCGACGCGGCGCCGGCAAGCTGACCATGGACTGGATCGTCGAGGCGCAAGGTCTCGGCGCCGGGGAGATCGTGCTGAACTGCATCGATCAGGACGGGGTGCGGCGCGGCTATGACATCGCCCAACTGGCCGAGGCGCGGCGGCGGCTGACCATTCCGCTGGTCGCCTCGGGCGGGGCCGGGGCGGTCGAACATTTCCGCGACGTGTTCCAGCAGGCGGACGTGTCGGGGGCCCTGGCCGCCAGCGTCTTCCACTCCGGCGCGATCGCGATTCCCGATCTCAAGCATTACCTCGATCAGGTCGGGGTGGAGGTGAGGATATGACCTGCCTCCTTCCGCTCATCCCCGCGGAGGCGGGGACCCAGTGCTTTGGCGACGAACGCCACGCCTTGGGTTTCGCGAACAAGGCCGCCGTCCGTCCGATGGCTCAAACCTGGGTCCCCGCCTCCGCGGGGATGAGCGGATCAAACGCATGACCCTCGATATTTCCAAGATCGACTTCGCCCAACTGGACTTCAAAAAAGGCGACGGCCTGATCCCCGCCGTGGTGCAGGACGCCGACACCCTGCAGGTGCTGACCCTGGCCTATATGGACGAGGCGGCGCTGCGCGAGACGCTGGACAGCGGACAGGCCACCTTCTTTTCGCGCTCGCGCGGCGGGCGGTGGAGGAAGGGCGAGACCTCGGGCGACTTCCTCAATGTCGTCTCGGTGACGCCCGACTGCGACGGCGACGCCGTGGTGGTGAAGGTCCGCCCGGTGGGCAACGCCTGCCACCTGAACCGGATCAGCTGCTTCGGCGACGAGGACGCGCCGGGGCTGGGCCGCATCGCGCGGCTGGAGCGCACCATTCATGTCCGCGCCCAGGCCGACCCGAACGACAGCTGGACCGCCCGCCTGATCGCCCAGGGTCCCAAACGCGCCGCGCAGAAGGTCGGCGAAGAGGGCGTGGAGACGGCCCTGGCGGGCGCGGCGGGCGACGAGGCGGAACTCGCCAGCGAGTCGGCGGATTTGATCTATCACCTGCTGGTCCTGCTCCATGCGCGTAACATGGTGTTTCAGGACGTCCTCGACGTCTTGGCGCGCCGCGCGCAACCGGCCAAGGACGATAGCTAGACCTTAGGACAAGCCCCGCAGGCCGGGGCCACGGAGGAAAAGCGCGCATGGCGGCTCTCATTCTGTTCGGCGGAGGCGGCGACCTCGCCATGCGGATGCTGTTGCCTTCGCTCTATTTCCTCGACCACGACGGCCTGCTGCCCGAGGGGCTGAAGATCATCGGCGCGGCCCGTTCGGCCGAAAGCGCCGAGGCCTATGTGGCCAAGGTCCATGAGGCGGTGAAGGCCAAGGCCGAGGCCGACGACGCCTGGGACGAAGTCAGCTGGGCGCGGATGAAGGCGCGCCTCGACTATCTGGCCGTGGACGCCACCGATCCCGAGAGCCTGAAGGGGCTGAAGGCCAAGGCGGGCGACGGCGAGACGACCTCCTTCCTGGCGGTGTCGCCGTCCCTGTATGGGCGCATCGTCACGGCGATGAAGGCGGCGGGTTTGGCCGAGAAGAACTGCCGTATCGTGCTGGAGAAGCCGGTCGGGCGCGATCTGGAAAGCTTCCTCGAGATCGACGACGCCGTGGCCCACGCCTTTGACGAGCGGCAGGTGTTCCGCATCGACCACTATCTGGGCAAGGAGACGGTGCAGAACCTGATCGCCCTGCGATTCGGCAACACCATCTTCGAGCCTCTGTGGAACAATCTGACGGTCGACCACGTCCAGATCACGGTCGGCGAGACGGTCGGGGTCGGCGACCGCTGGCCCTACTACGACGAGTACGGCGCCCTGCGGGACATGCTGCAGAACCACATGCTGCAGCTGCTGTGCCTGGTGGCGATGGAGCCGCCCAGCGACCTAGACCCGGACTCGGTGCGCAATGAGAAGGTCAAGGTGCTGCGCAGCCTTCGCCCCATCACGCCGGAAGAAGCCGAGCGCGTCACCGTGCGCGGCCAGTATGTGGCCGGGACCAGCGAGGGTCAGCCGGCCCAGGCCTATCAGGAGGAACGCGGCCAGGCGTCGGACACCGAGACCTTCGTCGCCATCCGCGCCGACATCGACAACTGGCGCTGGGCGGGCGTGCCCTTCTTCATGCGCACCGGCAAGCGCCTGCCCGAGAAGCGCACCGAGATCGTCATCCAGTTCAAGCCGGTGCCCCACTCCATCTTCGGCCACGGCGAGCGCGGCGACATCTATGACAACCGCCTGGTCATCGAACTGCAGCCCGAGGAAGACATCTCGCTGTCGGTGATGAACAAGAAGCCGGGGCTGGATCAGCGGATGCAGCTGCAGCCGATCAAGATGAGCCTGTCCTGGGGGGTGGACGGCAAGGGCGCCGCGCCGCCGCGTCGCCGCATCGCCTATGAGCGCCTGCTGCTGGACGCCATGCACGGCGACAGCACCCTGTTCGTGCGCCGCGACGAGGCCGAACAGGCGTGGAAGTGGGTGGACGAGGTGTCCGAGGCCTGGGAAGGCGCGGGCTTCAAGCCGCGGGCCTATGAGGCCGGAACCTGGGGCCCGGAGGCGGCCGACCTGCTGCTGTCGCGGACCGGGCGGAAGTGGAACACGCGCGATGAATGATCACCATCCGCTCATCCCCGCGGAAGCGGGGACCCAGTCCTTTGGCCCCGTCCGCATCGGCAAGAGCCTCTCGCCGTTTCGATTCAAGAGTCGTGCGTGCGGCTCTCACTGGGTCCCCGCCTCCGCGGGGATGAGCGGGAGGATCTGATGACCACGATCGAAGCCTTCCCCGACGCCGCCGCCTGGGCCAGGGCCGCCGCCGCGCGGCTGGGCGAAGCCCTGGCCAAGGGGGTCGCCGCCGAGGGTCGTGCGGTCTTCGCGGGCGCGGGCGGGTCGACCCCTTCGCCCATCTACGCCCGATTGGCCGAAGCCGATCTGGACTGGTCGAAGGTCACGGCGACGCTGGTGGACGAGCGCTACGTGCCGGAAACCTCGCCGGAGTCGAACGCCGCCCTGATGAGGCGGACCCTGTTGTCCGGCCCTGCCTCGGCCGCGCGTTTCCTGCCGCTCTACGCCCCCTCGGTGACAGTGGATCGCGCCGCCGCCGAGGCGTCGAAGGCGCTGGCGGCTGAGGGCGGTCGCCTGGACGCCGTCCTGCTGGGCATGGGCGAGGACGGGCACATCTGTTCCATGTTCCCCGAAAGCCCGACGCTGAAGACCCTGCTGACGCCGGACCTGAAACCCGCCGTCTATGGCGTGCCGCCGGGCCGCGACGGCATGGCGCCGCCGCAGGAGCGTCTGTCGATCAACCTGCCCTATCTGGTCGGCGCGCGTCGCGTGGTCCTGGCCCTGAGCGGGGCCGCCAAGCGCGCCGTGTTCGAGCGCGAGGCGGCGGGCGATCCGCGCATCCATCCCATCGCCGCCCTGATCGCGGCGAAGGTTCCTCTTGAAGTGCTTTGGACGGAGGCCGTCTGATGGCCCTGAACGCCGTGGTGGCCGAGGTCACCGCCCGCATCGTCGAACGCAGCCGCGCCACCCGCGCCGACTATCTGCGTCGCATGGACGCCGCTCGCGACAGCGGCGCCGGGCGCGCCAAGCTGTCCTGCGCCAACTGGGCGCACGCCTTCG
Source organism: Brevundimonas sp. NPDC007368 (assembly GCF_042869015.1). Classification (NCBI taxonomy): domain Bacteria; kingdom Pseudomonadati; phylum Pseudomonadota; class Alphaproteobacteria; order Caulobacterales; family Caulobacteraceae; genus Brevundimonas; species Brevundimonas sp. NPDC007368. The sequence goes on along the minus strand of NZ_JBIAFA010000001.1, from coordinate 213,184 downwards.
CCGGTCAGACCATCGCCGACAAGCTGACGGCCATGGACGGGTCCAGGCCCAATGTCGGGGTGGTCACCGCCTACAACGACATGCTGTCGGCGCATCAGCCGTTCGAGCGCTTCCCGGACGTGATCCGCAAGGCGGTGCGCGAGGTCGGCGCCACGGCCCAGGTGGCGGGCGGCACCCCGGCCATGTGCGACGGCGTCACCCAGGGCCGCCCCGGCATGGAGTTGTCGCTGTTCAGCCGTGACGCCATCGCCATGGCGACCGGCGTGGCCCTGACGCACGACGCCTTTGACGCCGCCATGATGCTGGGCGTCTGCGACAAGATCGTGCCGGGCCTCTTCATGGGGGCGCTGGCCTTCGGCCATCTGCCGGTCGTGTTCGCGCCTGCGGGGCCCATGCCCTCGGGCATTCCCAATGCCGAGAAGGCCCGCGTCCGGGCCGAATACGCCCAAGGCCTGGTGGACCGCACCACCCTGCTGCAAAGCGAGATCGGCAGCTACCACTCGCCCGGCACCTGCACCTTCTACGGCACGGCCAACTCCAACCAGATGATGATGGAGATCGCGGGCCTGCACATGCCCTCGACCGCCTTCGTCCACCCCGACACCGGCCTGCGCGACGCCCTGACGGCGGCGGCGGCGAAGCGCGCGGTCGAGCTGGCCCGGTCAGGCGAAGGCCGCATGGCCGACGTCATCAGCGAGAAGTCGATCGTCAACATGATCGTGGCCCTGCTGGCCACCGGCGGTTCGACCAACCACGCCATCCATCTGGTCGCCATGGCGCGCGCCGCCGGGGTGCTGATCGACTGGACCGACATGGACCAGCTGTCCTCGGTGACGCCGCTGCTGGCGCGGGTCTATCCCAACGGCTCGGCCGACGTGAACGCCTTCCAGGCGGCGGGCGGCGTGGCCTTCGTCACGCGCGAACTGGCCAAGGCGGGCAATCTGCACACGGACGTCGTGACCATCATGGGTCAGGGCCTGGAGGCCTATTTCCAGGAGCCGTCGCTGGTGGACGGCGAACTGGTCTGGCGCGACGGGGTCGCCGAAAGCCTCGACCGCGACATCCTGCGCCCGGCCTCCGACCCGTTCGACCGCGAAGGGGGCTTGCGACTGGTGCAGGGCGACCTGGGCCGAGCGGTGATCAAGATCTCGGCGGTCAAACCCGAGAACCGCATCGTCGAGGCCCCCGCCGCCGTGTTCGAGACCCAGGAAGACGCCCTGCAGGCCTTCAAGGACAGCAAGCTGAACCGCGACGTGGTGGTGGTGCTGCGCTTCCAGGGGCCAAAGGCCAACGGCATGCCGGAACTGCACTCCCTGTCGCCGGCGCTGGGCGTGCTGCAGGACAAGGGCTTCAAGGTCGCCTTCGTCACCGACGGCCGCATGTCGGGCGCCAGCGGCAAGACCCCCGCCGCCATCCACGTCTCGCCCGAGGCCCTGGCGGGCGGTCCTCTGGCCCATGTGAAGGACGGCGACATCATCCGTCTGGACCCCGAAGCCGGGATGCTGACAACCGTCGGCGGGATCGATCTGAAGGCGCGTCCGGCGGCGCGGCGATCGCAGGCCCACGCCGAGGGCGCTTCCTGGGGTTATGGCCGCGAACTGTTCGGCGCCTTCCGCCAGGTCGTGACCACGGCGGAACAGGGAGCGACGGTCTGCTTTACTGTTCCCATAGGCGCCGACGGCCACACCGACACGCCGCCCAATCCCAATATCGTGGACCGGACGGTGGACGCCTGATCCGCATCATTGATCACCAGGAGACCGCCCATGAACGACAAGATTCTTCTCGTCGGAGACGTCGGCGGCACCAACGCCCGCTTCGCCCTGGCCCGCATGATCGACGGCCGCCCGGTGCTCGATCATCACCAGAGCTTTCCGGCCTCTGAGCATCCGACCTTCCTCGGCGGGGTGAAGGCCTTTCTCGACGGTTGCGACGTCAAGCCGTCGGGCGGGGTCATCGCCGTGGCCGGACCGGTGACCGACGGGGCCATCGACCTGACCAATTCGCCGTGGCGGGTGTCGGAGGGCGAGCTTCAGACCCTGAGCCTGAACCCGGTCAGGCTGATCAACGACTTCGAGGCCCTGGCCTGGGGCGCCCCTGTCGTGCCGGAAGACCAGTTGGCGGCGCTGGGCGGTCCGACGGAAGGCCAGCATGACGCCGCCATCGCCGTGCTCGGTCCCGGCACCGGCTTCGGCGTCTCGGCCCTGGCGCGCGACAGCCACGGTCGCGAGATCGCCCTGCCCAGCGAGGGCGGCCACGCCTGTTTCGCGCCCGGCGATGCGGTCGAGGACGAGATCCTGCGCATCCTGCGTCGACGCTACGACCGGGTGTCGATCGAGCGCCTGATCTGCGGACCGGGCCTGCTGAACATGCATCGCGCCCTCGCCGAGATCGACGGGCGCGAAACCCATATCGACGACCCGGCCGAGATCACCCAAGCCGCGCTGGAGGACATGAACAGCCCCTGCGGCGCCACGCTGGCGCGGTTCTGCGCCATCCTGGGCGCCGTGGCCGGAGACGTGGCCCTGACCATGGGCGCACGCGGCGGAATCTACATCGCCGGGGGCATCGCCCCGCGCATCCTGCCCTTCCTCAAGGCCAGCCCCTTCCGCGAACGGTTCGAGCGCAAGGGCCGGTTCCAGCCCTATATGCAGGCCATCCCGACCAAGGTGATCCTGCACAAGCAGGCCGCGCTTCTGGGCGCGGCGCGGGTGGCCTTCAAGGAGGCGGGTTGAAAAATGATCACGGCGGCGTGAACCGATTGTGAGGCCGAGGCGTTGGTCCGGTTCAATCACTTGGAGGAACACCATGCGTAAACTCGTTCTCGCCGCCGCTTCCATCGTCGCCGTCGCCGGTCTGGCCGCCTGCGGTGAAAGCGCCGCCGACAAGGCCGCCGAGCAAAAGGCTGACGCCCTGGAAGCCCAGGCCGCCGCGACCCCGAACGAAGCCCAGGAACAGGCCCTGAACGCCGAAGCCGACCGCATCGAGCAGCAGGCCGGCAACGCCGACGGCGGCATGACCACCTCGAACACGCCGAACACCTCGCCGAGCACCACCCCGCCGGCGCCGGCCCACTAAGCCGACCGCAACGACTAAGCCCCCGCCGCGATCGCGACGGGGGCTTTTTCATGCGCCGTGTTTGTCTTCGCCGCCATCAGTCGATGCAGAGCGTCGCCTCGGCCTTGCCGTCCTTGACGGTGGTGCGGCAGCCGAAGCGGTTGCTGTCGACCTGACATTGACCGACCGCGCGGGCACCGGGGGCAAGGCCGCTGTTGCCTGCGATCTCGCACTGACCCTCGCACTGCGAGGCGTCGGTGCAGCGCTTGCCGGCGTCGGCGTATTTGACCACGCACTGCCAGGTCTGGGCTCGACCGACCTGCCGCATCTCGCCGCCCCGCGACGAGCAGGACGAAGTGCTGATGCTCATGGTCGGCGGCGGCTCCGGCGCCTCGGCGGTCGGCACGACCGGCTGCGGCGCAGGGGTCGGCGTACAGGCGGCCAGAGCCAAACCGGCGGCGAAGAGAAGGCCTTTCAGCTTCATGCGATCTGTCCTTTTTCAAACCCGGTCCAGCAGTCGTCGTAATCGAGCTGCATGAGGGGCGTCTGTTCGGCCCAGGCCGTGGTGCGGATCGGCATCCGCGTCTCGAACATGAAGGCCAGGGTGTTCTCGATCTTCATCGGCTTGAGCTCGGCCTTTGTGGCGCCGTTCCAGCTGGCCTGATCCGGGCCGTGGCCGCTCATGCGGTTGTGCAGGGAGGCCCCGCCGGGGGCGAAGCCGCCCGCCTTGGCGTCGTATTCGCCGAAGATCAGCCCCATGAACTCGCTCATGACGTTGCGGTGGAACCAGGGCGGACGGAAGGTGTCCTCGGCCACCATCCAGCGCGGCGGGAAGATGACGAAGTCGCAGTTGGCCGTGCCGGGCGTGTCCGAAGGCGAGGTCAGGACGGTGAAGATCGACGGGTCCGGGTGATCGAAGCTGACCGTGCCAATGGTGTTGAACCGCGCCGTGTCATAGCGATAGGGGGCGTAGTTGCCGTGCCAGCCGACCACGTCCAGCGGGCTGTGATCGAAGGTCGTGGTCCACAGCAGGCCGCCGTATTTCTGCACGCACTGGGTCGGACGATCCACGTCCTCGAACCAGGCGACGGGGGTCTCGAAGTCGCGCGGATTGGCCAGGCCGTTGGAGCCGATGGGGCCGAGGTCCGGCAGGCGGAAGGGCGAGCCGTAGTTCTCGCAGACGTAGCCGCGCACTTCGCTGCCATTGGGGCCATCCACCTCGACGCGGAAGCGGACGCCGCGCGGGATGACGACCACGTGGCCCGGCGCCGCCTCGATGACGCCCATTTCGGTGACGAAGCGGTGGCTCCCCTGCTGCGGCACGATCAGCAGCTCGCCGTCGGCGGAATAGAAGACGCGATCGACCATCGAACGGTTGGCGACATAGAGGTGAATGCCCACGCCCGCGCCGGAATCGGCGTCGCCGTTGCCGCCATAGGTGGTCAGGCCCTCGACCCAGTCGGTCGGCTGATCGGGCATGGTCAGAGGGTCCCAACGCATGCGGTTGGGATTGGGCGGGGTCTCGGTGAAGGGACCCGAGCGCACGCGGCCCTGATCGAACGGCTGATACGGCCCATGCTGGGCCGAGGGCCGCAGACGGTAGAGCCAGCTGCGCAGGTTGTGGTCGCGCGGCGCGGTGAAGGCCGCGCCCGACAACTGTTCGGCGTAGAGGCCCAGGGCCGGACGCTGCGGCGAATTCCTGCCGACCGGCAGGGCGCCCTCGACGGCCTCGGTGGCGAAGTGGTTGGCGAAGCCGGTCTGATAGGCGGGCGCGTTGGATCGCGTCATGTGGTTTCTCCCTTGCGGGAGGTTTAGCCGGGCGCGACCGATGCGTCACCCCGGCCCCGTCCAGCCTTGTTCTGGATCAAACTCCCCTTCTCCCCTTGAGGGAGAAGGTGGCTCGCGCAGCGAGACGGATGAGGGGTGTGAGCGGCGCCCTTCGACATGTCGGCGCACCGCGTCGAACACGAGGTTGGGGTTCCTCAGGATCATGGAGTTGTCGAACCGCAGAACCGTATAGCCCGCCTCGGCCAACCAGGCGTCCCGGTTCGCGTCTACTTCGTCCCGCAGACGATGGACACCGCCGTCGGCCTCGACAATCAACTTCAACGCATGACAGGCGAAGTCCGCCACATACGGGCCGATGGGGACCTGGCGTCGAAACTTGATGCTGTGCAGTCGCCGGTCGCGCAGCAACCGCCAGAGTTCGGTCTCGGCGTCGGTCATCGCCCCGCGCGAACGACGAGCGAAGGCGCGGTTTCGGTCGGACGGTTTTTCCATGGCGAGCCTCTGCGCTGACACCCCTCATCCGACCTGCTCCGCAGGCCACCTTCTCCCTCAAGGGGAGAAGGAAGTCAGAACCCCTGCGCCCGCGCCAGGCGTTCGGCGTGGAAGCCGGCGTCGCCTAGCAGTTCGTTGAGGACGCGGACGCGCTTCATGAAAAGGCCGACGTCGAACTCGTCGGTCATGCCGACGCCGCCGTGCATCTGGACCGCCTCCTGCACCGCCAGTTCGGCGACCCGGCCGGCCTTGGCCTTGGCGATGCCTGCGGCCAGTTCGGCGTCGGGACGGCCGGCGTCGATGGCTTGCAGGGCGGCAAGCGTCGCCGCTTTCGCCAGTTCCAGCTCGGTGAAGAGGTGGGCGGCGCGATGTTGCAGGGCCTGGAACTCGCCGATCAGCTTGCCGAACTGTTTGCGGGTGCGCAGGTAGTCCAGCGTCACCTTGAAGGCCTGATCGCCGGCCCCGACCAGGGAGGCGGCGGCGCAGGCCCGGCCCAGGATCAAGGCGGTGTCCAGCGGCCCCTGCCCCTCGCCCACGGCGCCGAGGACGGCGTCGGCGTCCACCATCACATCCGTCAGGGTGACGCGCGCGGCGTTGTGGGCGTCGACCATGACGGTGCGCTCAACGGCGACGCCCGGGGTCTGCGGGTCGATCAGGAAGAGGGTCAGGCCGTCGTCAGTCTGAGCGGCGATGATCAGGGCGTCGGCGATGTGGCCGTCCAGCACGAAGCCCTTGGCGCCGTTCAGTTTGAAGCCGTTGCCGGCGCGTTCGGCGCGCGTCGTGATCTTCGCCGGCGCGTGCTTGGGGCCTTCATCGACGGCGAGGCTGAGGACGGCCTCGCCCGCTGCGATACGGGGCAGCCAGGCCTTCTGCGCCTCCGAGCCCGCCGCCTTCAGCACGGTGGCGGCCAGCACCGAGGAGCCCATGAAGGGCGAGGGCGTCAGGGTGCGGCCCAGGCTCTCGGCGATGACGCCCGCCTCGACCGCGCCGAGGCCGGAGCCGCCGTCTTCTTCGGGGATGACGACGCCCGCGAAGCCCATCTCGCCGAAGGCTCGCCACAGGTCGCGCGAGACACCGTCGGGGTCGCGGCTGTCGCGCAGCTGGCGCAGATGATTGATGGGGGCATGTTCGCTCAGGAAGCCGTCGGCGGCGTCCTGAAGCATGGTCTGCTCTTCGGTCAGGATCAGGGGCATGGGCTCAGGCTCCCGGCAGTTGCAGCAGGTGTTTGGCGATGATGTTCAGCTGGACTTCGCTGGTCCCGCCTTCGATGGAGTTGGCCTTGGTGCGCAGCCAGTCGCGAGCGGCCTGGCCGTCGTTCGAGCGGTCGCCTTCCCATTCCAGGGCGTCCGCGCCGCCCGCCGCCATGACCAGTTCGTGGCGGCGCTTGTTCAGTTCCGAGCCGTAATATTTGAGAACCGAAGCGACAGCCGGGTGGGCCTGTCTGGCCTTCACCTGATCCCCCACCCGCTCCATGGCCAGGCGGAAGGCGGCGGCGTCGATGTCGTAGTCGGCGATGCGGGCGCGAAGCAGGGGCTCGTCCAGCCGCCCGGCCTCGTCCACACCCAAGGCGTCCGTCGCGACCTGGCCCAGAGGGCGGCCGACGCCCACATCGCCCATGGCGCCGATCATGGTGCGCTCATGGGCCAGAAGGGCCTTGGCCACGTCCCAACCGCGGTTCAGCGTCCCGACCAGGTTCTCCTTCTCGACGCGCACGTCGTCGAAGAAGGTCTCGCAGAAGGGCGACTTGCCGCTGATCAGGGTGATGGGGCGGGTGCTGACCCCCGGCGTCGCCATGTCGAACAGGACGAAGCTGATGCCCAGATGCTTGGGCGCTTCGGGGTCGGTGCGGACCAGACAGAAGATCCAGTCGGCCTTGTCCGCGTAGGAGGTCCAGACCTTCTGGCCGTTGACGATCCAGTGGTCGCCGCGATCCTCGGCGCGGGTCTGGATCGAGGCGAGGTCGGAGCCGGAGCCGGGCTCGGAATAGCCCTGACACCAGCGAATTTCGCCGCGCACGATGGGCGGCAGGAAGCGCTGCTTCTGCTCCTCGGTGCCGAAGGCCAGAAGCGCCGGACCCAGCATCCAGATGCCGAAGCTGGCCAGGGGCATCTGCGCCTTGATGCGGCGCATCTCGGAGGCCAGCACCTTGGCCTCCTCGCGGTTCAGCCCGCCGCCGCCGTAGGCGCTGGGCCATTCCGGCGCGGTCCAGCCGCGTTCGGCCATCCGGTCCAGCCAGAGCTTGTGGGCCGGGGTCTTGAAGACGGCGTTGCGGCCGCCCCAGACATAGTCCTCGTCGCCGTCGCGCGGCCCGCGCACCTCCGGCGGGCAGTTGGCTTCCAGCCAGGCGCGCGTCTCGGCGCGGAACGTCTCCAGATCGGCCATCTAGCGTGCCCTTGCTGCGTTTCCCTGACGCCACGCTAACAGCAATCCGTTGCGATTGGCTACGGTCTCTTGGATGCGGAAACACCTTGGCCGTTCGAGCGTTGGCCCAGGACACGAGAGAGGCCCGTCCATGATCCTATTGACCCGCGTCGTCTTTGGCGGCGCCAGCCTGTTGCTACTGCTTCTAGCGCTCGGCCTGGTGTTTCTGGGGGTCGGCGAGGCCCTGCGCGCCGTGGTCAGTCCGGACCATTCGGGCGTGGACGCCCTGCTGGACGTGCTGGGCTATGTCATCGTCGCCATCGCCGTCTTCGACGTGGCCAAGTACCTGTTCGAGGAAGAGGTGCAGCGCGACAAGGAAAAGCGCAGCGCCGCCGAGGCCCGGCGCAGCCTGACCAAGTTCCTGTCCACCATCGTCATCGCCGTCTTCCTCGAGGCCCTGGTGGTGGTGTTCAAGACGGCGCGCGAGGACGTGGCCATGCTGATCTATCCGACCGCCCTGCTGGTGGCGGCGGTGATCGTACTGGTGGGCCTGGGCGCCTTTCAGCGCTTCTCGGCCGCGGTGGAAGAAAAGGTCGGGGTCGAGGACGAGGCGGCGGATCGGGCCGACGCCGCCAAGGCCGCCCGGCGCAGGACCGCCGTCAAACCACCGGCGTGATCGCAGGCTGGCCCGACAGGACGGCCAGCAGGTTCTCGACCACCAGCCCGGCCATGGCGGCGCGGGTCTCCACCGTTGCCGAGCCGACATGGGGGGTCAGGACGCAGCGCGGGTGATCCAGAAGGGCCTGAGGCACGGTGGGCTCATGGGCGAAAACATCGAGGCCGGCCCCAAACAGGCGGTCCTCGGTCAGGGCGGCGATCAGGGCTGCTTCGTCCACCACCCCGCCGCGCGCGATATTGATCAGGACGCCGTCGGGGCCGAGGGCGGCCAGAACCTCGGCGTCGACCAGTTTGTCGGTCGCGGCGCCGCCGGGCGTGGCGATGATCAGCACGTCCACGGCCTCGGCCAGGGTGCGGGCGCTGTCGTGATAGGCGTAGGCCACGTCCGCGACCGGGCGGCGGCTATGGTAGGCGATCGATCCGCCCAGGGGCTCCAGCCGTCGTGCGATGGCGGCGCCGATGCGGCCGAGGCCGAGGATGCCGTAGCGCCGGGCGCTGGCCCGGCGGGTCAGGGGCGCGCGCTCGCCGGCCGCCCAGCGACCGCTGCGCAGGTGATGCTCGACCGTCGGCAGGGCGCGCAGGGTGTTCAGCGTCAGGGCCAGGGCCAGATCGGCCACGTCCTCGGTCAGGACGTCGGGGGTGTTGCTCACCACCACGCCGCGCGAGCGGGCATGATCCACGTCCACCCCGTCATAGCCGACGCCGTGGACAGCGATGATCTTCAGGTTCGGCAGGGAATCGATCAGGTCGGCGGAGACCGGACTGCCGCCGAAGACCACATAGGCGGTCGCGGCCTCGGCCTGTTCCGGGGTGGGAGCGCCATCCAGAGTCTGAAGCGTCAGGCCGGAGGCGCGCAGCGGCGTCAGCAGGCTGTCGGGCAGGCCCGGCGCCAGAAGGACCAGGCCGGTCATTTCTTCGACGGCAGGAAGGGCGAGAAGGTGATGACGGTGAAGGTGTCGCGGATGTGCGGCCGCGTCTGCACCTGCTTGGTGACGAAGGTGCCGATGTCGGCGTCCTTCGGCAGCTGGAACTTGGCCAGCAGGTCGTGCTGGCCCGAAGTCGAGTAAACTTCCGAAACGTTTTCAACATTGTCGACCAGATCGGCGGCGACGTCGTTGGCGTAGCCCAACTCGCATTTGATGAAGACGAAAATGGCGGTCATCATGGTCGGAACCTCCCGTTCAAGCGGAGGTGCATAGCGGATGGAAACGGCATGGGTAAGGCTCCGGCGACACTGACGGCCCCTCCAGTCGATTACGAGGCGGCGTACAACAATCGGGAACGGGTGCCGGGACACCCGGCGATCCTGAAACGATGGCGAGAAGATTCGGCCCGCGTCATCGACGCCCTGAGACCGGAAACCGTCGAATACGGTCCCAGCGAACGGCAAAGGATGGAGTGGTTCGACGCCGGCGCGGGTGCGCCGACCGCCGTCTTCATCCACGGCGGCTACTGGCAGGCGCTGGACCGGGCCTGGTTCGCCTGGGTCGCCCCTGCTCTGCTGGATCACGGGATCAGCGTGGTCATTCCGGGCTATGACCTGGCCCCGACGGTCAAGGTCGGCGCCATCATCAGCCAGATGCGCCGGGCGACCGAGCTGGTGCGCGACCGCACCGGCAAGCGGCCCCTGGTGTTCGGCCATTCGGTCGGCGGGCACATGGCCGCCTGCATGCTGTCCGAAGGGCGGGCGCGGGCGGCCCTGGCGATCTCAGGCGTGTTCGACATCGAGCCGCTGATCCACACCTCGCTGAACGAGGCCCTGGGGCTGGACGCCATGACGGCGCGGGCCCTGTCGCCGATCCACTGGCCCGCGCCGAACGGCGGCGCGCCGGGGGGGCGGACGCTGGACTGCTGGGTCGGCGGGGCGGAAAGCAACGAGTTCATCCGCCAGAGCCGCCACATGGCCGCCGAGTGGGGCGGCAAGGGCGCCGACACCCATGTCGAGGTGCTGGACGGGCTGGATCATTTCACCATGCTGGACCCGCTGGCCGACAAGGACAGCAGCATGGTCAAGCGGCTGGCGACCCTGGCCACGGCGGAATAAGGCGGCGCTTACCAGTGTTGATCCCGGTGTCACTTGACGGGGGCGCCGGGAACCGCCGATCTGCGGGCCTCAAGGCCTGAAGGAGACCCCATGCGACACGACCGCCTCAGCGTGCTGACCGCCCTCGAAACCCAGGGCGTCGTCCCGGTCTTCTATCACGCCGACCCGGAGGTCTGCGCCGAGGTGATCCGCGCCTGCGCTCGCGGCGGGGCCAAGGCCGTCGAGTTCACCAACCGCGGCGACTTCGCCTGGGAGACCTTCACCGCCCTTTCGAAGCAGTTCGCCCAGACCGATCCCGACATCATCATGGGCGTCGGCTCGATCCTGGATGCGCCGACGGCGGCCCTCTATCTGGCGTCGGGCGCGCGCTTCGTCATCAGCCCCTGTCTGGTTCCCGAGGTGGCCCAGGTCTGCAACCGCCGTCAGGTCGCCTATTCGCCGGGCTGCGGCTCGGTGCGCGACATCTCGGAAGCCCAGGCTTTGGGCTGTGAGATCGTCAAGCTCTTCCCCGGCGCCTCGGTCGGCGGGCCGGACTTCGTCAAGGCGGTGCTGGGCCCGATGCCCTGGACCAAGATCATGCCGACCGGCGGGGTCGACCCCGACGAGGCCTCCATCGCCAAGTGGTTCGGCTCGGGCATCGTGGCGGCCGGCATGGGGTCGAAGCTGATCACCGACGCGGCCATCCAGGCCAGGGACTGGGCCGGCATCGAGGCCAAGGTGCGCCAGACCGTCGAGGCCATCGCGGCGTTCCGGGCGAAGTAACGCCGCGTCTCTCCCTCCCCGTTCGGGGAGGGTGGTCGCGAAGCGAACGGGTGGGGAGGGCGCGGCGATATGGGCACAGGGCTTGATTTGCCGCAGCGCCCCCACCCGTCTGACGCTTCGCGTCAGCCACCCTCCCCCAAGTGGGAGGGAGAATCGGCGCTCAAGCAGCGAGCCGCCGCGCGGCGAGCGATAGCGCCCTAAAGAAAAAAGGCCCCGCCGGTTGAACCCGCGGGGCCTTCTCTATTCAGAACCGGAAGCGGATCAGGCGGCTTCGGCGGCGGCCTTGGCCAGCTTGTCCTGGTGAGCCTTCATGCCGATGGCGATCAGCTCGGCGGCCTCGCCGGCGTCGCCCCAACCCTTGACCGTGACCGACTTGCCCTTCTCCAGATCCTTGTAACGGGTGAAGAAGTGCTCGATCTGCTCGATCAGGATGGCGGGCAGCTGACGGTAGCTGGAAACCTCGGTGTAGTAGGGGTTCAGCTTGTCGACCGGCACGGCCAGGATCTTTTCGTCGCCGCCGGCTTCATCGACCATCTTCAGCACGCCGATGGGACGCGAGCGGATGACGCAGCCCGGAACCACCGGGGTCGGGTTCAGCACGATGACGTCGCAGGGGTCGCCGTCGTCGGACAGGGTGTGCGGCACGAAGCCGTAGTTGCCCGGATAGTACATGGCGGTGTGCAGGAAGCGGTCGACGAACAGGGCGCCCGATTCCTTGTCCATCTCGTACTTCACCGGCAGGCCGCCTTGCGGGATCTCGATGATGACGTTGATGTCCCACGGCGCATTCGGGCCGACCGGAATGGCTTCGATGTTCATGTTACGCTCTTATTGCAGGTGCGAACGGGGAGATTGGGGCGCGTGATAAGCTCTGCGTCGCCGAACAGCAAGCTTCAGGGGCTGTTTGCGGGCGATCACCCTTGCTCCATGGGCCGAACTGAAGGCATCAACAGGACATGACCCCGTTCGACTGGATCGCGCTGTTCCTCTTCTTCGTCGCCTGGCTCGGCTATGGTCCGATCCTGGGGCTGATCGCACGGCGCAGCGGGTCGCTGAACGACGACATGCTGATCGTCCGCGACAGCTGGATGACGGCCATGACCCATCGCGAGATTCGGCTGATCGACAGCCAGTTGATGGGCCATTCGATCAACTCCGCCTCCTTCTTCGCCTCAACCAACCTGCTGCTGATCGCAGCGGTGGCCGGCATCCTGTTCGGCGGCGAGAACGCGCTGAAGGGCTTCGCCGCCGTCGGCGCCGAGGCGGTGCCGGTGAAGATCCTGGAGGCCAAGCTGGCCCTGGTTCTGGTCTGTCTGGCGCGCGGCTTCCTCGACTTCATCTGGTCGCTGCGCCAGATGAACTACGCCCTGGCCCTGATCGGCGCGGCGCCCGAGATCCACACCGAGACCGACCGGGTCGCCTATGGCCACGCCGTGGCCCAGGTGCTGAACCCGGCGCTGGGCGGCTTCAGCCAAGGGGTGCGCGGCTACTACTTCGCCCTGGCGGCGGCGGCCTGGCTGTTCGGCCCGCTTTGGCTGGCTCTGGGCGTGATCTCGGCCTTCGGCCTGCTGGTCTGGCGCCAGGCCGGGTCGCCGGCGGCGCGCGCCGTGCGAACGGCGAGACGGCTGCTGGAACGCAGCTAGGCCCGACTTTGGTCTTATTGCAGCCGCGAACGATTCGTGTCGTCGCCCGACCTTCCGTCGCGTAACGACGAAAGGGATTTTCGTAACAGCCTGTGATCGCACAAGGATAATCGGACCTTGAAATTTTGTGCGCTGCAACCTAACTTGGCTTTCGACGCCTCCGGGCGTCATGCCCTTCCTGGGCGTTTCCTCCCTATAGACTTTTCATGCCGCGCCCCCGGGCGCGGCTTTTTTTTGGTCTGGAGACGGGCTCAGGCGGCGAAGTCTTCGCCCAGGATCGCGACCACCCGGTTCAGGCCCGACCGGCAGCGGCCCCAGCCGGCCGACGGCGCGCCCGCCGCCTCGTCCCAGTAAAGCCGCCGGTTCAATTCGATCTGGATCGCCTCGAAACCCTCGTCCGGCCGCCCCCAGATCTGGGTCGCATAGCCGCCCGCATAGGGTCGGTTCAGGGCCACCCGCCAGCCCAGAGCCTCGAACAGCACCCGCAGACGCCGCGTCAGCCCCGCCGCGCAGCTGGTCCCGTGGCGGTCGCCCAGCACCACGTCCGGTCCGTTCGGCCCCGTGGCCCGCGCAGGCATGGAATGCCAGTCGACCAGCACCGCCCGTCCGTGGCGGTCATGCGCGGCCTGCATCAGCTCGCCCAGAGCGGCGTGATAGGGGGCGTGCACCCGCGCGATGCGCGCCCTCGCCTCCTCCAGCGTCAGGCGACGGTCGTAGAGCGGCGTCCCGTCGCCCGCCAGACGCGGCACGACGCCGTAACCGGCCAGGGTCTTCAGCCCTGGCGGCGCCCCCTCGGGACAATCGAGGATCAGGGCCGGATCGAGGTCGTCGGGCGCCCGGTTCAGATCGACATAGGCCCGGCCGATTCGTCCCGCGACCAGGACCGCCCCCGCCGCCGCGCTCGCGTCCAGCAGCCGATCCACCGCCGCGTCCTCGGCGCTGCGCAGCGAAACCTCGGACAGGCCCTCGGCCGCCCCCATGTCATCGGGATAGACCGCGCCCGAATGGGGCGAGGCGAACACCAGAGGCGTCGCCCGCCCGGTCAGGGCAGGCCTCAGGCCGAAGGTCGCGTCGGTCGGTGCGGGGCGCATGGCTTGGCCATAGACTGTTTTATCCCCGACCGCGCCCCTCTACGCGCTCGCCCCAAGCGGGATTTTCACTGCGAGTTTACAGATCGGCGCCTAGGTTCCGCGTTGATATTCCAAGGACTAGATCACCCCATGGCGCGTATTCTGCTGGCCGAAGACGACGGCTCGCTTCGAGGCTTCCTGACCCGCGCGCTGGAACGCGCCGGTCACGCCGTGGTGGATTGCGAAAACGGCGACGACGCCATCGACGCCCTGGACCAGGGTCCCTACGACCTGCTGCTGACCGACATCGTCATGCCGGGCGCCGACGGCATCGAGGTGGCCCGCGTCGCCGCCGCGCGCCAGCCGGGCATCCGCATCATGTTCATCACCGGCTTCGCCGCTGTCGCCCTGTCGGCCGCCCAGGCCACGCCCCAGGCCAAGGTCCTGTCCAAACCCGTCCACCTGCGCGACCTGGTGAACGAGGTCGAACGCATGATCGCCGCCTAACGAAAAAATACGAAAAAAGAAGACACAAGCCTCTTGCGGCCCCCGCGAACTGCGGGTTATAGACGCCGCCTTCCCGCCCACCGACATCAGTCGGACGGGCCGCAGAAAAGGCGGACGCGTAGCTCAGCGGGAGAGCACTACGTTGACATCGTAGGGGTCACAGGTTCAATCCCTGTCGCGTCCACCATTCTCTTTCCCTTGGCAGCAATCCGCCCCGCGCGCTCGCCGGCGCCCGCTCCTTGCCGAGCTCGTCGCGCGATCCAGGGCGTGGCATCGCCAGCCGCCTCTGCGTCTGCATCATCGATGAGCGGACATTCGCGCAAAGACCGGCAGTAGACATTGCGTCGCCCGGCGAACAAGCTCCGACCGCGGCCCGGTCCGCGGCGGAGATTTCGATGAGTGATTTTCCTCAGGGCGTCGTCCACGAAGCCGCAGAGGACCTGCAGGCGGCCTTGCGGGCCGACCCCGAGGTCTTCGCGCTTTGGGCGGGCCTGACCCCGCTAGGCCGCAACGAGTTCATCTGCTGGGTCGAGGACGCCAAGCAGCCGAAAACACGCCATCGCCGCATCGAACGCACGGTCGAAGAGTTGCAGGAGGGCAAGAAGCGGCCTTGCTGCTGGGTCGGCTGCATCCACCGCACCGACAAGGCGCCCAGCCCCTGGCAACAGGCCGTGCTGATCGACGGAAAGGCGAAGGGCGGCTAACCCCTGAACCCGTCCTTGGCCGCGCGGCGGGCGGCGAAGTCGGCGGCGTCGGCGGCGCGCAGGAAGGGGTTGAAGCGACGCTCCGTCCCGACGCTAGTCGGCACGGTCGGCTGGCCGCGTTCGCGGGCGGCGAAGATCGCCTCAGCGTGGGCCTTCATCTCGGGCCGATCATCAAGGCTCAATGCGAAGCGGGCGTTCGACGCCGTATATTCGTGGGCGCAATAGAGGATCGTCGTCTCGGGCCAGGCGGCGATGCGGCCCAGGCTGTCCCACATCTGCTCGGCCGTGCCCTCGAACAGACGACCGCAGCCCAGGGCGAAGATGACGTCGCCGACGAAGGCCAGATCGTCTTCCACCGACCGATAGACCAGATGCCCCAGGGTGTGCCCGGGCGACAGCAGCGCCTCGAACGCCGTCTCGCCGAAGCGCACCATGTCGCCGTCGACCACCACGCGGTCCAAAGGGGCGGCGCGGCGGACTTCTTCGGGACCGACGATCTCGCAGCCCGTCTCGGCCTTCAGCCGTTCGTTGCCGCCGGTGTGGTCGGGGTGCCAGTGGGTGTTGAGGATCAGGTCCAGCCGTCCCCAGCCCGACGCCTCGATCTCGGCCAGGATCGCCTCGGCGTCCGGCGTGTCGACGGTGGCGACCATCCCCGTGGCCTCGTCGCGAATCAGGAAGCCGTAGTTGTCGGACAGGCAGGCGAACTGGCGCACGGTCAGGGTCATGGGCGCATTGTAGCAGGCAAGCGGGCGACGCGCGCCCCACCCACCCCACTCATCCCCGCGGAGGCGAGGACCCAGCGCTTTGGCTCCGAGCACAGACAGCCAATGGCGGTAGCTGAAGCTCTTACTGGGTCCCCGCCTCCGCGGGGATGAGCGGAAATCACGGGGCCCCAGCCGACATTCATCGCGATTTCAGCCATAATGCATCCATGCGGCGCAGCATCGACGATCTTCGCACCTTTTACGGCGAGCCGACCGGCGCGCTGGTGCGACGCGTGCTTGCGCGAAGGCTGGAGGACGCCTGGGGCGAGGCTGAGGGCTGCGACGTTCTGGGCCTGGGCTACGCCACGCCCTGGCTGGACGGCTTCATCGGAGCGCGGCGGGTCATCGCCGCCATGCCGGGCGGACAGGGCGCCGAGCTGTGGACGACGGGCGGGCGCAACCGCACCGTGCTGGTCGACGACAAACGCCTGCCCTTCGCCGCCGGAACCTTCGACCGCATCCTGCTGGTCCATGCGCTGGAGGAAGCCGACGATCCCCGCGCCCTGCTGACCGAGGCGGTGCGTGCCCTGGCCCCCGCAGGACGGATCATCCTGGCCACGGCGGCGCGCGGCGGGATGTGGGCGCGGGCCGAGACCACCCCGTTCGGCCACGGGCGCCCCTTCACGCGCGGTCAGTTGGAGCGGCTGGTGCGCGAGGTGGGGCTGGAGCCCGCCGCCTGGTCCCAGGCCCTGTATGTTCCGCCGTGGCGGCCCCTGCTGCCGATGGCCGAAGGCGTAGAGCAGATCGGCCGCTGGATGCTGCCGGGCATGGCCGGGCTGATCATGCTGGAGGCCACACGCCAATCCTACGCCCGCATCCGGCCACAAGGTCTGGCCCAGGCGGTTCTGGCGCCGCGCCCCGCCCTGACCCCCTCGCCCGCCTCGCGCGACCATGGGACGCCCGCCCATGCTCTGGTCGGCGCACGCAAACGGCCTTAAGGCGAGCCCCATGCAGCGACTGATCATCATGCGTCACGCCCAGGCCGAGAAGAGCGCCCCCGGCGGCGACGTCGACCGCCCCCTGTCCAAGCACGGACGCCACGACGCCCTGGCCATGGGCAGGGCTCTGGCCGAGCGCGGTCTGCGTCCCGACATGGCCCTGGTGTCCAGCGCCCGGCGCACCCACCAGACCTGGGACGAGGTCAGCGAGGCGATGGGCGATGTCGAGGTGCATCTGTCGCCCGCCCTCTACAACGCCTCCTCCGACGTGCTGCGCCGCGCGGTCGAGGCGGCCGAGGACACGGCCGGATGCCTGCTGCTGGTGGCCCATAATCCGGGCGTGCATCAGCTGGCCGTTGAGTACCTGATCGAGAGCGCGGCGTCGCCGAGCGTGCTGGACAAGATGAGCGGCGGCTTCCCCACCGGCGCGGCGGCCGTCTTCAGCGTCGATGTCGCCGGACGCCCCACCTACGAAGGCTGGCTGACGCCGAACGATCTGGAAAAATGACCGACGCCCTGCCGACCACCGCCTTCAAGATCCTGAGCCGCGCCGACTGGCGCGCGACCCTGGCCGAGGGCGCCTATGACGGCTCGCCCATCGACCACGCCGACGGCTACATCCACCTGTCCGCCGCCGACCAGTTGGCCGGGACCGCCGCCAAGCACTACGCGGGCCAGAACGACCTGATGCTGGTCGAGGTCGACCTGACGGCCTTGGGCGAGACCCTGGTCTGGGAGCCGTCGCGCGGCGGCGCCCTGTTTCCCCATATCTACGGCCCCCTGCCGGTGAAGGCGACGCGGGGCGTGCGCGCCCTGTCGGTGACAGCCGACGGCGAAATGATCCTGAGCGAAAAGCCATGAGCCTGACCGACCTCGGCGCCGTTCTCCTGCGCCAGATGGACCCCGAGACGGCGCACCGCCTGGCCATCCGCGCCCTGCAGGTCACGCCCCTGCCCGCCCCCGGCGCCGACGATCCGATCCTGAAGACCCGCATCGCCGGGCTGGAGATGTCCAACCCGGTCGGTCTGGCCGCCGGTCTGGACAAGAACGGCGAGGCTCTGGAGGGCCTGTCGCGCCTCGGCTTCGGGGCGGTGGAATGCGGCTCGGTCACGCCGCGCGCCCAGCCCGGCAACCCCAGGCCGCGCCTGTTCCGCTTGTCCGAAGACCGGGCCATCATCAACCGCATGGGCTTCAACAACGAGGGGCTGGAGCCCTTCGCCGCGCGTCTGGCCCATCGCCCGAAACGCACGCCCATCGGCGCCAATCTGGGGGCCAACAAGGACACCGAGGACAAGGCGGCGGACTATGTCGCCGGCCTTCGCCGCCTGGCGGGCCTGGCCGACTACTTCACCATCAACATCTCCTCGCCCAATACGCCGGGCCTGCGCGCCCTGCAGGGCCGCGAGGCGCTGGACGACCTCTTGGGCCGGATCAACGAGGCCCGCCCGGCTGACGGCGCGCCGGTCTTTCTGAAGATCGCGCCGGACCTGATCGGCGAAGAGATCGGCATGATCGTCGAGGCCTCCATCGCCCACGGCATCGACGCCCTGATCGTGTCCAACACCACGCTGGAACGCCCCGCCACGCTGAAGTCCGGCTATGCGGGCGAGGCCGGGGGCCTGTCGGGCGCGCCGCTGAAGCCCTTCGCCCAGAAGGCGCTGGAAGCCGCCGCCGAGGCGTCCGCCGGGCGGCTGCCGCTGATCGCGGTCGGCGGCATCGAGAGCGGCGCCGACGCCTGGGCCCGCATCCGCGCCGGCGCTTCGGCGGTCCAGGTCTATTCGGCCCTGATCTACGAAGGGCCGGGTCTGGTCGGCGCGATCAAGCGCGATCTGGCCGCCCGCCTTCGCGCCGAAGGCTTCGCCGACCTTTCCGACGCCGTCGGCTCCGGCCGTTGACGGAGCATTAGGGCAAGCGCGGCATCATCGCTCCGATAGGCGAATTCGCCTGCTCGGAAAGTCGCATGACGCAAACCGCCGCCGACGCCTCGACCATCTGGGCGCCCGCAATCCGCCAGCGCCGCAAGGCGATGCTGCAACGCATCGTCATGGGAGCGGCGACCGCCCTGGTGTTCAGTCCCATGCTGGGCTGGCGCTTCTGCGCGACATGGCTGGTCGTCTACACCCTGATTCAGTTTCTGGAGGCCGAGGTCTTCGCACCCGTGACGACCGGCAAGGTCGTTGAGCCCAGCGGATGGCGCGGCGTGTACGGCGACCTGATCCTCATCCTCAACGCCGGCTTCTTCGGCGTCATGGCGGTGCCGCTATGGATCGTCGGCGGCGCCATGGGCGGGGTCGCGGCCTCGGTCCTGCTGTCGGCGGGCATGATCAACTCGGTGATCATGTCGGCGGGCTCGATGCGGATCTTCGCCTGCACGGTCCTGCCCCAGTTGGCGATCTTCGCTCTGACGCCCCTGTTCATGTCCCGCATGGGCGCCGCGCCGCACATCGTGACCGCGGTGTCGGTGGCCATTCTGTCCTACACCGTCTTCTGCCTGAACACGCGGCGGCACCTGTTCCGCGCCAATCGCGCCGAAACCCTGGCCAGGATCGAGACCGACCGCAAACGGGTGGAAGTCGAGGCCGCCATGGCCAGCCGCGGCGCCTTCCTGGCCGCTGTGGCCCACGACCTGCGCACCCCGATCAGCGCCATCCTGACCGGCGCCGAGGAACTGGAACGCGGCGGCGGCTCGGCGCGCCAACAGGTGGCTCTGATCACCGACGCGGGCCTGATGATGAAAGAGCTGCTGGACGACCTGCTCGACCACGCCCGCCTCGACGCTGGACGGATGAGCGTCGATGTTCGCGACTTCGACCTGCGGCTGCTGCTGTCCCAGACGGCGCGGCTGTGGGCCGGGCCGGCGCGCGCCAAGGGCCTGCGCCTGCGGATGGAGGGGGCGCGCCTCCTGCCCCGGATGGTGCGCGGCGACGCCATGCGCCTGCGCCAGGTGCTGAACAACCTGATCTCGAACGCCATGAAGTTCACCGACGCCGGGTCCATCACCCTGCGCCTGCAATCCTGGCCCGACGAGCACGACGCCCATGTTCTGCTGATCGACGTCGAGGACACAGGTCCTGGCATGACGCCCGCGCAACTGCGCCGCCTCTTCACGCCCTTCGACCAGACCGCGGACGGCGTGGCCGCGCGCTTCGGCGGATCGGGTCTGGGCCTGAGCATCAGCCGCGACCTGATCGAACTGATGGGCGGTCGGCTGACGGTGCGCAGCACGCCGGGTCAGGGCGCGATCTTCACCCTGTCGCTGGTCATGCCGCGCGGGGCGGCCGTTGACGCGCCGCTCACCACCCTGGTTCCCGAGGCTCGCGCCACGGTGACGCGCGCCTTGAGCCGCCCTGCCGCCGCCCCGGCATCGCCCGCCCGACCTGCGCCGGAGCCGGAACCTGAAACCGCGACCGCGACCGCGACCGCACAATCAACGACCTCGGCGCCCGAAGACAGCCACGCGGAGGCTCCGCTGCGCGTCCTGGTCGTCGACGACCACGCCATCAATCGCCGCGCCATCCAGTTGATCCTGCAATCGCTCGATTGCGAGATCACCATGGCCGAGGACGGTCTGGCCGCGCTTCAGGCCTGCGAGGGCGCGCCGTTCGACGTCATCTTCATGGACGTGCGGATGCCCGAGCTCGATGGACGCGAGACCACGCGTCGCCTGCGCGCGGCAGGCGGGATCAACGCCGCAACGCCCGTCATCGCCGTCACCGCCGACACCGCGCCCGAGGACATCGCCGCCTGCACCGCCGCCGGGATGAACTATTTCGTCTCCAAGCCGCTGACGCCCGGCTCCCTGCTGGGAGCCCTGTCCCAAGTGCTGAACGAGGGCGCCGAAACCGCCGAGATCGCGGCCGCCTGATCGTCCCTTACGGCGGCGATCAGCGCCTCGGCGAAGCCCGGCTCGCGCAAGGCGCACTCCCAGACGGTCAGCACGCGCCAACCCGCGGCAGACAGCTCTGCCGCGACCCGGGCGTCGCGAGCGCGGTTCCTGTCGATCTTGTTGCGCCAGTAGTCGGCGTTGGCCTGGGGCTTTCGCGCGCCGCGCGGGCAGTCGTGGCCGTGCCAGAAACAACCGTGGACGAAGACGGCGAGCCTGCGCCCCTTCATCACCACGTCGGGCCGTCCGGGCAGGCCGCAGCCGCCCAGACGGTAGCCGATCCCGGCGGCGCGCAGCATCCGCCGGACCTTGAGCTCGGGCGCCGTGTCGCGCCCCTTCACCCGGCGCATGACCGCGCTGCGTTTTTCCGGGGTGAAAACGTCCGTCATGGATCAGCCCATGACGGTCAGCATCAGAGCTGGGCCAGCAGGTGCTCGGCCGAGGAGACCTTGAACTCGCCGCCCTGTTCAATGTTCAGCTGATCGACGACGCCGTCCTTGACCAGCATCGAATAGCGCTGCGAGCGCTCGCCCATGCCGAAGCCCTTGGCGTCCAGCGTCAGGCCGACCTGGCGGGTGAAGTCGCCGTTGCCGTCAGCCAGCATGACCACGTCGTCCGTGCCGTTCAGGTCGTTGGCCTGGGCCCAGGCGCCCATGACGAAGGCGTCGTTGACCGACAGGCAGGCGACCGTGTCGACGCCCTTGGCGGCCAGGTCGGCGCGGTTGTCGACATAGCCCGGCAGGTGGCGCGCCGAGCAGGTCGGGGTGAAGGCGCCGGGGACGGCGAACAGGGCGACCGTCTTGCCGCCGAACAGTTCAGCCGTGGTGACCGGTTTGGGGCCGTCGGCGGTCATGGTGGTCAGGGTCGCGTCGGGGATGCGGTCGCCGATCTGGATGGTCATGCAAGGTCTCCGGGGCTGAAGGCCCGGGGAATCCGGGCGGCGTTCATTTGTCAGATAGAGACGGGAAGAAGGATCGCCAAGCGCCCTTCGTTCCCTCGCGCCTTGCGTCGTGACGCTGGTCGCCCGATGATGGGGGAATGACCGCCTTTTCCTCCCTGACCGGGCGTCTTCTGGTCGCCATGCCGGGCATAGACGACGACCGTTTCCGCCACGCCGTCATCCTGATCTGCGCCCACGACGACGAGCACGCCATGGGCTTGCGGCTGGACCAGCCGGCGCCGGGCGTCACCCTGTCCGAGGTGCTGAAGAAGCTGGACACGCCGGTTTCGGACGCCATGTCGGAGCGGGCGGTGCTGATCGGCGGGCCGGTCGAGCGCGAGCGCGGCTTCGTCCTGCACACCGACGACTGGGCCAATGACGACATCACCCTGACGTTCGGCGACGGCCTGGCCGTGACCGGCACCCGCGACGCCCTGGCGGCGATGAGCGACGCCGACGAGGGACCACGTCGCTCAGTCCTGCTGCTGGGCTACGCCGGCTGGGGCGAAGGCCAACTGGAAGAGGAACTGGGTGAAAACGTCTGGCTGACCGCCGACGCCGATCCCGACCTGATCTTCGACGGCGACTATGCGACCAAGTGGAGCCGCGCCCTCGCCGGCCTCGGCGTCGACGCCGCCCGCCTCTCGGCCCAGAGCGGGCGGGCCTGAAGCACTAGTCTCTCCGTCATCCTCCGACGAAGCGAAGCGGAGATCAGGGGACCCAGCGGCGCCGAAGGCGATCTGCCTGCGTGCACCGCGTCCGTCGTCGTTGGCTGCTACGCGCCGCCCTTCGGGTCGCCCTCCGGGCGCCGCTGGGTCCCCCCGGTCAGCGCCGCTGCGCGGCTTGCCGGAGGATGACGAAAGAAAAACCTACGCCGAGCGCGCCTTGATCGGGGCCGAGCCGTCGGCCAGCGACTCATTCAGATAGACCTCGGCCTCCTGGGCGGGCAACGCCGGGGCGTAGCCGAAGCCCTGGCCGTAGTGGCAGCTGGCGTCCAGCAGCAGGCCGGCCAGTTCGGCGTTCTCGACCCCCTCGGCCACGACTTCCAGCGACAGGTCGCGACCCAGGTTGACCACGGACTTGACGATCTTGGCCGAGCCCTCGTCCTTGTTCATCGTCAGAACGAAGTAGCGGTCGATCTTCAGCGTGTCGAAGGGCAGTCGCGCCAGATAGGACAGGGACGAGAAGCCGGTGCCGAAGTCGTCCAGCGCCAGGCTGGCCCCCGCCTCGCGCAGCTTCGTCAGCACCTCGGCGGCGTGCGCGGTGTCGCGCATGATGTCGCCCTCGGTCACTTCCAGCTTCAGCGCGCCGCGCGGCAGGCCGGTCTCCTGAATGATCCGGGCCACATCCTCGACCAGATGGTCGCGCTCGATCTCGCCGACCGACAGGTTGACGCTGCAGAACAGCTTGCCCGCGGCGGGGTGGCGATGCAGCCACTCGGCCAGCTGGCGCGCCGCCTGGGTCATCATCAGCAGGCCCAGCTCGTTCATCAGGCCCATTTCGTCGGCCAGGGTCAGGAACTCGTCCGGCGGCACCAGGCCGCGCTGCGGATGGCGCCAGCGCACCAGGGCTTCGAAGCCGGCGACGGCGCCGGACTTCAGGTTGACGATGGGCTGATAGAAGGGCTCGATCTCGCCGCGCACGAAGGCGTTGCGCAGGTCGGATTCCAGCGCCAGCCGCGACAGGCTGTCGGTTTCCAGCGCCCGGCCATAGGCGGCGGCCCCGCCGCGCCCGGCCGTCTTGGCCTGCTCCACCGCCAGTTCGACGCGTCGCAGCAGCTCGGCGGGGTCCGGCGCGTCCGGGCCGCCCTCGGCGGCCACGGCGCCGATGGAGACGGTCGGATAGATGTCGAAGCCGGCGACGCGCAGGGGCTGTTCCAAGGCCTCGCGCATCCGCTCGCTGGCGCTGGTGGCGCTGCGCGGGGCCAGGACGGCGAACTCGTCCTCGCCGATGCGGGCGGGCGAGCAGTCCTGGGCGAAGGCCCCGGCCAGCCGCGAGCCCAGGGCCGACAGCACCAGATCGGCGCGCTCGTGGCCCAAAGCCTCGTTCAGGCGGCGCAGGCGGTCCACGTCGGCCACCACCAGTTCATAGTCGCCCGGCTGGGCCAGGGTCTCGGCCACGCGGACCAGGAAGGTGCGGCGGTCCAGCAGGCCGGTCAGCGCGTCCCGGTCGGCGCCCGCAAACTTGGTCTCCAGCGCCACGACGCCCGCCGCGCGCAGGCCGTCCTCCAGCCAGACGCCGCGCCACAGGCAGGTCTCGCAGCCGCGCATACGCAGGCGCACGGCGATCTCGGTGCCCTCGGCCTGGGGCTTGAGCAGGCGATCGGCCAGGGCCCGGTCCTGGGGCATGGCAAGCGCAGCGAAGGCGGCGCCGGAACACTCAGGCGCCAGCGGGCCGAGGCCCAGCGAACGGGTCGCCCCGGTAAAACGAATCTGGTCGTCGGCGGGCGTCCAGATCCACAGGGCGGCGTCAGCGGCGGCCAGCGCCTCGATCGCCGTCGTCGGGTCCCAGGCCAGGGCTCTGGATCGTGTGCTCAAAGCGAATCCCGGGTGTAAGAACTGGACACGGCCGGGTCAGGGACGAACTCGTCCTCGATGACGCCGAACAGCAGATGATCTGCCCATACGCCGTTAATTTTCAAATAAGCTTTCGCCAGTCCTTCATGCCGAAAGCCCGCCTTTTCCAGAACCCGGCGCGAGGCGTGGTTGGTCGGGACGCAGGCCGCCTCGACGCGGTGGAGCTTCAGCGCGCCGAAGGCGAAGCCCAGCATGGCCTTGGCCGCCGCCGTGCCCGTCCCCTGCCCCGCATAGGGCTGACCAACCCAGTAGCCCAGGGTGCCGGTCTCGGCCACGCCGCGCCGGATGTTGGACAGGGTGATGGCCCCCATCAGCCGCTCTTCATCAGGATCGAAGACGAACAGGGGCCAGGCCGTGCCCAGCTCCATCTCGCGCGCATAGACGCCCAAGCGCCGACGAAAGGCCGCCTTGGTCAGGTCGTCCTCGGCCCAGGCGGGCTCCCACGGCTGGAGATAGTCGCGCGAGCCGCCGCGCAGCTCGGCCCACTCGGCATAGTCGGAAGGGCGCGGCGGACGCAGCAAGACCCCCTGTCCGTGCAGGACCGGTCCGGTCGCCTCGGCCATCCAGTCGAACAGGGCCATGACGGCAGATTAGCGAGAAGCGTCGCCGACGCCAGCCACGACTTAGCGGGCCGCGAGGCGAGCGGTGAAAGCGCCGCCCGCCGGCCCGGCCGCCTTCGGCCCCAGCACCGCAGTGGCCGAGCGACCGGCCTCGATCATGGCGCGACCGACGGCGCGCAAATCGTCGCTGGTCTGGGTCAGGATGCGGGCGGCGCTGTCTTCCGACGAGACCGGCGCGCCGAAGATCAGGGTCTGGGCGGCGTTGCGGCCCGCGCGGCTGGCGGGGCTTTCGTCGGCCATCCACAGGGTGGCGTTCAGCACGGCCTTGGCGCGCGACAACTCGGCCTCGGTCGGGCCCTTCTCGGCCAGATCCAGCAGTTCGGCGGCGCTGACCTCGGCCAGTTCGACCGCGCGGTCGGCGGCGGCCCCGGCGTAGATGCCCAGGAGCCCGGCGTCCTCGTAGGCTTCCTGATAGGCGTCGATGGCGTAGGCCAGGCCCCGGTCCTCGCGCGCGCTCTGGAACAGGCGCGAGGCCATGCCGCCGCCGAGGATCTCGGTGAACAGACGCAGGGCCGGCAAGCGCGGGTCCAGCGCCCCCATGGTCGGCAACTGGAAGACCAGATTGGCCTGCTCAATCTTGCGGGTCAGTCTGGCCTCGCCGCCGACGAAGGCGGCGGGCGCCAACGGATCCAGCGGTGTCGCCGCCTCCTGGCCGAACCAGCGCTCGGCCAGGGCCAGCAGTTCGTTCTCGTCCACCGCGCCCGAGACGGCGACGACCATGCGGTCGGGCGAATAGAGCCGGGCGCGCCAGTCGGCCACGGCGGCGCGATCGGCGGCCTTCAGGCTGTCGACCGTGCCGAGGATGGGGCGGCCCAGGGCCTGGCCGGCATAGGCCCGTGTCTGGGCCATTTCGAAGACGTGGTCGTCGGGGGTGTCGAAGGCCTCGGCGATCTCCTGGGCCACGACGTCCTTCTCTCGGACGATCTCGGCGGGGTCGAGCGTGGGGCGGAAGACGAGGTCGGAGACGATCTGCATGGCCAGGGGCAGGGAGCCGTGCAGGGCGCGGATCTCGAAGCTGGTGCGCTCATAGCCCGTGGCGGCGTTGATCGAGCCGCCCTCGGCCTCGATGCGCTCGACGATGTCGCGGGCGCCCATGTCGCCGGCGCCCTTGAACACCAGATGTTCCAGCAGGTGCGACCAGCCGGAGCGGGCCTCGTCCTCCATTCGCGCCCCGCCGCGCACGGCGACGGTCAGGGCGAAGGTCCGCAGACCGGGCATGGGGTCGCAGACGACGCGGACGCCGTTAGACAGGGTGTGAAGGCGAGCAGTCAGGATTCCGTATCCTTGCGGGTCATGCGGCGGCGCAGCAGCACCGCATAGAAGGCGATCAGGGCGACGGCGAGACCGAACCAGGTCAGGGCATACCCCAGGTGGTTGTTGGTGAAGGCGGCGGGCGGCGCCGAGGGCTTCAGCGCGCCCCAGTCGGGATTGGTTGATGTGGTCGCGAAGACGGTGAAGGGCGAGATCGGCCCCTCGACCTTCAACGCACGGGCCATGGCCTCGGCGTCGCGGCCGTAGAAGCGGTCCTCGGCGGGCGGCGGGGTCAGGGCGCTGGGGGCCGGGGCGCGGCGCAGGACGCCGGTGATGACGACCGGCATGGTGTCGGCGGCGTTGACCGGCGGACGGGCCGAGATCTCGGCGGCGACGAAGCCGCGGTCGACCAGCAGGGTCGGACCGCCCTCGACCGCGCAAGCCGAGACCAGGCGCACGCCCGCGTCGCTGTTCTCGATGGACTGCAGTTCGACGAAGGGGGCCGCCGCCAGACCGCGGCAGGTCAGGAGGACGCGACGGAACTCGGGGTCCTTAAGCTTCAGGGCCTCTTCCAGCGGCAAGGGCGGCTGGCCGGCGGCGGCCTCGGCCCCGGCGATCAGACCCTCCTTCCACTGCATCCGCTGCACCTGCCAGACGCCGAGCGCCAGCAGGGAGCCCAGCAGCAGGACGGCGAGGATCGTCAGGATGATGGGGAAACGGGGACGGGCGGCGGACGTCATTTCGGATCTCGGGTTCTCAGGATCTGCAGGGCGGTCATCAACCCCTTTCCGGGGCGCATCAGGCCCAGGGCCAGGGCGGCGACGAGCGGCAGCCAGATGATCAGGTGCAGCCAAATGGGGGGATGCCAGGCGATCTCGACCGCCAGGGCCGAAAACCCGACCACAAAGCCGGCGATCTGCATGATGAAGGTGGCGGCGCCGTCGCCGGTCTCGACCGAGGCCAGATCGAAGCCGCAGGCCGTGCAGGTCGGTCGGACCTTCAGGAAGCCTTGGAAAAGCGGCCCCTGCCCGCAGTTCGGGCAACGCCCCGACAGGCCCGCGCGGATGGCCTGGCCCCCAAGCAAATCGGCGCGGGACTGTTCGTCCCGCGCCGTTTGAAGTGCAGAGGCTGGTTCGCCCGTCTTCACCCGAAGGTGACGTAGACGAAGGCGAACAGGAAGAGCCAGACCACGTCCACGAAGTGCCAGTACCAGGCGGCGGCCTCGAAGCCGAAGTGCTTCTGCGGGGTCATCTGACCGGCTTGCAGACGCAGCAGGCAGACCGCCAGGAAGATGGTGCCGACCAGGACGTGGAAGCCGTGGAAGCCGGTCGTCATGAAGAAGATCGAGCCGTAGAGCTTCGAGTGGGTCGCGGCTTCGTTGAAGAAGTAACCCTCGTGCAGGATGTGGTGATATTCATAGGCCTGAACGCCGGTGAACAGCACGCCCAGCAGGACGGTGATCAGCAGACCCAGTTTGGCGGCCTTGCGGTCGCCGACCTGCAGGGCGTGGTGCGCCCAGGTGACGGTCGTGCCCGACAGCAGCAGGATGACCGTGTTCAGCAGCGGCAGGCCCCAGGGGTCCAGCAGCTCGACGCCCTTGGGCGGCCAGGTCTTCCAGGCGGCGGCGGTGTCCATCCAATTGCCGACTTCCGGGGTCAGAGCGCGCGACTCGGTGAAGAGCGCCATGTCGAAGAACATCCAGAAGAAGGCGACGAAGAACATCACTTCCGAGGCGATGAACAGGATCATGCCATAGCGCAGGCCGATCGAGACAACCGGGGTGTGGTCGCCCTTCTTGGATTCCTTGATGACGTCCGCCCACCAGCCGTACATGGCGAACAGGACGCCCGCCAGACCGACGAAGAACAGCCACTTGGTGCCTTCCGGCTGACCGAACAGGCCCTTCATCCACATGACCGCGCCGACGAACATGACCACGGTGGCCAGGGACGAGATCAGCGGCCAGGGGCTCGGGTCCACCAGGTGGTAATCGTGTTGCGGTTTCGCGTGCGCGTCGGCCATTCCAGGGTCTCTGAATTAAGGCGAGAGATCGTTCTTACAGGGGCTATAGCGTCCGCTACCCGGCTTTGCCAGTAGCAGATTGACCGGATGCGGCCTGCTGGAAGCCCTTGGTGGGGAAGAAGGTGTAGCTGAGCGTGATTTCGCGAACCCCCTTGGACTCGGCGTCCGTGGCGATCTCGGGCGCCACAAAGTACTGGACCGGGAATTCCTTGGTTTCGCCGGGGCCGATTTCCTGGCCCTCGAAGCAGAAGCACTGCAGCTTCTGGAAGTAGGGTCCGGCGCGTTCGGGCACGACGTTGTAGGCCGCCGTCGCGTGGATCGGCTGGTCCGAGGTGTTGGTCACCTTGAAATAGGCCATGCCCGTCTCGCCGATTCGCACCCGCTGGCTGATCTGTTCGGCCTTGAAGTCCATCGGCAGGTTGCGGACGTTGGTGTCGAAGCGGATCAGGACGCTCTGATCCAGAATCTGCGTCGGCGCCGCCTCGGCCTTCTTCACCGTGCCATCGAAGCCTGTGACCTGACAGAAGAGGCGATACAGCGGCACCGCGGCGAAGGCCGCGCCCGTCATGCCCATGACCACGGCGGCGCAGATGAAGGCGACGAGGTTCTTGCGGTCCTTCACTGCGTCGGCCCCGAGACCGGCGCCCCCTCAACCGTGGCCGGCGCGGGCAGAGCGGGGTCGGCCCGTTCCAGCGTCGCCGCAGCCGCCGCCTCGGCCGCCTTGCGAGCCTCGGTGTTGCGCTGAAGATTCGTCACGGTGACGATGAAGACCAGGACGATGAAGCCGACCAGGCCCAGGGCGATGGCGACGTTGCGACGCTTGCGCGCCTGCACTTGGTCGTCGGTCAGTTTGATGAAGTTCGGACGGGTCACGCGGTCAGGCTCCCAGGCCCGGCAGCTGCTCGACCAGCAAGGCCGAGAACAGCGCCATCAGATACAGGATGGAGAAGGCGAACAGGTTACGGGCCGGTTTGGCCTCGGCCCGGACGTCGTACAATGCGGCCTCTCGCCCCACCGCCTCGACCTTGTCCGGCTGGTCGCCGGCGCGCGAGCGCCACAGGCGGATCGCCAGGGCCAGAAAGAAGAGCCCTCCGGCCACCGACACCGCCAGATAGACCACCCCGCCCAGCCCCAGGAAGGCCGGGGCGATGGCCACCGGCACGAAGATCAGGGTGTAGATCAGGATCTGCAGACGGGTCGACCTGGCGCCGCGCGCCACCGGCATCATCGGAATGCCCGCCTTGGCGTAGTCGCCGGCCGAATAGAGGGCCAGGGCCCAGGAATGCGGCGGGGTCCACAGGAAGATGATGGCGAACAGCAGCCAGGCCTGCCACGGCGCGTCGCCGGTGACCGCCGCCCAGCCGATCACCGGCGGAAAGGCGCCCGCGGCGCCGCCGATGACAATGTTCTGGGGCGTCCGGCGCTTGAGCAGCAGGGTGTAGAAACCGGCGTAATAGACGATGGTCAGGGCCAGCAGACCGCCAGCCAGCCAGTTGGTCGTCATGCCCAGCAGCATGACGGAGAAGATCGACAGGACGACGCCGAAGGCCATGGCGTCGTTCTTGCGGACGCGGCCCGCCGCGACCGGGCGGCCGCGCGTGCGCCGCATCAGGGCGTCGGTCTCGCCCTCCAGCGCCATGTTCAGGGCGCCGGCGGCCCCGGCCCCCACGGCGATGCACAGCACGGCGATGGCCGCCAAGAGGAAGTTGGGGCGCCCCGGCGCGACCACCAGGCCCGTCACGGCGGTGAAGACCACCAGCGACATGACGCGCGGCTTCAGCAGTTGGAAGAAGTCTTCCGGCTGGGCGGTGGTGACGAGGGGGGTCTCGCGAGTGGGGCGGTCGGTCATGGTCATAAAAAGCCGAAGGCCGCCCTTCCGGTTGCGAAAGGGCGGCCTCTCCAGGGTTATCCGGATCGGATCAGTGGTTGTCCGCCTTGACCACCGGCAGTTCGTTGAACTGGTGGTGCGGCGGGGGCGACGACAGGGTCCACTCCAGGGTGGTGGCGCCTTCGCCCCACGGATTGGCCTCGCCCTTGCGACGACGGATCGCGGCTTCGGCCAGCATGACCAGGAAGACGGCGACGCCGACGATGGTGATCAGATAGCCGACCGACGAGATGTGGTTCCAGTAGGTGAAGGCTTCCGGGTAGTCGATGTAACGACGCGGCATGCCCTGCAGACCCAGGAAGTGCTGCGGGAAGAAGACCAGGTTCACGCCGACGAACATGATCCAGAAGTGGGTCGCGCCGAGGAACTCGTTGTACTTCACGCCGAACATCTTCTCGAACCAGTAGTAGAAGCCGGCGAAGATCGAGAAGACGGCGCCCAGCGACAGCACGTAGTGGAAGTGCGCCACGACGTAGTAGGTGTCGTGCAGGCTGTAGTCGATGCCGGCGTTCGACAGGACCACGCCGGTCACGCCGCCGAGGGTGAACAGGAAGATGAAGCCCATCGCCCACAGCATGGGCGTCTTGAAGGTGATGGAGCCGCCCCACATGGTGGCGATCCAGCTGAAGATCTTCACGCCCGTCGGCACGGCGATGATCATCGTCGCGGCCACGAAGTAGGCGCGCAGGTTGATGCTCATGCCCACGGTGTACATGTGGTGCGCCCACACGATGAAGCCGATGAAGCCGATGGCGACCATGGCGTAGGCCATGGCGAGGTAGCCGAAGATCGGCTTCTTCGAGAAGGTCGAGACGATGTGCGAGATGATGCCGAAGCCCGGCAGGATCATGATGTACACTTCGGGGTGACCGAAGAACCAGAACAGGTGCTGGTACATCACCGGGTCGCCGCCGCCGGCCGGATCGAAGAAGCTGGTGCCGAAGTTGCGGTCCGTCAGCAGCATGGTGATGGCGCCCGCCAGAACCGGCAGCGACAGCAGCAGCAGGAAGGCCGTGATCAGCACGCCCCAGGCGAACAGCGGCATACGGTGCAGGGTCATGCCCGGCGCGCGCATGTTGAAGATGGTGGTGATGAAGTTGATCGCGCCTAGGATCGACGAGGCGCCGGCGACGTGCAGCGAGAAGATCGCCAGGTCGAACGACGGTCCCGTGTGGCCCATGGTGGAGAGCGGCGGATAAGCCGTCCAGCCGCCGCCGAAGCCCTTGCCCGGGCCGCCGTCGACGAACATCGAGATGACCAGCAGGACGAAGGCGGCGAACAGCAGCCAGAACGAGATGTTGTTCAAGCGCGGGAAGGCCATGTCCGGCGCGCCGATCATGATCGGCGTGAAATAGTTGGCGAAGCCGCCCATGGTCGCCGGCATGACGACGAAGAAGACCATGATCAGGGCGTGAGCCGTGACCGTGACGTTGTAGCCGTGCTTGGAGGCCTCAACGATCCCCAGTTGCTGGATGATCGTGCCTTCCTTGAACAGCTGGATGCCCGGCTCGGCCAGTTCCCAGCGGATCAGACCCGACAGGGCGCCGCCCACCAGACCGGTGAAGATGGCGAACATCAGGTACAGCATCCCGATGTCTTTGTGGTTGGTCGACAGGAACCAGCGGGTGAAGAAACCCGGCTTGTGATCGTGATGATCGTCGTGTGTTGCGGCAGCGGTGGCCATGATCGTTGGGCTCTCGCGTCTTGTTACTGGGCGGCCGGCGCGACGGGCGCGGCAGCGGCTGCGGGGGCCGCGGGAGCGGCGGCGGTCGGGGCGGCGGCGGCGTCAGCAGCCGGAGCGGCGACGACAGCGGCGGCGGGAGCAGCAGCAGCGGCCGCCGCCGCGGCTTCGTCAGCCTTCTTCGTCATGGAACCGCCCTTGGAGGCGACCCAGGCGGCGAACTCGGCCTCGGTGACGACATTGATCTGGATCGGCATGAAGGCGTGGTCGACGCCGCACAGCTCAGAGCACTGACCATAGTAGACGCCGGTCTTCTCGGCCTTGAACCAGGTGTGGTTGATACGGCCGGGGACAGCATCGACCTTCAGGCCGAAGGCCGGCAGGGCGACGGCGTGGATCACGTCCGAGGCCGTGATCAGCAGTTCGACGGTCTTGCCGACCGGAACGACCATCGGCTCATCGGCGGCCAGACGGTAGAGGTGAGCCGGAGCCTTGTCCTCGGGCGTCATGTTCGAAATGTACTCGGCCACGCCCTGATCGGGATATTCGTAGGCCCAGTTCCACTGGTTGCCGGTGACCTTGACCGTCAGATCGACTTCCGGCGTGTCGTGATAGGCGAACAGCAGGCGGAACGAGAAGAGCGAGATGCCGACCAGGATCAGCACCGGCACCACGGTCCAGATGACCTCGATGACCGTGTTGTGGCTCCACTTGGCCGGAACCGGATTGGCGCGCTTGTTGTAGCGGACGGCGATCCAGATCAGCAGGCCCAGCACCAGCAGGGTGATGATCGTGATGACGGGCATCAGCACCCAGTCATGGAAGAAGATCGCCTCGTGCTTCAGCGGCGCGGCGGCGGGTTGCAGGCCGATGCCGCCCGGGGTCGGTTGACCC
Organism: Brevundimonas sp. NPDC007368; assembly: GCF_042869015.1. Classification (NCBI taxonomy): domain Bacteria; kingdom Pseudomonadati; phylum Pseudomonadota; class Alphaproteobacteria; order Caulobacterales; family Caulobacteraceae; genus Brevundimonas; species Brevundimonas sp. NPDC007368. The sequence goes on along the minus strand of NZ_JBIAFA010000001.1, from coordinate 180,621 downwards.
AGCAGATCCTGCGCCCAAGCCGGCGCAGCGACGAAGGCGGCAAGAGCGGTCGCGGCGACGCCGCCTCCGATCCGCGCCATGGCTCGCGTGCCCATCCCCATTCGATTCCTCATAAACCGTTTCGCAGCCGATACTTGCGAGCAATTCGCAAACACCCCCCGGGTCCTTGCGGACCTCGGCGTTTCAGGCCGGTCCTTATCGGCTCGGCTTGCGCTTGCCAAGCGATCAAGACGCTCAAGTGACGGGATGAGGCGAAAGTTCGGCGGATTAATTCGCTGTCATGTACCGACAGCTACCTTGCACCGCACGATACCTTGCGATACCCATTTGTCATCAACGAAGGGAACGCCATGCCCGACTCCATCGACATCCAACTGAAGAAAGGCGTGCTGGGATTATGCGTGCTGGCCCTGCTGGCCCGCTCCGACAGCTACGCCTACGAGATCGCCAGCCGCCTGTCCGACGCCATCGGCATGGGCGAAGGCACCATCTATCCGCTGATGCGTCGTATGCAGAGCGACGGTCTGGTCGAGACCTATCTGGTCGAATCGCCCAGCGGCCCGTCGCGCAAGTACTATCGTCTCACCAGCGCCGGCCGAACGGCGCTGGAAGGCCAGACCGCCGAATGGCGCGCCTTCGCCCAGGCCGTCGAGGCCCTGGTGGCGAACACCGCGCCGCACAGCGACGCCATCGCGGCGGGCGCGCCGGTCGAACCGGCGGCCTTGACCGACCAATCCGAAGACGCTCAACGGGGAGCTGAACAATGAACCGCGCAGAATTCCTGGCCCGCCTGAAACGCGGACTGGTCGGGCTGCCGACCATCACGGCGAACGAGATCGTCGCCGACTATGAAAGCCATTTCGCCGACGGCGCCGCCGCCGGCCGCACCGAGGCGCAGGTCGCCGAAGCCCTGGGCGATCCCGATCGTCTGGCTCGCGAACTGAAGGCCGAGGCCAGCGCCAAGCGCTGGACCCAGGAACAGTCACCGCCCGCCGCCGCCGGCGCCATCTTCGGCATCCTTGGCCTGGGCGCGATCGATATCCTGATCCTTCTGCCCATCGCCCTGCCGATCTTCGGCACGGTCCTGTCCATGCTGATCGGCGGGGTCGGGGTCTTCGTGGCCGGCGGTTTCGTCATGGTGGCCGGCTCCTTCATGGGCCTGCCGGGCGGCGCCCTCGCCGCGGCGCTGCTGGGCGTCGGCCTGATGGGCCTGGGCATCTTCATGGTCGCCCTGATGGCCCTGCTGACCAAGTGGCTGATCGACGCCACCATCTGGTACGCCCGCCTGCACTACCGCGTCCTGAAACCCGCCCTCGAACCGCAAGCCTGAGCCAAGGGAGAATAATGTCATGATCCGTAATCTGCTCATCATCTCCGCCGCCGGCCTGGTTCTGGCCGTTGTCGGCATCGGCGGCGCCTTCGCCGTCGGCGGCCGCGACCTGGCGCGCCATGACTGGACCTGGGTCGTCACCGACGACGAGCCCGGCGACAGCGGCTTCACCATCGAACGCGGCAAGGTGTCGCCCGAGACCACCCGCACCATCGCCTGGGTCGACGGCGAGCGCCTGGCCATCGATCTGCCCGCGGACGTGGTCTATGACCAGCAGGCTGACGCCCCCGGGATCACGATCACGGGCGCCGAGACCGTGGTCAATCGGGTGCGCTTCGCCAACGGTCGGCTGACCCTGGACGAAGCTCCGCGCGGCGACCGGAGCTATGTCCGCTGGACCCGCACCGGCATTCGCGGCTGGAGCGAGACCGACGCCCTGAAGGTCATCATCAAGGCGCCGTCGGTGAAAGCCTTTGATCTGTCCGGCATGACCGAACTGAAGATCCGCGGCTATGACCAGCCGACGCTGGAGTTGAGCCTGACCGGCGCTTCCGACGTCAAGGTCCAGGGCCGGGCCGGCGCCGCGACGATCGACGCCTCCGGCTCCAGCGACGCCCGTCTGGACGAACTGATCGTCGATGACGCCAAGGTGCGGGTCAGCGGCTCGGGCGACGTCCGCGTCGGCCCCACGGGCAAGGCCGACGTCGACGTCTCGGGCAGCGGCGACGTGCGCCTGACGCGCCGTCCGGCCGAACTGCGCCAGTCGGTCAGCGGGTCCGGCGACGTCACCCAGGACTGATCGCCCGCGTCGAAGACGACTTTACGGCCCCTTTCGCAGCGCGAGAGGGGCCGTTCCGTATGCGGAACCCGTGACGCGAGGCGGTCGAGCGCCTATCTAGCCTCCATGAGCACCGTCGCCTCCCCCTCCCCCATCCTCGACGCTTCCGGCGTGGCCCCCGACGAGGCCCTGTCCATCCTGAAGACGGCCCTGGCCGGCGCGGACGACGGCGAACTGTTTCTGGAAAAGACCGAGAGCGAATCCCTGGTCTTCGACGACGGACGGCTGAAGGGCGCGTCTTACGACGCCGTCGAGGGCTTCGGACTGCGGGTCGTGGCGGGCGAGACCGCCGGCTACGCCCACGCCAACGAGATTTCCGCCGCCGCCATCCGCCGCGCCGCCGACAGCGCGTCCCTGGCCAAGCGCGGCTACGCCGGCCACGCCGCCGAGGCTCCGCGCGCCACCAATCAGAAGCTCTACGACGAGGTCGATCCCCTCGCCTCGCCCGGCTTCTCGGACAAGATCGAACTGCTGTCCGAGATCGACGCCTGGGCCCGCTCCCGCGACCCGCGCGTGGTCCAGGTCTCGGCCTCCATCATCGGCGAGCGCCGCGCCGTCGAGATCCTGCGCGCCGACGGCCGCCTGCTCAGCGACGTGCGCCCCCTGGTCCGACTGAACGTCTCGGTCACGGTCGAGCGCGACGGCAAGCGCGAGAGCGCCTCGTCCGGCGCGGGCGGCCGCGCCGGCTTTGAAGCCTGGATCGCCCCCGACCGCTGGCAGGGCCAGATCGACGAGGCCCTGCGTCAGGCCCTGATCAACCTCGACGCCGTCGACTGTCCGGCGGGCGAGATGGACGTGGTCCTGGGCGCCGGCTGGCCGGGCGTCCTGCTGCACGAAGCCGTCGGCCACGGCTTCGAGGGCGACTTCCACCGCAAGGGCTCCTCGGTCTTCAGCGGCAAGATGGGCCAGCGCGTCGCCGCCCCCGGCGTGACCGTGGTGGACGACGGTTCCATCGCCGGGCGTCGCGGCTCGCTGTCGTTCGACGACGAAGGCACCCCGACCTCGCGCACCGTCCTGATCGAGGACGGCATCATGGTCGGCCTGATGCACGACCGCCTGTCGGCGCGTCAGCTGGGGGCGAACGCCACCGGCAATGGTCGTCGCCAGTCCTTCGCCCATATGCCCATGCCCCGCATGACCAATACCTTCATGGAAGGCGGCAAGGATTCGAAGGCCGACATGATCGCCAGCACCAAGCGCGGCCTCTACGCCGCCAACTTCGGCGGCGGCCAGGTGGACATCACCAACGGCAAGTTCGTCTTCCAGTGCACCGAGGCCTATCTGATCGAGGACGGCAAGATCACCGCCCCGGTGCGCGGCGCCACGCTGATCGGCGACGGGGCCACGGCCCTGACCCATATCCAGATGATCGGCGACGACTTCGCCTTCGACCCCGGCGTCGGCACCTGCGGCAAGTCCGGCCAGGGCGTCCCCGTCGGCATCGGCCAGCCCAGCCTCAAGATCGGCGGCCTGACCGTGGGCGGCACGGCGGTCTGATCGGGGATCAGTCGGCCTTCCAATCCGGGCCGCTGACGTCCAGTCCTCGCGCCTCGGCCTGATCGAGCAATCCGGCTGGCTCAGCGGCGATGCTGACTGGGGCGACCATCAGGGTGGTCTTGGGCGCGGCCATCGCATCAATGAGCGCCTGGCCCCATTGGGCGCGGCCCGCGCGGCGCAGTTCGCCATCCGCGAACCAGGCGCAGCGGTCGATGGCCTGTTCCAGGGGCGTCGCCATCAGGCTGGGCACGTCCTGACGCGCCCAGCTGGACGCCCGCAAGACGACGCCGTCCCGCCCAGCCTCGACGGCGCTCATGGCGGCGGTCAGACAGGCGACCTGGCCCTGATCCGGCACAGCGACCGCTTCATCGATGTGATGGGCGTCCATGTCGCCGACCAGGACCGAAGTCTTGTTCGCCTTCCGCGCCGTGGCGCGGATCACGCTCTCCGCGCTGGGTCCGTTCCCGCGTCCATAGGCCAGTCGGCGGTTCAGCAAGTCCTCGGCGATGGCGACCAGGCCGCGTTCGGAATAGTCCCGCCGGTAATTGACGCCCAGCCGCTGCAGCCGCCCCTGCTGTTCAGCATCGAGATAGTCGGCGACCGTCGTCCCTTGCGGCAGCCGCGCCTTGGCGCGGCGCAGACGCATGAAATCCCCCAGGCTCATCGTCGCCGACTGCGACATGACGATAGCGTCGGCCTGCTGCACCGCCGCCTCCAGCGCCTCGGGTCGCCAGACGATGTCGCGCGGGATCGACCGGGCCGACCCGACCAGGATCACCGTGCTGTCGCCGTCATGGATCCGCCAAACCGGGGCGCCCGACCGGCGCGCGATCACGACGATGTCTTCCAGCTCGGTCGTCGGATCATCCTGAGCGGCGGCGGGCAACCCGAGGATCAGACCCGCCATCGCGGCGAGAAGCGTCATGGATCTCGGCATCCTCGACCTCCCCGGCATTGGTCCAACCTGTATCATTCCGTCTGCTCAGTCGTCAGCGGCGGCAGCCTTCCACGCCGGCCCCTCGATCTCGTAGCCTTCGGCCTCCAGCGCATCGAGCACGCCATTCGGTTCGGCCAGGACGCGCAATTGGGCGACGGCCATGGTCACGCCGGGTTCGCCCAAGGCGGTCTGCACCGCCTCGGCCCACTGACGGCGTAGCAGGGGCGCGATCTCAGGGTCGCCCCAGGGCCAGCACAGACCGAGCGCCTGCTCCAGCGGCTGAGCCATGACCTCTGGCACTCGGCGGGCGCGCCAGTCGGCGATACGGGCGGCGGCGCCCTCCGGCCCGGCCTCGGCGGCCGAAAGGGCGCGTTCCACGCAGGTGGCGTAGGTGGCGGGCGGGGCGGTGATCAGGCTGTCGACGATCTCGTCGCCGCGCACGGTCCCGACCGGGCGCACCGGGATGCGGGCGTCGCGCGCCGCCTTCTTGACGACGTCGGTGGCGTTGCGGGTGCGCCCCCGCTCATAGCCGGCCTTGTCGCTCGTCAGATCCATGCTGAGGATCATCAGGCTGTTGGTGCGCCAGCCGTCGTTTCGCTGATCCGCCATAATCGTCTCGAGTCGCGCCTGAACCTCGGGCGACAGATAGTCGGCGGTCGTCGTGCCCTTGGGCAGGGTCGCCACCGTGCGGATACGCCAGATCAGACGAAAGACGTCGGCGACCGAGGCCCGGCCTTCCTGAGGGAAGAGAATCCGTTGCGCGCGCCGCGTCGCGTCCTCAAGGGCCTCGGGCCGCCACTCGACGTCGCGCGGCACGCCGCTGATGGCGCCGACCAGGATCAGGGTGCGGTCGCCGCGCGTCACCTCCCAGATCGGGGCGTCGGTGCGACGGGCCGTGACGACGATCTCGTCCACCGTGGTCGCGAGCGTCTCGCCGTCCTGCGCTTGAGCGGTAGCGCCGACCGACAGCGAGAGAACAAGCGCCGAAAGAGCGAGGATACGTGAGATCATGTCAGATGGCGTAACAGTATCCAGTCAGGCTGTAATCTGACTATTCGGTAATGCTGTCCGCGATTTAATCCACCTGTCCGGCTTGTAACTGGAGGCTCGGCCTCGCTGCCGTCACACCTTCCCACGACCGAGGGAGAGGACGACGCCATGACCAAGACCATTCTGCTGGCCACCACCGCCGCGCTGGCTTTCGCCGCTGCAGCCCCGGCCCTGGCCGAGACGACGCGCGCCCCCCAGACCGCCGAAGCCAGCGACCAGGGCGTCCTGATCTTCGCGCCCGACTTCTTCAAGGACGCCCGTCCGAACACGGCGCTGGACATGGTCAACCGGATCCCCGGCTTCTCGGTCAACGACGGCGACGGCGCCCGGGGCTTTGAAGGCGCGGTCGGCAACATCCTGATCAACGGCTCACGTCCGGCCTCCAAGAACGACACCGGCTCCAATGTGCTGAGCCGCACGGTCGCCGCCCAGGTGGAGCGCATCGAACTGGTGCGCGGCGGCGCCCCCGGCATCGAGATGCAGGGCTATTCGGTCGTCGCCAACGTCATCCTGAAAACCACCTCCAGCCGCGAACACATCCTGACGACCAACGCCAGCCTGTTCGAAGGCGGCCAGGACCTGTTCGGCGGCTCCTATCAGTTCACGGCCCGCGAGGGCGACCGGACCTGGGGCGTGACCCTGAGTGACGGCATCTCGTCCAGCGACTCCAACGGCGCGGGCTACGTCGTGCGCTCCGACGCCAACGGAAACGTCCTGCGCAACGAACAGTATTACAATGACGGCTACGGCGGCGGGAACTCGATCCGCGGCAACTATTCCAGCCCCTTCATGGGCGGCAAGATCGACCTGACGGCGCGATACGGCATCAACGACTGGCACAACATCAACCGCCAGACCGCGCCGGGCGTCCTGCGCGAAAGCTTCTATGACAACGACGGCAAGAGCGGCGAAGTCGGCGTGGTCTATACGCGGCCGCTGAGCGAGAAGCTGAAGCTGGAGACCCGCTTCATCCACGAGTTCGAGGAGTTCGACAACGTCTCCACCTCGCGCAACCGCGACGGCGCCGTGGTCAGCCCGGAACAGCTGTTCGCCTCCAACGGCAACGGCTCCGAGACCATCCTGCGCGGCCTGGTCCGCTATGAGCGGTCGCCCGCCATGGACTTCGAGGCCGGCGGCGAGGTCGCCTACAACATGCTGGAGACCGAGCAGGCCTATTCGGTCGGCGGCGTGGCCGTTCCCCTGCCCTCGGCCTCGGTCAAGGTCGAGGAGACGCGCGGCGAGCTGTTCGGCAAGGGCACCTGGCGGATCAATCCGAAGTGGACGCTGGAGAGCGGCCTGCGGCTGGAATCCTCGACCATCAGCCAGTCGGGCGACGCCTCGCAGGAAAAGAGCTTCTTCTTCGCCAAGCCGCGCATCCTGGCCACCTGGACGCCCATGGCCAATACCCAGATCCGCGCGCGTTTCGAGCGCACCGTGGGCCAGCTGGACTTCGACGACTTCGCCGCCTCGGCCGAATTCGTCGACGAAAGCGTCTTTGGCGGCAATGTGAACCTGTCCCCGGAATCGCGCTGGGTCAGCGAAGTGACCTTTGAGAAGCGCTTCTGGGGCGAGGGCATCGTCAGCCTGGGCCTGCGCCACGACGAGATCACCGACGCCATCGACCTGATCCCGCTGGACGGCGGACTGGCGGCCATCGGCAACATCGGCGACGGCACCCTGGACCAGCTGGTGCTGAACGTGACCATTCCGACGACGAAGCTGGGCCTGTCGGGCGGCAAGTTCGGCTTCCGCAACACCTGGAACAAGACCGAGGTCACCGACCCCACCACGGGCGAGACTCGCCCCATCTCAGGCGTGCGTCCGACCCAGGCGACCGTCACCTTCCAGCAGGACATCACCTCGTGGAAGCTGCAGTGGGGCGGCGCCTGGATCCCCCTGCTGGGCCAGAAGAACTTCCAGCCGGACCAGATCTCGGGCTGGCGCGGCACCGACTATTACGAGATGTGGGCCGAGTACAAACCGACCCCGACTTTGTCGATCCGCGCCCAGGTCAACATCTGGAACGACTTCGATCAGGAAAGGATCGTCTTCGCCAATCGTGAGACCCGACCTGTGGCCTTCGTCGAGGAACGCTTCGTCGACCCCCGCACCTTCTGGCAGATCCGCGTCCGCAAGACCTTCTAGGGCTCAAGACCAAGACCCCGGCCCGTCTCCTGGAGGAAGCACGGGAAAGAACGGGGCCTCCCCCCGGACCAACTGAAAAGGGCGGCGCCTCCTGCGAGACGCCGCCCTTCTCTTGTCGATCGGGATGTCAGGCGATCAGTGGATGCCCGCCATGCCCTTCTTCAGCAGCGGCGACAGCACCAGCAGGACCACGCCGACGACGACGCCGGTCCAGCCGATGGTCCCGAAGATCGAGCCATAGGTCTGCAGCGCCAATTCGGGGCTGGTGACCACGCCCGCAACGGTGTCGGTCGAGGTGGCCTGGGCGATGAAGCCGGCGGCGATGTGCGCCACGGAGCTCGACAGGAACCAGACGCCCATCATCAGGCCGACGACGCGATCCACCGACAGCTTGGTGATCATCGACAGCCCGACCGGCGACAGGCACAGCTCGCCCATCGTGTGCAGGAAGTAGGTGAAGAACAGGAAGATCAGCGGCACGCGGAAGTCCACGTTGGCCTGGGTCGTCGAAGCCCAGGTCAGCAGCAGGAAGCCGGCGCCGACCAGGACCAGGGCGAAGGAGAACTTCACCGGGGTCGAGGGCTCCATGTTGCGCTTGCCCAGCCACACCCACAGGGCGGCGATGATCGGACCGCCGATGACGATGATGCCCGGGTTGAACATCTGGGTCATGGGCGCATTGAACCACGACGGCATGGCCGTCGACTGGTCGGCGAACAGGGTCAGCGACGAACCGGCCTGTTCGAACAGGGCCCAGAACAGCACCGAGAAGAAGATCAGCGTCAGGGCGACCAGCATGCGGCTGCGCTCGGTGCCGCGCAGCTTGAACACCACATAGCCGACCACCGAAGCGAAGATGAGGCCGGCCAGCCAGGGCAGGGCCGTCTCGATGATGTGGTGACGCTGCATCAGCAGCCAGACCGGCAGGACGGTGACCAGGCCGCCGATCCAGAAGACGGCCTCGAACGGCACGCCGAAGACCTTGCGGGTCTTGAGCATTTCCGGCTGCGGCGGGCCGCCGCGGCCTTCCAGCCAGCTCTGGCCGAGGATGAAGGTGATCAGACCCAGGGTCATGCCGATGCCGGCCAGACCGAAGCCATAGGCCCAGCCGTACTTGATGCCGAGATAGGAACAGGCCGCCGTGGCCAGGACCGAACCCAGGTTGATGCCGACGTAGAAGATGGTGAAGCCGCCGTCGCGACGGGGATCGTTCTCTTCATAAAGGGCGCCGACGACGGTCGAGATATTGGCCTTCAGGAAGCCCACGCCGACGATGATCAACGACAGGGCGAAGAACAGGACCGGCTCCCCAAAGCCGAGGTCGCGAACGGTTTCCAGCTTGTAGCCGTCCGTGGCGGTGAAGGCCGGGAAGCCGCTCGCCTGGGCCACAGCCGGAACAGCGGCGTCAGCCGCGACCGCGGCCGCCGGCTCGGCCCCGACCCTGGACACGCCTTCCGGCGAGATCGTGATCTGGGTGCGCTCGTCGCCGTTGACGGCGAAGATGGCGCGGTTCTGATCGCGGCCTTCGACCTGAAGCTCATAGGTCGTGGCGCCGATGGTCAGGTTTTCACGCCCGCCCGTGCCTTCGAAGGCCATCATGAAGTGACCGGCGACGAGCAGGACGGCGCCGATGATGACCGCCTTGCGCGATCCCAGATACTTGTCGGCCAGCATCCCGCCGACCACCGGCATCAGATAGACCAGCGCGGCGTAGGCTGCGTAGATGCCCTGCGCCTCTTTCGGGCCGAACAGGAAGTGCTGGGTCAGATAGAGGACCAGCAGGGCCCGCATGCCGTAGTAGGAAAAGCGCTCCCACATCTCTGTAAGGAACAGGACCACCAGCCCCCGCGGGTGTCCCAGAAACGTCTTGCGAGGCGCCGCCGACAGCGCGCCCCCCCCATCCGTCGTGCTCAACGGCGTTCTCCCAAATGCTGCGCCCAGACTGGCGCATTAAGGCCGGAGAAACAGCACGACGAAGCCATGCGGACAAGCGTTAACGCCGCGACCCGTCATCGCAATGACGCATTTTTTAAACACCGAACAACAACTTTTACGGGAATGGCTTCAATCTGGAACGCTCTATGCAACCTCCAGCCCCGTGGGTTGTTCGAGTCCCGTTCAGGAATAACGCCGTGTCATGATCCGTCGCTTTCACCCTTCAGACATCCCGGCCGTCAACCGGCTGCACCGCGACGTCTGGTGGCCGGAACGCTCGCCCGAAGGCTGGCGCTGGCTGGACGACAACCCGGCGCGGCGCGAGATGGACGCCCCCTCCGGCTGGGTGATCGAGGGCGCCGACGGCGGGCCTGCCGCCTTTCTCGGCAACTTCATCCAGCGCTTCTGGATCGGCGAGCGCGCCCTGCATGGAGCGACCGGCTTTTCGGTCATCGTTCCGCCCGATCAGAGAGGCCGCAGCCGCGATCTTCTCAGCGCCTTCGTCGCCCAGCCGAACTGCTTTGCGCGATACACGCTGAACGCCAACGCCCGATCCAGCCCCCTGTACAAGAAGTTCGGCATGGCCCCCTGGCCGATCGCGACCCACGGGCTGAAGCTGTCATGGGTCATCAACCCCGTCGCCTGCCTTTACGGCCGCGCCTTGCGCCGGCTCGTGGCGCGCGAGCCGCGCGCCGCGCGCTGGCTCGGCGAACAGCTGATGCCGGGCCGTCGGCGAGCCCTCGACATGACGGGATTGCCTGGCGGGATCTCGGAACTAACAGACCTGTCGGACGCCTCGCCCTACGCCGACTTCTGGACGGCCCTGCGCGACCAGGGGCGGCTGACGGCGGACCGAAGCCCGGCCATGTTGCGCTGGCGGCTGTCCGACCCTGATCTGACGGTCCGCCCGCTTCACCTGGCGCGCCGCGTGAACGGGGAAATCACCGGTCACGCCCTGGCCCTGCTGGGCAAGGGCAATCCGATTGAGCCGCCAATGCTGGAGATTCTCGATCTGGAGGCCCTGGATCGAGACCGGCAGGCGATCCCGGCCCTGGTCGGCGCCCTGCTGAAACTCGCCCCCGCGCTCGGCGCGGCCAAGGTGCGGCTCCAGGTCGTCTCGGAAAGCACCCTGCGCGATCTCGGCGACCTGGCGCGCCGCGCGCGGCGCGAGGGCGGCTGGGGTCACTGCCATGCGGCCTTCACGCCGGGCCTTCTGGGGGCGGGGGGTCAGGACGTCGGCGATTGGCGTCCGACCCCGTTCGACGGCGACTATTCCTTCTGCATCCGGCCCCTGCCCCCGCGCGCCCCGCGCGGTCAATGGCGAAGGCTTTCGGACAAGGAAGTCCCGACCGGATCGAAGGCCTCGGCCTGAGCGGCCGCGCCCGCGGTTCGCCTCGAGCGTCCAGCCCTAGGGCCGCGCCTTCAACTCGTCGCGGATTTCGGCCAGCAGGGCCTCGGTCGGGGTCGGGGCGGCGGCTTCCGGCGCCTGTTCCCGGCGCATCTTGTTGATGCCCTTGACCAGAAGGAAGACGACGAAGGCCACGATCAGGAACTGGATCAGGGTATTGATGAAGGCCCCGTACTGGATGGCCACCTTTTCGACGCCGGCCGCGGCGTCCGCAGGCTTCAGCACCCATTCCAGGTGGGCGAAGTCGACCTTGCCCAGCAGGAGGCCGATGGGCGGCATGATGACCTGATCGACCAGGCTGGTGACGATCTTGCCGAACGAGGCGCCGATGATGACGCCGACCGCCAGGTCGATGACATTGCCGCGCGCGGCGAATTCACGAAACTCGGTCAGCAGGCTCATTTCAATTCAGTCTTTCGTTTCAGGCGTCGCCGGACGCGTTCAGGCGTTCGCGAAGTTCCTTGCCGCTCTTGAAGAAAGGCACGGCCTTGGCGGGCACTTCCACCGTCTCGCCGGTGCGGGGATTGCGGCCGACCCGCGCAGGGCGGCTGCGCACCGAAAAGGCGCCGAAGCCCCGAAGTTCGACCCGTCCGCCGTCGGACAGGGCCTCGGTCATCTGACCCAGGATGACGTTGACGACCCGTTCCACCTCGGCGTGGGTGAGGTGGATGTTCTCGGCCGCCAGCTTCTCGATCAGTTCAGACTTGATCATTCAGGCCCCCGCCCGTGGCTGTTTCAGATGCAGTCGCTTCCGTTCAGGTCCGCACCCTAACCGTCTGACGCCACAGGAATAAAGAGGGCGCATCAGATTAAGAGCGATTCTCAAGGGGTAGCCTCGCCATTGGCGCGGGTTCTTGCCCGTCACGCAAGAAAAAAGGCGGCTGGATTGCTCCAGCCGCCCCATTTTCTGGTCGAAGAGGACGATTAGTCCTTCGAACCGGCCTTTTCGCGAAGCGCGGCGCCCAGGATGTCGCCGAGCGAAGCGCCCGAGTCCGACGAACCGAACTGTTCGATGGCCTCGGCCTCGTCCTTCATTTCCAGCGCCTTGACCGACACCGAGACGCGGCGCGTGGCCTTATCGATGCCCGTGATCATGGCGTCGATGCGATCACCGACGGCGAAGCGTTCCGGACGTTGCTCGTTGCGGTCGCGCGACAGGTCCGACTTGCGGACGAAGGCCGTGACCGGCGCGTCGTCTTCACCGAACTTGACTTCGATGCCGCCCGTTTCGATCGACGTCACGGTGACGGTGATCTGCTGGCCGCGCTTGTAGACGTCGCCTTCCATCGGGTCGCCGCCGAGCTGCTTGACGCCCAGCGAGACGCGTTCCTTCTCGATGTCGACGTCCAGCACCTTGGCCTTGATCGTTTCACCCTTGCGGTAACGCTGGATGGCTTCTTCGCCCGAGACGTTCCAGTCCAGGTCCGACAGGTGGACCATGCCGTCGATGTCGTTGTCCAGGCCGACGAACAGGCCGAACTCGGTGGCGTTCTTGACTTCGCCCTCGACGGTCGAACCGATCGGGTGAGCCTCGACGAAGGCTTCCCACGGGTTGTTCTGGGCTTGCTTCAGGCCCAGCGAGATGCGGCGCTTGGCGCTGTCGACGTCCAGGACGATGACTTCCACTTCCTGCGAGGTGGAGACGATCTTGCCCGGGTGGACGTTCTTCTTGGTCCAGGACATTTCCGAGACGTGGACCAGGCCTTCGACGCCGGCTTCCAGCTCAACGAACGCACCGTAGTCGGTGATGTTCGTGATGCGGCCCGTGTACTTGGCGTTGACCGGGTACTTGGCTTCGACGCCGTCCCACGGATCCGACTGCAGCTGCTTCATGCCGAGGCTGATGCGCTGGGTGTCCGGGTTGATCTTGACGATCTGGACCTTGACGGTGTCGCCGACGGCCAGGACTTGCGACGGATGCGAGACGCGCTTCCACGACATGTCGGTGACGTGCAGCAGGCCGTCGATGCCGCCCAGGTCGACGAACGCACCGTAGTCGGTGATGTTCTTGACGACGCCTTCGCGGACTTCACCCTCTTGCAGCTGGCCGACCAGCTCCGTGCGCTGTTCGGCGCGGGCTTCTTCCAGGATGGCGCGACGCGAGACGACGATGTTGCCGCGCGGACGGTCCATCTTCAGGATGGCGAAGGGTTGTTCCTTGCCCATCAGCGGGCCGACGTCGCGGACCGGACGGATGTCGACTTGCGAGCCCGGCAGGAAGGCCGAGGCGCCGCCCAGGTCGACGGTGAAGCCGCCCTTGACGCGACCGACGATGGCGCCGTTGACCGGCTGACCTTCGGCGAAGACGACTTCCAGACGGGTCCAGGCTTCTTCGCGGCGAGCCTTGTCGCGGCTGATGACGGCTTCACCCAGGGCGTTCTCGACGCGTTCCAGGTAGACTTCGACGTTGTCGCCGACCTTCGGGATGACGGCGCCTTCGCCGATGCCGAATTCGCGGGCCGGGATGCGACCTTCGGTCTTCAGACCGACGTCGATGATGATGATGTCCTTCTCGATGCCGACGACGCGGCCGTGAACGACCTGGCCTTCGCCAAGGTCGCGACCCTGCAGTTGTTCGTCGAGCAGCGCGGCGAAATCGTCGCGCGAGGGGTTGAGAGTGTCGGTCATGGAACTCTGGGGTTGAGGCGCGCAACCGGATGGCCCCGCGCGGGTGGATAAGGATGGAAAAGGGAAAATCAGGTCGTCAGGACGCGAGGCCGGCGCAAGAGGGCGCAAACAGATAAAGCCAGAACGCCCGCGGAAGCCGAGGTCAGGAGCGTTGGATTTGTCCAGCGAGGTCTAAACCCCAGCCCGGACGCGCGCCGCCTCGACGATACGGCGGGCCGCATCGAAGGCGGCTTCTATACCCAGATCGGTCGTGTCCAGCAAGACCGCGTCCTCGGCCTGGACCATGGGGGCGGAATCCCGTCCCGAATCCCGCTCATCGCGACGGCGGATGTCCTCCAGCATGTCATTGAAGGCGATGTCCTGCCCCCGCGCCGTCAGCTGCTTCCAGCGACGCTCCGCGCGGACCTCGGGCGTGGCGGTGACATAGAGCTTGGCTGTGGCGTCCGGGGCGATGACCGTGCCGATGTCGCGGCCGTCCAGGACGGCGCCGCCGGGCTGGGCAGCGAAGTCCTGTTGCAGCTTCAACAGGGCGGCGCGCACGCCCGGATGGCTGGCGACCCGGCTGGCCGCCTCGCCCGCATGGCGCTCGGTCAGACGCTCGTTGTCGGACAGGGTCGATAGATCCAGCGCCAAGGCCGCAGCCTCAGCCGCCGCCCCATCGCCCAGATCCTTGCCCGCATCCAGCACGGCAAGCCCGACGGCGCGATACAGAAGGCCCGTGTCCAGATGCGGCAGGCCATAGTGGGCCGCCAGACGCGTGGCGATGGTGCCCTTGCCCGAGGCGGCGGGGCCGTCGACGGCGATCACCAGAGCAGTCATGAGCGCCCTCCCCAGATATCCCACGCCCCCATCAAGGCGACCGTGAGCGTCGCCAAAGCCAGGAGAGATAAAAAGATGACCGCCCCCCAGAACTGATCCGGCTGCGTCGCCGCGTCGGCGAAGAAGAAGGCGGAGCCTCGCCCTGCCCCAAAGCCGATTTCGCCCGTTCTCGCCGCCGAGAGGAGCCAGACGGTCAGCAGGCCGAAGAGCGCGCCGCCGCCCAGCAGCCGCCCCAAGGGGGACGACATGAAACGTTCGTCCCTCACGACGCGATCTCTCCGCCCAGCCCGTTCATCATCGCGACGAAGCCGGGGAAGCTGGTGGCGATCATGTCCGGGTCCAGCACCGACACAGGCCGCTCAGCCGCGAGGCCGAGGATCAGGTGGCTCATGGCGATGCGATGATCGTGGGCGGTGGCGACGGTCGCGCCGCCTTTCACCGGACCACCGGTGACGATGAAGCCCTCGGCCTCTTCCTCCACCGCGACGCCGCAGGCGGTCAGGCCGGCGACCATCAGCGAAATCCGGTCGCTCTCCTTGACCCGCATCTCGCCAATGCCGCGCATGATGGTGCGGCCCTCGGCATAGGCGGCGACAGCCGACAGGATCGGATATTCGTCGATCATCGAGGCGGCGCGGTCTTCCGGCACGATCACGCCCTTGAGCGCGGAATAGCGGGCCGTGACGTCGCCCACGTCCTCGCCGCCGCTGACACGGCGGTTGGCGATGGTCAGGTCGGCGCCCATCTCGATCCAGGTGTCGAACAGACCGGTGCGCTGCGGGTTCAGCATGACGCCTTCGACCGTCACCTCCGATCCCGGCACGATCAGGGCCGCCGCGAGGGGGAAGGCCGCCGACGAGGGATCGCCCGGCACCGCCACATGAGTTCCGCTCAGCGTCTGTCCGCCCGTCAGGCGAATGCGCCAGCCCTCGCCCTCCTCGGTCACGTCCACCACCGCCCCGAAGGCGCGCAGCATCCGCTCGGTGTGATCGCGGCTCTTTTCCGGCTCGACCACGATGGTGTCGCCCGCCGCGTTCAGCCCGGCCAGCAGGATGGCCGACTTGATCTGGGCCGAGGCCACCGTCTGCACGTATTCGATCCCCGTCAGACCGCCGCCGTGCAGGGTCAGGGGCACGCGGTCCTCGGCCGCGTTCCAGTCGAAACGGGCGCCCATGTCGGCCAGAGGCCCGGTGACGCGCCTCATCGGCCGTTTCCTCAGCGAGGCGTCGCCGTCGAAGGTGGCGCTCAGCTCATAGCCCGCGGCGGCGCCCATCAGCAGACGCACCCCAGTCCCGGCGTTGCCGCAGTCAATGACCGAAGCCGGCGTCGTGAAGCCGCCCTGCCCGGTCACGCGCCAGCGGCCTTCACTCAGCCGCTCGACCTTGGCCCCGAAGGCCTCGACCGCGCGGGCGGTGGCCAGGATGTCGTCGCCTTCCAGCAGGCCCTCGATCTCGGTCACGCCCTCGGCCATGCCGCCGAAGATGAGCGAGCGGTGCGACATCGACTTGTCGCCGGGCGCGCAGACGGCGCCCTTCAGGGAAGCGACAACAGGACGCGCAGTAAGGGTCGAAGAGGCGGTCACCTGGCCAAAAACTCCAATTGTTCAGGAAACGCCGCGCTGGCGCGGATAAGAAGGCTTTTGACAGCGGCCCCCTTGGGTGGCAAGGGAGCCGGCCGAATTCCGGATTTTCAACTCCTGCCGAAGGTTATCCCGTGGCCAAACCCGAACTGGGCCAAAAGCAGGTCTGCCCGAACTGCCAGGCCAAATTCTACGATCTGAACCGTCGCCCGGCGCACTGCCCCAAGTGCGACACCGAGTTCGATCCGCTTGAAGAAGCCATGCGCAACCGCCGCGTTCGCGGTCGCGCCGGCGCCGGCTTCGCCGCCGACGACGAGGCCGAGGATCAAGTCGCCGACAAGTCGGTCGACGGCGACGAAGAGGAAGAGGACGCTGAAGCCTCGACCCCCGAAATCGACGAGGAAGGCCACGAGCCGATCCTGACGCCGGACGACGACGACGACGGCGAACCCGGCGCCGACGACGCCGGCATGGGCTCGTCCGACGGCGACGACGACGACGCCCTGAGCGACGACGACGATGACTCGGTGCCCTTCATCGAGGACGAAGACGACGACAGCCTGGACGATGACCTCGTCAAGCCGTCGCGCGACGACGACTGATACCAAGGGTCGGAAAAATAAGCGGAAAAAAAGTTGTCGGACCGGCTTGATCTCTCAAAAGGCCTGACATAGTTTCCGCCCCTCGCTGGGGGCCAAAATCTCCGGCGAGGCCGACCGAAAGGTTCGGGGCTTTAGCTCAGTTGGTAGAGCGCTTGCATGGCATGCAAGAGGTCAGCGGTTCGACTCCGCTAAGCTCCACCATTCGTCTCGACCCGGTTCGCCGGCACATACCCAAGCCGCAAGGCGCGGGGCTTTAGCTCAGTTGGTAGAGCGCTTGCATGGCATGCAAGAGGTCAGCGGTTCGACTCCGCTAAGCTCCACCATCAAAGGCCTCGCGGAAGCCCCGCGGGGCCTTTGTCCTATCCGTCCCCGATCAATCCTCGTCCATGGCCCGGAACATCGCCTCGGCCTCGTCGAAGCTGTCATAGGCCAGTTGCTCGGGCGGGCGGGCGATCACGAACCAGGTGACGGACCGCTCTGGCGTCAGGGTGCGGGTCTGCTGCCAGAAGCTGCGGTCGGCCCGGGACTGGAGCAGGGTCCATGTCCCCTCCCCCTTGGGCGGCTGAGGCTGCGATCGCGCGTCCATGTCGTCCTCCATCCTGACTGAACCCGCACCCCACAACAGCGCCGCTTGAGAGTCAAAGACGAGATCGCGCCGCGAGGGCGCCGGGCTGCCAATTTGTTGCGGCAAGGCGTATGGAACCCTTCATATCACCCATTCAGAGGCATTTTCCGCCCGTGAGCTCTCCGCTGACCGCTTCCTCCGCCGAGGACCAGACCAAGACCCGCGCCATCGTCCCCGTGTCGATGAAGGGCTATGACGCCGACTTCCAGGCCTTCGCTGACGCTCTGGGCGCCTCCTTCGCCCGCTACGGCTTCGCGGTGATCGCCGACCACGGCCTGGACCAGGGCCTGATCGACGCCGCCGTGTCCGACGCCAAGACCTTCTTCGCCCTGCCGGAAGACGTGAAGCGCCAGTATCACCAGCCCGGCACGGGCGGCGCGCGCGGCCTGACCCCCTTCGGCGTCGAAGCCGCCAAGGGTGCGGCCGCCGTGGACCTGAAGGAATTCTGGCACACCGGCCGCGAGCTGCCGGAAGGGCACGCCTATCGGAAGTACATGCGCGACAATCTCTGGCCGACCGAGGTCGAGGGCTTCCACGAGCACGTCTATGGCCTGTATGCGGGCCTCGATGAGCTTGGCCGTCGCGTCCTCAAGGCCATCGCCCGCTATCTGAAGCTGGACGACGACTACTTCGAGGACAAGGTCCAGCTGGGCAACAGCGTCCTGCGCCTGCTGCACTATCCGCCGGTCCCCGCCGACGCCCCGGGCGTGCGCGCCGGCGCCCATGAGGACATCAACGTCATCACCCTGCTGCTGGGCGCCGAAGAGGCGGGGCTGCAGCTGAAGGACGCCGACGGCGAATGGCTGGACATCGCCCCGCCGGCGGGCGCCCTGGTGGTCAATATCGGCGACATGCTGCAGCGCCTGGTCAACCACGTCCTGCCGTCGACGACCCACCGGGTGGTCAACCCGGCGCCCGAGCGTCGCGGCTTCGCCCGCTATTCGACGCCCTTCTTCCTGCACTTCAACCCGGACTTCCCGATCGAGACCCTGCCGTCGACGATCACCCCGGAAAATCCGGACCGCTATGCGGGCAAGACCATCCTGGCCGAGGACTTCCTGACCGAGCGCCTCAAGGAGATCCGCCTGATCTGACGGATCGGCGCATCGCCGAAGATGAAGAAAGGGCCGGCGGATCGCTCCGCCGGCCCTTTTGCCTGTCCGTCCTCGCCCGCGTCAGCGGGCGATGCGCAGCCGGGTGATGTCCCGGCCGATGGCCTTGAAGGCCTCCTTCAGGTCCGTGCCGCTTTCGGCCTTGAAGAAATGCTTGTCCTTGGAAGACGCGCATTCCTCCATCACCTCAATGGCGGTGTCGATGCCGGCCTTGCCGCGGTTCGTCCCGAGATTGAAGCCCACGGTATAGACGACGATATTGTCCCGCTTCATCGCGTTGCACAGCGTGATGGACTGGCTGAATGGATCGCCGTTCTGGGCGTTGCAGTTGATCCGGGTGTCGGCGTCGCCGTAGCCCGCGTTCGCGGCGAGCACGCCCTGGCAATAGTTGGTGTTGAAATCGCCGTCCGTCATCAGAACGACGGCCTTCAGCGTCTTGGACGGATCGTGGGCCGCAGGTGCGCCGTCGCTCGGCCAGATGTTGCTGAAGTTCGGCGAGATCAGATGCCAGGCCGCGGCCAGACCGATCTGGCCGGCGGTGCCCCCGGTGGCGCTATAGCTGTTGATCTGGCCCTTCAATGTGTCGCGCAGAGACGTCAGCGGCGTGATCTTGGCGGAGGGACAGGCCGACTCGGTCGGATAGAGACGCCCCAGCCAGGCGTCGACGCCCGGCGCCGCGTCGGTGCCTGCGGAGGCGCCGGGCCGTTCAGTCACGCAGTTGGAGATGGTCTTCTGAAGAACACTCCCCCGCATGTTTCTGAATATCCGGACCCTGCAGCCGTCATAGCCGCACTGGGCGTCGCCGCCGCTGGTGTAGGCGGCCTGGGTCGGACCGAGGAGCGTGGTGCGGAAGGTGTTCGCGGTCACGCTGTCCACCTGCCAGGTCGCGTTGAGGTTCGTCATTCCCCGGACGCCGGACACCGCGACATAGTCGCTGTCCGACAGCTTATGATTATTGGACGTCACCACCACGGTGCATCCGGAAGCCAGGCATCGCGTGACGTTGCCGTTAGTCCCGTCCTTGCTGTAGCCGGTCGTGCTGGTTCCGTTGAGGTCGAACGTGTTCGCGTCCCTGACCGTGACCGTATAGGCCCTGTCGTTCAGGCCGCTCATGTTGCTGATGCTCTTGATCCAGACCGAGTCCCCGGTGCTCAAGCCATGGCCGTTGGCGGTCACGCGCGCCGTGCTTGCGCGAGTCACCTTGGAAATCGTGACGCTGGAACCCGCCGCCCACTCCGCCTTGGAGATCGAGGTCGTGCCGACCGGCGCGCCGCGCAGGGCGTTGGCGTAGGTGTCGACGTTCACGCCGATGGAATAGGGCGCGAGGGCGACCTTGGAATAGAAGGGCGTTTGTTCGGTCTGCACCACGATGTCGATGAGCTCGTTCGCCGCCGCCTTGAGATCCTTCAACTTCTGACCGGCCATCGACCCGGTGATGTCCAGCGCCATCGCCACCTCGACGTTGCGCGAGGCGCGCAGGACTTCCGACGACGTGCCGACCGGCAGGTAGTCGTCCATCAGCTTGCCATAGGGCGGCAGAACGATATTGGCGACCAGCACCTTCACGTTCACACGGGCGTTGGCGACGATCTTGTTGTTGTCCAGGGTGAAGCTGGCGGTGTCCTCGCTGTCCGGGTGGAAATAGGCGGGCATGTTCGCCTTGAGCGCCGCCAGTCCGATGCGGTTCAGATTGGTGTCGTCGGTGTATTTCGAGCGCGCAGCGGCCAGGGCGGCCGCGTCCAGCGCATCCTGCAGGTGGGCCTTCACCTTGGAGGCCTGGTGAATGTCGACCGCGCCGAGCGAGATCATCAGCAGGGCCGGCAGCGCCAGGGCGAACATCATCGCGACGTTGCCGCGCGTGCCGCGCACGAAACGCAAAACAAGGCCCCGCGCCCCGCGCGCCAGCCGGTTCAGTCCGTTCATTGCGCCGTATCTCACCGTCTCGGCCCCTGAATTCCGCAGCGGACACAGGTCCGCATTCCGGCGAAGGGTGACGCGGTTCGGTTAAGGCTTGGCCCTATGCTGACGGTTAACGCCGCCTTAGCGGTCGACGCAGGCGTCCAGCCCGGCCTCGCGCACCGTGCCCATGGCGGCCTGGATGCGGCTGGCCCGTCTGCGGACATAGGGGCCAGGCGAGGCCGCCTTGTAGCGGCGCGGGCTGGGCAGGATGGCGGCCAGGCGGGCGGCTTCGCGCGCCGTCAGGTTCTCGGCGCTCTTGCCGAACCAATGGCGCGAGGCGGCCTCGGCGCCATAGACGCCCGGCGCCCACTCGGCGACGTTAAGATACATCTCCATGATCCGGCGCTTGCCCCAGACCAGTTCGATCAGGCCCGTGTAGCCGACCTCCAGCCCCTTGCGGACCCAGTCGCGGCTCGGCCAGAGGAAGACGTTCTTGGCCGTCTGCTGGCTGATGGTCGAGGCGCCGCGCCGCTTGTCGGAGCCCCGCTGCTCGGCCCGTTCATTGGCCTCCATCGCCTTCTGGATGGCCTCGACGTCAAAGCCGTGGTGCTGACAGAAGCGGGCGTCCTCGGCGGCGATCACGGCCTCGACCAGACGCGGCGAGATGTGGTCCAGCGAGCGCCAGCGATAGTCCATGCCATGGCCGGCGGCCGCCTGCTTGACCATCAGGATGGTGAACAGCGGCGGCACGAAACGGTGCAGCACCACCCCGCCGACCGGGATCAGGGCCAGGATCAGCAGCAGGGTCAGCAGCGGGCGCCGCTTGCGGGTCTTCGCACGGGTCATGCCGCCATCCTGCCGGGCTCAAGCTTCAGCGCAAGCGCGATCTCAGAGCGAGACCACGCCCGCCTGCCCGTCCTCGTCAGCCCAGGCGACGCGGGCCGCGCCGGAACTCATGGCCAGGGCGACGATGGGCGCGCCCTTGTCCTTCTTGATGAAGTCCAGCCCCTGCCCCGCCGGATCGGCCCACCAGACGCGGCCGTCCTCCAGTCCCGCGGCCAGACGACCGTGGGCGGGCGCGGCGGCGACCTGGGCGATCAGGGTCGTCTCATCAAAGCCGATCTCGGTCGCCTCGCGACCCATCGGGCCGTTGGCGCCGATGAAGGGCCACAGCACCACGCCCTGGGCGCCGGCCGTGGCCAGCAGCTGCCCCTTGGCCAGGAAGGCGAAGCTCTTGATCTTGGACGGATAGCCGCCCATCCGCATGTTCTTCTGATCCTTCAGGCGCCAACCGTGCATCTGATTGTCCTGCATGGCGGTGACGACGAAGGCGCCGTCCGGCGAGAAGCCGACCGCCAGGTGCGAGCCCGCCCAGGCCATCTTGACCGGCTGCTGCTGCTCGATGCGCGCATACCACAGCCAGGCCCCGCCATAGGTCGAGGTGGCGATGCGCCGCCCCTTGGGATCAAAGGCCACGCCCGAGACGGTGCGCTCGTGCTGGAAGTCGCGACGGAAGGCGGCGTCCTTGCTGTCGATCACCGACAGGGTGCGCCCGGCCGAGAAGGCGATCAGGCCGCTTTCCGTCGAGGCGGCGATGGAGTCGATCCATTGCCCCTTGGCCGTGGCCAGCAGGACCGCCTCGCCCTCGCG
The DNA here is from genome assembly GCF_042869015.1 of Brevundimonas sp. NPDC007368. Taxonomy (NCBI): domain Bacteria; kingdom Pseudomonadati; phylum Pseudomonadota; class Alphaproteobacteria; order Caulobacterales; family Caulobacteraceae; genus Brevundimonas; species Brevundimonas sp. NPDC007368. The sequence goes on along the minus strand of NZ_JBIAFA010000001.1, from coordinate 158,567 downwards.
GCTCCACACCACCTTGCCGTCGTCGCCGCCGGTGACGATGCCCTCGCCCGAGGGGTGGACGCAGGCGCACAGGACGGCCCCGTCGTGGACCTCGCTGCGGGCGCCGTTCTCGAACCGCACCGAGCCGTCGCCCAGGGCGAAGATGGCGCCCGTCTTGTCGAACAGGGCGGCGGTGACCTGGGCGTCGAAGGAGAAGGTCGGCATGTCGGCTCACGCAAGGCAGGGAAAGTCAGACGCGCCTCATAGCCTCATGCGTCGCGTCTGTCGCGCGCTGGCCGATCTTAGGCCTATAGAGACGCCCATGACCCTGCTGCTCATTCCCGGCTTCATGGCCGACGCCACCCTGTGGGACGCCATGACCGACGATCTGGCCCCCTTTGCGCCGCTGGTCGCGACCGACCTGAGCCGGGGCGAGGACATCGAGACCATGGCCGCCGCCATCCTGAGCGACGCGCCCGACCGCTTCGTCGCCGTGGGCTTTTCGATGGGCGGCTATGTGGCGCGGGAGTTGGCGCGGATCGCGCCGGACCGGGTGACGGCCCTGATCCTGATCGCCACCTCGGCGCGCGGCGACACCGAGGAACTGATCCGCCAGCGCCGCTCGGCCCTCAAGGCCGCGCCCAAGGCCTTCAAGGGCCTGAGCCGCCCGGCCATCGTCTCGTCCCTGCATCCCGATCTGGCGGGGGATGAGGCGATGATCGCGCGGGTGCGCGACATGGGCTTGAGGCTCGGCGGCGAGGTCTTCCACCGTCAGTCGGCCATGGCTCGGGCCGGCGACCTCGACCGGCTGGGCGAGATCCGTCAGCCGACCCTGATCGTGGCGGCGGACGCCGACCGCCTGCGTGGGGCGGACGAGGCCGAGGAGTTGCATCGGGGGATTGCGGGTTCGACGCTGGTTCACGTCGCGCACAGCGGGCACATGATCCCGCTGGAACAGCCGCCGGCGCTGGCGAGGGTGATGACGGACTGGCTGGCGCGCCTGCCCGTCACCTGATCCTCAGGACTTGTGCGTCTCGACCCAGCGCTGCGTCATCAGCGCGCCCGAGGCATAGGCTTCCTGAAGCTCGACGCTCCAGTAGTTGAGCATGTCCAGCGGGATGGGGACGCCCGAGACGGCGCAGACAACGTGGTCGCCGCCCTTGATGATCTCGAACTCGGGCGTGCCGTAGATCAGCCTGGCCTCGACCCGGGCTCTGGGCGGCGGGTTCATGCCGCGCAGGCCTCGAACCCGGCCTTCAGCTCGGTCTCGTTCAGGTCGCGACCGATGAAGACCGCGCGGCTCCAGCGGCGCTCCTTGTCGCCCCAGGGCTGCTGCAGGTCGCCTTCAAGGATCATGTGCACGGCCTGGAAGACCAGACGGCGGTCCTCGCCGTCCACGTCGATGATGCCCTTGGCGCGCAAGATATTCTGCCCCTGCTCGCCCAGCAGCTTGTCCAGCCAGGCGGTGAACCTGGCGCCGTTCAGCGGTCGGTCCAGCGTCAGGGAGATGCCCTTGATGTCGTCGTTATGGGCGTGGCCGCGCGGGCCATGCTCGTGATGGTCATGACCATGATCATGGTCGTGGCCGCAGTGCTCGTCATGGACGTGGTCATGCCCGTGATCGTGACCGCAGTGTTCGTCGTGGACGTGGCCCTCCGCGCCGTGGGGCGGGTTCACGAAGTCCGGCTTGACCTCGAGGATGCGCTCCAGATCGAAGGCGTGCAGGCCCAGGACCTGATCCAGCGGCACGTTCGAGCGCTCGGCGCGGACGATGGGGGCCAATGGGTTGAGGGCGCGCAGGCGGGCCTCGACGGCGGCCAGTTGGGCCTCGTCCACCAGGTCGATCTTGTTCAGGATGATGCGGTCCGCGAAGGCAACCTGCTCGCGCGCCTCCTTCGAGTCATCCAGACGCGCCATGACGTGCTTGGCGTCGACCAGGGCCGTCACGCTATCCAGCTGGGTCTTGGCCTTGACCTCGTCGTCGACGAAGAAGGTCTGGGCCACCGGGCCGGGGTCGGCCAGGCCGGTCGTCTCAACGATGATGGCGTCGAAGGCCGGCTTGCCGGGGCGCTGGCGCTTCATCAGACCGTTGACCACGCGGATCAGGTCGCCGCGCACCGTGCAGCAGACGCAGCCGTTGTTCATCTCGAACACGTCCTCGTCGGCGCCGACCACCAGGTCGTTGTCGATGCCGATCTCGCCGAACTCATTGACGATGACGGCGTAACGCTTGCCGTGGTCCTCGGTGAGGATGCGGTTCAGCAGGGTGGTCTTGCCGGCGCCGAGGTAGCCGGTGAGGACGGTGACGGGAGTCTTCTGGGTCATGGGCGGCTAGATGGCGGCTAGAGGGCCGGAAGGGAAGAGGCGTCGGGCGCTTAACAGGTCGGACAATCCGGCAGGGCGCCGCTTTCCAGCTGGAAGGTGGTGTGGCTGACGCCGAAGCGGCTGCGGGCCACGGCCTGCGCCTCGACCAGCAGGGCGTCGGCGTCGGCTCGCTCATGGACCAAGTGCGCCGTCAGGGCCGTGTCCGTGGTCGACAGGCCCCAGACGTGCAGGTCGTGCACGGCGCTGACGCCCGGCAGGGCCAGAAGAGCGTCGCGGACCTGATCGACCTCGACCCCGTTCGGCGCGGCGTCCAGGGCCAGATTGACCGAGTCCTTCAAAAGGCCCCAGGTCCCGATCATGATGACGACGACAATGCCCAGGCTGACCAGGGCGTCGATCACGGCCCAGCCGGTCAGCAGGATGACGGCGCCCGCCACCACCACGCCCAGGGACACCGCCGCGTCGGCCATCATGTGCAGATAGGCCCCGCGCACGTTCAGATCCTTGTGCTGGTCCTTCATGAACAGCAGGGCCGTACCCAGGTTGATGACGAAGCCGATGCCCGCCACCACCATGATGACGCCCGACGCCACCGGCGCGGGCTCGGCCAGACGGCGCGCCGCCTCGAAGGCGATGGCTCCGCAGGCGAAGATCAGCAGAAGCGCATTGCCCAGGGCGGCCAGCACGGTGGCCTTGCCGTATCCATAGGTGCGCTTGGGCCCCGCCGCGCGCCGCGCCAGCCAGGCGGCGCCGCCGGCCATGGCCAGGCCCAGGACGTCGGACAGGTTGTGACCCGCATCGGCCATCAGGGCCGTCGAATCGGCCCAGAGTCCGGCCCCGAACTCGCAGGCCACGAAGGCCAGGTTGACGATCAGGCCGACAGCATAGCGCCAGTCGCCGGTGTCCACCGGTCCATGATGGTGCCCGCCGATCCCATGCGAATGGCCGTGGTCATGTCCATGCCCATGACTATGACTATGGCCATGCGAATGGTCGTGGCCCGCGTGCGCGTGGTCGTCATGGTCGTGTGCGTGATCGTGCGCCATGCCACCCCTCTAGGCCCGCCCGCCGCGTCGCGTCAACGACAACGAACATAAGTCATTGAATGTAAATATATAACCTATCAGCGCCTCAGTGCTGGTGCGCCATCACCAGGAAGCCGATCAGGATCAGGGCCACCCCCAGAATAGCCCCTTCATAGCGCGCCCAGCGCTCCAGCCGCAGGATGGAGTATCCGGCGCTGGCGAGCGCCGCCAACAGGGTCATGCCCAGCACGGTCCCCGCCGCGAAGGCGAGCGTCAGCAGCCCCAGAGCCATGACCCCCTCGGTCGCTGACGACAGATAGATAGGCAGCAGGACCTCGCCCGGCGTCACCGCCATCATCAGCACCAATCCCCAGAAGGCGGCCCGATCCGACACGGCCGGCTCAGGCACCTCGGCCTCCGGCCCTGTCGCCGTGATCGGCTTCTGCAGCGAGGCCCGCGCCAGATAGAAGGCGCCGAACAGGAACAGCAGGGCCGCCGACAGGTGCGGCAGCAGGCCGCCGATCCAGGCGTTCAGCGCCAGCCCCGCCGCCACGATCAGCGACCCGACCAGGGCGGTGGACGCGATGTGCGCCAGCCCCGCCGTCACCGCCACGGTCATGACCCGCATCAGGCTCCACCGCTGCGCCCGTCCCACCAGAACGAACGGCAGCCAGTGGGTCGGCAGGGCGGCGTGGAGGAAGGCGGCGACGAATCCCCCGCCCAGCAAGGAGATCAGTACGGGCTGCTGAAGATCGGGCGACGACATTCCGCGCCTTCTATACTGTTACTTTGTAACGGTCGAGAGCCGATCCGAACGAATCTCCCTTGCGCGCCCTCTCACGCGCGGGCGTTCTTCCTATTGCGGATGAACGACAAATCAGACCACATCATCGCTGCAGCGCCGCCTGCGCGGGGTTTTAGCCCTGAATGCCGCCCTTTCGCGTTGACTCTGGCGCGCCCTTCCGTATATGTCGCCGCTCTTCGCCCGCAGGGTCTCCTAGCGGGCGCATTCTTTTTTGCGTTCACGCTGAGGCTTCCAAATGTACGCGGTGATCAAGACCGGCGGAAAGCAGTACCGGGTTCAACCGGGCGATGTGATTGTTGTCGAGAAGATCGACGGCGACGCTGGCGCTGCCGTCAATTTCGGTGAAGTCCTCATGCTGGGCGGCGACAAGGGTGTTACGGTCGGCGCTCCGCTGATCGACGGCGCCGCTGTCGCAGCCACGCTGATCGAGACCCGCAAGGGCGAGAAGATCAAGATCTTCAAGAAGATCCGTCGTCAGGGCTACCGCCGCACGAACGGCCACCGCCAGATGGAATCGGTCCTGCGCATCACCGGCATCGAAGGCGCCGGCGAGAAGGCCAAGTGGGACGGCAAGGTCGAGCTGATCACCAAGGCTGAAATCAACGCTCGCGCCCGTGGCCTGGCCCCGCGCGTCGAGGCTGTCGAAGCCGAGGCCCCGAAGGCCAAGAAGGCTCCCGCCAAGAAAGCCGCCAAGGCTGAAGGCGCCGAAGCCTAAGGTATTCACCGGCGCTGGATCAGCGCCAGACCAGATCGTCAGGGTGCGCTCAATCAGGCCGAATGGCCGGTAGCGCCCCAAGAAGAGGAGCAGCAAGATGGCTCACAAGAAATCCGGTGGTTCGTCGCGTAACGGTCGCGACTCCGAGTCGAAGCGCCTTGGCGTGAAGAAGTACGGCGGCGAGAAGGTTCTGGCCGGCAACATCCTCGTGCGTCAGCGCGGCACCACCTTCCACCCGGGCGACAACGTCGGCCTGGGCCGCGACCACACCCTGTTCGCCACGGCGAACGGCTCGGTGAAATTCACCACCAAACGTGGCGGTCGTTGTTACGTGTCGATTCTCGCGGCCAACGACGACGCTCAGGCCATGGCCGCCGAGTAACGCGAACTGGACCAAAATCCGGGATCGCGTTGCTCTTAGAAGCCGCGATCCGGACCAGGGAAAATATTCCGCGGGGAGTCTGGATCACCAGGCTCCCCGTTTGCGTTTCCCCGCCTCGCTGACCGCCCGAGCCCTGATGAACAAGGACGGCGGTCGCACCAAAGGGGCGTGACCCATGTGCGTGATTGAAACTTCTCCCGTCGTCGAAACCCGGCGTCTCATCCTGCGTGCGCCGGGCGCCCAGGACGTCAGCCGCATCGCGGCCCTGGCCAACGACCGCGACATCGCGCGCATGACCAAGCGCATGCCCCACCCCTTCCAGGTCCAGGACGCCGAGGACTTCGTCCTGCACGTCGCCTCCCAGGACCCGAAGCGCGCCAACACCTTCGTCATCGAGCACGAGGACCTGGGTCCGGTCGGCGTCATCGGCCTGTTCGAGGGCGAGGACGCCGTGCCCGAGGCCGGCTACTGGATCGGTCGCGAGTTCTGGGGTCGGGGTTTCGCCACGGAAGCCCTGGAAGGCGCCCTGGTCTGGGCCTCGAAGCGGTGGAAGCGCCGCGCCCTGGTCGCCGGCCACTTCGCCGACAACCCCGCCTCGGGCCGCGTGCTGGAGAAGGCCGGCTTCCTCTATACGGGGGAGACCCGCCCCGCCTTCAGCCAGGCGCGCGGCGCGATCGCCGATACCCGGATGATGGTCTGGCTGGCCTGATAGAACGCTGATTTCGCGGGAATTTCGGTCAACGGTGCAGTTTTTTCAGAGATCGGAAAAAAGCCTGTTGACCGCCCCGAAGCTCCCCCCTATTAGATCGCTCCTCGGCGGGGCGACCCACCGGGCCCAGATGGCGGAATTGGTAGACGCGCTGGCTTCAGGTGCCAGTGACTTAACGGTCGTGGAGGTTCGAGTCCTCTTCTGGGCACCATATTCTCAAGCGGCGTCGCATCCGATCGGATGCGGCGCCGTTTGTCATTTCAGCCCCCTGCTTCATCACCCATAACGGCGAAGGTCGGCGCTGCGTCCTAGCGATAGCGCGCGGTTCGTCTATGTTGTCGCCCTGAACGACCACCCGAGTTTCCAAGCATGACCGTTTACCTGCACGAAGGCGACCTGCCCGACGGCCTCGACCTCGGCCCTGAGGTCGCGATCGATTCAGAGACCATGGGCCTGCGCTTCCGCCGCGACCCCCTGTGCGTGGTGCAGCTGTCCTCGGGGAACGGCGACGCCCATGTCGTGCGGTTGAACCGCCCCGGTTACGACTGCCCCAACCTGAAGCGCCTGCTGGCCGACCCCAAGGTGCTGAAGATCTTCCACTTCGGCCGCTTCGACATCGGCATGTTCGACCTGCATCTCGGCGTCGAGACCCGCCCGGTCTATTGCACCAAGATCGCCTCCAAGCTGGCCCGCACCTACACCGACCGTCACGGCCTGAAGGACGTGGCGCGCGAACTGGCCGGGGTGGACATGTCCAAGGCCCAGCAGAGCTCGGACTGGGGCTCGCCGGTCCTGTCTCAGGCCCAGCTGGACTACGCCGCCTCGGACGTCCTCTATCTGCACGCCATCAAGGCGAAGCTGGACATCATGCTGGATCGCGAAGGCCGCGCCGAGCTGGCCCGCGCCTGCTTCGACTTCCTGCCCACGCGCTCGCGCCTCGACCTGGCCGGTTGGGACGAGATCGACATCTTCGCCCACGCCTGAGCAGCCCATGAGCGACCGCGACGCCCAGGAAGCACGCAAGCGCGCCGACGAGGCCCGGGTGGCCCTGGCCGGCGAGCGTTGGCGTGCGCGTTCGCGTCGGGTGAAGCTGTATCGTCGCGTCCTGCCCATCATCATCCTGATGCTGGCGGGCGGGGCCCTGACCTGGACCGTGTTTCGCACCGTCATGTCGGGCGTGGAGCGCAAGGCCAGCGAAAGCCGCGAGATCCGCCTGGACAACCCCATGTTCCACGGCCAGGACGCCCAGGGGCGCTCCTTCGTCATCGGGGCCAAGGGCGCGATCCGCGATCCCGCCACGGGCCACTTCCGTCTGGTCGGCCCCCTGCTCCGCCTGAACCTGGGCGGTCGCAAGGTGACGGAACTGACCGCCGACGGCGGCACCTATATCGAGACCAGCCGCAAGGTGGTGATCGGGCCGAACGTCAAGATATCCGACGGCGGCTCCGGCTTCGTCCTGACCACGCCGGAAGCCGTGGTCGACACCAACACCGGCGTGGTGACGGGCGACAAGGGCGTCCAGGGGCGAGGCCCCCTTGGAACGATCAATGCTTCGTCCTATGCCATCTATGATCAGGGCCAACGGGTCGTCTTCAGCGGCCAGGGCGAAAACAAGATGAGCGGGACCATCAATCCCGCAGGATCCGACAGATGACCATGTCCAAGTCGAACACCATGATCGCAGGCGCCGCCCTGCTTCTGGCCCTGACGGTCCCCGCGACCTCGGGCGCCCAGAGCAACCGCGCCGACGCCTCCAAGCAGCCAGTCCAGTACGGCGCCGACGGCGGCGAATACACGCCCAACGGCTTCGCCCTGCGCGGCCGTGCCGAACTGACGCAAGGCGGCAACCGCCTGCGGGCCGACGCCATCTCCGGCGTCACGGCCAACGGCGACCTGAGCCGGGTCGAGGCGACAGGCAATGTCTATTTCGTCACCCCGGACCAGAGCATGCGCGGCGACCGCGCCGTCTACACCCTGAGCAACGCCGAGGTGGTGGTGACGGGCGACGTCATCCTGACCCAGGGCAAGAACGTCCTGACGGGCAATCGTCTCGTCTATAACGTCCGCACCGAGACCGCCCGCATGGAAGGCGGAAACGGCCGCGTGCAAGGCGTCTTCTATCCGCAAGGGAACTGACCCCGCTTGGCGCGCAAGGAACTCTCAGCCCTCAACCTCGATCAGACGGACGCCGTAGCGCCCGTCGCCGAAGAGGCGCGCCAGACCGGCCTGCGCGTCGAGCACATCGCCCGCAGCTTCGGCCAGCGTCAGGTGGTGCGCGACGTCTCCCTGACCGTCCAGCGCGGCGAGGTCTGCGGCCTGCTGGGCCCCAACGGCGCAGGCAAGACCACCTGCTTCTACATGATCACCGGCCTGATCCCGGCCGACAGCGGTGCGATCTGGCTGGACGGTGAAGAGATCACCCAGCAGCCCATGTATCAGCGCGCCCGCATGGGCCTGGGCTATCTGGCGCAGGAAGCCTCTATCTTCCGCGGGATGTCGGTCGAGCAGAACATCAAGGCCGTGGTCGAACTGCACGAGAAGACCGCCGCCGGGGTCCGCGACGAAACGACCCGCCTGCTGGAAGAACTGCGCATCGACCATCTGCGCCACGCCCCGGCCACGGGCCTGTCGGGCGGCGAGCGGCGCCGCGTCGAGATCGCCCGGGCGCTTGCCGCCCGGCCCAGCTTCATGCTGCTGGACGAACCCTTCGCCGGCATCGACCCCCTGGCCATCGCCGACATCCGTCATGTGATCCGCTATCTGTCCAGTCAGGGCATCGGCGTGCTGATCACCGACCACAACGTCCGCGAGACCCTGGACATCATCGACCGCGTCTCCATCATCTCGGCCGGTTCGGTCCTGTTCGAAGGCACCGCCGACGAGGCCGTTCACGACGCCGAGGTCCGCCGCGTCTATCTGGGCGAAATGTACGCCTGACGCGTTGCGGCGTTCTGGCGAACCCGCCGTTCGCCAGACGTTAAGGTCTCTGCCGCACGATCCCAGCAAGAACCGGGCCACTTCGCCCGTCGGAGGGATTGAAGCGCCGTGATCGGTCAGAGGCTGGAGGTCAGACAGGGGCAGGGGCTGGTCATCACGCCCCAGCTGCAGCAGGCGATTAAGCTGCTGCAACTGTCGAACCTTGAGCTGGAGGCCTTCGTCGAGGGCGAGCTGGAACGCAACCCCCTGCTGCAGCGCGACGAGGGCGAAGCCGGCGGCGACAGCTCCGCCGAAGCGGTCGAGGCCGCCGCATCAGGCGACGCCGCCGAGTTGCAGTTCACCGAGCCCTCGGGCGAGGCCGAGCAGGCCATGGATGCCCGCACCGAGGACCTCTATGACGACGCGCCTGGCGAACGCGACGTCGAGCGCAAGCGCGACGCGGGCGAAACCGGCGAACAGCCAGGCCTGTCCGACTGGTCGCGCGCGGGCGCCGGCGGCGGTCTGGACGGCGAGGGACTGGAGCGTGCCGACACCCGTGACGCCACCCTGTGGGAGCATCTGCAGGCCCAGGCCTCGTCCGCCGGTTTCAGCCCTGCCGACCACGCCATCGCCCTGACCCTGATCGACGCTACCGACGAGGGCGGCTATCTGCGCGGCGAATTGCAAGAGATCGCCGACCGGTTGGGCGTCGACCTGGCGCGTATCGAGGCGGTTCTGGCCGTCTGCCACGGCTTCGAGCCGACCGGCGTCATGGCCCGCTCGGCCCCTGAATGCCTCAAGCTTCAGCTGATCGAGCGCAACCGCTTCGACCCGGCCATGGAAGCCCTGCTCGACAATCTTGAGCTTCTGGCGCGCCGCGATCTGGCCGCCCTGCGCAAGGTCTGCGGCGTGGACGCCGAGGATCTGGCCGAGATGATCGCCGAGTTGAAAGGCCTGACGCCGCGCCCCGGCGCCGGCTTCGGCGGCGAACCGGCCCAGACGGTCGTGCCCGACGTCCACGTGCGGCCGGATCCGGCCGGCGGCTGGCGGGTGGAACTGAACACAGACACCCTGCCCCGCCTCCTGATGGACAAGCGCTATCACGGGGTCGTCGCGGCCGGGGCCCGTTCGGAGACCGAAAAAGCCTATGTCGCCGACTGCGCCGCCCAGGCCAGCTGGCTGGTGAAGTCGCTGGACCAGCGCGCCAAGACCATTCTGAGGGTCGCATCCGAAATCGTGCGCCAGCAGGACGCCTTCCTGGCCTTCGGCGTCGAGTTCCTGCGCCCCCTGACGCTGAAGACGGTGGCCGACGCCATCGAGATGCACGAATCGACGGTCAGTCGCGTCACCTCGAACAAATACGTCGCCACCCCGCGCGGCGTTTTCGAGCTGAAATTCTTCTTCACGGCGGCCATCCAGTCGTCTGACGGCGGCGCCTCCCACTCGGCCGAAGCGGTCCGCCATCGGATCAAGACCATGATCGACGGCGAGGCTGCAGACGGCGACGTGCTGAGCGACGACCGGATCGTCGAGATCCTGAATGAGACCGGCATCGACATCGCCCGCCGCACCGTGGCGAAATATCGAGAAGCCCTTAGAATTCCGTCCTCTGTCCAGCGTCGACGCTTGCTGAAGGCCGGCTGATCACGCTGCGGCGAAGCGTCACCACAAATCGGTGATCGGCGTTGACACCAAACGCGACCCGTCGCGTTCTATGCCTATGCAGATCCAAGTCAGCGGCAAGCAAGTGGATGTCGGCGAAGCGCTAAGCTCGCGCATCTCCCAGGAACTCGAAGAGGGAGTCGGCAAGTATTTCGCCCGTGGCGGCGAAAACGCCGAGGTCGTGGTGTCCAAGGACCGTCACGGCTTCCGCGTCGATTGCTGGGTCCGTCTGGCCTCGGGCCAGAGCCTGGTGACCACCGGATTCGGCGGCGACGCCCAGGGCGCCTTCGCGGACAGCCTGGACAAGCTGGAAAAGCGCGTCCGTCGCTACAAGCGTCGCCTGAAAGACCATCACATCGGCCCCAAGGGTCTGTCGCCCGAGAAGACCGAGGATGCGGCCCGCGAAGTCGCCGCCATGACCGTCTTCCGCAACCCCGACACGGTCGAGGATGAGGCGTTCGGCGAGGCCGGCGCCCCGGATGAACCGCCGCCCGTCGGCATGGTCATCGCCGAAACCGAATCGGAAATCCGCACCATCACGGTCGGACGCGCAGTTCTGGAACTGGACATGACCGGCTATCCGATCGTCATGTTCCGTAACGCGGCGCACGGCGGCCTGTCGGTCGTCTATCGCCGTCCGGACGGCAATGTCGGCTGGATCGATCCGGAGCGGACGCTCAAGGCAAAGAACGGCTCAGGAGCGTAAGGCTTCCCCGCGGAGGGCGAAGGCGCTAGAAGACGCCTCGCCCTTCCGCAATGTCGGGTACCAAGGTTCGGGGTGATTATGGACATCGCTGATTTGCTGTCGTCGGGCGGGATCGTCCTGCGGGGCGGCGTGTCGTCCAAGCGACAGGCGCTGCATACCGTGGCCGAGGCCGCGTCGGTCGCGCTGGGCATTGACGAAGATCGGGCGCTGGACGCCCTGCTCGAGCGCGAAGCCCTGGGCTCGACGGGGCTCGGCTCCGGGGTGGCGGTGCCGCACGCGCGCATCAAGGGCCTGGACCGGGTCTGCGCCGTCTTCGTGCGCCTGGACACCCCGGTGGCCTACGAGTCGCTCGACGATCGCCCCGTGGACCTGATGTTCGCTCTGTTCGCCCCGCTGAACGCGGGCGCCGAGCATCTGCGGGCGCTGGCGGCGGTGTCGCGCGCCATGCGTTCGCCGGAACTGCGCGAACACCTGCGTCAGGCCCGCACGGTTGACGCCGTGCGCGCCCTGTTCGTCAAGGACGCGCCCGCCACAGCCGCCTGAGGCGATTGCGCCCCCACGCCGGCAAACCGGCCGAAGGCGTCTTCTGAAATCAGTGAGCCGAGACCGGCTCCAGCTCATGAGCGGCGGCGGCGGCGAAGGCTGTCTCGCGATCCAGCATGACGGCCAGCCGCTCGCCGTCTGCGCCATGGACCGCGTAGAGAATCTGATCGGGATCAATGTCCACGCCGGGTCCGACCTCGACGTGCGCGTCCTCCATCAGGTCGGAAGCGCGAATGGCCCGCACATAGACCAGGTCGGGCGCGCCCAGACCGGCGAAATCTGTCTTGTTCATCACAGGCGTCATAGGACCGCCTCCTTACGCTTGACTGAACGCCCGGCCAGCCGGGCGGTTCGACGGCTTCTCAAGCCGTCGTGATCGGAATGCGGCGGACCTCCCGGTCCTGTTCAGGCCGAACCAGATCCACATGCAGCAGTCCGTGTTCAAGCTTCGCCTCGGCCACCTCCAGCCCGTCGGCCAGCACGAAACTGCGGACAAAACCGCGAGCCGCTATGCCGCGATGCAGGAAGGCCTGCTCGCCTCTGCCCGCCTCGTCGCGCTTGCCCGCGATGGTCAGCTGGCGGCCGTCCAGGGTGATGGCCAGTTCATCCGGCGCGAACCCGGCCACGGCCAGGCTGATCCGCACCGCCGCGTCGCCGACCTGCTCGACATTGTAGGGCGGATAGCTTTCCGCGGCGGCCTTGGCCGCTCGGTCGATCAGGGCTCGGGTGTGATCGAAGCCGAGAAGGAAGGGGCTGTCGAACAGGATGGTGCGCGTCGTCATCGGTCCTCGCAAACAAGCGACCCGGTCGTCCATGTCCTCCCTGAGGCGGCGAGGGCGTGCGACCGTTTGCAACAAATGGTTATGGGCGGCGTCACGGTCAACCGCGCGGCTGGCTGTCCTCCTCATTCACGTGACATGCAGGTTGGAACCTTCACCGTAGAGCTACGTTTTTCGGCCTGATCGCCGCAACAAAGGACACTCCATGCGCGCCAAGCTCATTGTCGCCAGCGTCAGCATCGCCGCCATGCTCGGCGCCGCCGCCTGCACCACGACCGACCCCTACAGCTCGACCCCGACCCGCAACAACACCGGCACCGGCGCCATCGCCGGCGCGCTGGGCGGCGCTCTGCTGGGCTATCTGACCAATACCTCCAGCGGAGAACAGGGCCGCAAGAACGCCCTGATCGGCGCCGGCATCGGCGCCCTCGCCGGCGCGGGTGTCGGCCAATACATGGACCGCCAGCAGCGCGCTCTGGAAGCCGAACTGTCCGGCACCGGCGTCGGCGTGGCGCGTCAGGGCGACAACCTGGTTCTGCGCATGCCGTCCGACGTGACCTTCGCCACCAACCAGTCCAGCCTGGACAGTCGCTTCCTGCCGGTTCTCGACGACGTGGCTCGCGTGCTGCAGGAATACGACCGCTCGATGGTCGACGTCATCGGTCACACGGACGCCTCGGGCGGCGACGCCATCAACCAGCCGCTGTCGGAGCGCCGCGCCTCTTCGGTCGCCTCCTACCTGATCGACCGCGGCGTGATCCGCGAGCGCCTCTATGTCGCGGGCATGAGCGCGCGCAATCCGATCGCCTCGAACGACACCCCCCAGGGCAAGGCCCAGAACCGTCGCGTCGAGATTCTGATCCGCCCGTTCACGGGCTGATTGAGCGACATCGCTGAAGCGATCGAGGGCGGCGTCCCGACGCCGCCCTTTTTCGTGGTCGCCGCCCGCCCGGTCAGGCCTTGTCGGGGCGACCAATCGACGAGTAGCGGAACCCGCGCGCCTTCATGTCTTCGGGGCGATAGACATTGCGCAGATCAACCATGACGGGCTGCTTCAGCAGCAGTTTGACCCGGTCCAGATCCAGGGCGCGGAACTGGTCCCACTCGGTCAGGATGACCACCACGTCGGCGCCTTCGACCGCGTCATAGGGACCGTCGTGGAAGACGACGCCGTCCAGCAGCTTGGACGCCTCATGCATGCCCTCGGGGTCAAACGCCTGGACCGTCGCCCCCATGGCCATCAAGGCCGGCGCCACGTCCAGCGACGGCGCGTCGCGCATATCGTCGGTGTTGGGCTTGAAGGTCAAACCCAGCAGGGCGACCGTCTTGCCCCGAAGGTCGTTTCCGCCCAGGGCGGCGGCGACGCGGTCAGCCATGCCCTTCTTGCGCGCGTCGTTCACCTCGACCGTGGTTTCGATCAACCGCAACGGCGATCCGGCGTCGGTGGCGGTGCGAACCAGGGCCAGGGTGTCCTTGGGGAAGCAGGAGCCGCCGTAGCCCGGCCCGGCGTGCAAGAATTTGGACCCGATTCGATTGTCCAGGCCGATCCCGCGGGCCACCTGCTGCACGTCGGCGCCCAGGCTTTCGCACAGGTCGGCCATCTCGTTGATGAAGGTGATCTTCAGCGCCAGGAAGGCGTTGGCGGCGTACTTCGTCAGTTCGGACGTGCGCCGGCCGGTGAAAAGGATCGGCGTCTCGTTGAGGTTCAGCGGACGGTAGAGCTCGGTCATGACCGGGCGGGCGCGCTCATCCTCAAGACCGACCACGACGCGATCCGGGCGCTTGAAGTCGCCGATGGCCGCGCCTTCGCGCAGGAATTCGGGATTGGACACCACGGCGAAGTCGGCGTCCGGACGCCGGGCGCGAATGATGCGCTCGATCTCGTCGCCGGTGCCGACCGGCACCGTGGACTTGGTGACGACCACCGTGAAGCCGTCGATCAGGTCGGCGATCTCTTCGGCGGCGGCATAGACGTAGGACAGGTCGGCGTGACCGTCGCCGCGGCGCGAAGGCGTGCCGACGGCGATGAAGACGGCGTCCGCCGCGCGAATCGCCTCGGCGCCGTCCAGGGCGAAGGACAGGCGGCCGTCGCGCACATTGGTCGCGACCAGATCCTCAAGGCCCGGCTCGTAGATCGGCATCCGCCCGGCGTTCAGATGATCGATCTTGGCGGCGTCCTTGTCGACGCAGGTCACCACGTGGCCGAAGTCGGCGAAACAGGCCCCGGAAACAAGCCCGACGTAGCCGGTGCCGATCATTGCGACGCGCATGCAGTCATCCTCTTGATGCAGTCAGGCCGAGATAACGTTCAAGCATGACGTTTGCCAGTCAACCGGCAGGGCTGCGGACAAAGAAAAAGGGCGGCCGACCCGATGGGATCGACCGCCCTCAATCTTATCGACCTTCGAGATCATCGGGACCGGCGTGAACCGGTCCCTCTGAACCTTAGAAGTTGATGTCGATGGTGGCGCGACGGTTGAGAGGCTCGCGCACGCCGTCAGCGGTGGCCTTGGCCGGGGCGGTTTCACCCTTGCCGTCGACGGCGATGACGCCGCCGTTGACGCCTTGGGCGACCAGGGCGTCGGCGACGGTGCGCGAACGACGGTTGGACAGACCCAGGTTGTAGGCCGCGTTACCCGAGGTGTCGGCGTGACCGACGACCAGGATGCGGGTCGGAGCGCCCGACTTGGCGTAGTTGGCGGCTTGCGTCACCACCGAACGGGCCTCAGCCGTCAGGTCCGAGCGATCCCAGTCGAAGTAGACCACGAACTGACGCGCAGCCGGCTTGGCCGGAGGCGGCGGCGGGGGCGGCGGGGGCGGCGGGGGCGGAGGCGGCGGGGGCGGCGGGGGGGGCGGCGGCGGCGGGGGAGCAGCCGGCTCGGCGCCGAAGGCGTAGCGCAGACCCAGGGTCACGGTGTGCGACTGGTCATAGTCGCCGGCCATTTCGCCGAAGGCGTTGGACGCGGTGTTCGTGAAGGTCGCGAACTCGGCGTCGCCCGTCAGGTAGCGATAGGTCAGGTCGATGTTGGCGCGGTCCGAAACGGCCCAGGCCAGACCGGCGATCGCCTGAGCGGCGAACTTGGTCGAGCTGTCGTCGGCGGCGAAGGCCACGGTCGGGTTCTGACGCAGGCGGCCGACGACGTCGGTGTTGACGTGGTTGGCGCCGACGCCGAGGCCGACGAACGGACGGATGCTGCCGGCCGAGTAGCCGAAGTCATAGATGACGTTGGCCATCACGGTAGTCGAGGTGATGTCGCCGTCGGGCGAGTAGCACGGACCGGTGGCGGGCGTGATGTTGCACAGGCCTTGCGGGCCCGAGACGGCGCGCACGGTGCCGATGTCGCCCGAGCGGTAGCCGCCTTCCAGTTCAACGCGCCAGTTGGGGTTGAAGCGGTAGCCGAGGCGGGCGAAGGCGGCCCAGCCGTCGTTGACTTCCCAGTTCCAGTTGGAACCGCGGGTCGACGACTCGGTGTTGATGTCGTCGATGATGTGGTAGCCGGCGTCGACGGCGCCGTACCAGCCGTCCGGCTCAGCCGAAGCGGCGCCAGCCGACAGGGCCAGAGCCGCCGCCGCGCTAGATGCCAGGATCAAACTCTTGACGCGCATGGATGCGGCCCTCCGAGATCTGTTGTTCGTGGACGACGGATACGTCGCCTACCCCACTCCCTATCAGCGTTGCCGTGAGCGGTCGAGCGCGAAACGCCCGATTTACCGAAGGTTGCAACACACCGTGGCCGACGGGCTACAGGATTTAACAGCACGTTAAGGCGCGCATTACCCGCTGATAGGAACTTGACCTGCGCCCCGCCCTGTCGTCCACATCGCCCGAACGTTCGCCCCTCGGGATTTCATGACTTCCATCTGCATCGACGGTTTCAACCTGGCCCTGGCCAAGGGGACGGGCATCGCGACCTATGGGCGAAACCTGCTCGACAGCGCGCGCGCCGTCGGCTTCGGCACCCAGGTACTCTATGGTCCGACAGCGCGCCGCCGTGACGACAATCTGCTGAACGAAACCTCGCTGGTGGACGCCGAGCGCCCGCCACAACGGCTGAACCGGAAACAAAAGGTCCAGCGTTTCGCCGACACCTTTACGTCGCGATACGGCCGAACCGCCCATTCCATCCTGCCCTCGGGCGAGGTCATCTGGCCGGCGCGATCCGGAGGGCGTCCGGCCGCCGATCGTTTCTGGGCTGCCCGCGACCTGTTCACCCACGCCAACCGTTGCTTCTCGGCCTACGGCAAGGAGACACCCGTCTCGTTCGAGACCTCAGCCGCCGCCCCCGCTCCGGACGTCATGCACTGGACCGCCACCTTGCCGCTGCACGCACGCAAGGTTCCCAACATCTACACCATCCACGACCTGATCCCGTTGCGCCTGCCGCATACGACCCTGGACGACAAGGCCACCTATCGAGCCCTGTGTGACGCGATCGCGCGCCGCGCCGACCATATCGCCGTGGTTTCGGAGACGACCCGCCAGGACGTCATCCGCCTGCTCGGCGTCAGCGAAGATCGCGTCACCAACACCTATCAGGCCGTCAGCCTCCCCGAAAAGCTGACCTCGCGCAGCCAGGCCGACGTCACTCTGGAACTAGAGGGCGTCTTCAACCTGGGCTGGAAGGGCTATTTCCTCCACTTCGGCGCCATCGAACCCAAGAAGAACCTGGGCCGTATCGTCGAGGCCTACCTGGCCTCGGGCAGCCAGACGCCTCTGGTCATCATCGGCGGCCGCGCCTGGCTGGACGAGGGCGAGACCGCCCTTCTGAACCAGGTGAAGCGCGACGGCGGCCCCAGCGCCGACCGTATCCGCCAGTATGAGTACATGCCCTTCTCCATGCTGATCAGCCTGATCCGGGGCGCCAAGGCCACTCTCTTCCCCTCGCTTTACGAGGGCTTCGGCCTGCCGGTTCTGGAGTCCATGGCCCTGTCCACGGCCGTGCTGACCTCGACCGGCGGATCCCTGCCGGAAGTGGCGGGCGACGCCGCCGTGGTCGTCGATCCCTATGACGTTCAGGCCCTGACGCGCGGCATCCGGGCCCTGGACGCCGACGAGGGACTGCGCCTGGACCTGCAGGCGCGCGGCCTGATCCAGGCGGGCAAGTTCACGCCCGAAGCCTACCAGGCCCGTCTCAAGGACCTCTATGGCAAGGTCGGGGTCTCGGCGGCCTGAAATGACGACCGCCGCGACCACGCCAGACCGGCTCACCCACCTGCAACGGCTCGAGGCCGAGAGCATCCACATCCTGCGCGAGGTGGCGGCCGAGTGCGCTTGCCCCGTGCTGCTTTATTCCATCGGCAAGGACTCGGCGGCCCTGCTGCATCTGGCCCGCAAGGCCTTCTATCCGGCGCCCCCGCCCTTCCCCCTGCTGCACGTGGACACGACGTGGAAGTTCCGCGCCATGTACGCCCTGCGCGACCGGATGGCGGCCGAGAGCGGCGCACGGCTGATCGTGCACCACAACCCCGAGGCCCAGGCGCAGGGAATCAATCCCTTCGACCATGGCTCTGCGGTCCACACCGACATGTGGAAGACACAAGGGCTGAAGCAGGCGCTGGACCTGCACGGCTTCGACGCCGCCATCGGCGGGGCCCGCCGCGACGAGGAGGCCAGCCGCGCCAAGGAGCGCATCTTCTCCTTCCGCGGTCCCGGCCACCGCTGGGACCCGCGTCGCCAGAGGCCGGAACTGTGGAGCCTCTATAATGCGCGGGTCGCGCCGCGCGAGAGCATGCGCGTCTTCCCCCTGTCCAACTGGACCGAGATGGACGTCTGGGAATACGTGGCCCTGGAGAAGATCCCCGTCGTAGACCTCTATTTCGCCGCCGAGCGCCCCGTGGTCCGGCGCGACGGCGCCCTGATCGTGGTCGACGACGAGCGGATGCGGTTGGCCCCCGGCGAGACGCCCCAGATGATGTCGGTGCGGTTCCGAACCCTCGGCTGCTACCCCCTGTCGGGCGCCGTCGAGAGCACGGCCACGACCCTGGACGCCGTCATCGCCGAGATGCGCGCCTCGCGCAGCTCCGAACGTCAGGGACGGCTGATCGACCGCGACCAGGCCGGATCGATGGAGAAGAAGAAGCAGGAGGGCTATTTCTGATGACGTCCTCGACGCTTCAGCGCGACACCCTGCGCTTCATCACCTGCGGCTCGGTGGACGACGGCAAGTCGACCCTGATCGGCCGCCTGCTGCATGACGCCGGCGCCGTGCCCGACGATCAGATCGCGGCCCTGCGCGACGCCGACGGGCGGCTGGACTTCTCCCTGCTGGTGGACGGCCTTCTGGCCGAGCGCGAGCAGGGCATCACCATCGATGTGGCCTATCGCTACTTCTCGACGCCGCGTCGCCAGTTCATCGTCGCCGACACCCCCGGGCATGAGCAGTACACCCGCAACATGGCCACCGGCGCCTCGACCGCCGACGCGGCCGTGGTCCTGGTCGACGCGCGCAAGGGCGTGCTGACCCAGACACGGCGGCATAGCCATATCGTCTCCCTGCTCGGCGTGCGCCATGTCGTCCTGGCGGTAACCAAGATGGACATGGTCGCCTGGTCGCAGGACGCCTTCGACGCCATCGCCGCCGACTACCTCGCCTTCGCCGAGGCCGCCGGACTGCCCGCGCCGACCGTCATTCCCGTGTCCGGCGTGTCCGGCGACAACCTGGTCCGGCGCGGCGAAGCGGCCGAATGGTACGCGGGACCGACCCTGCTGGAAGTCCTGGAAGGCCTGCCGCCTATCGCCGAAACAGCCCGACCGTTCCGCATGGTGGTTCAGGGTGTGAATCGGCCCAACCTCGACTTCCGCGGCTATACGGGCCGCATCAACAGCGGCGTTGTGCGTGTCGGCGACGCGGTCGCCGTCTCGCCCTCGGGCGTTCGCTCGCATGTGGAGCGCATCGTCGTCATGGGCGGCGACCTGCCGCAGGCGCGGGCCGGCCAGTCCGTCACCCTGACCTTCACCGACGAGATCGACGTGTCGCGCGGCGACGTCCTGGCCGCCGCCGACGCGCCGCTGGAGGCGGCCGACCAGTTCGAGGCCACCCTCATCTGGATGGCCGAGGCGGAAATGGTCTCAGGCCGCGTCTATGACCTGAAGATCGGGGCGCGCGCCGTCCCGGCCCAGATCACCGACATTCGCCATAGGGTGAACGTCAACACCCAGGAGAAGCTGGCGGCCCGTTCGCTGGCGCTGAACGACATCGGCGTCTGTCACCTGTCGCTGGGTCAGGACGTGGCCTTCGAGCCCTATGAGGTCGAGCGCGAGCTGGGCGCCTTCATCCTGATCGACCGGCTGACGCGGGCCACGGTCGGCGCAGGCATGATCCGCTTCGCCCTGCGTCGCGCCCACAACATCCATCGCCAGGCCATCAAGGTGGATCGCAATCAGCGCGCGACGCTCAAGGGCCAGAAGGCCGCCGTGGTCTGGCTGACCGGTCTGTCGGGGTCCGGCAAGTCCACCATCGCCAACCTGGTCGAGGAGCGGCTGACGGCGGAGGGGCGGCACGCCTATCTGATCGACGGCGACAACCTGCGGCACGGCCTCAGCCGCGACCTGGGCTTCACCGAGGCCGACCGGGTCGAGAACATCCGGCGGGCGGCCGAGGTCGCGCGGATGATGGCCGACGCCGGCCTGATCGTCCTGGTGTCGCTGATCTCGCCCTTCCGGGCCGAGCGCCAAATGGTTCGCGACATGATGCCGGACGACGAGTTCCTGGAAGTCTTTGTCGACGCGCCCCTCGCGGTGGCGGAGGCGCGCGACGTCAAGGGGCTCTACGCCAAGGCCCGTCGCGGCGAGATCGCCAACTTCACCGGCGTCAGCAGCCCCTATGAGCCGCCGACCGAGCCGGACCTGCATCTTCAAACGGACAGGATGAGCCCCGCCGAAGCCGCGAACGCCGTCATCGCCCGCCTGCGCGCCGACCAGCGACTGACAGGATAGATCCGCAAACCGGTCGAACGACCGCCGGGGTCTGAAAACGCCGTAAAACTTCCTCCATGCCAGGGCGAGATCGCTTGCGCTTGCGACGACGCAAGCTATGGTCGCGGCGTGATCACGCTCATGGTAAAGGCTGTTTTCACGCTCGATTTTCTCGCGCTTGGCGCGCCTCAAATGCCCTGATGTTCGAACCCATCGTCCGCCATTTCCGAATCCTTGGCGCACTCATCATGCGCGAGATGGCGACGCGTTTCGGACGCGAAGGGCTGGGCTTCGCCTGGGTCGTCGGCGAACCTCTGATCTTCTGCTTCGGCGTTCTGATCCTCTGGGGCGTCACCAAGCCCGCCTATGAACACGGGGTGCGGCTCGCGCCCTTCGTCATGACCGGCTATATGTCGCTGATCCTGACCCGTCACATGATCGGTCTTCTCGGCGGCGCGCTCCAGGCGAACCTGGGGCTGCTCTATCACCGCCAGATCTCCGCGCTGCACATCTTCGGCGCGCGTATTCTGCTGGAACTGGGCGGGGCCACCGCCGCCTTCTTCATCGTCTATGTGGTGCTGTTCTGCCTCAAGCAGGTCGGCCTGCCCCACAACTATCTGCTGCTCTACGCTGGCTGGTTCCTGCTGGCCTGGATCTCTTGCGGCTTCGCCCTCATTCTCACGGGCCTCGCCATGCGCTATGAGACGTTCGAGCGCGTCGTGGGCCTGATCAGCTACATCCTGATCCCGGTTTCGGGCGTGTTCTTCATGGTGGCCTGGCTGCCGCCGGGGGTCCGCGACCTCTACCTCTACGTCCCCTTCCCGCATGGGGTGGAGATGATTCGGGCAGGCGTCTTTGGGGAATTCGTGCCGACCTACTACGATCCGCTCTATGCGCTCGCGGTGGGCTCCGTTTTCAATATTCTGGGTCTGGTGCTGATCGCCGGAGCCCGAGACCGCATCTCGGCTGAGTAAAAGACATCGTCCGACCATGAAACACATCACCCAGAAGACGAATGGCTGACACCAACCTGACCTATCTCGGCGCGGCCGAAGAACCGCGCATCGCGCCCAAGGCCAAGCCTTCGTGGCGCAAGCGGCTGCCGCTCGGTTTCCTGATCGTGGTCGGGATCCCCAGCCTGGTGGGCGGCGTCTATTACGGCCTGATCGCCTCGCCGCGGTATGTGTCGGAATCCCATTTCGTGGTCCGCTCGGCCAATTCGAGCCAACCCACCGGGCTTGGCATCGCTCTGCAAGGCGTCGGTCTGTCCACAGGGATGAACGACGCCTTCGCCGTGCACGAGTATCTGGACTCTCGCGACAGCCTGAAGGTCCTCCAGACGCGCTTCAACCTGAAGGCCATGCTCACCGGACCGAAGGTCGACTGGTTCTCGCGCACGCCGCGCCCGTGGGAGGGCACAAGCGAGGAAGCCCTGTACAAGGGCTTCAAACGCTACCTGACGGTCGGATATGACGCCGCCTCGGGCATCAGCACCCTTCGGGTCGAGGCGTTCAGCGCCAAGGACGCGGCGACGATTAACGCCGCCATGCTGGACAGCGGCGAGGCCCTGATCAATCGCCTCAACGAACGCTCGGCCGCAAATGCGGTACGCGACGCTCGCGTCTCCTTCGACCACGCCCGCGCCGAGGTGGCCGCGTCGCAGCAGGCGCTTACCGCCCTTCGCAACAGCGCCCAGTTCATCGACCCTCGCGCCGCCGTGACTGAAACGACCGAGGTCGTGGCCGGCCTGCTGGTGACCATCGCCCAGTTGCGCGCCGATCGGGCGCAACTGGCGGCCGAAGCCCCCTCCAGCCCGCAATTGCCCATCCTTGACAGCCGGATCGCCGCCTATGAGCGGCAGGTCGCGGAAGCCCGCGCCAAGGCCACCGGCAGCGCCTCGTCGCTGGCGCCCAAGGTCGGCGCCTACGAGGACCTGGTGATGCGCCGCGAGATCGCGGACAAGGTCTTGGCCCAGGCCACCGCCGCCCTGCTGAACGCTGAACAGGAAGCACGTCGCCAGAAGCTCTACCTCGAACGCATCGTGGCGCCGAGCCAACCGGACAAGCCGACCCAACCCCGACGCTTCCTGGCCTTCCTGACCGTCTTCGCCTCGTCGCTGCTGGTTTACGCCGTGGGTTGGCTCATCTGGGCCGGCGTACGGGAGCACAGGCAGGACTGATGCAGACCCCCGAGGTTCCCGGTCTGCGCGTCATCGATGTCGGAAAGACCTACCACGGCGCCCGCAAGCCACTGTTCAAGAACATCAACTTTGATCTTGGCACGTCGGGGCGACTGGCGATTCTCGGCCGCAACGGTCAGGGCAAGTCCACCCTGATCAAGATGCTGGGCGGCGTCCTGCCCGAAACCGAGGGCCGGATCGAATGGCGGATGTCGTCGTCCTGGCCGATCGGCTTCGGCGGCGGATTCCAGGGCAGCCTATCGGGCCTCGACAACGTCCGCTTTCTCGCGCGCCTATATGACCGCGACTACCACCAAATGCTGGAGCGGGTGGATGACTTCGCCGAACTGGGCAAGGCGTTGCGCGACCCGGTTAAGCACTACTCCTCGGGGATGCGCGCGCGTCTGGCCTTCGGCCTGTCGCTGGCCATTGAATTCGATTGCTATCTGATCGACGAACTGGTCGCCGTGGGCGACGCCCGTTTCCAGCGCAAATGTCAGGAAGCTCTGTTCGAGCACCGCGCACACCGCGCCTTCCTGATGGCGTCCCACGACACCCATCTGATCGCCAACTATTGCGACCGCGCGCTGATCATCGAAGGCGGGCAGGCCAAGGTGTTCGACGACATCGACGAGGCGGTTGAGGTCTATACCTGGTTGCGCGCCGCGTGAGTTCTTCCCCCTCTTCGCAAGCGCGATGGATCGTCCTTCCGCCCTTCCGTCATGACGCCGCCTGGCGCGCGGCCGTCGCGAGCGCCTCGGCTGAAGCGGGCCTGCGACTTCACGACCTCGACGCCGACCCGCAAAACGCGCCCCTCGGCGACCCCAGGGCCCTCATCCTGACCGCCGATGCGCAGCAGCCCCTGGCCGCCGGCGTGCCCGCCGAGGCCCTGGCGGGCCTGATCGCCGGACCGGGCATGCGCCTGGACGGCGACGAGGCCCCGGACGCCATCCCCCCCCATATCGCCGTCTACACGGATCTGATGGGGCGGACCGATCTGTTGCCGGCCCATCGCCTGTTCCGCAGCCGCGACTTCGCCTCGGGCGCGATCGAGATCTTCCCGGGCCTGAAGCTTCATCGCCCGACGATCGCGCCTTCCAGGCCCTTGTCGCCTCGTCTGCAGGCCGTCACCGAGGCCGTCGCCCTGCTGGACCCGGCTTCGCCCAAGGCTGTCTGGGCGCCGGATCTGTTCAACTATGATTCGCGCATCGTGCCGGGCGGGACGCGCGGTCAGCTGGACCTGACCGGTCGCCCCCGCTTCATGATCACCGGTCCCTACATCACCATGCCGCCGGGCCGGTGGCGCGCGACCTATCGCCTGACTTTCGACGCCAAGGGCAGCCGACCACGTTTCCGTGTCGATTGGGGCGGCCAGACCGACTACCTGTCGGAAGAGTTCGTGCCCGGCCGGGCCGGCGTGTTCGAGATCGTACAGGACTATGTCTGGACCGAACGCTCGGTTTGCGAGCTTCGGGTCGTGGTGCTGGAGGGCGTGTTCGACGGGCGCATGACCTTCAGCGGCGCGGAGATCGAACGGATCGGCTAGAGCCGGCCCAGACGGGCCAGCCCCTGAGGGTCGGCCACCAGGGGCGCCCACCAGGCCTCGTTGTCGAGATACCACAGCACCGTGCGCTCCAGGCCTTGGTCAAGGTCGACCCTTGGCGCCCAGCCCAGTTCCGCGCGGATCAGGGCCGCGTCAATGGCGTAGCGGCGATCATGGCCGGGACGATCATCGACCATCTGAATGCGGTCCGCGTAGCGGCCGCCGTCCGGCGCGGGCCGCAGCCGGTCCAGCACCGCACAGAGTGCATGAACCAGTTGCAGGTTGGTGCGCTCGGCGTCGCCGCCGACGGCATAGGTCCGACCCGGCGCGCCGCGTTCCAGAATGTCGGCCAGAGCCCGGGCGTGGTCCTCGACGAACAGCCAGTCGCGCACATTGGCGCCGTCGCCATAGACGGGCAGGGTCTCGCCGCGCAGGGCCCGCAGGATCATGGTCGGGATCAGCTTCTCGGGAAACTGGCGGGCGCCGTAGTTGTTGGAGCAGTTGCTGATCATCACCGGCAGGCCGAAGGTGTGGCCCCAGGCGCGAACCAGATGATCCGACGCCGCCTTGGACGCCGCATAGGGCGATCGCGGGTCATAGGGGCTGGTCTCCGAGAAGCGGCCCTCCTCGCCCAGCGAACCGAACACTTCGTCGGTCGAGACGTGCAGGAAACGGAAGGCGTCAGCGGCCTCACCCGACAGGGCGCGCCAGGTCGTCAGCGCCTGATCCA
This sequence comes from Brevundimonas sp. NPDC007368, assembly GCF_042869015.1. Classification (NCBI taxonomy): domain Bacteria; kingdom Pseudomonadati; phylum Pseudomonadota; class Alphaproteobacteria; order Caulobacterales; family Caulobacteraceae; genus Brevundimonas; species Brevundimonas sp. NPDC007368. The sequence continues at coordinate 133,654 of NZ_JBIAFA010000001.1, read as the reverse complement.
GCAGCACCTGGGTTCCCACGACATTGGTGCGCACGAAGACGGCAGGGCCGTCGATCGAGCGGTCGACGTGGGTCTCGGCCGCCAGATGCGCCACGGCCTCGGGCTGAAAGTCGGCGAAGACCGCGGCGACCGCCGTCGAATCGGCGATGTCGCCGCGCACGAAGCTGTAGGCCGGGTCGCCTTCCAGTTCACTCAGCGAGGCGAGCACGCCGGCATAGGTCAGCAGGTCCAGAACGCGGACCTCGTGGCCGCGCGCCAGAAGCTCGCGCGTCAGGGCCGAGCCGATGAAGCCGGCGCCGCCGGTCAGCAATATCCTCAACGCTCGTCTCCTTGGCCGCCGCCGAACAGGGCTAGCGGCTGATGCGGCCGAGGTCCACGACCGACAGGCTCATGGGGGTCTCGCCGTCGAAGGGCGTGCCCAGGTCCCGCAGGCGCGGCCAGTTCCGATCGCGCTCGGTCAGCACGGCGTCGGCGGCCGCCACCGGCCAGGCGATGTCCAGGTCCGGATCGTTCCAGGCCAGACCCGCCTCATGCGCGGGCGCATAGGGGGCCGTGACCTTGTAGGCCACCTCGGTCCCGGGCTGCAGAGTGACGAAGCCATGGGCGAACGAGGGCGGCACGAACAGCTGGTCGCCGCTCTCGGCCGACAGCTCGACCGCGTGATGCCGACCGAAGGTCGGCGATCCGGCGCGCAGGTCCACCACCACATCGAGGATGGCGCCGCGGACGCAACGCACCAGCTTGGCCTGGGCATAGGGCGGGTGCTGGAAATGCAGGCCGCGGATCACCCCGGCCGGCTCGGAACGCGAATGGTTGTCCTGCACGAAGTCACAATCGATCCCGGCGGCGTGAAAGCGCGCGCGCGACCAGGTCTCGGAAAACCAGCCCCGCTCGTCCCCGTAACGCGGGGTCCGCAACAGGACGACGTCGCCCGTCACGACCCCGCCGGAGCGGAAGGCTCGCTGGGCGCCGCCTGGGCCGTCATCAGCGTATAGGCCCGGTCCAGCGCGTCATTGCGCACGAACAGCAGACCGGACCGCGCCGGTTCGCGCTCCCGCTCCCAGGCGCCGGGGTTGGTTCTGCCGTTCAGCGGCGCGCCGTAGAAGATATGGGCCCCGATCTGGCGCACGCGGGCCAGCCGCGAACCCCAGGAAGGACGCACATAGTTGGCGTGATAATTGACCGAGTTCTTGGGCAGCTGGCTGGCGGAGCGGCCCTCATAGACTTCGCGGGCGATGCGCTCGGCGCGGGCCCAGGCCACCGGGTTGATCGCGCGCCGTCCGATCGAGCCGTCGCAGGTGAAGGTGAACTGGCAGGTGCGGCTGTTGCGCTGATAGACGACCTCGCAAACCCGCTTGGGATAGGCGCGGTGGCGCGAGCGGTTCAGCACCACCTCGGCGACCGCCGCCTGACCAGCCTCGCTCTCGTTGCGGGCCTCGTAATAGATGGCCTGGGTCAGGCACTCGAGGTCGTTGTCCGGCACGCGCGGCGGCGTCTTCAGGTCCAGATAGGGCGGCGTATAGCCGGAGCGACGCACGGACGGCGCGGCGTTCGCATTGACCGGCGGCGGGGCGAAGCTCGCGGCCGGTTCCGCACGCGACGGTGTCGCAGCCATACGCGCGGCCGGGGGCGAAGGGCGGATCTCGGCCCGACGGCGCACCGGCGGCGGGGCGTCGGTCAGGCGAACGCCCTTGCCGTCCTTGATCATGGTCTGCAGGCGGACGTTGAGGCGCGCGCGGCGCTCCTTGTCGCTCTCGACCGGCGCTTCGACGGCGGCGGCGGCGTAGGCGGGGATCGGCTTGACGGCGCCGGGTTCCGCCTGGGCGAAGCGGGCGTGATTGGTCAGGCCCGCCCAGACGGCGCACCCCAATCCCCCTGCAATCAGCACCGAGGCGACGCCGCGCATCGATCCCCCCAAACAAACTATGCGGTCTGCATACCAGCCGCGACCATCAGCGCCAAGCTGAGGCGTAGCCTGAACCGATTGGCAGGCGGCGCGGGAAGCCCTAGTAAGGGCCGGTCATGCAGACTGCCCGCCGCGCCGGCTTTTCCCTGATCGAAGCCCTGGTCGTCCTGGCGATCGGCGGCATGGCGCTGGCCGTCATCTTCTCCATCGGGATCAAGGCCGGCGACACGGGCTTCTCGCTCGGTCGACGAGCCATGAACGCCGCAGATCTGGACGTTTCCGTAAACGACGTCCGCGTCATCTTTCGTAGCTCGGTTCTGATGCCGGCAAGAGCCTTCAGGGCGGAGGTGGATCAACCCGTGATCGGCTCCTCCGACGAACTGGAAATGGACGTCGTCATGGAAAGAGCCAACCAGTGCGCGCCGCAGGGGTGGGCGGGTCGCCTGAAATTGCGGATTGAACCCTCCCCGGAAGGCAGAGCCCTGTTCTGCATCCTGGGAACACGCCGCATCAAACTATTGCCCGCCAGTGCGGAAAGCGCCTTCTCGTATTCGACGGATAGAACCAACTGGAGCTCAAACTTCTCCAACGCCCCCTCACGCAATAGCGGGCTTGAAGAACTAAAAGCTGCTTCGGTGTGGATACGGTTCAACGGCGCATCGGCTGATATTGTCGAAATGGCGTCATCTGGGAGACCGGAAGCATGGATCAGGGCCGATGAAGGACTCTGAACCCTCTTCTCACAAGAAACACGCCATCAATACGCGCCGAGGTTTTGCACTTCCCGCCGTATTGACCGTCACTGGCGTCGTCACGCTTATTTTTCTTGTCGCCATTACAGCACTAGCCAGCCTGACGGCGGAAGCAGCCTCGGCGCGAGCGCGCGTCAGGTTCCTCCAAAGCGCCCTGACAGCGGAGGCGAACCTCACCTTCCTCGCGGTGACAGAGCCTATTCGTTCCAGCGCCATCGCGATCGGCGCCCCGCGCATCGTCGATTTGTTTTCCGGCGCGGAGGGCAACGCCTCAAATCTTAAACAGGGCTTCATTCAACTTGACGGTCGCCCCTACGCGTTTGACCTGTCTGGTAAAATGATCGTTCAGGTTCAAGATCAAGCAGGCCTGATCAACCTGGCGTCCCTGAGCGAAGAACAGCACACGAGATTGATGCAGGCCGTCGGCGTTGAAGATGCCGAAATACCTCGCCTGAGAGCCAGGTATCTCGATTACGTCGATCCTGACAATTTACGCCGGATAGATGGCGCGGAACAGCGAGACTACTCGGATACGTCTGCCGCGAACCGGCCCCTCAAAACACCAAACGAATGGCTATCCGTCCTCGGGGCCAGAAACAGCGTTGACGCGAGCAAGTGGCGGAAATTGAGCCCTCACCTGGCGTCAGATCACACACTATTAAATGCGAACCTGAACACCTCGACCAAAGAGGCGATGGAAATCCTGTTTGGGTTGGACGAAAAGCAATCGGAATCTGCAATAAACGCCAGATCAAAGCTTATGTTCAATAGCTTTTCAGATTTTGCCGCAGCGACTGGCGCCCGATATATTCCAGATGATGAAATATCATACGTCTTCCCGTCAGGAAGAATGATATTTACGATTAAAGACACCAGATCTGCCTGGACCTACCGGGGGCGAATAATTTTGACGCCGGGCGGCCTTGAGCAGCCATTCTGGATCGATCAGACTGAATTGAAAGAGGCCCCCCGTCGGGCCGCGGCTGACACATCCGATGCAACTCAATTTCCTTACGCCCCGCGTTGAGCGGCTCAGCGCTGATGGCGCGATCGACGTCGTTCATCCCGGCGGCGCCGTGGGACGGATGCTGCGCCGACCTGTGGTGCTGCTGGCCCGCGACCTCTGCGCCTTCGGCCTGTTCCAGACCGCCGCCCTGCCGCGCGGCCGCCGTCGGCAAGCGGCCGCCCTGCACGCCCGAGTCGCGGCCCCCTACGTCCGCTCCGGCTCGTCCCTGAGCAAGGCCGGCGAAGACTTCGGCGTCTGGTGGTGGGACGCGGACCGCGTCGATGCGCTTCTGGCGCCCCGCGCCATGACGGCCCGCCCCCTGATCAGCCCCGAGACCCTGGCCCAGCCGCGCGGCGAGGGCTGGCGCATCGTCCGACTGAAGCTCGGCTATGAAGCCCAACTCTGGCGCGGCAAGACCCTGGTCGCCTCGGCCTGGCGTCGTGAGCGCTATGACCCCGCCTCCTGGTCCGCCTTCGTGCGGCTGCAGCGCGCCGCGGAGGTCGCGCCGGAAGACCCGCCTGCGCCCGCCGACCTGCCCATCGCCTTCGACAACCGCGAGGCCTTCGCGCTCGCGCCAGTCGAACTGACGCGCGAGCAACTGGCCTTGCTCGGCGGCGGCGGCGTGGCCTTCGCCTCGCTCTGCTTCGGAGCCTTCCTGTTTGGTCAGGGCTATCAGTTGTCCAAGGACACGGCGCAGGTCGAGTTGAAGACCGCCGAAATCCGCGCCGCCACCCCGCGCGCCGCCGCCGTGCGCAATCTGGATGCCAGCCAGAAGAAGCTGATCGCCTATCGCCAGATCGAGGAACAGACCAGTCCGCTGAGCGCCGCCGGAGCCGCCATCGGCATCCTGGCCTTCCACGACCTGACGCCGACGTCCGTGAACGCCGAGACCGAAATCCTTAGCTTCACCCTGCCCTACGCTGCGATCGACAAGATCGCGCCCCTGGTCGATGACTTGGAAAGTTCGGGCTATTTCCACGACGTCCAGCCGCGCACTGACGGCACTGCCCAGACCCTGACGCTGGAAATGAAGGTGCGCGAGGCCGCCCCGCCGCTGACGCCGGAACCCTGAGCCTTAAGGGGCCGCGCGCCCCTTGGCCGGCTCCGCCTGCAGCCGGATGAACCGGCAGGTCCCGTCATCCGTGCGCAGGGTCATGACCACCCGATCCTGATTGATCAGATTGGCGCTGACGGTCGAGCAGCCGCCGCCCTCGGCGATGTCCAGCGCGGGGGCCAGCGTATAGCGCCACGGCGAGCGCAAGGTGAGCACCCGATCGTCCTCGGCCCTGGGCATAGAGGGATCGACGACCCGCAAAGGCACGCCCGTGCGGTTGGCCTCGCGACGCAGGTCGGACACCTGGCGCTGGAACTCGAAGAAGACCGCGTGGGACGTGGTCTGATCCAGCATTCGCGCCGTGGACGGCATGATGATGGCGGTGCTGAGAGCGAAGATCGCCAGCACCACCAGAACCTCGATCAGGGTATAGCCGCCGCGGGCGGGCCGGGGCGACCCAGGGTCAGCGGGCCTGATCGGAACTGACATCGGCGTTGGCGCCCTGACCGCCTTCGGCGCCGTCGGCGCCGTAGCTGATGACGCGGGCGCGGTTGTCCGGGGCCACATCGCTGGAGGTCGGCGCGGCGGGAGCGACGTAGATGTAGGGCCGCGCCCAGGGATCAGACGGCAGAGCCTTGTCCAGATAAGGGCCGGACCAGCCCGGCACGGTTTCGGCGTTGGCCTGCATCAGCAACCCCAGGCCCTCCTGCTCGGTCGGCAAACGGCCGATATCCAGACGCATGGTTTCCAGCGCCGCTTCCAGCGAACGGATCTGCAGACGGGCGGTCTGGGTCTTGGACTTGTCCAGTTGTGCGAACAGGCGCGGCCCCACAACCGCCGCGATCAGGGCAATGATCGACAGGACGACAAGGATCTCGAGTAGGCTGTAGCCTTCGCGGGATTTACGGCTGCGCTGATGCGACGAGGCAACGATCAGCGCAAAACGGTGACGGAGAGGGGAACGGCCGCGGTACATCAAACGATCGCCTTGGATTTCTAAGCTGTTATGGGCTTTTAACGGTTGCTATAGCTCACAGCACATGGGGGGTCGATGCACAATGCAGACCCGTGCGCCGCAACACTGACACAGGACGCGTCTTGCAGGGCTTCTTCACTGACATGGTCGCTTCGACGCGCGCGTCGATCGAGACGCTGAAGGACCGGCTGCGCGCCACCACCATGCGCGAGCGCGTCCTGCTGGGCGGCCTGGTCCTGGGCGCCGCCGTCTATGCTCCGGTGGCCGCGCTGGAATGGCGCACGACCCAGGCGGACCGCTATATCGAAGCCCTGACTGAACAGTCGACCGCCCGCATGACCGCCAACGCCGCGCGGCGGGTGGCCGAGGGCGCCGCCGACCGTCTGGCGCTGGAGGACATGAACGGCTGGGGCTTCGAGGCGACCAACGCCGCTGTGGCCCAGGTGCTGATCGAGCAACGCCTGCTGGAGGCCGCGACCGCGTCGGGCCTGCCCAATCCGCGCATCACCACCAACACCAAGATCGAGGCCGTCGGCCCGACCCAGTGGCTGGAAGCCGAGGTTCAGTCGGACCTACGCTGGGGGCCCGCCTTCGCCTTCCTCGACAAGGTGGGCGAGTGGCCCGAAGGCTTCCGCGTCACGGCCTTCCGCTACGAAATCACGCCCTTCAACGGCGTCGTTGAACCCGGCGCAGCTCCGCCGGTGAACGGCAAGCTCCGCATCGGCCTGGCCTTCCCTGTGCGGGTCCCCGCCGCGGGAGCGGCGTCATGAAGCAGCTTCTGTGGCTGGCTCCGCCGCTAATGCTGGCGGCCTCCTTCCTGACCGGCGCCGCCTATCCCGGCCTGCCGGAGGAGCCCCCCGCCGTGGTGCGCGGCCAGTCGGCGCGTTCAGGGCTGGTCGTGCGTCCGGGCGAAAGCGCCGTGGGCGCCGTGGCCTTTCTGAAGACGCTGCGGTCCGACCCCCCGCCACCGCCTCCCCCGCCCCCGCCGCCCCCGCCTCCCCCGCCGCCTCCGCCGCCCGATGTGGCCGTGACCTTCAAGGCGGCGCTGCGCGGCGTCGAGCGCGACCCGGCCACCGGCCGTCAGCGCGTTCTGGTCGGCGACGCCTCGGGCGGCGTCGCGACCATCAGTGAAGGCGGCCGCTTCGGCGACGGCTGGCGCATAAGAAACATTTCGGCTGAGGCCGTGACCCTGGCCAAGGGACGCGAAACGCGCGTCGTCCGGGTGTTCGGTTGAGTATCGAGGAGAATGGCATGACGAACCTGACCGCGGGTCCCTCCGCCTTCCAGCGCCCTGCCGCGACCGCCCTGCGTCGTGCGGGCCTGCGCGCCGCCGTCTGTCTGGCGCCCATGGTCATCCTGGCCGGCTGCGCCGCCTTCCCCGAAATGAACACCACGGTGTCGCGCCCCGACACTCGAGTCGAAGGCGCGTCACAGGACGGCCTGATCGCCGGCGGCGTCAATGTGGATCGCGGCTCGCGCGCCCAGAACAACATCAGCACCCTGGCCGTCCCTGGTCCGCCCGCTCCCGCCGGTCCGACCCGCCTGCCGGCCACACCGGAGCAGATCGCGGCCCTGGTCTCGGACGAGATGGTGGACGCCAACCTGTCGCCCCAGGCGATCCCCCAGTTCGCCGCCACCGTCTTCGGCGGCGTGCTCAAGGTGCCCTTCACCCTGGCCCCCGACGTCGCCACCCGCAACGAAGTCATCGCCGGGGGCAGCGGCGGCCCGATCAGCAAGCGCGCCCTGTTCGCCCTGACCCAGCAGGCGCTGAAACAGTATGGTGTCGAGGTCTATGTCGACGGCGGCTTCGTCACCGTCGGGGCTTCGCCGCAAGGCGGCACGGGCACCGAAATCAACCGCAGCCGAAACCCGTCCCCGACGGCGGGTCGGGTGGTGCAATTCTACACGGTCCAGACCATCGAAGTGAACGTCCTGCAGAGCCTGCTGCAAGACCTCTATCCCAACCTGTCCGGCGCCCGGATCACCCCCGACGTGATGAACAACAGCCTGATCATTTCCGGCTCCGGCCGCGAGGTGGGCCAGGTGGTGCGCGCCCTCCGCGAGATCGACCAGCCGCGCTTCTCCGGCGCCGAGGTGTTGCGCGTCGAGCCCTCCTTCTGGTCCGCCGAGGCTCTGACCGAAGCCCTGAACCGCGTCCTCACGACTGAGGGCTATGTCGTGTCCACGGTCGATCGGACCGGGCGGGCGCTGGTCATCCTGTCCTTCCCCACGGCCAACCAGATCCTGATCTTCGGCCGTGATCCCGAAATCCTGGCCCGCGCCCGCTACTGGGCCGAAACCCTGGATCGGCCCGCGGCGCTCGGCGACAAGGCGTCCACCTTCGTCTATCAGGTCAAGAACACCGACGCCGCCTCGCTGGGCCAGCTGGCCATGGGTCAGGCGCCGACGACGGCCCAGGCCCGCCCGCCGGTCGGCGTCCCCGGAACCCCGCCCGCCCAGGCTGGCAGCGGCGCCGGCGGCCAGCAGACCTCCGCACGGCAACAGGGCGCCAATGGCCAGGGCGGCGGCCAGTTCATGAACGGCCAGGTTCTGACCGATCCCATCGGCAACCGCATCATCTTCACCGGCACGGCGACCGAGTTCGCCCAGCTCCGTTCGCTGCTGACGACGCTGGACACGCCTGCGCCCCAGGTGGTGATCGAGGTCATGGTCGCCGAGGTCACCCTGAACGACAACACCAGCCTGGGCGTGCAGTTGTTCGGCACCGATGTGCGCGGTGACGGCACCCTCACCGGCAGTACGGAGGGCATCACGATCGGCAGCGGCGGCCTGCTGATGAGCTTCACAGGTCCCGACTTCCGCGCCCGGTTGAACGCCCAGGCCGGCAACAACCGCGTCAACATCCTGCAACGGCCGCAACTGGTGGCCCGCAGCGGCGGCCAGGCTCGCTTCCAGGTCGGCACCGACGTGCCGATCATCACCTCACAGCGCGCCAGCGACAATCAAAGCAATAACGGCACGGACATCCTGCAAAGCGTCCAGTATCGTCAGACCGGCGTCATCCTGGACCTGCAGCCCGTCGTCTATGGCGACCGGGTCGACATCACCATCAGCCAGGAAATCTCGGAAGTCGGCGATTCAGACAACCCCGCCATCGCCAGCCCGCCGATCCTGAATCGCAGCCTGACCACTCAGATCGCCATCACCGACGGTTGGACCGGCGTTCTGGGCGGCCTGATCAGCAACAACTACAGCAAGGTCAACACCGGCGTTCCCTTCATCAAGGACCTGCCAGTGATCGGTTCGGCCTTCCAGAACAACTCGGTCAAGGGCAACCGCACCGAACTGCTGATCCTGATCACGCCGCACATCCTGCGCGGCGACGAGGACATGGCCGACTACGCCGACCGCTACGCCAGCGACATGAACGCGGCCTTCCGCACCGGTCGCGGCTGGTCCTATACGCTGACGCCGTTCAACGTCGGCTATGGCGTGCGCGGCGTGGGCTTCGACCTGCCGTCGCCCAACCGACCGTCGGATCGCCGCGCCACGGAGCCGCAAGCGAGCACCGTCCCCTCCGCGACGGCCTCCCCCGCGCAGACCGAGCCGCAGAGCTAGCTTTCCAGCAGCCTCCGCCAGCCGACCCGGTCGAATACCAAGGGTGCAGGGGGCCTTCCCTGCGCCCTTTCGACCACAACGGTGACCCGGTACAATTGCACCTCGAATGCGCCCTGGCCCGCCGGGAAGCCGGCGTTGACGCGGCGCTCGCCTCTGGGTTCAGCCGACCAGATCACGACGTCGCCGCCGGGCAACTCGATCCGCCCTTGCGGCTGCGCCATCGGATTGAGGCTACGCGTCAGGGCCAGGGCGTTCTCCTGAACCGCCACCTGTTCGATCGCCAGGGCCGCGCGCTGCTGGTTGCGCGTCATCTGAATCTGCAGCTCGAAGATGGCCATCAGGGTCATCGAAGCGATGGCCAGGGCCACCAGGGCCTCGATCAGGCTGAAGCCGTCGCGCCCCCGCCCTCGCGTCCGCATCAGACGACGCCTTCGTAAACGCTCGACAGGGCCAGAACCAGCGACAGGGCCACGAAGCCGACGACGATGGAGATGATGCCGATGGCCATGGGCTCCAGCAGGGCCGTCATCCGTTTCATCCGGTCGCGCAGCCGCGCCTCGTAGTTGTCGGCCATGAAGCCGAACATGGCGCCGATGGCCCCCGACTTCTGACCCGCGCGCAGCAGGCTGAGGTCCATGGCTTCCAGCCTGGTGTGCGACCCCAGGGAGGCGTCCAACGTCATGCCGGCGCGCAGGTCGCTGTCCAACAGATCGAGGCCCTGACGAAAGGGCCCGATCGGCACCGCCGCCCGCGCCAGCGCCGCCGCCGACAGCAAGGGCACGCCGTTGTTCAGGGCGAATGCCGTCAGCCGCGCCCAGGACGCGACCTCGCGCGCCTGGATCACCGCCCCGACGACCGGCAGGCCGTGGGCCACGGTATAGGCCCGCTCGCGGAACGCCTTGTTCGTCACGATGAAGAAGATCGCGCCGGCCAGCAGGAGCGCCGCGACGCCGACCACGCCCAGGTTGGCGTTGGCGAACTCGCCCGTCTCCAGCACCCAGCGCGACATGGCGGGGATGTTCTCGCGGTCGTCGCCGATCATGGTGGCGAAGCGCGGCACCACCTGGGTGAAGATGAAGCCGATGGCGGCCACCCCGGCGAAACCGAGGAAGGCCGGATAGGTCATGGCGTTGGCGAAGTCGCGCTGCAGCCGGTCCTCATAGGCCATCTGCTCCGCAGCCTCTTTCAGCACATCGGCGATGCGGCCCGAGGCCTCGCCGACCCGGGCCATGGCGTAGACGTAGTCAGGGAAACCGGGGACGTGCTCCTCCAGAGCGTCGCCCAGCGAATCGCCGCGCCGCAGGGCGCCGATGGCGGCCTGGAACTGGCGCTTGCCCTTGCGGGCCTGCATGCCTTGGGCGACCGTATCCAGCGCCTCCAGCAGGGAGACGCCCGCTTCCAGCATCAGCGCCATCTGACGCAGCACCAGAACCCGCTCGCCGGTACGCAGGCCGCGCTCGCGGCCCTCGGCCTTGGCGGCGGCTGCGGGCTTGATGCGGACGACCGTCAGGCCGTCGGCGGCCAGGCGGCGCATGGCCGCGGCCTCGTCGGCCGCGCCGATCAGGCCCTTGACCATCCGCCCGTCGCGACCGGCGGCCTCATACTGGAAGGTCAGGGTGTCGGTCATACGGCCGCTGGCGGGAAGAAGAGACGACGGACCATAGGATGGGTGATCCGTCCGACCAACAGGGGCTGCGGCGTGCTGCGGCGATAGGGATGGCCCCGAATGGCTTCATACTCGCGCCCATAGACGTCGCCCAGCGAGCCCTCGCCTTCATCGGCCGGGCGCCCGATCCCGCCCGCCTGGGTGGTGGCGCCATAGTGAAGCTGGTGGAAGGTGCCTTCGCCAATCAGCATGACCAGAGGCGCGCCGGCGTCCGCAACGGCCCGCTCGAAGAAGTCGTAGTTGGCGTAGCCGCCGCCCAGCGCCTTGAAATTCTCGTCGAAACCGCCGAGGGCTTCGAACCTTTGGCGGCTCAGCACGAAGAAGGTCGTCTCCGGGGGCGCGACGAAGGCGCCCTCGCGATAGCTTTCGCCCAGGGCGCATATCTCGAACAGACGATAGCCGTCCGCGGGCCAGGCGATGTCGGCCAGAAGCCGATCCTCGACATCGCGATCATAGCCTTCCGTCACCGAGACCTGCTGCACCTTGGGCCCCAGATGGAAACCCAGGGTGGTGACGAAGGCGTCGGGGTGCAGACGCGAGGCCTCCAGCGCCGCCTTCATGACGCCGGGCGAGGCCATCCGGGCGCCGTCGATGACGACCGCGATCAGTTCGCCCTTCGCCAGGGCGGCGGCGCGGTTGATGGCGCGGCAGGGCGACACGCCCCCGTCATCGACCCGCAGAACCGTGACGTCTGCGTCAGCGGGGAACCAGTCGCGTCGCACGGGCTCGGCCGAGCCGTTGTCGGCGACGATGACCTGAACATCCTCGGGCCTCATCCCGATCTGGTAGGGCGACAGCAGCGACTCCACCGTCCGGGGCAGTTCGCGGCCCATGTCGAAGCCGACGACGATGACCGAAACCAGCGGCGTCATGCCGCCAGCTCCTGCAGCCGGCGCCACAGATCAGCGTGGCCGGCAGGAACCTCGCCCTCGGCTTTCTGATGGTTCAACTCGGCCTCACGGAAAGACATGGGCCGCGCCGCATCCAGACCCAGACGCGCCGCAGCCTCGCGGACACGGGCCTCATAGTCCGGCGCGTCATAGTCGATGACGTCGAAGGCGATCTGATCGCGCCAGCGGATCAGGGCGCGATTATAGGTCGCCCAGATGCCCAGGCCGCGCGACTGGTTATAGGCGTTGCGCGCCGTCAGCGACCCGGCCACGGCCAGGGGATGGCGGATCGAGCCGATCAGTTTGAGATCAGGCAGAACCTCGAACCAGCCGTCCAGCAGCACGGTCGCGCGCGGGTCCTTGAACCCCCAGGGCAGCGGCAGGGCGTCATAGTCGGCCAGAACCGCCTTCAGATCGGCGCGCTCCTGGGCCGTCCAGGCCACGGGCTCGGTCGGCGGATTGTCCCAGGCCGCGCCGACCCGCGCCAGAACGGCGTCATGCACCGGCCAGAAGCGCGGGTTCTCGCGATTGCCCTTCTTGTTGTGGGGAGCGGAGGTGACCACGTCGCCCAGGCTGAGGCCCAGGTCCTCCAGACAGCCCGCCAGGCAGGAGGTTCCCGAACGGTGCATGCCGATGACGGCGACAGGCGGCAGACTCATTCACCGGCTCCGGCGATTCGATAGACTTCAGACAGGGCCGTCTCGCCGCGACGCGCCTTCAGGAAGCCGTCATCGGCGAAGCTGAGGAAGCCCTCGCTGCGGGCGGCGACGGTCAGTTGGTCCTCGTCGGCCGAGGCGCGCATGCCGGCGATCAGGGCCGGCGTCATGGGCGCCAGTTCATAGACGCCGACGCGGCCGCGGAAGCCGCTGCCGCCGCACTTGGCGCACCCGACCGGCTCGCGCCAGGCGGCGGGCTCGCGCTTGGCTATGGTCCGCAGATGGGCGGGGATGGCCATATCGTGAATTTTGGCCTCGGCGGCGGTCGAGGGACGGGCGCAGTCGTCGCACAGGCGACGGATCAGGCGCTGCCCCGCCACGCCGCGCATGACGTCGGCCAGCAGATAGTCCTCGATGCCCAGATCCAGCAGACGGGGAATGGCGGCCAGGGCCGTGTTGGTGTGGACGGTCGAGATGACCATGTGGCCGGTCAGGGCGGCCTGGACGGCGATTCGCGCGGTTTCAGGGTCGCGGATTTCACCGATCATGATGACGTCGGGGTCCTGGCGCAGGATGGAGCGCAGGCCGGCGGCGAAGGTCAGCCCGATCTCGGAACGCACCCGCACCTGGATGACGCCGGGCAGGTCCAGCTCGACCGGGTCTTCGACCGTGATGATCTTGCGCTCGCCGTCGTTCAGGTGGGTCAGCAGGCGATAGATGGTGGTGGTCTTGCCCGAGCCGGTCGGGCCGGTGATCAGGAAGACGCCGTTGGGGTGTTCGGCCAGACGCAGGAAGCCCGTTTCCTGTTCGGGGCTGACGCCCAGTTCGGACAACTGCGGCAGGCGGCTGGTCTTGCCCAGCAGACGCAGGACGATGGATTCGCCCCAGGAGCACGGCAGGGTCGAGACGCGCAGATCGACTTCCTGCCCCGAGACGCGGATCGACTGGCGGCCGTCCTGCGGCAGGCGGCGCTCGCCGATGTCCATGCCGCTGAGCAGCTTGATGCGCGAGCAGACCGCGTCGAAGTTCGAGCGCGGGGCGCTGCGGGCCGTCGTCAGGACGCCGTCGATCCGCATACGGACGAGGAAGCGGTCCTCATAGGGTTCGACGTGAACGTCGGAGGCGCGCCGCGTCAGGGCCTCGGCGAAGACGGCGTTGACGAAGTCGATGGTCGGCGCTTCCTGCGCCAGTTCGCGCAGGCGGGCGGCGTCGGCGCCGGCCCCGCCGGAGCCCATATCCAGCGCCGGGGCGTGGTCGCGGCTGAGGTCCTCGGTGAGGGCCTCGATCAGGGAGCGCTGGGCCAGCAGAAAGACGACAGGCTCGGCCGTCGCCTGACTGATTCGCTCGGCCAGGGCGGGGTCCATCGGCTGAACCGCGGCGCAGAGGATGCGCGAGGCCCCCTCTTCGCCCTCGCGCCAGGCCACGGCCTCGCGTTCGGCCCACCAGCCCAGGGGCGAGCGAATCTCGTCGAGGAAGGTCGAGATGCGTTCCGGCGCGGGCCCGTCCTCGGGCAGCAGGACCGCCAGGCCCAGCTGCTCGGAAAGAACGTCGAGAAGCTGGGCTTCGGACAGGGCGCCGAGACGCACCAGGTTGAGCCCGATCAGGCCGCCGTTCTGCGCCTGCAGCGACAGGGCGTTGGCGATGTCGGCGGGGCGCACCAGGCCGCGCTCGACCAGCACCTCGCCGAGACGGCGCGCGACGGGACTGAGATTGACGGCCGTAGACAGGGTCACGAGGGGGAGGTTCCGTCGACGAAATCAGGCGCTAGCCTTGAAGCTCGGGGAGCAGGCCCAGAACGACAAAACGCATGTTGGTCGACGCCGGCGCCATCGACCGCAAGAAGGCCAGGGTGTTTCCAGCAGCGCCACCGACACTGAAGGTCGCATTGGTGAAGCGGCAGTTGTCGAAGCCGGGAGGCACGCCGCCGCTATAGTTCAGCTCTGCGTCCTTGAAATCGACGTTGATGAAGACGTTGCCGTCCAGCGTGACTTCGCCGGTCAGGGTTTGATCTTTGAATTCGGCCACGGGGCTCTCCAGCAGGAACAGGTCCGTGTGATAGCCGCTGACGGCCGCATGGCGCAAAGCAAAAGGCGGCTTTGACGCCGGGTATCGGCTTCTTCGCGCGCGTTCAGCCCGGCTTGCGGCGAGCAGGGCATAAAAAAAGGGGGAGCCGAAGCTCCCCCTTTCCCAACTGATCCGAAGATCAATCGCTTATCAAGGCACGTTAACTTGGTTTTGGTCCGAAGCAACGGTGCCGCTGTTCAGTTCCGTGACCGAACCGTTGGCCAGGGTGGCGTAACGGCGGGCGGTGACGGTGTTCGACGGAGCTTCGACGCTGATCTGCACGTCGCCGCGGCCGAACTCGCCCAGGGCGGTCGTCAGGGTAGCCGTGTTGATCACGCGCTCGCCGTTGGCGGCGATGCTCGGGAACACTTGAACCGGAGCAGCGGCGGGGGTGTAACCGGCGCCAGCGTTAACCGAGTTCAGGACCTGAGCATAGACAGGACCCGTAGCCGCACCGGCGATGTTGCCGAGACGGATGATGTTCGAGGTGCCGGTAGCGCCCTGGATCGCCGTGCTGTTCATCCACGGGAAGACGACGTTGGTGCCGTCACGACCGATGGATTCCAGATCGCCCAGAGCCGGACCTTCCTGGTTGTACGAAGCCGTGTCCAGCTTGTAGCTGACCGAGGCCTTGTAGGTCGAGGTCGGGATGGCGGTGGCGGCCGCTTCACGCGTGACGATGAACGGAACGCCGCTGACGGTCGGAGCAGCCGGCACTGCCGAGGCAGCGATCACGAGCGAGGTCGCAACGGCACCGCTCGAAGCCAGCGTGGCTTGCGTGGCGCCCGTGTTGATCACCATCGGGTTGGCGCCCAGGGTAACCAGACCGGGAGCGGCATTGAAGGCGTTGTAGTTGCCGTCGACGGTGACGCTGGCTTCGGTCACGTCACCCAGGGCGACCTGATTCTTGGCCAGGTCCTTGTAAGCCGTCGTGTCGACGACCAGCTTGATGGTGCCCAGTTGGCCGACCGTGGCGGTTTCACCAACGCCGTGAGCGTCGGCGCCGACCTTGAAGGTCGTGTAGACCGGGTTGGCGGTCAGGGTGGCGAAGGTGTCGCCCAGGGCGCCGCCGCCGATGGCGCTGTCGAAGACGACCTTGAAGGCGTCGACGCGCGACAGGACCTTCAGGGTGGCAGCCGACGGCGGATCGATCGGAGCGCCGGCTTCGGTCGTCAGCGTGGTCGTGACCGAGACTTCAGCGCCGGCGTTCGGCTTGATCGGCAGGTCCAGGTTGGCCAGGTTGCAGCCAGCGCCGGCGCTGGAGACCAGGAACTTGGCGGTGGTGCTGCCAGCAGCGCCGCCCGACGACAGAACGCTGGTGCAGCCCGGAGCGACGACAGCCGAGGAAGCCAGGGCCGTGTCGAACGTGCCGCCGACCAGGTCGATCTGGACGAAGTTGTTGCCCGAGGGGAACTGAGCGCCGGCCGACAGGGTGCTGACCAGAGCGAAGGTCGCGGACGTCGGCGTGGCCACGGACGATTCGAGAGCCAGCTTGTACGGCAGGCTCGGGCCGCCGGTTTCCCCAGCGTCGATGTCCGTGGTCGGAGCAGCAGCGGCGCGGAAGGTCAGCGTGTGAGCGCTGGCGGCGCCAGCGAAGGCCATGACCGACACGGCGGTCGCAGCGAGAAGAACGTTCTTAGTCATGTGGTCTGGTACCCCAAAAGAAACCTGTTGTGTGGACGTAGCCAACGTTGAAACGCCTTTCGGCCACAGTCCTAGACAGATTTCTCTGACAAAGCTGCGTCCACGGCAGTTTCTCCATATCTCGCCGCAATCGCGCTGGTCAAGCGGGTTTTCAGACAAACGGCGCTCGCCCGGGAGGCGAAAGACAAGTGTTGATGAAGAGTTACCGATGTCAGCTGCGCGTAGGCCGCAAGGCAAAATCATGACGCCAGAAAACTCGATACGTAAATCTTAAGCAATCATCTGCGGCCAAGCTAAAGGCTGCTTCAAACAAATTTCTGCAGCGATAACATCCGAGGCGATATAGACGCGTAGAATATACAAATAGACGACAATATAATCATTCCGGCAGCGCTTACAGGGATATGAATAGCGCCACATTAGTTCTTGATGAGTTGGATTGATGCCCGCTCGGATGGACGATTCCGTTCTCCATATCCGGAAAATGTTGCAGCCGAGACACGTTGCCTGCATCTGGCACGTCACGATCCCACAAGGTGAGAGAAGACATGCAATCCCCCAACCGCTACATGAACGAATCGATCACCCGGCAACGGCTGACCACGGAAGGTCATCGCGGCATCGTCGGCGGCATGTGGGACGTCATCGGCCCGCTTCAGCGCGACTTTCTGGTCCAACAGGGCCTGGCGCCCGGCGACAGGGTGCTGGATGTCGGCTGCGGCGCCCTGCGCGCCGGGGTTCATCTGACAGACTATCTCGAGCCGGCCCGATACTACGGGATCGACATTTCGGCCTCCTTGCTGGAGGCGGGCTATGAGCACGAGATCGCTCCCACCCCGCTGGCCGACAAGCTCCCCCGCTCTCACCTTCATGCGACGCCTGATTTCGAGGCGCCGTTCGGCGTAATGTTTGATCTCGGCCTCGCGACGTCTCTCTTCACCCACCTGCCGATCGACTACTACAGCCACAGCCTTGAGGCCCTGGCGCCGGTCTTCAGGACAGGCGCGCGGTTTTTCGCGACGGTCTTTGAGGGATCAGGCGTGGTCAATCGCCCGGACGGCATCGTCACCTATGACGACCGCGACCCCTTCCACTTCCGCCAGTCGAACCTGCATGCGGCGACGCCCAGCGGCTGGGCCTTCAAGTGGATCGGCGAATGGGGGCATCCGCGCGGCCAGATGATGATCGAGCTGACCCGCCTGGGTTGAAACAGGACTCCCCCTGACGCAGGATCCCGCACGGCCCTGCGTCCTCGATCAGCCCCCGCAGATAGCGGCTGTAGTCATTGCCCCCCATCGTCGCCGCCAGCCGCTCCAACTGGCCGGCGTCGATGAAGCCCTGACGCCAGGCGATCTCTTCGGGACAGGCGATCTTGACGCCCTGGCGCTGTTCCAGGGTGCGCACGAACTGGGCCGCGTCGATCAGGCTGTCGGGGGTGCCGGTGTCCAGCCAGGCGTAGCCCCGCCCCATGCGCTCGACCGACAGCTGTCCGCGTTCCAGATAGGCGCGGTTGACGTCGGTGATCTCCAGCTCGCCCCGCGCCGAGGGCCTCAGGTTCGCGGCGATGTCGACCACCTGCTCGTCATAGACATAGAGGCCGGTCACGGCCCAGTTGGAGCGAGGCTGCGCCGGCTTTTCCTCAAGCGAGCGCGCCCGCCCCTCCGCGTCGAACTCGACCACGCCGTAACGGCCCGGATCATTGACGTGATAGGCGAAGACGGTCGCGCCAGAAGGCCGTGCGAAGGCGGCCGCGAACAGGTCGGTCGCGCCGTGGCCGTAGAAGATGTTGTCGCCCAGGATCAGGGCCGACGGCCCGCTCGCGACGAAATCCGCCCCGATGACATAGGCCTGGGCCAGACCCTCGGGCCGGGCCTGCTCGGCATAGGTGATCGAGACGCCCCACTGGCCGCCGTCGCCCAGCAGGGACTCGAAGGCGGGCCGGTCATGCGGCGTCGTGATCAGCAGGATGTCGCGCACCCCGGCCAGCATCAGGGTGGTCAGCGGGTAGTAGATCAGCGGCTTGTCATAGACCGGCATCAACTGCTTGGAGACCGCGATGGTCATGGGGTGCAGGCGCGAGCCCGTGCCGCCCGCCAGAATGATGCCCTTCATTTGTTCGCCCCCGCGCTCTGCGCCGCCCAGTCGGCGATCCGCTCCCGCCAGCCCGGCAGGACCATTCCAAAGTCGCGCGCGAAGGCGGCGCTATCAAGCCGGGAATCCTGAGGACGTCGCGCCGCACAGGGCCATTCGGATGTCGCGATGGCCGCCACGTGCGGCGGCGTCTGGCCGCCCAGACGCGCCCAGGCTTCAACCGCCGCCTCGGCGATCTCATGCCAGGTCGCCGCTTCCGAGCCCGCCACATGATAGAGCCGCTGCGGCGCCGCCCCCCGCGTCAGCCATTCAGCCGCGACGACGATGGCCCGCGCCAGATCGTTCACGTCGGTGGGGCTGCCGGTCTGGTCGGCGACGACGCGCAGATCCCGCCCCGTGGCCGCGCGTTTCAGGATGGCGTCCACGAAGGAGCCCCCCTGCCCGCCCAAAAGCCAGGCGGTGCGCAGCACCAGGGCCTGCGGGTGCTGGTCGAGCACCTGTCGTTCGCCCTCCAGCTTGCTGGCCCCATAGAGGTTCAGAGGCGCAGCCTCGTCCGCCTCGATATAGGGACGGCCCAGCCGACCGTCGAAGACGAAGTCGGTCGAGACATGGATCAGATCGGCGCCCGTCTCGGCAGCGGCCTCGGCCAGACGGCCCGCCCCCGCCGCATTGACCGCGAAGGCGGCCTCCCCTTCGCTCTCGGCCAGATCGACCCCGGTGAAGGCGGCGGCGTTGACGATCAGGGCGGGGCGATGCGCCTCAACCCAAGCCATGACCGCCTCGACATTCGTGATGTCCAACTCGGCGCGACCGACCGCGACCGGACGCCAGCCCTGCGGCCAGGCCGCCCGCATGAGGGCGCGCGCCAGACGGCCCCGCCCGCCAGTGATCAGCACCCGACCCGCGTCGGAGCTCACGGCAGAGGCCGAAGTCGGGTGAAGGGCCGCGCCTCGCGGTCGAAACGCCGGTTGTAGAAGGGATCGGCGCCGAACTGGGCGCCCCAGCGGCTCCACAGCAGCCGGCCCGAGGCCTCGGCCACCTTGAGCTTCTCGCCCTCGCGGCTGAAGCCACGCGTCTTGGACTCCAGATGATAGAGGGCGACATGGGGGTCGTAGAGCACCTTCAGACCCTGGCTCTGGGCCCGCATGCACAGGTCCACATCATTGCCCTCGACGGGGAAGTGCGCGGCGTCGAACCCGCCGAGCGCCTTGAACTTTTTCGCCTCGATCGCCAGGCAAGCGCCGGTCACGGCCACCGTCCGGTGCAACAGGGCGTGACGCCCCAGGTAGCCGGGATCGCTGGAGGCCGCCCCGACCCCGTCGTGGATCAGGAAGTTGGCCTCGCGCTCGCGCGCCACGAAGCCCGCGTGCTGGATCGTGCCGTCGGCGTAGAGCAGACGCGCGCCGACGCAGGCCACATCCGGCCGCTCGGCCTGAGCGGCCATCTCGTCCTGCCAGTCGCGACTGATCACCACCGTGTCGTTGTTGAGGAAGACCAGGACCTCGCCGCGCGCCTGCTCCACCGCCAGATTGTTCATCAGGGCGAAGTTGAAGCGGCCTTCGTAGCGGACAATGCGCGCCAGGCCCCCGGCGCTCAGTTCGGCCAGATAGGCCCGGGTCGCCGGATCGTCGCTCTCGTGGTCGATGACGATCAGATCCAGCCCGGTCTGATTTTCGGCAGCGGCGGCCAGGACGCTGTCCAGACAGGGCTTGAGCAGGTCCAGCGCGTTGCGCGTGGGGACGATCACGCTGACCGTCTTGCTGGTCGGCCGGCGCTTGATGCGCGCGGCCCCGGCGACGGTCGCGCCGAACGGATCATCGGCCGCGAGGACCGAGACGGACGGATCGGACGCGAGCGCGGCGCGGACCGTTTCGACCCATGCGCCGTCGGTCGGCGCCGACTGGCGGCTCGAGAACAGGATGGCGGACGCCTGACCGATCCGCTTGCCCTCCAGCGCAAGGCGCAGGACCGCCGCGGCCTCGTCGCCACGGCTCGACGGCGCGTCTTCGCCGTGCCGGAAGGCGACGCAGGCGCCGACGTAGGGCGTCTGGCACAGAAGGTCGAGATCGAAGGCCGGTCGCAACTGCGGCGTGTGCCGACGGGCAGTGGTCGCCTCGCCCCCTTCCTCGAGATGATCGGCGTCCGCATAGACCGCCGCCACCTCGGGATCGGCGAAGACGCCCGCGAAAACCGAAAGCGCTTCGGGCGCCAGAACGCCGCTCGCCGGCAGGCTCAGACAGAGGTCGAAAGGCGTCGCCGGAGCGTCAGGGTCGAAGGCCGCGATCCGATCGACCGGCCGTCCCGTCCAGGCCAGGCGCGTGCGCAGCGAATTCAGATGTTGAAGACCGTGTTCATCCAGGCCGCGCACCTCCAGCATCCAGTCGTCATGAGTCTGGGCCAGGACCGCCATGACAGCGTCCTCGACCTCGAAGGCGTCGGCCCCATCGGCATGAAGACGCACAAGAACATGCGCGCTCTGGCCGCTTGCCAGCGGGCCGGCATCGGTCGTGCGCCCATAGGTTTCGGCGTAGCCGGCGTAATCCTGCAGCGGATAGCTCAATCGGGTGACCACCTGCGGAAGGGTGTTCTGAATCCGGTCCAGCGCCTCCCGCAGACTGCGTAGTTCAAGCGTCAGGGCGTCATAGGATTCCGGGCTGGACGGGGGGGCGGCGTGCTCGCCCGCCGTCAGGCGTCGCCCCGTCTCGGCGTCGCGTATCTCGACAAAGCGCCCGCCCGCCGCCAGCCGATCGCCGACAGGCAGACGGAACCCGGCCCGCCCTTCGCCGCCGAACCGGTCCTGCAGCTCTCGCCGAACCAGATCGGCCTCGCCGGCCGAGACGAAGCGTCCGTCGATCCAGACTTCGATCCTCAAGGGCTGATCGGGCGCGCCGCGATCCATCGCCCACCCCTCGACCCAGTCCCAGCCGATGCTCTCGATCTGCGCCTGACGTCGGAACTGGGCCGCGTTCTCGACCAGGTAGTTCAAACCGTCCCAGGCCTCGGGCCAGAAGGGGCGCGTGGAGCTCAGGCCGACGACTTCCTGGAACACCGGATCGGCGAAAATGGCAAGATAGAGCGTCGGCCAATAGTCCGCCCTTTCGATAACCAGGGCGGTTTCCGCCGAGACCGGCATGCGCGCGCGTCCCCAGCTCCGCACCTGTTCCGGCACGTCCCCGGCGTAGAAGTCGGTGTCCGGAGGGCGACGCTCGGAAAGCGGGATCAGAACCCGATCGCGGAACTCGGGGCCTTCGAAGAACACGCTCAGCAGGAAAGGCAGCTCGTGCGCCATGAAACCTTCGATGGCGGCCGGGTCGGCGGGGCGCCCCAGCGCCAGACCGTACAGCCCTTCGATGTCCTCACGTGTCACCGCGCCGGATTGGTCTTGCTGAATCTCGCTCTCCATCGTCTGACGCCTTGTTCCCGCGAAGCGCCCCGCTTAGCATCGGCACGGCTTCAGCGGGAACCTCCTTCTGCCGCACACCGACCTTGAAACCGCCGGATCGCGCGCCTCCCTTGGCGCCAGGACCAGACCTTAGCCAATCGGACCTTCCATGAGCCTGTCGCCCAAGGCCCTCTTTCGCAAGCCCAAGGCTCAACCGCTGATCAGGGCGGGGGACCAGGCTCGCGACACGCGCAATTGGCTCGGCGCCGCGGAGGCCTACAGCCGCGCGCTGAAGATCAAGCCCGAACGCGCTGACGTCTGGGTTCAGCTGGGCCACGCCAAAAAAGAATCCGGCGATCTTCCGGGCGCGGAAGCCGCCTATCTGACGTCAATGCGCCTAGCCCCCAAGGTCGCCGACACACACATGCAGATGGGGCATCTGCGCCGCCTGCAGCAACGCCTGGAAGAAGCCGCCGCCTACTTCCTCGACGCCGCTGAGCTGGACCCGACCCTCTCCTATCCCGTCGACGCCCTGATGCAGTTGTCGGCGCAAGGCGTGAAGATGGATCTGGCGCGCGCTCAGGCCGTGGCCGGCCGCGCCGGCCTGACCGCCTTGGCCGAGCCCCAGCCCGTGACCATGGAATTGGTGGCGCAACAGCTGGACGCCGCGCTCGCTCGACTTGCTCCGGCCATCCGCGAGGAAAACGCCGCCCTGATCCAGGCCCTGATGGGCGGGGTCGCCGCCGCCGAGAAGCTGGCGCCGCAAATGCCCCCTGAAGCAGCCCAGAACGCCGGGCTCCACCTCGTCTTCGACATCTCGGACCTGGCCGGCTACTTCAATGTGGCCCGCCTGCCCACCGGGATCCAGCGCGTGCAGATCGAGGTGATCTCCGGCCTGCTGAATAGCCCGCGCGCTGGTCTGGATGTCGCCGTCTGCACCTTCTCCAAGGAACGCGATCTGTGGGTCGAGGTGCCGCGCGACCTCTTCCTGCGCCTGTGCGCCCTGTCGCTGGAAAGCGGCGACGTTCAGGACGCCACGTGGAAGACCGCGGTCAAGGGCCTGAAGGCGCTCACCGACCTCTCGCCGGAGTTCGCCTTCCGACGCGGCGCCTGCCTGGTCAATCTGGGGACCTCCTGGTGGCTGCAGAACTACTTCCTGCACGTCCGCAAGGCCAAGGCCCTCTACGGCATCCACTATGTGCCGTTCGTCCACGACATGATCCCGATCATGACGCCCGAGCACTGCGTCAAGGAACTGACCCAGGACTTCATCAGCTGGGCTCTCGGCGTCTTCGCCCACGCCGACCACTTCCTGACCAACTCCGAAGCCTCCAAGCGCGATCTGCTGGCCGTCGCCGATCAACTGGGTCACGCCGTCGACCCGGCGAACGTTCACGTGGTCCGCCTCGACGCCGACTTCCGCAAGCCGTCCATCAGCGTGCCCGTGACGCAGACCCTGGCCCGTTACGGCCTGTCCGAGGGCGGCTACGTCCTGTTCGTCTCGACCATCGAGTCGCGCAAGAACCACCTGAACGCCTTCAAGGCCTGGCTGGAGCTGATCCAGAAGCATGGCGCCGCCAAGGTTCCGCGCCTGGTCTGCGTCGGCAATCGCGGCTGGCTGAACGACGCCGTCTTCTCCAAGCTGGAGACGAACCGCGAGCTCGGCGCCAAGGTCATGATCGTTTCAGGCGTGTCGGATCCCGACCTGGCCAACCTGTATCGGGCCAGCGCCTTCACCCTCTATCCCAGCACCTATGAGGGCTGGGGCCTGCCGGTCACGGAGTCCTTCTGCTACGGCAAGGCGGCCCTGCTGTCCGACGCCTCGTCCCTGCCGGAGGCGGGCGGCGATTTCGCCGACTATTTCCGCGTCGGCGACCAGGCCGAGTTCGTCGCCCGGCTGGAACGCCTGATGCTGGACCTGCCCTATCGGCAATCGCGCGAGCGGAACATCGTCGAGCATTTCAAGCCGCGTCCCTGGCGCGACCTGGGCGTCGAGATCGGCGACCGGATGCTGGCCTGGTTCCCCGCGGGTCAGGCCGACGCCCTGCCCGCCGCCCATGCCCCGACGCCGGGACGCTATTATTCGATGCGACGCGTCGACGCCCTGGCCATCCACCGCGCTATGGAATCCGCCGAGCGGTTCCGCAGCGGTCAGGGCTGGTGGTTCCCCGACGACTGGGGCAACTGGACCAAGCCCCAGGGCGGACAACTGACCCTCCGGCTGATCGGCGACCAGCCGCTGCGGCTCTACCTCGGTCTGCGCGGCCTGACAGAAGACGAGCAGCCCTACACCGTCGCCTTCGGGGGCATGGTCGCGCAATCCGGGACGCTGGAACCGCAGGAAACCCGCTGGGTCGCGCTCCGCGTCCAGCCCGACGCATTCACTTCCGGCGAGTTGACCATCAGTCTGAAGGGCGACAAGTTCGACGACTTCGCCATCGGCACCAAGGGCGTCGATGTCCGAAAGAGCGGCCTGGGCCTCGTCGGATTCATGATCTGCGAGGAGAGCGACCTCCTGTCGCGGACGGACTTCATGGAAGCCATGACGCTGGACCAGCTCGACAACCTATATGACACCTAAGACCGCCAGCGGCCGCTAGCCTCTTCACTCCTGTTGTCTGCCTAACCTACCGGAAATCCCATGTCCGACACGATCTTGAGCCTGACCGATCTCGCCAACGCCTCAGGCTCGGACAAGGGTACGACGCACCCCTACCCCCACCATTACACCCGCATCTACGACATGCTGTTGCAGCCGCACCGACATAGTCTGGAGCGGATGCTGGAGATCGGCCTGATGGCTGGTGGACCGGAAGTAGGCGGCGACGCCGATCGTGTGGTCCGCACCGCTCCTTCAGTGGAGATGTGGCTGCGATTCTTTCCCAAGGCGCAAATTTGCGGCTTCGACATCAGCGATTTCTCTTGGGTCGATGACGCGCGCTTCAACTTTGTGCGCGGCGACAGCGGCATTCAGGCCGATCTGGAGCGAGCGGCGGCACAAGGTCCGTTCGACCTGATCATCGATGATGGCTCGCACGCCTCCTTCCACCAGCAACTGGCGTTCAAGGTCTTGTTCCCGCACCTGCGCCCGGGCGGACTCTACATCATCGAGGACCTGCAATGGCAGTCGCCCTTCTACGAAGACGACCTGCCGGCCACCCACAAGACCTGCGACGTCATCGACAACTGGTTCAAGACCGGCTCCTTCCCGGAGTTCCCGGCATCAGAGCTGATCGGTCTGCGTGAACTGGACAAGGACATCGCCTTCGCCACTGTATTCAATCAGCCATTCTCGCACGGTACCGTCATTCCCAAGATGGCGGTGATTCACAAGCATCTGAAAGCAGATCAGCCGGATCAGTGATCAGCCTTTGTAGCGAGCTCTGAACTCGTCGCTATTGATCATGTAGTCGGCGATCGTCGCCACGCCGTCCCTAAGCCCGCAACGCGCAACAGTCCCGACATAGGCATTCTGGGCCCCGCCATCGATCGGTCGTCCCAGGATGCCTTCGTACAGACCCGTGACTGCTTCCAGCGCGCTGGAACCGGAGGGCGTCAAAACTTCCTGCTCCCCGCCGGAAAGCACCCGTGACACTTCGGCGCGGATATGAGCCACACGCGACCGCATGTCGCGCGAATTGGACCGCAGGTGTTGCCGAATGAAGCTCGCCCACGCCGAATTGATCAGGTCTGGCGATTCCACCCACATGGCCGCCTTGTAGTCGTCCGACGCCGCCAGAATTTCATGCAGGATCGACTGATCATCCGGCCCACCTGCAGGGAAGTTGGCGACATCAGCAATGCGGGGCCAGGCATCGAGGCAGCGATCATGCCATTCGCGCGCGAACTGCACCCCGATGTCATGCGACAAATTGACGAAAAAGACGCCAGCATTGACGTCCCACCAATTATCTGACGCCAGAGAGGTCGTGAAGATCGCAGCGCGATCCGCATGCTGTTCAAGGTAATGAGCTAC
This sequence comes from Brevundimonas sp. NPDC007368, assembly GCF_042869015.1. Taxonomy (NCBI): domain Bacteria; kingdom Pseudomonadati; phylum Pseudomonadota; class Alphaproteobacteria; order Caulobacterales; family Caulobacteraceae; genus Brevundimonas; species Brevundimonas sp. NPDC007368. The sequence goes on along the minus strand of NZ_JBIAFA010000001.1, from coordinate 108,012 downwards.
ATCGAAGGACTGGTCTTCGATCCAAGCGTCCGCGTCCATGTAGCAGACCCAACCGGTCACGCCCCGGCGCAGCATCTCGTCCAAAATGAAGACGCGATTGAAGGTGGCGTGCCAAGGGTGCTTGCCATGCTTCAGGCCCAGAAACATCTCGTAGGATAGATTACGGCCCTGCGCGTAAGCTCGGACCGCCTGTGACGTGATTCCGACCATCTCGGCGTAGTAGAAGGCGTCAGCTGTCTGGACAAAGGTGACGGACAAAGAAAACCTCGGATCAAATCAGGCCGTTCACGTCGCCTTACGCGCGCTCGAACGAATAAATTGTGCAGTAATGATAGCCGTCTAGAGGATATTTTCTGAAAGTGAAGCCTTCCTTCTCGAAGATCGACACCAGAAAATCTTCACGGAAGCCCAACTCCATCCAGCCCCGCTGCCGCATGATCGAGACATTTTCTCCATCGAGGCGAATGCCCCACGGATAGGGCAGCCAAGGCACAGCCCCCTGGGCGATCGGCTCTCCCGCCATCATGACCTTGCCGCCCGGCTTCAACATCCTGTGCAGCCGGGGGATGACGTCGAGGAAGTCGAAACAGTGGTGGAAGCTCTCATAGAAATAGACCAGGTCATAGGCGCCGTCCTCGCCCGCCGGATTGTCTCCGAAGACGCCGACATGAGACGTCAGGGGCGCCTTGTAACGCTCTCCTAGCTGGGCGACGGCCGCGCTGAAGGCCGGATTGATGTCGACCGTATCCACCCGGACGCCCGTACGCGCGAAGGCCAAGGCTATCTGGCCGAAGCCCGCGCCATACTCCAGGGCCCGGTCCCCGGCTTTCAGGCCGCTCTGACGCAGCAAATGCCCCAGCGCCATCAGATGATCACCGGCGACGAAGGTGTTCCCGGTCGAATAGAAGGCCGGCCTGTGAATCGCATCTGCGTGAACGATCTCAGGCGTGTCTTCGTCGGCGGCTGGATTATAGGCTGGCCGCTGGGTGATGGCCGACCATAACGCCAACTGTTGAGCCCGGTAGTCGTCGCTGCGGGGGTCAATCCAGAGATCGAAGCCGTCGGGCAGGGCGAAGGCGCCGACCTGGGCGATGTTGCGAAACACATCGACGTTCAGGGCGGCCGTCACAGACGCGACCTGATCCAGCGCAAAGCGCCGCGGCTGCCCCTCGCCCAGGATCGCCAGAGCGGTCAGCTTTTCATCGTCGGGACGGCTGTGGAATTCCTGGCTGGCGATCATGTGGCCATTGAGAACGTCGACCACCAGCCCGGCGCCGACTTCTCCCAGCCAATGCTGCAGGCCACCCTCATCCGGCTCTCGCCCGAGGATCTGACGATAGGCGCGCTCGACGTCTTCCTTCGTCCCTTGAGGCGACGCCGTTTCAAACCTGACCATCTAGCTGCCCCACAAAATTGCGACGCTCAACGCCATGTATTTCTAGCGTCCTTTGCGGCCAAACATGATCACACCATGGCAACCGCCGTGGTTGGTGTGCTGTATGATGAGATTGTGAAAGCCGTGACGCGAGGTCATCTCGATAATGCGCGACATATCATAGTCGTACATCTCCATCCCGCCGACATCGCCCTGGTCGTGGTCGAATGAAACGAAGCGATCGCCGTCCCACTGACCGCGGCGCAGAGACGGCCACAGGTGGGTCAGGAAGCTCTCGTCCTTGAACAGGGTGACGTGCAGGCTGAGCGCTCCGCCGGGGTTCACGCGGGCCAGCAGATCGTCAAGCAGGCGGTAGCCGCGCTGCGGCGGAATGTGCTGGAAGACGATGATCGAGTTGAGCCAGTCGAAAGTCTCGTCGCCGAGCGCGGATACGTAGTTCACATTGGCCGGCGCGTGGCGACGCGCCTCGACCAGCATGCCGGGGGAGATGTCGAGGCCCGTCGCCTGTCGGCACATCTCGCCCATCGCCCGCGTCAGCCGCCCCACGCCGCATCCAAAGTCCAGGGCCGAGGCGTCGGAGAAGTCGCCGAAATGAGCCTGGATCAGTTGCCGATAGCCGTGCATCTCATTGCGCCCGGTCTGCCAGAACTCTTCCAGAGCCGCCGGCGTGATGTTGGCGCGCAGGAAGCGCGGATCGCTGAGCACCCCGTAGAAGGGCTCGCCCTCGCCGAGCATAGCCCAGTCAGCATCCGTATCTTTCACGCCCGCCCCCTCGGATCACATCGTTACTGCGCGACCATGCCAGCCCCAGGCGTCGCGCGCCATGTCGGCGATGTCGCGCTTCGGACGCCAGGCCAGCTTCTCGCGGGCGGCGCGGTTGTCCGCCACCAATCGAGGGGCGTCGCCCGGACGTCTCGGCTGCGAAACCGAAGGCACGAGCCGGCCGCTCGCCCTGGACACCGCCTCCAGAAGCTCTCGAACGGTCACGCCGCCGCCGGTTCCCAGGTTGAACGCCTCTCCCCCGGCGCCGCCCTCCAGAAGACGACGCAGCGCCAGCACATGAGCATCGGCCAGATCCAGAACATGGACGTAGTCGCGCTCGGCCGTGCCGTCGCGGGTGTCGTAGTCCTCGCCGAAAATAGAAAAGGCCTCGCGCCGCCCCTGCGCCGTCTCGACGGCGATCGGCAGGGCGTGTGTTTCCGGATCGTGCCGCTCGCCGATACGTCCCTGTGGATCAGCCCCGGCAGCGTTGAAATAGCGCAGGATGATCGGACGGATTCCGCCGTAGGCCGCCAGATCCTTCAACGCCTGCTCGACCATCAGCTTGGTACGACCATAGGGACTGATCGGAGCTTGAGGGTGATCCTCGTCCAGGGGCAGGTACTGCGGCTCCCCATAGGTGGCGCAGGTCGAGGAGAAGACGAAGGGCTGGATGTTCCGCGCCTGCATGGCGCGCAGAACCGTCAGGGCCCCGCCGACATTGGTCTCGTAGAAGTCGCCGACCTGCTGAAACGACAGACCGACCTCGATCAGGGCCGCGAAGTGGATTACCCCGACCGGCGACCAGCGATCCAGCGCGCGCTCGACATCGGCGTGGCTGCGGACGTCGCCTCGCTCAAGCGGCCCCCACTGGACGAAGGCTTCATGTCCGTTCGACAGATTGTCGAAGGCCACCGGCGTAAAGCCTGCTTCGGCCAGACGCAGACAGGTATGGCTGCCGATATAGCCGGCGCCGCCTGTCACCAGAACATGGTCAGACACAGATAGCCCCTATTGCAGCGAAAGCTGATTCAAACCCGACAATTCCTTGCTGCGACCCGTGGCCTCCAGTTGAGTGAAGGCCGACATGATGTGGTAGAAGGTGCTGGCCGGCGCGGCCTCATTGATGAAGCCGCCCTTGGCCAGACGCTTGTCGCGCCAGACCCCTTCCGGCGTCAGGTAGGACCACAGCGCTCTCATGGCGGCGGCGGCGTCATCCAGAAGACGACGACGTTGGCCGTCATGCGCGTCTTCCGCCAGCAGCAAGGACGCCTTCAGCCATTCGGTCTGGGGCCAGAGCCGCGCCCTCCCGCCCAGCGGGCGCCCTTGATCGTCAATGGCGTCCAGGGCCACGGGCATCCGGCCCGCGACGCCGCGCGCGCCCCAGTCGTAGAGCTGGAAGGCCAGGTCCCGACCATCGGAATTCCCGCGAAGACGGGCATGGCGCGCCAGCAGCCAGGCCCATTCGAACTGATGGCCCGGCTCGACCAGCCGGCCGCGCTCGCCCGTCGCCGGCGTCCAGTCAGCCGTGAAAAATTCGCGCAGGAAACCGCCCTCACGGTCAATGAAGACATTGCGCGCAAGGTCCACGAGTTCATCCGCCAGCTTCGCCCAGCCCTGATCGCCGCCGCCTTCCTCCCAGGCCAGACAGGCCTCCAGCAGGTGCATGTGCGCATTGGCCTGGAAGGGCGCCTCCCCCTCCTCGACGAAGGCGCCGTTCGCCATGCGATGTGCGGCCAGGCGTTCCCGCACGCCGACAGCCAGAGCCTCCATGGCCCCCGGCGTCGCCTCGACGCTGCGCGCCGCTTCGAGCGCAAACATGATGAACGCGTGGTCATAGACCCGCGCCGTCTCGTCTAATGCGGCGCCGTCCGGCGCCAGCAGGGTGCGATAGAGACCGTCCGGTCGAAGATAGGCCGATTGCAGGGCCTCGACGCCCGTGGAGACCGCACGGCTCCAGCCGCCCTGCCAGCCAAGGCGTCCCGCTTCAGCATAGGTCCAGATCTGGCGCGCCTGAACGCGCGTCCGGCGCGCGGCCACGAGCGGCCGAGAATCCAGCGTCAGGGCCTCGGCGAAGCGTCCGTCGGACTGCTGCCCGATAGCGCTCCACATCGGCAGGGCTCGAACCCGAAGCCACTCCGCGAAGCGCGCAGCGCCATCTCCCAGGGTCTCCGGTGCGGGTCGGTGGAAGTCCAGATGCTGCGGAAAGGCCGCACCGACACGGGCCACCACACGCTTGACGTCCTGCGCCCGTGACAGGTCGCAGACCAGAACAGCGTCTGCCTCTACCACGATCGCGACATTCCTCACGCCAAGGGCGGCGACGATCGTGCCCTCCGGCGCCCGAACCAGACAACCATCAGAATCCTCGAGGATGTGCTGACCGAAATCACCTTCGCCGGTGTCGGCGATCGAATCCCAGGCTCCAAGGTCTGACCAGTCGAAGTCCACCTCGAGCACGGACGCCAGTTCAGTGCGCTCCATCACCGCATAGTCGATCGAGATCTTCGGGGACTGGTTGAAGGCGTCGCCCAGCACCAGGACCGGACTGGGGGGCACGTCTGTGAGCGCCTGCCGCGCCGCGACCTCCACGCCCGGCGCAAATTGTCGCAACTCGCGCACCAGGGCGTCGGCGCGAACGATAAAATTACCGCTGTTCCAGAGGTAGCCGTCTTGAATGTAGGCAGCGGCGATCTCGGCATCCGGCTTTTCCCGGAAAGCCTCGACGTCCGACAGGCCGCGCCCAGTCGGCTTGATATAGCCATAGGCCGAGGACGGGGCGGTCGGCATGACGCCAAGGGTGACGATCCGCCCCCCCCCGGCCCCCGTCGCCGCCTCTCGCACTGCCCGGCGGAAAGCCAGATTGTCCGGCACATGATGGTCGGAAGCCAGGAAGACGTTGACGCCGTCGGCGTCGTGTTCCTGGGTCCAGATCGCCGCCGCCGCCATGGCCGCCGCGGAATCACGGGCCTGGGGCTCCAGCAGAACCTGGGCGTCCACGCCGACCTCTTCCAGTTGATCCAGAATCCAGTCGCGGTGGCCCACGCCCCCGACCACGATCAGCCGCCCGCCCTCGACGGCCAGGGGCGCGACCCGCAGCACCGTTTCCTGAAACAGCGAGCGATTGCCCGCCAGCGGGATGAACTGCTTGGGCCGCGACGGCCTCGAAGCGGGCCACAGACGCGTGCCGGCGCCGCCGCACATGATCACAGGATAGAGAACCATTCCCCCTCCTAGACTGCACCGCCATGGATGCGAAGAGCCGAGAAGCCGGGTTGAACGATCCCGACGATCGGCGCGAGATTACATTAGTCTTTGCTGCATCGCTTGCCTGTCTCTCTCCACTGTCTAGTGTGAGCGCTCTCAGTCCTTCGGCAGGCGTTCATGTCCTCATTCCAGACCGATCAAGATAATTCGCCCGCTCCCGTCGCCGGCGGCCTTGACGATCCTCTGTACTTCCTGAACGCCGACGCTCGCGGCCTGGGACCGGCTCCGGGCGGCAAACCCTCGCTGACGATCAGCGACGCGGCTCTGCAGTTGACGCGAACAGGGGCGTCCTGGCTCGGCGGCCAACCCCTTGGCTCGGGCGTGACGGTCAGTTTCGCCTTCCGCAGCAATGCGCCGACCACCATGCCGACCGACACCACGGGCTTCAGCCAGTTTTCGGCGACGCAGATCGCCGCCACCCTGCTGGCGCTGCAAACCTGGTCCGATGTGGCCAACATCCGCTTCGTTCGTGTCGATGACGGCAACGGCTATTCCGACAATGCGACCCTGCTTTTCAGCAACTATTCCGGCGGCCAGGACAGCGCGGCGGCCTTCGCATACATGCCCGGCTCCAGCGCCTTCGGATCGGCGTCTGGCGACGTCTGGATCAACAACACCCTGAGCTACAACATCTCACCGATCCAACTGGGGTACGGCCAGCAGGTTCTGGTTCACGAGATCGGCCATGCCATCGGTCTCAGCCATCCCGCAGCCTACAACGCGTCGGACAACGAGACGATCACCTACGCGAAGCACGCCACCTACTATGAAGATTCTCGTCAGTACTCGGTGATGAGCTACTTCAGCGAGAGCAACACCGGCGCCTCGTTCTCCCGTGCCTATTCGTCTGCGCCCCTGCTGGACGACATCGCCGCGATCCAGCGCCTGTACGGCGCCAACATGACGACGCGGACCGGCGACACGGTCTACGGCTTCAACTCGAACACCGGCCTGCCCTGGTTCACCACCAACAACTCCAGCATCGGCGCCATATTCAGCGTGTGGGACGCGGGCGGCATCGATACCCTCGACTTCTCGATCTATAGCCAGAGGCAGGTGATCGACCTGCGCCAGGGACACTTCTCCAACGTCGGCGGCATGATCGGCAACGTCTCCATCGCGATGGGCGCGGTGATCGAAAATGCCGTAGGCGGCAATGGCTCCGACGTGCTGATCGGCAATTCCGCCGCCAACCGCCTGACAGGCGGGCTCGGCGATGACGAAATCGACGGCGGCGGCGGCATTGATACGGCTGTCTTCAGCGGCAATCGCTCAGCCTACACGATCGACACCTCGGGTCCCAAGGTGGTGGTCACCGGCCCCGACGGCACAGACACCCTGGTGAACATTGAATTCCTTCAGTTCGCCGATCAGACCATCGCCCTGTCGACCAACACCGGCGTCAGCCTGACGGGTACGGCCGGTCCGGACACCCTGACGGGCACCGAACAGAACGACTCGCTTGAGGGGGGCGGCGGGAACGACGTTCTGATCGGCCTTGGCGGCAATGATTTTCTGTCCGGCGGCGATGGCGACGACATCCTCATCGGCGGCAAGGGCAGCGACAATCTGGTGGGTGGCGCCGGAATCGACACCGCCGTCTTCGGCGGCCTGTCGCGGGGCTACGCCTCGATCAGTTCGACGGCCGTCAGCGGCGGACGCGACGGCGGCACGGACTCGCTGTCGTCAATCGAGAAAATCAAATTCCTGGATGGCGTGAGGTCTTATGTGACCACGGACGCCTACGCCGTCGTCTATCGTCTCTATGACGCGGCCTTCGACCGTGAGCCGGACCCGGTCGGTCTCGCCACCTACGCCCAGCAGCTGTCATCGGGCGCGACTGTCACGGACATTCTGAGAATCCTGTCCAGTTCGGCTGAGTTCCAGACGCGTTTCGGCGGTACGGACAATGAAACCTATGTCCGACTGATGTATCGCTACTCGCTTGACCGTGAGCCGGACGCCGCCGGCCTTGCGCAGCACGTGGCCTCGCTCAACAACGGCCTGTCGCGCCTGGATTTGCTGGCCGTCTTCAGCGAGTCGGCTGAGCACAGGCAGTTGGTGACGTCCAAGATCGAGAGCCGGGGCATCTGGGTCCAGGACGAAGCCACCATTGCCGTCGCCCGTCTGTACGACAGCGTTCTGGACCGCGTGCCCGACATCGGCGGGCTCGACCACTATCGCGGCGCCGTGGACCAGGGTTATGGCCTGCAGCAGTTCGCCGACAACATGGTGCAGTCGCCCGAATTCCGCGCCCGTTACGGCGATCTGTCGAACACCGACTTCGTCAAACAGATCTACCGCTTCGTTCTGGACCGCGAGGCCGACGCCAAGGGTCTGGGCGAATACGTGACCGCCCTCAACAACGGTCTAACGCGCGCCGAACTGGTGATCATCTTCTCGGAATCGCCGGAGCACCGGGCCTCCTATCAGTCGACCTGGGAAAATCAGGTCCGCAACCTGGAGGCCGGCCTTTACCGGGCGCCCGAACCGGAAGCCTTCCAGGACGGCGCCGCTGAACCGCAGACCTTGCCGCGGGCCGACGACGGTTTTGGCGACCTGACGGACGGCTGGCATCAGGCCGACGCCTTTGTCCTTCCGGCGGAGCTGGAAGGGCTTCTTGCCCTGCCGCCCCTGTTCGCTGACGAAAGCCTGGACGCCCGGCTCCAGACCCTGCCGCCCTTGGAGCCGATCCAGGTCAACCTGGCGCTCGATGGGCTGCATCCGCACGACGGCCTGATCCATTCGCCCGGCCACGACGACTGGTTCCTTGCCGCCTGACGCCGACAGCGACTAACAAGCGCGGGGCCGGCGCATCGCCGGGGCGTAGACAGGGTCAATGGCATGAGCGGCAAGACGGCCCTGGTGGTTCTGGGGATGCATCGCAGCGGCACCTCGTCAGTGGCGGGCGCGCTCGCACTGCTGGGCGCCACCGCGCCGCAGACCCTGATGCAGCCCGCCGAGGACAACCCCAAGGGCTTCTGGGAGAGCGAGGTCCTGGCTGGGCTCAACGACCGCCTGTTGGCGGCGGGCGGTTCGACCTGGCACGACTGGCGGCGCTTTGATCTGGCGACCGTCGGCGACGCCCTGCACGCTTTCCGCGCCGAGGCGGCGGACAGGCTGGCGGCCGAGTTCGGCGACGCCAGCCTGATCGTTCTCAAGGACCCCCGCATCTGCCGCTTGTTCACCTTCTGGCGCGGCGTGCTGGAGGACAGCGGCTACCGCGTCGTCGTGATCAGTCCGGTGAGGCCCCCGGCTGAGGTGGCCGCCTCGCTGATGACCCGCAACGCCATGTCGCGCAGCCATGCCCTACGGCTGTGGCTTCGCCATGTGTCCGACGCCGAGCGCGCTAGCCGCAACCTGCCCCGCCGCGTCCTGGCCTGGTCCCACTTCATCGCCGACTGGCGCGGGCAGGTCGAACGGATGAGCCGTGATCTCGGCGTAGCCTTTGATCGCAGCACCGAGGCCGAGGCCCGCGTGGACGACTTCCTGTCCGCCGAGCTGAAACGTCAAAACGCCGATGAACGGGTTCCCGATCAGATCCGCCGCGCTCACCAGCTTCTGCTGCTGACCGCCCGCGACGGCGACCACCCCGACCTGCAGCGCGCGCTGGACGGCATCCGTCAGGCCTTTGATCAAGCTTGCGACCTGTTCCCGGATGCGCCCTGCTAAGGCTTCCTGCGCGTCAGGCGCTGCCCGAGCGACCGACCACCTTGCCTGTACCCTCGCAAACGGGACAGGTCTCGCCTGAAACCAGCGCGCCTGCGCCCTGACACTCAGGGCACAGGGTCGCGTCACGGTGCTGCAGCGACGCCGGATCAACGGGATCGCCCGGCCCCATGTCGCGGTCGTCGATCTCCGTGGGGTCTATGAACGGGCTCATGAAGGGCAAACGCCCCGCGCCCGCCCCGGTTTCGTCGTGACTTGCGCGCCCTTCAACGCTATCGAGCGGCCATCATGAAAGAGACCGAACGGCAATCCGAGGAACGCAGCTGGGAAACGGCGAAGACGCTCGCCGAGGCGCTGCCCTATATCCAGGTTTATGACCGCGAGACCGTGGTCATCAAATACGGCGGCCACGCCATGGGCGAGAGCGCTGTCGCGAAACAGTTCGCCGCCGACGTGGTGCTGCTGAAGCTGATGGGCGTGAACCCCGTGGTGGTCCACGGCGGCGGGCCGCAGATCAGCGCCATGCTGGACAAGGCCGGGGTCAAATCCGCCTTCGTCGATGGCCTGCGCGTGACGGACAAGGACACCATGCAGGTGGCCGAGATGGTCCTGTCCGGCGCGGTCAACAAGGAGATCGCCCATTGGATCACCGTCGCCGGCAAGGAAGCCGACGTGCGCGGCGTCGGCCTGTCGGGCAAGGACGCCGGCCTGCTGACGGTGGAGAAGACCAAGCGCACCAAGCGCGACCCCGACAGCATGATCGAGCACGAGGTCGATCTGGGCTTCGTCGGCGAACCGACCAAGGTCGATCCCAAGCTGATCAAGGGCCTGATCGCCTCCGAGACCGAGGACTGGGTGCCCGTCATCGCCCCCATCGGGGTGGCCGAGGACGGCATGACCTACAACGTCAACGCCGACACGGTGGCGGGCGCGGTGGCCGGATCCCTGGGCGCCAAGCGGATGCTGCTGCTGACCGACGTGGCGGGCGTGAAGGGCGCGGACGGCGAGATCATCCGCCAGATGAACCTGGAAGAGGCGCAAGCCCTGATCGACACCGGCGTCGCCAACGGCGGCATGATCCCCAAGCTGGAGACGGCCATGGCCGCCGTCCGCGCGGGCGTCGAGGCCGTGGTCATTCTGGACGGTCGCCGTCCCCACGCCATGCTGGTCGAGCTGTTCACCGAGTTCGGCGCGGGCACGCTGGTGAAGGCGAAGTGACGGCAGGCGCGACGGGCGGGCCCCTGAAGGCGAGCACCGAGATCGGCGCCGACCTGCGGCACGTCCGGTCCTGGGTGTTCGACCTCGACAACACCCTTTACCCGCCCGAGACTCAGTTTCTCAAACAGGTCGAACAGCGCATCAACCACTATGTGGTGCGCACCTCGGGCCTGGAATCGGCCGAGGCCCTGGCGGTGCAGCGCGGCTATCTGCACGACTACGGCACCTCGCTGGCCGGGCTGATGATGCACTACGAGATCGACCCGCACGACTTCCTGGCCGAGGTCCACGACGTGCCTCTGGACGTGCTGACGCCCGATCCCGGCCTGCACGCGGCGCTGGAACGTCTGAGCGGCCCGCGCCTGATCTTCACCAACGGCTCGATCGGCCACGCCCGCCGGGTGATGGAGCAGCTGGAGCTGACGCGCTTCTTCGACGGGGTCTTCGCTCTGGAAGACGCCGACCTGATCCCCAAGCCGGACCCGCGCACCTTCCAGAAGATGCTGGCCCGCTTCGGCGTCGATCCGACCACCGCCTGCTTCTTCGAGGACACGCCCAAGAACCTGGAGCCGGCGCACGCCATAGGCATGACCACGGTTCTGGTCGGCCCCAAGGCCTTCACGGCCGAGGGCGCGCACATCCAACACCGGGCCGCCAGCGTCGGCCCCTTCCTGACCACCGCCATGCTGGACGGAGATCCGCAATGACCGACCTGACCCATCTGGAATCCGTGATCGAAGCCGCCTGGGAAGCTCGCGCCGAGGTTTCGGCCGCCACGCGCGGCGAGGTCCGCGACGCCGTCGACACCGCCCTGGCCCTGCTCGACTCCGGCCAGGCCCGCGTCGCCACGCGCGGCGAGGACGGCGTCTGGGCCACGCATCAGTGGCTGAAGAAGGCCGTGCTGCTGTCTTTCCGCCTGAACGACAACGTCATCATGCGCGCCGGCCACGCCCCGACCCTGCCGCTGTCGGCCGATCATCCGGTCGCCGTCGGCCCCTTCTGGGACAAGGTGCCCAACAAGTTCGGCGACTGGAGCGCCGCCGATTATCAGGCCGCCGCCTTCCGCTCGGTGCCGGGCGCCATCGTCCGTCGCGGCGCCCACGTGGCCAAGAACGTCGTGCTCATGCCCTCCTTCGTGAACATCGGCGCCTTCGTCGATGAGGGCTCGATGGTCGACGCCTGGGCCACGGTCGGCTCCTGCGCCCAGATCGGCAAGAACGTCCACCTGTCGGGCGGCGCCGGCATCGGCGGCGTGCTGGAGCCCCTGCAGGCCAATCCAACCATCATCGAGGACGGCTGCTTCATCGGCGCCCGCGCCGAGGTGGCCGAGGGCGTCATCGTCCGCGAAGGCGCGGTTCTGGCCATGGGCGTTTATCTGTCCGGTTCAACCAAGATCGTCGACCGCGCCACCGGCGAAATCTTCCGCGGCGAGGTCCCGGCCTACTCGGTCGTGGTGCCCGGCGCCCTGCCCGATCCGAACGGCGGCCCGTCGCTGTACTGCGCCGTCATCGTCAAGCGCGTCGACGCCCAGACCCGCGCCAAGACCGGCGTCAACGAACTCTTGCGCGACTGATCCGGAGCGCCGCTCCGAACAGACAAAAGGCCGGTGGATCGCTCCACCGGCCTTCTTCGTATCAGCCTGCCGTCTGAAGGTTAGCGCTCGACGCACAGGGCCACGCCCATGCCGCCGCCGATGCACAGGGTGGCCAGACCCTTCTTCGCGCCCGAGCGCTTCATCTCGTGCAGCAAGGTGGTCAGGACACGGGCGCCCGAGGCGCCGACCGGGTGGCCGATAGCGATGGCGCCGCCGTTGACGTTCACCTTGGCCGTATCCAGCCCCAGTTCCTTGACCACGCACAGCGACTGGGCGGCGAAGGCTTCGTTGGACTCGATCAGGTCCAGATCGGCGACGGACCAGCCCGCCTTCTCCAGCGCCTTCTTCGAGGCCGGGATCGGGCCGGTGCCCATGATGGCCGGATCGACGCCCGCCGTGGCCCAGGAGGCGATGCGGGCCAGAGGCTCGAGGCCGCGCGCCTTGGCTTCCTCGGCCGACATCAGCACCAGGGCGGCGGCGCCGTCATTGATGCCAGAGGCGTTGGCGGCGGTCACCGAGCCGTCCTTGACGAAGGCAGGCTTCAGCTTCTCCATCGCCTCGATGGTGGCGCCGTGGCGGATGTATTCGTCCTGATCGACGACCACGTCGCCCTTGCGGGTCGAGACGGTGACAGGCGCGATCTCGTCGACGAACTTGCCGGCCTTCTGGGCGGCCTCGGCCTTGTTCTGCGAGGCGACGGCGAAGGCGTCCTGGGCGGCGCGGTCTATCGACCACTTGTTCGCGATGTTCTCGGCCGTCTGCCCCATGTGATAGCCGTGGAAGGCGTCGATCAGGCCGTCCTGCAGCATGCTGTCCTTGAAGCCCAGCTCGCCCATCTTCTGGCCATTACGCAGCTGGGCCGTGTGGGGCGACTGGCTCATGCTTTCCTGACCGCCGGCGACGACGATCTTCGCGTCGCCCTGAACGATCTGCTGATAGGCCAGAGCCACGGCACGCAGGCCCGAGCCGCACAGCTGGTTCAGGCTCCAGGCCGGGGTCTCATTGGGCAGGCCGGCGCCGATCGCGGCCTGACGCGCCGGGCCCTGACCCGCGCCCGCCTGCAGCACCTGCCCCAGGATGACCTCGTTGACGTCGGCGGCCGCCACGCCCGCGCGCTCCAGGGCCGCCTTGATGGCGACCTCACCCAACTTGGAAGCGGGCAGGGTCGACAGGGCGCCGAGGAAGGAGCCGACCGGGGTGCGGGCGGCGGAAACGATCACTACGTCAGTCATGATATTCACTCCGGGGAGAAATTCTGATCGAGGTTGTGCCGCATTGCACACTCCGCGTCACCTCTCGCAAGTGCGAAGTTCAGCTCTTCGTCATCATCCGGGCGCAATCTGCCGGGAACGATCCCCTCAAAGAACGCTTTTCAGGAGTGATGCTGGTGCGGCTGAAATCCTTGGCGAGACGGGTGTGGACGCCAGACGACCTCGACATGATCGAGCACTATCAGTCGCGCGCCGAGCGCTTGGCCGACCTGTGGGTCCATATCGTGGGCCTGGCCCTGGCGGCCGTCGGCGGGGTCATCCTGGCGGTGCTCGCGGGGCTCTACAGTGGGATCAGTGCAGTGGTGGCCACCGCCATCTACGCCGTATGCCTGCTGGCCATGCTGACGGCCTCGACCATCTACAACCAGACCCACCCCTGCGCCGCCCGCCCCGTGCTGCGACGCCTGGACGAGGCGGCCATCTTCCTGATGATCGCCGGCAGCTACACCCCCTTCACCACCCAGAGGTTCGAGGGGGCCTGGTCGATCGGCTTCACCCTGGCCGTCTGGCTGATGGCCCTGACCGGGGTCGGGGTGAAGATGTTCGCCCCGCGCATTTCCGACGTCTTCTGGAGCGGGGTCTATGTCCTGTTCGGCTGGGTGGCGATCTTTGCGCTGAAGCCGATGATCGAGACGGTGCATCCGCTGGCGCTGGGGCTCTTGGTCGCAGGCGGGCTGATCTACACCTCGGGCGTCTTCGTCTTCATCAGTCAGAAGGTGAAGTTCCGCCGCGCCATCTGGCACGGCTTCGTCGTCGCCGGGGCCGGCGTGCACTGGGCGGCCATCCTGATCGGCGTGGTCCTGGCCCCCGGTGCGGCCTGACGGAAAAGCGCCCTCTGGCCTTCGCGCGCGCAACGCGTGATAGTGCGGCGTTGCAACAACGCGAGAACAAGCGTGAACGACAAGAAATCCGAGGGCGGAAAAACCCGTGACGGCGTCGTCGTCATCAAGAAGTATGCGAACCGGCGGCTCTATAACACCGCCACCAGCGCCTATGTGACGCTGGAAGACCTGGCGCAGATGGTGCGCGAGGGCGTCGAATTCGTCGTCTATGATGCCAAGTCCAATGACGATCTGACGCGTCAGATCCTGACGCAGATCATCTTCGAGGAAGAAAGCCGGGGTGAGGCCTTGTTGCCGGTGCAGTTCCTGCGCCAGCTGATCGGCTTCTACGGCAACTCGATGCAGTCGGTCCTGCCCTCCTATCTGGAAATGTCGCTGGACAGCTTCACCCGCCAGCAGGAGCAGCTGCGCAGCCAGTTCAGCCGCGCCTTCGCCGGGACGCCCGGCGGCGGCCTGATGGAAGAGGCCGTGCGCCAGAACATGGCCATGTTCGAACGCGCCATGAAGATGTTCCCCGGCATGGCCGCCTATGGCCGTCCCGAGGCCGAGGCGGAGAAGGCGTCCGCACCGGATCCCGCGCCCGCGTCCGCGCCCAAGGCTGACCCCGCCCTGGACGAGATGCGTCGCCAGATGGACGAGATGCGCGCCCAGATCGAGCGCCTGGCCGGCGCCGGCAAATGACCGACGGCGTGCGCCCGGTCGGTCCGATCGAAGGCCACACAGTGCACGAGCGCCGCGAAGGCGACCGGCGCGGCCGTGATCGACGCGCTGCCGCTGAGGTCGCGACGACGTCGCGCGCCGTCGTCCCGGCCGGCGAGCGGGTCGATCATGCCGCCTCCCCGGCAAAGCCTGCCGTGTCGCCAAGCGCCCCTCCGGCCCTGTTCGCCGCCCAGGTGATCGGGCAGACAGGCCAGAAGCGCGGCCTGAAGGGCGGCCCGCCGGTGCTGGACGCGGCCCGCTCCACCTATCTGGGTGCGGAATACTCGGGCAAGCGCGACCGCCGCCCCCGCGTGGGTCGGGCCAAACAGACCGAAATCTAGGCCCGCCCGGCCGATGGCACGGCGTTTGCGACGACTCCGGCGTCTTCGACCGGAGCTTGTCCCATGGCCGTCCTCAACCTCGCCGCCCGTCTGTTCGACGTGACTGTGGTCGCCCTGGTTTTCGTCGCCTTCAGCTAGCGCTCGCTGCCCGAACGGAACAGGCTGCGCGTCAGGGGTTCGAACAGATATTGCAGCGCCGTGCGCTTGCGCGTGACGACCACGACCTCGACCGGCATCCCCGGACGGATGTTGGTCGCTGATGGGCCCAGACGAACCATTTCCTCGGCCGGCACGACAATCTCCACCCGATAGAAGGGATGTGCGCCCGAAGGGGTTTCCGAGGTCAGGCGGTCGGCCGAAATGCGCATCACGCGGCCGTGGATGATGGGCGGGTTGCGGTCGCGCAAGCCCGGGAATTTCACCTCGGTAGTCAGCCCAGGACTCAGACTGTCGATGTCGCCCGGGCTGACCGAGGCGACGATTACCTGAGAGGCGTCGTCCGGCACGATCTCCATCAGGATCTGCCCCGGCTGGACCACGCCGCCGACCGTGAAGACACTGAGGCCCACGACTTGGCCAGTCGCGGGAGCACGGACCTGGTTGCGGGCGATCTGGGCGCGCGCCTCCGCCAGACGGGGACGCAATTCGTTCAACTGCACCTCGACCTGCTTCAACTGCTCGGCCACGTCCTCATTCAGCTTTGTCGTCACCCCGGACATCTCCAGCCGCGTCTCGCCTATGGCCTCGCGGGCGCGGGCGACCTGGGCGCGCAAGGATCCCTCCTCGCCTTCCAGAGAGGCCGCGGTGCGCTCTAGCGCCCGAACGCGCGTCAGGGGCGCATAGCCCTGAGCGGCCAGGGAGCGCACGCCGTCCAGTTCCTCGACGATCAGACGGCGCTGCTCCAAATTCGAAGCGATCTGCCGCTCCAGACCGGCGATCTGCTGCTCCAACTGCTGCGAGCGCTGCGACAGAACGCCGGTTTCGGTGCCGCGCCCCACGCGACGGGCGGCGAACTGCAACCGCTGCAGGCGCATGGCCTCGTCGGCCAGGGCCTGATCCTCGGGCGGCAAGCCCGTCAGCTCCGGCGGGGTCTGGATCGCGACCAGCCGATCCCGTTCGGCGATCATGCGCGCCCGCTGCGCCAGCAGGGCATAGACTTGCCCCGCCAGTCCCCGCTCGGCGGCGATCAGTTCGCCGGACGCCAGTTCGACCAGCACCTGACCGCGCGCCACGTGGTCGGCTTCGGCCACCTTCAGGGCCGAGACGATCCCGCCTTCGCGATGCTGAACCGCCTGACGGTTGCCCGACACTGAAACCTCGCCCTGGGCGTAGGCGCCGGCATCCAGCCGTGCGAAGGCGGCCCAGCCTAGGAAGACCACGAAGAAGGCGACGAAGATCGCCGCCCCCAATCGGATGTCACGACCCGGCGCGTCGCCGGCGGCGATCGGAGGCGAAGGCGGGGCGCTCATGCGGGGGAGCTCCGGCTCGGAGCGGCGTGACGCAGGCGTTCCAGCACGGTCTCGCGAGGTCCCTCCAGTTGAACGACGCCGTCCGTGAGCATCAGCAGCCGGTCGACCTGAGCCAGAACCCCGGCCCGGTGGGCCACCACCACGACGGCCGCGCCGCGCGCCGCCGAGCTTTTGACGGCGGACAGGAGGGCGGTCTCGCCTTCCTGATCCAGGTTCGAATTGGGTTCGTCCAGCACCAGCAGCACCGGATCGCGGAACATGGCCCGCGCCAAGGCGACCCGCTGGGCCTGTCCCGCCGACAGACCCGCGCCGAAGGGCCCCAGCAGGGTGTCATAGCCCAGCGGCAACCGCAGGATCATGTCGTGCGCGCCCGCCGCCTGGGCCGCCGCGACCGCCTCGCGATCCACCAGAACCGGATCATGCTCCAGCGTCGAGGCGAAGCGGGCGATATTGTCCTTGATCGTCCCGGCGAACAGGCTGGGGGTCTGCGGCAGATAGCCGATATGGCGCGCCAGATCGTCGCCGGGCCGCGCCTCATAGGCCGCGCCGTCCAGGCGAATGACGCCGGCGGTCGGCTTCATGCCCCCCGCCAGAATGCGCGCAAGCGTCGTCTTGCCCGAACCGCTGGCCCCGATAACGCCCAGCACCTCGCCCGGCGCGAGGGCCAGAGACACCTGCCGAAGCTGCGGCGCCTCCGTGCCGGCGTAGCGCAGGGACACGCCCTCCAGCGTCACCCGACCGCGCGGTTCAGGCAGAGCCGTCCGCTGAACGTCCTGTGAGGACGTAGAGGCGAACAGATCGATCAGCGCACGCCAGCTCGCACGGGCCTGAACCAGGCCGGGCCAGGCGCCGACCAGCAGCTCGATCGGCGCCACGGCGCGGCTGAGCAGGACCGAGGAGGCGATGATGGCGCCCGGCGACAACTGGCCACGCACGGCCAGCAGGGCGGCGACGCCCAGGGCCAGCGACTGCAGCGTCAAACGCACGAACTTGATGGCGCCGCTGTAGCGGCCGCCGGTCAGCTGGGCGTCAGCCTGGCGCGAGACGGCCTCGTGGCGTTGGTCGATCTGGCGGGCGATGCTGGCTTCGCGCATGCCCAGAGCCCGCACGACCTCGGCCTGACCGGCGATGGCTTCCTGAGCGGCGTAGGCGACGTTGGCCGCCTGAATGGCCCCGCTCAGACGGGCGCGGCTGTCGCGCTCGTTGGCGACGGCCAACGCCACGAGGATAGCCCCCCCGACCAGGGTCAGAACGCCGATGGCCGGGTGCAGCAAGAAGCAGCACAGCAGGTAGATCGGGGTCCACGGGGCGTCGAACAGGGCCAGAGCCCCCTGCCCCGCCACGGCCGAGCGAACATTGTCGAACTCGCGTAGGACCTGGGAGCCCGGCGCCGGGCCCTCGCGGTCTGTGACCCGCGCCAGAACCCGGGCGGAAAGCAGCCGATCGAGGCGCAGTCCGGCGCGCAGCAGCAGCCGCCCCCTGATCCAGTCCAACCCCGACAGCGCCGCCAGGGCCAGGACGGCGATCACCGTCAGGAAGGCGAGGGTCGTCAAGCCGCCCGTCGGCACGACGCGGTCATAGACCTGCATCATGTAGAGGGTCGGCGTCAGATAGAGCAGATTGACTAGGGCGCTGAACCCCGCCGCCCAAAGAAAATGGGTCCGACAGGCCCGGAAGGCGTCTGCCAGGGGCCGGGTCCCCGGCTCGTCAGGAAGAAGGCTTCTGAACACGCAGCTTTCCAAGGCCCATGGGCGGAAACCGGCAACCTATCGCGTCGTTACCCATCGGGATAGACTCTGGTGAACAGCCGGATGACGTGCCTTCCGCTTCAGGGATTGTATCATGCGCCGCCCCACCACCGTCGCGGTATCCATTCTCGCCTGGGCCGTCGCCGCCTCGGCGTCCGCCTGCTCTGGACCATCTTCGATGACCACTTCTGCTTCGACGCCTTCCCAAGCCGTGCCGCAGGATGCGGTCGGCCTGTGGCGCATTTCCATCGCCGGCGACGCGCGCGGATGTCTGCTGGCGCTCAACCTCAATGCGGCGAACGGCGGCTACGGCCTGGTGCTGGAGGATTGCCGTCTGCCCGAGCTATCGAAGGCGCGCAGCTGGCGCATGACGCCAAGCGGACTGGAGCTGTGCGACGAGCGCGGCGCGGTGCTGGCCCGATTGCGTCGCCAGACCGTGGACGCCTACAAGGCCGAAGGCGGAGGCCCCGCCTACCTCATGGCGCGGGCGCCCCTGACCTGAGGCCCTAGCGCGGATTCAGGTCGAAGTCGCGCCGCGAGGCGATGATGGTGACGATGAAGCCCGCCAGCACGTCCAGCAGCACCATGGTCAGGATCAGGAAGAAGACCGATCCGGCGAAACCCGGCAGCAGCAGGAACTCGACCAGGCAGACCACGAACAGCGCCATCGACAGGGCGTGATTGACGATGGCCACCCTCTGGCTGGAGGTCGACTTCAACAACTCCACGAACAGCAGGATCAGCGACAGAAACAGAATCAGGTCGCCTATGCTGATATTCCACATCGCGCCCGAGGTCATCGGCACGCGGAACAGCACCTCGCCCAGCACCGCCGTCGGCCCGATCAGGGGGTCAGCGCCAGCCCCGCCGAGCAGGATCACCAGGTTGTAGATCACGACCGGCACGATCAGCAGCGGTATGGCGATCAGCATGGGCGGCCCCTCCAGATCGTCCTGCTTAACCCTGTTTCCAGCGCTCGGCCATATGGCCGCGGTTCGATCAGAACTCGCTGATCGCGCCTGGACGGCGCGAGCGTGACTTCAGCCACATCACGCCCAGCAGGTCGGAGAACGACGCCCGCAGCCGACCCCAGTTGGTGTATTTCGAGCGGCCCGTCTCGCGGTGACGGTGATCGACGTCGAGATAGCGGTTCTCGTAGCCCTCGCGGATCATGAGGGCCGGCAGGTAGCGGTGGATGTGATCGAAGTAGGGCAGCCGCAGGAAGACGTCGCGGCGGAAGGCCTTGAGCCCGCAGCCGGTGTCGTCGGCGTCGTCGGACAGCAGCTTCTTGCGGATGCGGTTGGCCCACAAGGAGGCCTGACGCTTGGCGTTGCTGTCCTGACGCTTGGCGCGGACGCCGCCGACCAGGGCGACGCTGGGCGGCGCCGCGATCAGGGCGTCAGCCAGACGCGGGGCGTCGGCCGGGGGGTTCTGGCCGTCGCCGTCCAGCGTGACCACGATCGGGGCCCGCGCGGCCAGGACGCCGGTGCGCACGGCCCGGCTCTGACCGGCGTTGGTCGAATGCGACAGCACGCGCAGGGCCGGCAGTTCCGCCATCGCCGCCTGTAGTTCGGCCAGAGTCGAATCGCGGCTGGCGTCGTTGACGAAGATCATCTCGTAGGACCGACCGGCGAAGGCTTCGGCGATCTCGCGCGCCAGGGGCACGGCGGCGCCGGATTCATCATGCACCGGCACGACGACGGAAATTTCAGGAGCGGAAGCGAAGCTGTCGATCATTTGTCGCTCTGTAGCGCATCGCCGGGCCTGAGTGAAACGGCGCCGCGCGGCGTTGCGCCTCATGGCGTCGGCGCGCCGACAGGCAGACGACTTGGCCGCGATATCGAGGAACCGTCATGATCCCCGCCTTTGAACTGCCGCTCGCCCTACCCCACCCTGCCCTGCCGCGCGCCGACTGGGCCGACCGCTTCGGCGTCGAGGGCGTGGCCGGGCCGCTGACGGCGCGACAGGCGCTGGAGCGGATGACCGTCCGCGCCCCGGACTGGATCGGCCGACTGATGGCGCTGCGCAACAGGCTGGTGCGACTGGTCGGACTGAAAACGGCGAAGATCGACGGCTTTCCGGTTCTGGCAGAACGCGATGATGAGATCATCGTCGGTTTCGACGACGGCCATCTAGACTTCCGCCTGGTCATCCGCGTCGAGCCCGCACAGCCGGGCTTCAACCGCGTCAGCATCGCCACCCTGGTGGACCGCCACAATGCGTTGGGGCGGGCCTACATCGCCGTCGTCACGCCGTTCCACAAGGCCATCGTGGCCCGGATGCTGCGCAGCCTTGCAAGCTGAAGCTTCCGGGGGGCGGCGTCGGCGTGATACGACAGCGCCATGAACCGCCCGAACCTGGATCACCTCATCGCCGGCTGGCGCGGCCCCGTTCTGGCGGCCCTGCTGACCCTGCTCGCCGGCCTGCCCAGCCTGCTGCTGCTGCCGCCGCTGGACCGCGACGAAAGCCGCTTCGCCCAGGCCACCGCGCAGATGCTGGAAAGCGGCGACTATGTCGATATCCGCTTCCAGGACGAACCGCGCTGGAAGAAGCCGGTCGGCATCTACTGGATGCAGGCCGTCGCCGTCGGCCTGACCTCGGACGTCGAGGACCGCAACATCCAGCCCTATCGCCTGCCTTCGCTGTTCGGGGCCATGCTGGCCGCCTGGGCCGTAGCCTGGGCGGGAGCGGCCCTGTTCGGCAATCGCGCGGGCTTCTTGGCGGGCGCCATGCTGGGGGCCACCTTCCTGCTGTCGTCCGAGGCGGGCATCGCCAAGACCGACGCCATGCTGTGCGGCCTGACCACATTGTCGATGGCGGCCCTGGCGCGGATCTATATGGCGACGCGGGCGGGCGAGAAGCCGGTGCGCTGGCACAAGCTGCTGTTCTGGCTGGGCATCGGCCTGTCCATCCTGATCAAGGGACCGATCGGCCTGCTGGTCGTAGCCCTGTCGATCATCGCCCTGTCGGTCTGGGACCGGAACATCAGATGGCTGGGTCGCCTGGGCTGGGGCTGGGGCCTGCCTCTGGTGGCCCTGCTGGTCGGCCCCTGGGCCATCGCCATCACCATCGCCACCGACGGCGGCTTCTGGCGCGAAGCCATCGGCGGCGACCTGGCGCCCAAGATCGCTGGCGCCCATGAAAGCCACGGCGGCTTCATCGGCATGTACGCCCTGCTGTCGCCCCTGCTGCTCTTCCCCGTCACCCTGATGCTGCCCGCCGCCCTGTCGACGGGCTGGCATCGCCGCGCCGAGCCGGCCATCCGCTTCGCCGTCTGCTGGCTGGTCCCGGCCTGGCTGATGTTCGAGATCGCCCCGACCAAGCTGTGGCACTATACCCTGCCCACCTTCGGCGCGATCGCCCTGCTGGCCGCCGCCGCCCTGACCCAGCCGATCGGCAAGGTCTCGCGCATTTCCGGCGCCCTGGTGGGCCTGTTCGCCGCCGTCGTCATCTGCGCCATCACCGTCTATGGCCTGACCGAGTTCGGGCGCTCGACGGCCCAGACCTGGGCCACCGTAACCATCGTCTTCGCCGTCATGGCGGCGGCGGTCGGCGGCTTCCTGCTCGTCAACCGGGCGGCGATCACCGGGGTTCTGGCCGCCATCGCGTGCGGCGTCATCGCCCACGCCGGTCTGGCCGGGACGATCCGCCAGCTGCGCCCCCTGTCCATCGCCCCGCGTCTGGTGAAGACGCTGGAGTCGGCCGAGCTGAGCCCGGCTCAGGGCCGCTACCCGGGCCCGGTGGCCATCACGACCTTCCACGAGCCCAGCTTCGTCTTCCTGACCGGCCGCGACACCCAGCTGACCGACGGCCCCGGCGCCGCCCGCGCCCTGGCCGAGGGCCGTCCCGCCATCGTCGAAGCCCACGACGACGAAGAATTCCGTCGCGCCCTGGCCGACCTCGGCGCCGCCGGACGCGCCGTCGGCGTGGTCAGCGGCCACAACTATTCCTCGGGCGACGACGTGCGCCTGACCGTCTACGCCCCTGCGGGCGCCGGCCAGCGGAGCGCCCGCTGATGGGCCGCTTCATCCAGATCGTCGAGGTCGGGCCGCGCGACGGCCTGCAGAACGAAAAGGCGGTGCTGACGCCGGCCGTCCGCGCCGACTTCGTGCAGCGTCTCGAATCGGCGGGGGCGAAACGGATCGAGGCCGTCAGCTTCGTCCACCCTAAATATGTGCCGCAGATGGCGGGCGCCGAAGAGGTCATGGCCGCCCTGCCCCCCGCCAAGGGCCGCAGCCGCATAGGCCTGGTCCTGAACGGCAAGGGCTATGACCGGGCGCTGGGCACGGCGGTGGACGAGGTCAATGTCGCCATGTCCGCCACCGACGGCTTCGGCCTGAAGAATCAGGGGTTGGGCGTCGACCAACAGGTGCAGATGCTGTCCGACATCATGGCGGGCCGTCGCAATGCGGAAGGCGCGCCGGGCGCCACGCCCAAGCTGACCGCCACCCTGTCCTGCGTCTGGGGCTGCCCCTTCGACGGCGAGGTCACGGTCGAACAGGTCAGCGATCTGGTGGCCCGCATCGCCGCCCTGGGCGTCGAGGAGATCGCCCTGGCCGACACCATCGGCGTCGGCGATCCGTGGAGCGTGACGAAGAAGGTCGAGGCCGCCCGCAAGGCCGCCCCCGACGCTGTCCTGCGTCTGCATTTCCACGACACCCGCAACACCGGCCTGGCCAACGCCTATGCGGGGGTCGAGGCCGGGGTGGACATTCTGGACGCCTCGGTCGGCGGCATCGGCGGCTGCCCCTTCGCCCCCGGCGCGACCGGCAACATCGCCACCGAGGACCTGGTCTATATGCTGGAACGCGCGGGCTTCTCCACCGGCTACGACCTCGACAAGCTGATCGAGAGCGCCCGCTGGATCGGCCAACAAATCGACAAGCCCCGCCTCAGCGCCCTCAGCCGGGCCGGGGGATGGCCAAAGCCGGCCGGTTAAGACAGAAGCTCCAGTCGTCGCTCGCTCGAGTCGCCGCCGCCATCGAGGTCCCATTGTTCAATCCCTTCTCGAAACGCTCGGCACGTTTTCGCCAGCGACTCGCCAAGGCTCCGGCCAGACTCGAGGTGCTCGAAACCCAGGTGGCGCGGCTGGCCCAGGCCCTGGAGGAGCACCGGCGTGAAACGCGCCTGCTCTACAGCGCCCTGGCCCTGCCCGAACGCAGCGCATGGGATGGGCAACCCCCGCTGCTGAGCGGACAGCCGGGTCAGAACATCTTTCCCTTCAGCACGGTGTGCCGGCAGGACAGCTTTGAAACCCCCGCCTTCTCCTACTGGTGCCGACGCCTGGACGAAGGCCTGCGTTATCACCGCAAGCTGTGGGAGTTCGTCTTCATCTGCCAGGCGCTGTGGGAACGCGGCGCGATACGTCCTGGCGCGCGCGGTCTGGGTTTCGGCGTCGGATCGGAGCCCCTCAGCGCCTATTTCGCCTCCGAGGGCTGCCGGATCACGGCGACCGACATGGCCGTCGAGCGCGCCGAGGAGATGGGCTGGATCCTCACCAACGAACACGCTCAGGGCAAGGCGGCCTTGCGCAAGCCGGCGGTCTGTCCTGACGATCTGTTCGACGCCAATGTCGAGTTCCGCACCTGCGACATGAACCACGTCCCGGACGATCTGACGGGCTATGATTTCTGCTGGTCGGCCTGCGCCTTTGAGCACCTGGGCTCCATCGAGAAGGGCCTCGCCTTCGTCGAGCGCTCGATCGAATGCCTCAAGCCCGGCGGCTGGGCGGTGCATACCTCCGAATACAACTACGGCTCCAACATCGAGACCATCGACCATCAGGATACGGTCCTGTTCCGACGCCGGGATCTGGAGAAGGTCACGGCGCGCCTTCAAGCCAAGGGTCACCGCGTGGCTCCGTTCGACTTCTCAATGGGGAATGGTCTGGTCGAGCAGTACATCGACGTCATGCCTTATCGCGACCAGCCGCATCTTAGGATGTCGCTGTGGGGGCACCCGACCACCTCGGTCGGCGTCATCATTCAACGCGGCGAGGCCTGATCATGACGTCTCTTCGAAAGCGTCTTGCGCGCGCGCGTCGCCGTCTTCTCGGAGCGCCCGCGTGCGCCTGCGCCAGCAAGACGGACCGCTACTTCTATCTCGGCCCCGATCTGGCGATGGTCCGTCTGGACTGCGGGCACATGCTGTACGTGGACCCTCTGGACGAACACGTCAGCGCCAACATCATCGCCCACGGTCACTGGGAAAAGCACATTCACAGGGCCCTGCTCTCGCTGATCCGCCCCGGCTTCCGCATCGTCGAAGTGGGAGCCAATGTCGGCTACTACACGACGATCATGGCAGACGCGGTTGGACCGAACGGCTTCGTCACCGCCTTTGAGGGCAATCCTCGACTGGCAGGACTGGTGCAGCGGTCCGTTCTGCTGAACGGCTATGCGCCCCGCACCCGCATCATCCCCAAGGCCGCCCTGGACCATCCCGGTCACATCGACTTTGTGGTGTCTCGCCGGAACTCGGGCGGGGGCTATGTCACGCACTGGTCGGACAATCCCTATGAGGACGGGGAAACCCTGAAGGTCGAGGCCGTGCGCATCGACGATCAGGACGTCGGTCGTGTGGACCTGATCCGCATCGACGCCGAAGGCTCCGAGCCCTTCATCCTGCGTGGCGCCGAAGCGGCCCTGCGCGCCAACCCCGACATCATCGTCTGCCTGGAATGGAGCGTGATCCAGATGGGATCACGGACCTCGGTGCCCGACTTCGTCGCCTGGATGGACGCCATGGGCTTCAAATTCTGGCGCATCGGGGGCGACTCCCGCCTGATCGAGACGCCGAACGACACGCTGGCGTCGTTGGAAAACTGCGATCTTGTCGCAGCGCGTCACAAGCCGCAAACGCTCTAGAACGCGCTACGCCGCCGTCGCCCTGTATCCAGATCCGGCGCCGAGATCCGCCGACGCACAAGCCGGAGAATGTGCAAAAATTTCAGCCCTTCGGGGCTTTCATCCGAGCGTGGTCGGCACTCTTCGAGCAGTTGCCGATAGACGGGCTGATGCGGGTCCAGAGCCACCGCCGCCTCCAAAGCCGCGACCGCCTCCGCGTCGCGCCCCAGTTGACGATAAATCGTTGCTAGCCAGTACCTTAGGTGAGCCGCAGCGGGCAAATCCTCAATCGCTTCCACAGCCAGAGCGAGCGCTTCCTCCCAGCGGCCTGCGGCGATCAATCCATGAGCATAGGGCACGAGGTAATTGGCCGATCTCTGCCCCAACTCGGTCGCCTGAGCATAGAGAGCGATCGCCTGATCATGCTCCTCCATGCGCCCAAGACAATGGGCGAGCGATGTCAGAGCCAGGGGGCTATGAGGCGCGCGATCCACAGCGCGCGTCGCCAGGCGTTTCGCCAAGCCAAGACGACAAGCCGGTTGAATTTCGGACAGACGACTCAGATAGACAGCGCTGTTTCGGCGCCGAGCCATCGCTTCCGCTCGGAAGCCGGGAACGTCGAGATCGCCCGAGAGGGCGTCGAAAACCAGCCCGCCGAGCAAACCGGTTTCGCTCAAATAGGTCGTCGCCGGATGGTGGACATAGTCGAGACCAATCAGATCCGCATCGATTTCATCCGCGATCAATCTTGCGTGCCGATCGTCATCGCTGCTGGAATCGAAGATGATCGTCGGACGACACCGACAAGCGAGGCGCTCTTCAATCTCTGGTCGAAAAGCGATCCGTTTCCCGTCTTGTAGCCAGCGCGTCTCGAAGGGGACCTTGGCTGGGTCGATGGAATACTGAGGCGAGATGGCCAGAGCGGCATCGGCCCCGGCGGCGTCCGCGAAACGCAAGGCCGCATAGCCGCCCATGCTGGACCCGTAGGTCAGAATTCGCGCCGCGCCTTGGGTCGCCTGACGCACGGCGACCATGGCCTCCGCCATTTCGGGATACTGATACCAGTCGTCGGACCGTCCCAGAACATGGATCGCGGACACGCCCGACTGGCGCAGAAAGTCCTCCCCAAACCCGGGGCGATCGAAACCCGGCCCCAAGCCATAGTTGTCGAAGGTCACGACCCAGCGGCTGACGTCCTGCGCAGGCACGCTGCGGACCACGACATTATCGCTACGAAACAGGTCGATCATCCAGGCTCCTAAAGCGCACGCCTTAGACCGATTTGCGGCGAAGCGCGACGATCCCAGCCGCGCTTCGCCGACTTCGCAATCAGAGATTCAGCAGCGCCGGGTCGCCGCCTTGGGCCGCGATGTTGACGCTGATGGCCTTCTCGGCGGCGTACCGGATCAGGCTGTTGGGGCCGCCGGCTTTCGGGCCGGTGCCCGACAGGCCTTCGCCGCCAAAGGGTTGCACGCCGACCACGGCGCCGATGATTGAGCGGTTCACATAGACATTGCCCGCCGGGACCAGACGCACGACCTCGTCGGCGAAGGCTTCGATGCGGCTGTGGACGCCGAGCGTCAGGCCATAGCCGCGCGCGGCCAGCTTGGCGGCGACCGACTTCAGGTCCTTCGAGTCATAGCGATAGACGTGCAGGATCGGGCCGAAGACCTCGCGCTCGAGGAAGTCGGGCGTGGGGATTTCGGCGATGGTCGGGGCGAACAGGTCGCCCTTGTCCGCCCCGGGAGCCAGCTCGGCGCGGGCGACGATCTTGGCTTCCTTGGACAGGCGCGCGACATGGGCTTCCAGGTTGGCGCGGCTCTCGGCGTCGATGACGGGGCCGATGTCGGTCCTGGGATCGGTCGGGTCGCCGATCACCTGGGTCGCCAGCGCGCCCTTCAAGCCCTCGATCAGGGCGTCGGCGGCTTCCTTGGGCGCATAGAGGATGCGCAGGGCCGAGCAGCGCTGACCGGCCGAGCCGAAGGCCGACAGGATGACGTCGTCGATGACCTGTTCCTTCAGCGCCGTGGTGTCCACGAACATGGCGTTCAGGCCGCCGGTCTCGGCGATGAAGGGGATGATGGCGCCGGGGCGCGCGGCCAGGCCGCGGTTGATGGCGCTGGCCGTGTCGGTGCCGCCGGTGAAGGCCACGCCGTCGATGCCCGGATGATTGGTGAGCGCCGCGCCGACGACCTCGCCGCGACCGGGGACCAGGGCCAGCAGATCGGGGTTCAGGCCCGCCTTGAAGAAGAGGCGGACGGCCTCGGCGGCGATCAGCGGGGTCTGCTCGGCGGGCTTGGCCACCACGGCGTTGCCGGCGGCCAGCGCAGCGGCGATCTGGCCGGTAAAGATGGCCAGGGGGAAGTTCCACGGGCTGATCGCGGCGAAGACGCCGCGGCCGTGCAGGACCAGTTCATTGGTCTCGCCGGTCGGGCCCTTCAGGGTCTGGCGACCGCCGAAGTCGCGTTCGGCCAGCAGGGCGTAGTAGCGGCAGAAGTCGGCGGCTTCGCGCACCTCGGCCACGCCGTCGTTCAGGGTCTTGCCCGCTTCACGCGACAGCAGAGCGACCAGACGGTCCATGTCGGCTTCCAGCCCGTCGGCCATGGCGCGCAGGATGGGGGCGCGACCGGCGCCGCCGATGCGGTCCCAGGCGACCTGGGCGTTGGCGGCGGCCATGACGGCGGCGTCCACGTCCTCGACCGAGGCTTCCGAGACGTGGCCCAGGACCTGCGAGCGGTCGGCCGGGTTGGTCACGTCCTGCGGGTTCACTCCTGCCCGGAGTTTGCCGCCGATGATGGGGCCCGACGTCAGCTTCTCGCTGTCGACGCGCTCCAGGGCCTTGGCGTGGCGCTCACGGTCGGCGGCCTGCGAATAGTCGCGGCCGAGGGAGTTCTGACGATCGCCGTAGATGTTCATGGGAACCGGAATCCTGGGGTGGCGGTCGGGCTGGGCCTCGACGGCGGTGATGGGGTCGGCGGCGACAGCGGTCGCCGGAACGCGCTCGTCCAGCAGGGCATGGACGAAGGAGGAGTTGGCGCCGTTTTCCAGCAGGCGGCGCACCAGATAGGGCAGCAGTTCTTCATGGCCACCGACGGGGGCGTAGGCGCGGACGATGACGTGCTCGTCGGCCCAGGCCTCGTGCGCGGCGTCATAGAGGGCCTCGCCCATGCCGTGCAGACGCTGGTGCTCGATGGTCACGTTGCGGTCGCGGGCCATGCGACGCACGGCGGCCAGGGTATGGGCGTTGTGGGTGGCGAACTGGGCGTAGATGTAGGGCGAGGCTTCGATCAGGGCCCTGGCGCAGACCAGATAGTTGAGATCGGTCGCCGGCTTGGTGGTGAAGACCGGATAGTCGGTGCGGCCCATGACCTGGGCGCGCTTGATCTCGGTGTCCCAGTAGGCGCCCTTGACCAGCCGTACCATCAGACGGCGCCCCGAAGACCTGGCCAGGTCCGCCAGCTTGGCCACGGTTTCGGTCGTGCGCTTCTGATAGGCCTGAACGGCCAGGCCCAGACCCTTCCAGTCGCCCAGTTCCGGTTCGCGGGCCAGCCGCTCCAGCAGCTTCAGCGACAGGGCCAGACGGTCGGCCTCTTCGGCGTCGATGGTGTAGTTGATGTCGTATTTGGCGGCGATCAGGGCCAGACGCAGGATGCGGGGGTAGAGCTCCTCCCACACGCGGTTCTCCTGGGTCGCCTCATAGCGGGGCGACAGGGCCGACAGCTTGACCGAAACGCCGTGACCGGCTTCCGGGCCCTGGCCCTTGGCGGTCTTGCCCACGGCCTCGATGGCGTCGGCGTAGATCTTCTCATAGCGCTCGGCGTCGGCGACGGTGCGGGCGCCCTCGCCCAGCATGTCGAAGCTGCACAGCCAGCCTTCACGGTCCGAGCGCTTCAGCGCGGCCTCGATGGTGCGCCCAACGACGAACTGCTCACCCATGATCTTGACGGCGGTGGCCACAGCCTGACGGATGACCGGCTCGCCCAGACGCCCGGCGATGCGCTTGAGGAAGCCCGACAGGTCGGTCCTGGCCTCTTCGTCCACGTCGACAAGCTTGCCGGTCAGCATCAGGCCCCAGGTCGAGGCGTTGACGAACAGGCTGTCCGACTGACCCATGTGCGAGGCCCAGTCGGCCGAACCGATCTTCTCGGCGATCAGACGGTCGCGAGTGTCGGCGTCGGGCGTGCGCAGCAGGGCCTCGGCCAGGCACATCAGGGCCAGCCCTTCGCGGGTGCCCAGCGAAAACTCCTGCAGGAAGCTCTCGACCACGCCCTGCTTCTTCTGGCTGGCGCGAGCCTGATCGACCAGGGCCACGGCGTCGCGGAAGACGTCGGCGCGCTCGGCCGGCGTCAGACCGGGCGCAGCCAGCAGTTCGGCCACCACGGCGCGTTCGTCGCGGAACTTGTTCCGGTCCAGATCGTCCCAGTGCTTCAGGTCGGTCGGCGTCATCATCTCACCCTGGGATCAAACCCTTCGATTTGCGGCATATATGGCGGACTTGGCCGAATGTGCACTGTATGATGGCGACCTGAACCAGAGATCATTCGGCAATCAGGCTCATTCGGCATGCAAATTCTTGACGATACCGACCGCCGTTTGCTGCGCGTTCTGCAGATCGACGGCCGCATCTCCAACGCGGAACTGGCGCGAAGGTGCAATCTGTCGCCCGCCGCCTGCTTCGAGCGGGTCAAGCGGCTGAAGGAGCGCAAGGTCATCACCGGCTACGCCGCCCTGATCGACCCGGCCTCGGCCGACCGCGCCCTGCTGATCTTCATCGAGGTTCTGCTGGACCGCACGACGGGCGACGTCTTCGACGCCTTCGCCGACGCGGTGCGCCGCCAGCCCGAGGTGCTGGAGTGTCATATGGTGGCGGGCGGGTTCGACTATCTGATCAAGGCGCGGGTGGCCGACATGGACGCCTATCGTGTCTTTCTGGGCGACATTCTGGTGCGGATGCCCGGAGTGCGCGAGACCCGAACCTATGCTGTTCTCGAAGAGGTGAAGTCGACGACGGTCTTGCCGCTGTAACCCGTCTCGCCTTCGTCATGCGAAGCGGCTAGAACTTCCCGCTCAGCGAAACGGCCCGGGCCCACTCGACTTCATGCGCATTGTTCTGGTCACCGACGCCTGGGAACCCCAGGTCAACGGAGTCGTCCGCACCCTGACCCGCACCGTGGCCGAATGCCGCGCCATGGGCCATGAGGTCGACGTCATTGAACCCAGCCAGTTCAAGACCATCCCCTGCCCCACCTATCCCGAGATCCGGCTGGCCCTGGGCGCGGAAGAAGAGATTCGCGAACGCCTGCGCGCCTTCGAGCCCGAGGCCGTCCATATCGCCACCGAAGGCCCGCTGGGCATCGCCACGCGCCGCATCTGCGTAGAGTGGAAGCTGCCGTTCACGACCAGCTATCACACCAAGTTCCCCGAATACGTCTCGGCCCGGTTCCCGATCCCGGTCCAGGTCGGCTACGCCTACATGAAGTGGTTCCACAAGCCGTCGGGCCGACTGATGGTGGCGACCCCGACCCTGCGCGATGAACTGGTCGAGCATGGTTTCCGCAACGTCTCGCCCTGGACGCGTGGGGTCGACACCGAGCTGTTCCGGCCCGACCTGGAGCCCATCTACAAGGAGATGGGCGGCGAGAACTGGCCCCGTCCCTTCTTCCTCAACGTCGGCCGCGTGGCGGTCGAGAAGAACATCGAGACCTTCCTTGAACTCGACTTGCCCGGCACCAAGATCGTGGTCGGCGACGGCCCGGCCCGCGCCGAGCTGGAAGAGAAGTACCCCGACGCCAAGTTCCTGGGCGCCCGCTTCGGCGACGAGTTGGCCCGCTGCTTCGCCGACGCCGACGTCTTCGTCTTCCCCAGTTGGACCGACACCTTCGGCCTGGTGATCCTGGAGGCCATGGGCGCCGGCACCCCGGTGGCGGCCTATCCGGCCCACGGCCCCATCGACATCATCCCGGGTTCGGGCGCGGGCTTCATCGACGACGACCTGAAGACGGCCTGCCTGAAAGCCCTGGAGCTGGATCGCAAGGATGTGCGCGCCTACGCCGAAAAGTTCAGCTGGCGCGCCTCGGCGGAACAGTTCGTCGAGAACCTGCAGCCCTACCCCGAGCCCGCGCGCGGCCGTTTCTGGCGCCGCCTGCGCCGCATCGCCCGGCTGAGGCGCAAGGCGGCGGCCTAGACGCATGGCGAATGGCGGCGACAATCCATACCGCGCCCAACCCGACCATGCCTTCTGGTCCCGCGCCGTAGGACATGTGGCGGCGGAAGACGTCGACCCCGTCGTTGCCCCGCGCTTCGCCCTCGGACGCGATGACCAGATCGTCACCGCTGGAAGCTGTTTCGCACAGCATATTTCGCGGTCTCTGCAATCCCAAGGCTATCGCTATCTCGTCACCGAGCCGGGGCCGACGGATCGGAACTACGGCGTCTATCCCGCCCGGTTCGGCAATATCTATACCGCCCGCCAGCTGCTGCAGCTGTTCCAGCGCGCCTTCGGTCTGTTTGCGCCCGCCGAGCCGGCCTGGCGCCTGGGCGAGCGTTTCGTCGATCCTTTCCGGCCGCAGATCGAGCCTGAAGGCTTCGACAGCGACGAGGCCATGCTGGCCGACCGCGAACAGCACCTGGCCGCCGTGCGGACCATGTTCGAGCAGGCCGACGTCCTGGTCTTCACCCTGGGCCTGACCGAAGGCTGGGTGTCGCAGGAAGACGGCGCCGTGTTTCCTCTAGCGCCAGGGGTCGCAGGCGACGCGGCTCGCCCCGGTCTGATCCAGCCGCACCACTTCACGGTTCAGGAGATCGTTGACGACCTGAACGCCCTCCTGAAGCTGGCGCGCATCCTCACCCCTGATCTGCGGGTGCTGTTCACCGTCTCGCCAGTGGCCCTCATGGCCACGATCAGCGACCGCCATGTGCTGGCGGCCACCACCTACAGCAAGTCGGTGCTGCGCGTGGCGGCCGAGACCGTGGCGCGCCAAAACGAGGGCGTCGACTACTTCCCCAGCTATGAGATCATCACCGGCCCACAAAGCCGTGGCCGCTACTTCGCCGAGGACCTGCGCAACGTCCTGCCCGAGGGCGTGGCCCAGGTGATGAAGGTCTTCGGCCGCCATTATCTGGGCGAGACAGCCGAAACCCTGTCGCAGAGGAGGCCCGCGCCGCGCGCGTCAATGACGGCCGTCAGCGACGAGGATGTGACCCTGCAAGGCGTGATCTGCGACGAAGAGGCGATCGACCGGCCATGAAGATCGGCGTCCTCGGCAATTGTCAGGCGCACGGCGTGGCCCAGTGCATCCGCCTGCTCGCGCCCCAGGTCGAGGTCGTGTCGCGCAGCGTCGCCTTGGCCGACGGCGACAAACCCGAGGTCATCACCGCCCTCGCCGCCGAAATGGCGGCCTGCGACCTGGCCCTGATCCAGACCCTGGAGGAGGTGCAGCCTCGCCTGACCGGCCTTTTCGAGACGGCGCTGGCGCAAAGCGGATCGCGCGCCCGCCGCTGGCCGCCGGTCGTCTTCCGCGGCTTCCACCCCGACTGCGTCTATGTGCTGCGAGACGGTCGGGTGGCGGATGGAATCGTCGGCCCCTATCATTCCGCCCTGCTGTGCGCCGCCTGGGCCGAAGGGCTGGCGCCCGAACGTGCGGCCGGGTTGTTCAACGCCTTCGCCTACGCCGCCCTGGGCTATTTCGACGCCTTCAACGAGGCCGTCGCCCTGCTCGAGCCCCGCACCCGGCGCCACGGCTTTGATCTGTCCGCCTTCCTGAACACCCCCGCCGCCCCCTTCATGCACACCGTCAACCACCCCCGGGTGGAAATCCTCCAGTCGGTCGCCGTCCAGGCGCTCGACCTCGCCGGAATTGCCCGCAGGCCGACGGCGCCTCTTCCGGAGGACGAACTGGCCCAAGGCCCGGTCTGGCCGGCCTATCCCGAACTGGCGCAGCGCGGCGGCTGGGCGCCGACACCGGCGTCATGGAGCCTGAGCGACATTGGGGCCGTCGCTCGACAGGCCTATGAGGCGCTCGACAAGCTCGGGGATGTAAGCCTCGGCGAAGGCCCTGGGGAACAGGCTATCCAGAGGGCGCGTGATTTCATCCGCATCCATGTCGTTCGTTGAGCGCCCCCAAAGACAAACGCCCCGGGAGCGATCCCGGGGCGTCGTCATTTCGGCTTGAGCAGACCGTCTAGTTCGGACGGGCCATCGAAGTCATGGCGGCGGCCTTGGCGCGTTCGGCCGTCAGTTGATCGGCGGGCAGAGGCACTAGGCCGCGGTCCTGCAGGTAGCCGCCGCGGGCGGCGGAGCCTTCCGACATGAACTCCTGGACGAACTGCTCCAGGCCCGGCGTCACGCCCACGTGGGCCTTCTTGACGTAGATATAGAGGCTGCGGGCCAGAGGATAGCTTCCGTCGGCGATGGTCTCGGCGGAGGGGGCGACGCCGTCGATGGTCTCGGCCTTCACCGTGTCCATGTTCTGCTCCAGGAAGGAGAAGCCGAACACGCCCAGCGAGCCCGGAGTGCGGGTCAGGGTCTGGACGATGGCGTTGTCGTTCTCGCCCGAGTCGACCCAGGCGCCGTCTTCACGCAGGGTGTGGGTCAGGGTCTCAAACTTGGTCTCGTCGTCCTTAAAGGCGGCGACAGCGGGGATCAGCTTGCCGCCCGGCGCCATGCCCAGCTCCAGGAAGGCGTCGCGCGTGCCCGAGGTGGGCGGCGGGCCGTAGACCTGGATGCGCTGGTTGGGCAGGCCCTTGTTGACCTCGTTCCAGGTCTTGGCCGGGTTGGCGATGAAGGTCCCGTTCGGGCCCGGCACTTCCTTGGCCAGACCTTCATAGAGGTCGTTCAGTTCGAAGTTGAAGCTGTTGCCGGTGCGGGCCGTGGCGATGACGATGCCGTCGAAGCCGATCTTGATCTCGACGATGTCGGTGACGCCGTTGGCGACGCAACGGTCGAACTCGCTCTGCTTCATCGGACGCGAGGCGTTGGCGATGTCGGGGGTCGAGGGGCCGACGCCGGCGCAGAAGGCCTGGATGCCGCCGCCTGTGCCCAGCGACTCGATGCGCGGCGCGGCCGTGCTGCCCGAGGTGCGGGCGAAGTTCTCAGCCACGCGGGTGGCGAAGGGGAAGACGGTCGAGGAACCGGCGGCCCAGATGCCCGCGCGGGCCTTCTGGCTGCCAGGGGCGGCGCCGCCCTCGTTGTTGCCGCAGGCGGCGAGCGCGACCAGGGCGGCGGCGCAAGCGCCGAATTTGGCGGTGAGTTTCAGGGAACGGATCATGGCCGGACCTCTCCAAGTCGTCAGTATGCGACGCTTTAGAGCAGCAGAGTGTGACGGTCCGGCCAGACCTTTGTGACAGTCAGAGCAAACCTTGCGGCCGCTCCCGCAGAGGCCCGTTACAGTAGGCGCTTGCGCATGACCTGCGACAGGGTGTCGATCAGGGTCACGGCCACGACCACGATGATGACGATGGCCGACACCGCGCGGAAGTTAAAGGCGTTCATGCTGTCGAACAGCACCTGCCCGATGCCGCCGGCGCCGATCAGACCCAGGACGGTGGCCGAGCGGCTGTTGGACTCGAAGCGATAGAGGGCGAACGAGGTCCACAGCGGCGCCACCTGAGGGATCACGCCCCAGACGATCTCATGCAGCTTGGACGCGCCGGTGGCGCGGACGCCCTCGACCGGACCCTTGTCGATCGACTCGACCGCTTCCGAGAACAGCTTGGCCAGAACGCCGGCCGTGTTCAGGGTGATGGCCAGAACGCCGGCCAGCGGGCCGAGGCCCACGGCCGTGACGAACAGCAGGCCGATGACCAGATCAGGGACCGAACGCAGCAGGTTCATGACCCAGCGCACGGGCGTCACCACCCAGGCCGGCGCCATGTTGCGGGCGGCGGCCAGACCCAGGGGAATGCCGAACAGCACGGCCAGGAAGGTGCCCCACAGAGCGATCTGGACCGTCTCCCACATCTTGGCGACGAACATCTTCCAGTCGGAGAAGTCCGGACGCAGCAGGTCCTGCACGAACAGGCGGGTGCTCTCATTGCCCGAGAACAGGCGCGAGATATTGCCCAGGTCGACGGCGTCGATGCTGTAGAGCAGGACGGCGATCACGCCGCCCCAGACCAGGATGTCCATCGCCCACGAGACGGCGGACTTTTGCGGCGCGGCGGGAACAGCGGCCGGCGTAAGCGGAGCAGAGGTCAAGGCTGGACCTCACGCAGGCTGCGCAGACGCTGAAGCTCGGCCGCGGCGGCGGCGGCGCCGGCCTTGTCGCCCTTGGCCTCGGCTTCGCCGCGCTTCTGGTCGGCGATCATCTCGCGGATCGGGTTCAGGTAGCTGTCGTCAGCGGCGGCGAAGCGCGAATACTCCAGACCGGCCAGAACCTTGCGCTGGCGCTCGGCTTCCGGGCCTTCGCCCTGGCCGTAGGTCAGGAAGAAGCTGCGGATCTTTTCCTTCAGGGCCGGATCCAGGTCTTCACGCACGACGATGCCGCTTTCGGGGACCGGCGGCGAGACCCAGATCTCCTCGATCTGATCGGCCAGCTGCGGGTTCTCGCGACGAATGAAGATGGTGTTGACGCTGTTCGAGGTCGCCACGTCGATCACGCCGGTGGCCACGCCAAAGGCGTTGGCCTGGTGATTGGCCGAGCGGACGGTCTTGAAGCATTGCGACGGCACGACGCCGCGCGCGTTGAACAGGAAGGTCATGGGCGCGAGGGTGCCCGAGGTCGACTGGGCGTCGCCTATGCCGAAGTTGTACTGCTTGCCGCAGGCCAGAACCTTGTCCAGCGTGATGCCCGAGCCCTTCTTGACGATCAGGGTCGACTGATAGCTGTCCAGGCCTTCACGGTTGACCGTGCGGGCGATGACCTCGGCGTTGGCGCGGTCAATGGCTTCGACCTCGGGCTTGGCCGAGAACCAGCCCACCTGGGTGTGGTTGCCGCGCATGGCTTCGACCAGAACCGTGTAGTTCGAGCCGAAATAGGGCTTCACAGGCACGCCAATGGCCTTGGACATGTCATCAAGCAGGGGCTGCCACAGCGGGCCCGACGAGGCCTGGCCCTCGGCCGACAGGATGGAGAAGGTGATTTCCTTCGGGGCCGCGCCCGAGGTCTTCTCTTCGCCCTTGCCGCAAGCGGCGAGGCCCAGGGTCAGGGCGGCGACGGCGGCGACGCCCATGAGGCGGCGAGTGATGGGGGTGCGGGTCATGCCTTGGCTTCCCAGAACGCGTCCTCGTACTCAGGACCGTAAATTTCAATCAGGCGCTTGGAATCGAGACCGGTCGAGGGGCCATCGTAGACCACCTTGCCCTTCTGCAGGGCGATGACCCGGTCGCAATAGCGGATGGCGTAGTCGACCTGGTGCAGGGTGACGATGACGCCCATGCCGTCGCGCTTGTTCAGCTCGACCAGCAGCTCCATCACCTTGCGGGCCGAAACCGGGTCCAGCGAGGCGACGGGTTCGTCGGCCAGGATGGCCTGCGCGCCCTGAACGATGGCGCGGGCGATGGCGCCGCGCTGCTGCTGCCCGCCCGACAGGGTGTTGGCGCGCTGAGGTGCGTAGTCGGACACGCCGACGCGGTGCAGGGCCGCCATGGCCCGATCCTTGTCGGCCTTGGGCCAGACGCCGAAGATCCCGCGCCAGCCCGGCAGACGACCGAGCGCGCCCAGCATGACGTTGGAAAAGAGCGACAGGCGCCCCACCAGGTTGAACTGCTGGAAAATCATGCCCAGACGTCCGCGCGCCTTACGCACGGCGCCGGTGATGCGGCCGTTCTGCTGAACAGTCTCGCCGAACACCTGGATCGTCCCCTTGCCGGGATCGATGGGATGCAGGCCGGTGATGGAGCGCAGCAGGGTGGACTTGCCCGATCCGGACGGACCGATCAGGGCGACCATCTCGCCGGCGGCCACTTCGACGGACACGCCGTCGAGCGCCTTTCGGGCTCCGTAGGTCTTTGACACATCCCTTACGGACGCGACAGCGGCGGTTGAAGAACTCATGAACCCGTGGGTGGCGGTTGCAACAGGGGGCGCCGCATGACGCGCCACGCGCGTTTCGACAAGTCTTAATGGCACGGCTGCGTCGTTTTCGTCCAGTCTGAGGCCCCGAAGCGCCGGTTCCCCTGTGGATCGGATGTGGATCAGGTCATGAAATTACCGCTTTACATGACAGCCGCGCATCCCTACATCGCGCGTTCCGGCGGACCCCGTGGTCTAACCGTTAAGCGCTGCTAACGCCGGTCTGGGTTAACAATTAGCAGGGGGTTACGTGAATTGCGCACGTACCAACTTCCCCTGGACCTGGTCCGTGAGCGGTCCCCTGAACGTCCCGTCGCCCTCGTGCGGCCGCGTTCGGTTTCCGTAGCGGCGCGCTGGTTCCAGGATAATCTGAAAGCCGACGTCTTCTATGCGGTGAAGGCGAACCCCTCGCGCTGGGTCATCGAGACCCTGGTCGAGCAGGGCGTCAATGCTTTCGACGTCGCCTCCCTGGCTGAGATCGAGCTGGTTCGCTCGGTCAGCCCGAACGCGCGTCTGGCCTTCATGCACCCGGTCAAGAGCCGCGGCGCGATCCGTGCGGCCTACGCCGACCACGGCGTGCGCACCTTCGTGCTCGACAGCCACGACGAGCTGCAGAAGATCATCGAGGCCACCGACAACGCCGACGACCTGAACCTGGTCGTGCGCATGGCCGTCTCGGCCGACGGCGCCGCCTATTCCCTGTCGGGCAAGTTCGGCGTCTCGCCGGATCAGGCCCCCGCCCTGCTGCTGGCCGTGCGCCAGGCGGTTCAGGACGGCCTGATGGGCGTGTCGTTCCACGTCGGCTCGCAGTGCATGCGTCCGTCGGCCTATGAAGCGGCCATGTCGCAGGTCGGCCGCGCCATCAAGAAGGCGGGCGTCTTCGTCGACATCGTCGACGTCGGCGGCGGCTTCCCTTCGGTCTACCCGGGCATGGTCCCGCCGGACCTGAGCGAATACGCCGACGCCATCCACCGCGGTTTCAACGAGATGCCGGTGTCGGAAACGACCGAGCTGTGGTGCGAACCCGGCCGGGCCCTGGTGGCCGAGTCGTCGTCGGTGCTGTGCCGCGTGGACCTGCGCAAGGGCGACGCCCTCTATCTGAACGACGGCTCCTACGGCTCGCTGTTCGACGCCACCCACTCGCGCTGGCCCTTCCCGACCAAGCTGGTCCGGGACGGTGAAAGCTCGGGCGAGTTGAAGCCCTTCCGCTTCTACGGCCCGACCTGCGACAGCATCGACCACATGCCGGGCCCGTTCTGGCTGCCGGCCGATGTGCAGGAAGGCGACTTCATCGAGATCGGCATGCTGGGCGCCTATGGCGTGGCCATGACGACGGGTTTCAACGGCTATGGCGAGCACGAGATCGCCGCGGTCGAGGACGCCCCGATGGCTTCGCTCTACGGCCTGGCTCCGCGCTCGATCCCCACGGTCCGCACCTCAGCCGAGGAAGCCGCCCGCAAGGTGGTCCGCCTGTCGCGCCCCAAGGGCAAGGCCGGCGCCCGCAAGCGCAAGCGCTGATCGCCTGACCCAAAACCGTCTTCGGACGTTGGCTTGAGATCCGCAACGGCCCGTCGCTCCGTCCGGGCCGTTGCGTCTGCTTGACGACGGGCGCTCATATCTCAGGGAAACCGCCGAAATGAACGCTCCCGTTCAGTCGAACCAGAAGGCTGCGCTGCTGCAGAACACCGTGGAGCACGTCGACATCACATCCTTCGACGCGCGCCCGATCATCGACAGCATGCGCAAGATGTCCTTCAGCTCGCGCGACACCGCCCGCGCCGCCGACATCTTCAACATGGCGCTGGAAGACAAGGCCTGCTCGCCCTGGCTGATCCTGGCCGGCTCGACCTCGGCCGGCGGCTGCATGCACGTCTATCGCGACATGGTGAAGTTCGGGATGGTCGACGCCGTCGTCGCCACCGGCGCCTCGATCGTCGACATGGATTTCTTCGAGGCCCTGGGCTTCAAGCACTATCAGGCCGCCGGCGAGGTGGACGACAACGTCCTGCGCGACAATTACATCGACCGCATCTACGACACCTATATCGACGAGGAAGAGCTCCAGGCCTGCGACCACACCATCCTGGAGATCGCCAACCGTCTGGAGCCGCGCGGCTATTCCAGCCGCGAGTTCATCTGGGAAATGGGCAAGTGGCTTTTCGAGGGGAATGCGAAAAAGCCCGGCTCGCTGATCCAGACCGCCTATGAAGAAGGCGTGCCGATCTTCTGTCCGGCCTTCGTCGACTCCTCCGCCGGCTTCGGCCTGGTCAAGCACCAGAAGGAGCGCGCGGCGGCGGGCAAGCCCTATCTGATGCTGGACGCCATCGCCGACTTCCGCGAACTGACCGACATCAAGATCGCGGCGGGCGTGACCGGCCTGTTCATGGTCGGCGGCGGCGTGCCCAAGAACTTCGCCCAGGACACCGTCGTCTGCGCCGAGATCCTGGGCGTGGAAGCCGAGATGCACCGCTATGCGGTCCAGATCACCGTGGCCGACGTGCGCGACGGCGCCTGCTCGTCCTCGACGCTGAAGGAGGCCGCCTCCTGGGGCAAGGTTCAGACGACGCACGAACAGATGGTCTTCGCCGAGGCCACGACCGTGGTGCCGCTGATCGGGTCGGACGCTTGGCATCGCGGCGCCTGGAAGAGCCGCGAGAAGCGGCGCTGGAACAAGCTGTTCGGCCATCCCTGCTAGGCCGCGATCTGAAGGCTCTGCCCTCTCGACTCGACGCCTCAAGCAGCGCGAAGCGCGTTAGGCGCAAACAAGAAAGGCCGGCGGAGAAGTCCGCCGGCCTTTTCTTTGTTGGAACCCTCCCCCCACGGCTTCGCTTTTCCTCCTCAGCAAGGAGACGATGATGACCGACCCCAAACTCGACACGCCCGAAGCTCTAGAAGCCGCGGCCATGGGCGAGAAGCCCGACCTGGGTCACACCCGGGATGCGCTCAAGAAGGCGCTGGAAGGCACTGACATGGGGTCGGACACCCGCGCCGGATCGCTGCGCGGCGGCTCGGCCAGCGGTTCGGAAATCGATCCGGATCAAGACACGATCAATGCGGCGCTGGCCGCCGAAGGTCGCCGCCTCAAGGCCGACGGCGACAAACTGACGGGTGGTCCGGCGGGCGGCCCGGCCGAGGCCCGCAAATCCACCGGCCAGCCCGGCGACGATGTTGATGCTCCAACCGGTTGAACCGCCTTGCTGCCGCCGCACGGATGGGCCACGGTGATCATCAAGTTGAACAGTCTCAAGGACGTAGGCGGGATGAAGCGTAGCGTGGCAGCCGTCGCCGTGGCCCTTTCGGTCGGTCTCGTCGGATGCGATGAGCGCAGCCAGGCTGCGCCCGAGACCAGCCTGCCCCCGCCCGCAGACGCGCCCGCCGAGATCGCGCCGGTCGCCGCTTCAGCCCCTGCCGCCGATGTCGAACCAGCGCCGGCGTCGATCGACGGCGCCCCGGCCTTCGCCGCCCTCTATCCCGGCGCTCAGACCGACGGCCCGGCCACGGTCGCCAACGGCCCGACCGGACCCGGCGGCCTGATCACCTTCACCACGGACGCCGGCCCCGACGCCGTCGTCGCCTTCTACAAACAGCGCGCCGAGGCCGCCGGCCTGGCCCCCGTCATGGCCATGAACCAGGGCGAGGCCCGCGCCTATGGCGCCGCC
This sequence comes from Brevundimonas sp. NPDC007368, assembly GCF_042869015.1. Classification (NCBI taxonomy): domain Bacteria; kingdom Pseudomonadati; phylum Pseudomonadota; class Alphaproteobacteria; order Caulobacterales; family Caulobacteraceae; genus Brevundimonas; species Brevundimonas sp. NPDC007368. Next base: position 67,224 of record NZ_JBIAFA010000001.1, on the reverse strand, counting down.
GCCCGCACCACCAACGGCGCCACCCTGCAGGTCGTGGCCTCGCCAGGCGAAGGAGGCCTGACCTCGGTGCAACTGACCTGGAGCGCCGGGGCCTGATGAACCGCCGGGGGGCCTTCATCATCACCATCGCCGCCGCCGGGCTCTCGGCCTGCGCGGGCACCCCCGCCGCCCTGCGCCCGCAAGCGGTTCAAGCCGCCGCGCCAGAAGCTAAGGGCTATCTGACCGGGCCTTTGATCCAGGCTCTGGCCGACGCCGTGCCGCCGCCGCCCGCGCCCGGCTCCCCGACCGATCTGGCCGACAAGGCGCGCTCCAACCAGTTCAGGACGCTGGAGGACAGCGACCGCTGGCTGCTGGCCACGGCGCACGCCGAATTGCGCCCGCCGCTGGCCCTGCAGCATTTCGACTGCGCCTTGGGCGTGCGTCTCGGCTCAACCACGACGCCCAACCTGAACAAGCTGATGCAGCGACTGTTCGACGATTCCGACGCCGCCGCCGAACTGGTCAAGGCGCGCGGTTTCCGCGCCCGTCCCGTCGGCGATGATCCCGCGCGCCGTCCGTGCCAGCGCGTCAGCGAGGCGGGCCGCAGAAGCGCCTCCTATCCCTCGGGCAGTTCCACCGTCGCCACCGTCTATGGCGAGGCCTTCGCCGCCCTGGACCCCGAACGCGCGACCGGAGCCCGCCGCATCGCCCATGAAATGGGTCTCAGCCGGCTGGTCTGCGGCATGCACTACCCCAGCGACGTCGCTGCCGGCGAGGTGCTGGGTAAGGCCGTGTTCGACGCCGCCGCCGCCACGCCCGGTTTCGACGCCGATCTGGCCGCCGCCCGCGCCGAACTGGCCGCCGTGCGCGCCGCCGGCCTGACCAGCCCGGGCTGCGCCGCCGAGCGTCTGGCCCTGGCCGCGCCCCTGCCCTGATGTCGTCGCTTCTGGCGCTCCTGCTGCTGGGCGCCGCGCCAGACCCCTGGGCCCTGCCCGCCGCCCGCCCCTGCACGGCGGCCGAACTGGCTGAACTGACCGACGCCGCGACGACGCCCTGGCGTCTGACCTGCCGCGCCGTGCTGGCGCCCGGTCAGACCATCGTCCGCCCCATCCTGATCGAAGGCGCCGAGGCCTCGGGCGCCGGGCTGGACTGCAACGGCGGCGCGATCGGCCGCCCCGGCCTCGCCGTCACGACCCGTCAGCCCACCATCGCGGTCTGGTCGCGTCGCATCACCGCCGAGCACTGGAGCCGCCCCACCGACATCCGCATCACCAACTGCGTCATCCACGGCGCGGTACGGGTCTGGGGCATGGGAGCGGACGGGAGTTATGACGACCTGCGCGCCTCGTCGCGCTCTGATGACCATACAGCGACGACGCAAGGGTCGGCACCGTCACACATCGCACTGGACCGGGTGACCATTATCGGGACCGGCTCTATCCCGCTCTATGTTGGGCCGGGCGTGATGCGGCTCAGCCTGACCCGTTCGACCCTGAGCGGCCGCAGCGATGCGACCGCCCTCTATCTGGACGCCGAGAGCGCCGATAACCGGATCGAGAACAACGCCATCGCCGTAGCGACAAGCCGCGAGGTCATCGCCATCGACGGCTCGGCGCGCAACCGTATCACCGGCAACCGCATCGACCTGAAGGGGCGTCCCGGCGTCTTCCTGTACCGCAACTGCGGCGAGCGCGGCGTGATCCGGCATCAGACGCCGTCAGACAATCAGATCACGGACAATGTCTTTTCCGGCGCCGCGCGCCTACGGCCCCAACTGGTCGTGGTCGGCGCGCGCGAAGGCCGCCGGTCCTACTGCGGCGAGGATCGCGGCTATCCCTTCGGCAGCAGCGCCGATGACGGCGACCGCGCCACGAACAACGTCGTGGCGCGCAACCTTCGTCGTTAGGCTGGGCGGCCCGTCGCCAGGGCGCCGTACAGTTCCGGACGACGGTCGCGGAAGAAGCCCCAGGCGGCGCGGTACTGATCCAAGAAGTCGAGATCGAAGGTGTGGACCAGCACGCCCTCCTCGCCCGTCAGGCTCTCGACCAGATCGCCGCGATGATCGGCGATGAAGGAGTGGCCGTAGAAGCTCTGGCCGGCTTCGGTCAGGGTCTCGTGGCCGATGCGGTTCGAAGCGATGACAGGCATGGCGTTGGACACCGCGTGGCCCTGCATGGCGCGCTGCCAGGGGGCGGCGGTGTCCAGGGTCGCGTCATGCGGCTCCGAGCCGATGGCGGTCGGATACATCAGGATGTCGGCGCCCTGCAGGGCCATGGCGCGGGCGGCCTCGGGGTACCACTGGTCCCAGCAGATGCCGACGCCGATGCGGCCGAAGCGGGTGCTCCAGACCTTGAAGCCGGTGTCGCCGGGACGGAAATAATACTTCTCCTGATAGCCCGGCCCGTCCGGGATATGGCTCTTGCGATAGACGCCCAGGGCCTCGCCGTCGGCGTCCAGCATGACCATCGAATTGAAGTAGTGCGGGCCTTCCTTCTCGAAGATCGAGACAGGAATGACCACGCCCAGTTCCCTGGCCACCGGCTGCAGCTGCACCACGGCCGGATGCTCGCGCCACGGATAGGCCGAGGTGAACCAGTGCTCCTCCTGCGTCACGCAGAAGTAGGGCCCCTGGAACAGCTCGGACGGCAGGATGACCTGCGCGCCCTTGGCCGCCGCCTGACGGATCAGGCCGATGGTCTTGTCGATGTTCGCCTGCATGTCCTCGCCGTACGAGGTCTGCAGGGCGGCGACCGTGATGGTGCGGACCATTATGCGGGCTCCTGTTGCGAGATGCAGTGGAAGGATCCGCCGCCGGTCAGGACGGCGTTCGACGGCGACAGAACGATCTCGCGGTCGGGGAAGACCGTGGCCAGGGCCTCGCCCGCCAGGCGCGCAGCGACATCATCGCCATAGGTCGGCACCACGACGGCGCCGTTGGCGATCAGGAAGTTCATGTGGCTGGCAGGGACCGGGCGCTCGTCCGCGTCCAGCACAAGGCCAGGCGACGGAATGCGCAGCACCTTGAGCTTGCGGCCCATGGCGTCGGTCGTTTCAGACAGCAGACGGGCGGTCTCGTCATAGACCTCGGCGTTCGGATCCTTGCGGCCAAAGGCGATCGGGCAAGCCACCACGCCCGGGGCGACGAAGCGGGCCAGGTTGTCGACGTGACCGTCGGTGTGGTCGTTCAGCAGGCCGTCGCCCAGCCAGACCACCACCTTGGCGCCGACCGATTCCGCCAGCGCGGCCTCGGCGTCGGCCTGGGTCCAGCCGGTGTTGCGGTTCCGGTTCAGCAGGCACTGGCGCGTGGTCAGGACCGTGCCTTCGCCGTCGTGGTCCAGGGCGCCGCCCTCCAGGATGAAGTCATGGCGCGTCGTCGGCACGCGCGAGAACTCGGCGATCTGATCGGCGACCTCGTCGTCGTGCGGATAGTCGTACTTGCCGCCCCAACCGTTGAAGGCGAAGGCCTGGGCCGTCGTCGAGCCCGCGTTGAAGATAGGACCCGTGTCGCGCAGCCAGATGTCGCCGAAGCGCGCGGCCACGACCTCGACGCCGTCGACGCCGTCCAGACGCGCGCGGACGCCCGGCAGAGCTTCGTCATTGCCCACCATCAGCTTGACCTGCTCGCGGCCAGGACCGGCCAGGGCGCGGACCAGGGCTTCGACCTCGTCCTGGGCCTGGGCGAAATACTCGCCCCACAGCTCGGCATGGCTGGGCCAGCCAACCCACATGGCGCGGTGCGGCGTCCATTCGGCGGGGATAGGGTGGGTCATGGGCGAAGTCGATCCGAATGGGAGAAAGGCAGACCGCGCCAGATAGGCCGAGACGCCACCCGGTTCAATGTTTGCGGGCAAGAGGCCGCAACCCTACCCGCGTCCCGGCCTCAAGCAGCGCGAAGCGCGATAGGCCAACAAAAAGGGCGGCCCGTCGCCGGACCGCCCTCCTCATGTCTGGATCGAAGCTGAAGCTTAGAAGCTGTAGCGGATCGAAGCCATAACGGTGCGCGGAGCGCCGACGCCCGCGAACGGACGGCTGTAGCCCAGCTGGCCCGGGGTCGCCGACGCGCGGGTGCCCAGGGTCGAGTAGTACTGCTCGTCCAGCAGGTTGATGACGTTCAGCTGCAGGTAGGTGCCGTCCAGACCCAGGGTCGAGAAGTCGAAGCGGGCGTCCAGATCGACGACGGTGAAGGCGTCAACCTTCAGGTCGTTGACGTCGGTGACCCAACGCTCGCCGGTGTACTTGCCTTGGACGCCAGCCGAGAAGACGTCGTTGAACTTGTACGAGGCGCGCAGCGAGAACATTTGTTCCGGCGTTTCAACCTGCTTCTTGCCCTTGGTCTGCAGTTCGGCGCCCGCCGCGTTGTAGCGGTAGTTGTCCTGCAGTTCGCTGTTGAGCAGCGAGACCGTGCCGTACAGGTTCAGCTTCTCGGTCGGTTGCCAGCCGAGCGAGGCTTCGAAGCCGAGGCTTTCCACCGAACCGACGTTGCGATCGACGAACTGACCCAGGTCTTCGTCCCAGGTGCTGACGATGCGGTTATCGAACTGGTTCTGGAACACCGAGGCCTGAGCCACGATGGTCGAGGTGGTGTAGCGATAGCCCAGGTCGATGTTCTTCGAGGTTTCCGGCTGAACCGTCGGGTTGCCGATCGAACCATCGGCGAAACGCGTGACGGCGTAGAGGCTGTCCGTACGCGGAGCCGACAGGGACTCGCTGTAGCTACCGAAGACCGAGTGGCCTTCACCGAAGCGGTAGGTGGCGCCGACGTTCGGCAGGATGTCGTCGAACTTCACTTCACGCGAGTACGGCTTGATGTACTGCGTCGTGCCGCGGCCGGCGAAGGTGACGTTGCCGTTGGCCAGGGTCGCGTTCGGCACTTCCGAGGTGCAGAGGACGTTCGACGAACCGTTCTGCGTGTAGCAGTACTGGTTCAGCTCGCGCTTGAAGAAGGGAGCACGGACACCCAGCGTGACCGTCAGGGCTTCCTGGAAGAAGCGACCGCGGTATTCGGCCGAGAACTGGTTCAGCGAGGCGATCGACTTGCGGTCGCGCGACTGCAGGGCGTAGCCGTCCAGGTTGACGACGCGGTTGTCGTGATCGTTACGGCCGCCGAAGACGTCGACGAAGCTCGGGTTCGACGGATCCGAGAAGTCGACGAAGCCGTAGTTGCCGGTCTGACGGTGACGACCCCAGTCCAGCGCATAGGCGGCGCGCAGACGGTGGTTGTCGTTCAGATCCCAGATCAGCGAGCTGTTCAGGCCGTAGCGGTGGGTGTTGGTGTTGGACGGCGACATGACGCGCACGCGGTCCAGGGTGTCGCCGTCGCCGTTCAGGTCAACGCCGCCCGTCGTCTTCGTGCCGCGCAGCAGGGCGTCGGTTTCCGACAGAACGGTCTGCTGGGTGCCGCCGTTGGCCAGGGTATACTGGAACGAGGGGTCGACCGTCAGGACCAGGCCGTCCATCAGGGTGAAGCGCGAGTTGCCGCGGATGTTGCCCGTGTTGGACGGGTTCACGCGCAGACCCCAGTAGTTGGAGCCGTTGGCGTCATTGTCGGCGACGCCGTTGCGGAAGGTCGGGGCGACATAGGTGCGGTCGAAGTCAACGCCCCAGCCGAACGGGTTCGCCGGATCATTGACCTGATCGACGCAGACCTGGGTCTTGGCGACGTCGCAGAAGCCGGTGGCGGTGCCGAGGTTCGGCCCCTGGTAGTTGTTGTTGCGGTTCTCGTTGTAGTGACCCGACAGGGCCACGAAGTCGCCGTTGTCGCCGAGCGGCTGATAGATGCGAGCGTTGTACTGCACCTTCTCCAGCTCGCCGATGCCCTTGAACTTGTCATAGTTCTGGTACGAGGCGGCGACCCAGGCGGTGGTGCCCCACGGGCCGAACTCGCCCGTGTTGAACAGGCCCATGACGCGGCGATAGTTGAAGTCGCCCAGCGAACCCTGGACCCAGCCGCCCATGTCGGTGGTCGGACGCAGCGTCACATAGTTGATGGTGCCGCCGGTGGCCGAGGCGGTCGGGCTGTCGACGTCGGTCGAACCGGTGTTGACCGAGGCGCGCTCGATCAGTTCCGGGTCCATCTGCTGGTTGGTGTACGACGAGTAGTTGCCGGTGTCGTTCAGCGGGATGCCGTCGAAGGTCAGCGAGACGCGGGCGCCGTCGAAGCCGCGCAGACGGATGTTGCCGCCCGACGAACCATAGGGGTCGGCGTTGGTGAAGCTCAGGCCCGGCGTCAGGTTCAGGGTCTGCAGGATGGTCTGACCAGCGGCCTGGGTGGCGATGAATTCCTGGTTGACGGTGTTGCGGGTCTTGGCGACGGTTTCAGCAACCGCCAGACCTTCCAGGTTGCGCGGGCCGCGCTGGCCGGTCACGACGACGTCGCTGACTTCCGTGGCTTCGGTGCCGGTCGATTGGGCCGAAGCGGCGCCGGCCATGAGAAGGCCGCTCATGAGGGCGGTCGTCGCCCAGAACAGCTGTTTGCGGTTGGTCATCTGTTGGTATCCCCAGTGATGAAGGCGTAGCGCCATGCGCGGCAGGCCGTGACGCCTGTCGAGATGGGCTGGGCCTTAAGGCCGCTGCGGGAAGTTTGGACGACAGTCGTGTGACAGTGATATGACAGCCGCCTGGGGTGGCTATATCGTCACACCTCTGTGGATGGTTTCATCTCCCCATCCGACAGGGCAGTCAGCCGGCGCGCACCGCGAAAGCGTCGGCGATCAGATTAGCCGTCGAGCGCATGGCGCGCGGCTCGTGATAATTGCCGTTGATCTGGCTGCGAGCGATCACGTGTGCGCGGAACGCCGTGAAAAGCTTGGCGTCGGCGGGCTTGGGCGCGCTCCAGAAATCATCCAGAGGCTGCTGGTCGGTCAGGCCTTCAAAATCGAAGAAGGCGTCGCCCATCACCTTGACCGGGGTACGGAACCCCAGCGCCGACAGGGCCGCGCTGGAATTATTGACCACCATGCCCTGTGACGCGCGGCACAGCTGGGCCAGGTTGCCGCCGTCGATGAAATCGACCCGGTCATCCAGCCCGCGCTCCACCGCCAGGCAACGGGTCATGTGCTCCAGATCCGACAACCCCGGATCCAGAGGATGGTTCTTGACCACCAGCCGGCAGTCCTTGGGCGCATGGCGAGCGAAGCTGCCCATGACCTCGGCCAGGAAGGCGGTGTTGTCGGCATAGGAGGAATAGCGCAGCAGCTGCGCGTCGCCTTCCCGCTGCAGGCAGGCGATGAAGAAGGGACCGCGCGCGCGGATCACGTCGGCGTCGCAGGACTGCTTGGGACGCGTGGCCAGGCCGAAATAGCGGCGGATATGGCCGAAAAACTGCCGCCAGGGCGAAACCGTATAGGGGTGCCGATAGCGCGGGAAGGCCAGCCGCCCCAGCGGCTGCACCGCATGATAGAAGCTGATGTTGAACACGTGATGCGGCAGGATCTTGCCGACCGGGCGCGTCACCGGCAGCTCGGGGCCGGGTATGGCGTATCCCGCCGCTGAACGCGGCAGGCTGCTGGAGCCGTTGACCCCGTTCTGCTCCAGAGTGATCCAGTCGGGGCGGAAGTAGCCGTTCTCGAGCACCCAGACGCGCGCCTTCAGCGCCTCGGCCTGAGCCAGGACGCCCTGATTATAGGGACCGCCCTCGCCGAAGACGATGATGTCGGTGAACTGATCGGCCAGTTCCCGGACCCGGGCAGGCCAACGTCGCACATGGTCGCGGAAAGTCACGCCGCCGGGGCGCCGCCAGGTCACAAGGTCGCCGGCGTTGAAAATCATGCGGCCGACTTCGCCGCCCCTTGCGATGACAGCCTGGGCCAGAAGCCGCCCGAACCCGCCGAACGGGGCCGTGACGATCAGAAAGCGGCGGCCGCGCAAATCCGCCTGCACCAGCGGGATTGCATTCGGCTGATCAGGATCAAATGGCGCAAGCAAACGCGGGGTGTCTTTCCAAGAATCGAGCCCCTTCCTAGTGCCAAGGCCACGTCGATGACAAGGCGGTTGGACGGTCGGATCGAGTCTGCATTGTGCTGACAAGAAGGCCGCCGGCTCTGGACGAGGCCGACGGCCGGACTTTTTCGACATCCTGGACATCATTCCCGGAGCGAGACCTTTCGGTCTGCTCCGGGGACTTCATGCCTTAGAAGTTGATGTCGATGGTGGCGCGACGGTTGAGAGGCTCGCGCACGCCGTCAGCGGTGGCCTTGGCCGGGGCGGTTTCACCCTTGCCGTCGACGGCGATGACGCCGCCGTTGACGCCTTGGGCGACCAGGGCGTCGGCGACGGTGCGCGAACGACGGTTGGACAGACCCAGGTTGTAGGCCGCGTTACCCGAGGTGTCGGCGTGACCGACGACCAGGATGCGGGTCGGAGCGCCCGACTTGGCGTAGTTGGCGGCTTGCGTCACCACCGAACGGGCCTCAGCCGTCAGGTCCGAGCGATCCCAGTCGAAGTAGACCACGAACTGACGCGCAGCCGGCTTGGCCGGAGGCGGCGGCGGGGGCGGCGGGGGCGGCGGGGGCGGAGGCGGCGGGGGCGGCGGCGGGGGCGGCGGCGGCGGGGGAGCAGCCGGCTCGGCGCCGAAGGCGTAGCGCAGACCCAGGGTCACGGTGTGCGACTGGTCATAGTCGCCGGCCATTTCGCCGAAGGCGTTGGACGCGGTGTTCGTGAAGGTCGCGAACTCGGCGTCGCCCGTCAGGTAGCGATAGGTCAGGTCGATGTTGGCGCGGTCCGAAACGGCCCAGGCCAGACCGGCGATCGCCTGAGCGGCGAACTTGGTCGAGCTGTCGTCGGCGGCGAAGGCCACGGTCGGGTTCTGACGCAGGCGGCCGACGACGTCGGTGTTGACGTGGTTGGCGCCGACGCCGAGGCCGACGAACGGACGGATGCTGCCGGCCGAGTAGCCGAAGTCATAGATGACGTTGGCCATCACGGTAGTCGAGGTGATGTCGCCGTCGGGCGAGTAGCACGGACCGGTGGCGGGCGTGATGTTGCACAGGCCTTGCGGGCCCGAGACGGCGCGCACGGTGCCGATGTCGCCCGAGCGGTAGCCGCCTTCCAGTTCAACGCGCCAGTTGGGGTTGAAGCGGTAGCCGAGGCGGGCGAAGGCGGCCCAGCCGTCGTTGACTTCCCAGTTCCAGTTGGAACCGCGGGTCGACGACTCGGTGTTGATGTCGTCGATGATGTGGTAGCCGGCGTCGACGGCGCCGTACCAGCCGTCCGGCTCAGCCGACGCAGCGCCGGCCACGCACAGCCCGGCCGCGGCGACACTGGCGAGAAGTTTGAGCTTCATAGTGTCCTCACACTCAAGTTGATCCGAAAGCCGTCGTCGATGACGTCAGCACTCAGGGGGCTTCAACGGCACGAGACCGCTCAGGTTCCGCCATCTTTCCCCGCATTGTGACAACTGTGGCGCCCTTTCAACACATCGGGCCGTTTTTTCCCTCAATCGAGCCTGCTAGGACCATTTTGAAACACAACGGAGGCAAGGCATGACGATCAGGTTCGACGGCCAGGTGGCGATCGTGACGGGTGCGGGCGGCGGTCTGGGCCACGAACACGCCCTGGCTCTGGCGGCGCGGGGAGCCAAGGTGGTGGTCAACGACCTGGGCGGCGCCCGCGACGGCTCGGGCGGGTCGGCCACGGCGGCCGAGGCCGTGGTCGCCGAGATCGAGGCCGCGGGCGGCGAGGCCATGGCCAATGCGGCCTCGGTCACCGACGCGGCGGCGGTCGAGGCCATGGTCGCCGAGGTCATGGCCCGCTGGGGCCGCATCGACATTCTGGTGAACAACGCCGGCATCCTGCGCGACAAGAGCTTCGCCAAGATGGAGTTGGCCGATTTTCGCCTGGTCATGGAGGTCCATCTGATGGGCGCGGTCCACTGCACCAAGGCGGTCTGGGACATCATGCGCGCCCAGAACTATGGCCGCATCGTCATGACCACCTCGTCGTCAGGCCTGTTCGGCAACTTCGGCCAGGCCAACTACGGCGCAGCCAAGATGGCCCTGGTCGGCCTGATGCAGACCCTGGCCATCGAGGGGGCCAAGAACGACATTCGCGTCAACGCCCTGGCCCCGACCGCCCACACCCGCATGACCGAGGACCTGCAGGGCCTGCCTCTGGAAGCCCTGGGGCCGGAGCTGGTGACGCCGGGTCTGCTGCATCTGGTCAGCCGCGACGCCCCGACCCGCGCCATCCTGGCCGCCGGCGCCGGCGGCTTCGAGCGGGCCTATGTGACCCTGACGCAAGGCGACTTCGCCATCGGCCCCGACGCCCCCGAACAGGTCGCAACCCGTTTCGACGCCATCTCGGACCGCACTAACGAGATCGTGCCGGAGATGGGCGCAGCGCAAGGCATGATCGAACTGACCAAGGCCCAGAAGCATCACAAGCTCTGAGTAGGCCTACCGCGCTTCGCGCGACTTGAGGCCGGAACGCGTTTCTTGATCGGGACACGGCGCCCCGCTGGCCCGTTCACTTCTGCGAAGGCGCCTTGCGTTGACCCGACGTGAGGCGCCTATCCTCTCTCTGTTAGGCAGGAAACGCGCTTACCGCAGCGCGCGTCCGCATCGCGGCGATAGCGCCCTCTTTTGCGCTCAAGCCGCGAGCGACCGCGTCGCGAGCGTAGCGCCCAAAAAAGAGAGAGCCCTTCTCGATGCGTGAAGCCGTCATCGTCTCCACCGCCCGCACCCCGATCGGCCGGGCCTATCGCGGGGCCTTCAACGACACCCAGGCGCAGCAACTGGGCGCCCACGCGGTCCGGAACGCGGTCGCCCGAGCGGGCGTCGATCCGGCCGAGATCGAGGACGTCATCATGGGCGCGGCCCTGCAGCAGGGCTCGACCGGGACCAATGTAGCGCGTCAGGTGGCGCTGGCGGCGGGCCTTCCCTCCTCCGTGCCCGGCATGAGCCTGGATCGTCAGTGCGCCTCGGGCCTGATGGGGATCGCCACGGCGGCCAAGCAGGTCGTCTTCGACAACCAGAAGATGGCGGTCGGCGGCGGGCTGGAGAGCATCTCTCTGGTCCAGAACCAGCACATGAACCTGTACCGGATGAAGGACGAGGCGCTGCTGAAGCTGTCGCCCCACATCTATATGTCGATGCTGGAGACCGCCGAGGTCGTCGCCCGCCGCTACAACATCAGCCGCGACGCCCAGGACGAATACGCCCTGCAGTCGCAGCAACGCACGGCGGCCGCCCAGGCCGAGGGGCGCTTCGACGCCGAGATTGTGCCGATGACCACCTCCATGCTGGTCGTGGACAAGGCCACCGGCGAGACCACATCGAAAGAAGTGACCCTGGCCAAGGACGAGGGCAACCGTCCCGACACCACCCTTGAGGGCCTGCAATCGCTAAAGCCGGTCTTCGGCGGCGGCGAGGAAATCCAGCAGGGCGAGTTCATCACCGCCGGCAACGCATCCCAGTTGTCCGACGGCGCTTCGGCCTGCGTCATCATGGAGGCAGGCGAGGCGGTGAAGCGCAACCTGCAACCGCTCGGCGCCTACCGCGGCATGGCGGTGGCCGGCTGCGAGCCGGACGAAATGGGCATCGGCCCCGTCTTCGCCGTGCCCAGGCTGCTGAAGCGCCACGGCCTGACCGTGGACGACATCGGCATCTGGGAGCTGAACGAGGCCTTCGCGGTGCAGGTCCTCTATTGCCGCGACAAGTTGGGCATCCCCAATGACCGGCTCAACGTCTCGGGCGGCGCCGTCTCCATCGGCCACCCCTATGGCATGTCGGGGGCGCGGATGACCGGCCACGTCCTGATCGAGGGCAAGCGGCGCGGGGCCAAGTACGGCGTCGTCACCATGTGCATCGGCGGGGGCATGGGCGCGGCGGGCCTGTTCGAGATCTACTAGAGCACAGTCTCAAACCGTCACCCTCGGGCTTGTACCGAGGGCCCATGGCAGCCTCAGAAACCGCGCTGCGCCGCTCGGAGCGCCCCTTCGTCATGGCGAGGCGTGTTGCGGAACGATAGACCCTCGGGACAAGCCCGAGGGTGACGAAGACGGTCAGTCCGGCGGCCCGCACTCGGCGGCCCGCCGCGCCTCCATCGCCGCGAACCAGCGCTGGCGCAGGACGGCGGGTCGGCCGGGATAGCGATCGTCCAGGAACTCGGCGTCGACCACCCGGTCGGCGCGGAAGCTGCGGAAGTCCTCGCGCGTCTCGCACCAGGCCAGCAGCAACCGCGCCCTCTCATGATAGCCGATCAGGAAGGGCCAGATGACCCGCGTCGTCTCGCGCCCCTGCTCGTCGGCGTAATAGAGCCGCAGTTTGCGCCCGGCGTGGATCCAGGCGCGCACCCGCGCCAGATCCACGGTCTCGATCTTCTGCTCCCACGGCGGCGGCGTGGCCACTGAAGGCTCCAGCACCACCGGCCGCAGACGCTCCGGGACGATGGCGGCGATCTTGGTCGTCAGGTCGCGCGCGGCCCGCGCCAGAGCCGGATCGCCGCGCGCCGCCACCCACTGCGCCCCCAGCACCGCCGCCTCGATCTCGTCCGAGGTCAGCATCAGCGGCGGCAGGTCGAAGCCCCCGTCCAGCACATAGCCCAGCCCCGCCTCGCCCCGGATCGGCACCCGCTGACCCAGCAGGGCGGCGATGTCGCGATAGATGGTGCGTTTGGAGGTCTCCAGCTCAGCCGCGATGGCGTCGGCCGTCACCGGACGCGAGGCCCGGCGCAGCACCTGGATGATCTGGAACAGTCGGTCGGCGCGTCTCATGTCCCCACCCTCGCCGAAGACTGCTGACAGCATGGTGGCAGCAGGTTGTCAGTAGTCAAGACGGACCGCCGCCGACGCCCCGTCGCGGCCCGATATCTGGGAGGATTATCGATGCTGACCCTGTTCCACGCCCCCTGGTCCCGTTCCTCTCGCCTGGTCTGGCTGGTCGAGGAGCTGGGGGCCGACTGCCGCATCGAGTATTGCGACATTCGCCGCATGGACGGCACGGGCGCCGCCGACCCGAAGAACCCGCACCCCGACGGCAAGGTCCCGGCCCTGCTGCACGACGGCGCCTTGATCACCGAATCGGCGGCGGTCGCCCTCTACCTGACGGGCCTGCATCCCGAAGCCGGTCTGGGCTTTCCGCCGGACTCGCCGCAGCGCGGGCCGCTGCTGACCTGGATGTTCTGGGCCTCGGGCGAGCTGGAGCCGTCGCTGTGGAACAAGGTGACCGGAGCGGTGGACGCCGATCCCTACGCCAAGGCCCGCTACGACGCCGCCGTCACCCGGTTGCTGGAAGCCCTGTGGGAAGGCCCCTGGCTGATGGGCGACCGCTTCACCGTGGCCGACGTCCTGATCGGCAGCACCGTGGCCTGGGCGCGCGAACACCTGCCGGACAGCCCGCTTCTGGACGCCTATGTCGAGCGACTGGCGGCGCGCCCGGCCCATGCCCGCGCCATCACCCGGGACGGCGCCCCGCCGCAGTTCGCCGAGGCCAGTTAGGCCGCAGGTTCAGCCGCGTCGGCGACCACCTCGTCGTCGGCGCGGATCGCGACCTTCCTGAGCGCCCCGACATAGCTGTCGCGCCATATCCCCACGTCGGTGTCGCGCACCACCTGCATCAGCGCCTTCCATTTACGGATGCGCTCCTCCAGCGGCATGGTCAGGGCCTTCTTGATGGCTTCCGACAGCTCTTCACGGCTGAAGGGATTGACCAGCAGGGCCTCGCCCATCTGCTCGGCGGCGCCGGCGAAACGCGACAGGATCAGCACGCCGGGATCGTCGGGATTTTGGGCCGCGACATATTCCTTGGCCACCAGGTTCATGCCGTCGCGCAGGGGGGTGACCAGACCGACCTTGGCCGCGCGATAGAGGCCCGCCAGCTGGTCCCGACGGAAGGTGCGGTTCAGGTAGCGGATCGGCTGCCAGTCCATGTCGGCATAGGCGCCGTTGATTCGCCCGGCCAGGGCGTCCAGCCGCCCGCGTATGTCCTGATAGGTATCCACGTCGTCACGCGAGATCGGCGTCACCTGCAACAGGAAGACCTCGCCGCGCATGGCGGGGTTGTCCTCGAGGAACTGCTCGAAGCCCAGCATCCGCTGCTCGAGCCCCTTGGAGTAGTCGAGCCGATCAACGCCGACGATCATGGAGCGGAAGGCCGCCGATGCCGCCATCCGGTCATAGGTCTTGCCGCCCAGCACGGAATCGCGCGCGGCCAGAAAACCGTCCACGTCGATGCCGATGGGGAAGACCCCGCATTGAACCCGACGGCCGAAGGCCTCGATCACATGGTCGGGCGACACCCGCCCCCGCGCCTCGACCTCGACGTAGCGCTCGAACAGGCCGAGCCATTCATGGGTGTGGAAGCCGATCAGGTCGAAATAGAACATCGACTCCACCAGCCGCCGATGATGCGGCAGCGTCACCAGCAGCTGACGCGCCGGCCAGGGCGTGTGCAGGAAGAAGCCAATCCGGTTCTTCACCCCCAGACGGCGCAGGTCCCGCGCCATCGGGATCATGTGATAGTCGTGGATCCAGATGATGTCGTCGGGCTGGATCAGCGGCTGCAGAACCTCGGCGAAGCGGCGGTTGGTCCGCTCATAGCCCTCGCCGTAGGACCGCTCATAGGCCGTCAGATCGACCCGGTGATGGAACAGGGGCCACAGGGTCTTGTTGGCGTAGCCGTTGTAATATTCGTCGACGTCCTGCGGCTCCAGATCGACGGTGGCGACGGTGACGCCCGCGCGGTCCTCGATGTTCAGCTCGCCGGTGAACTGCTCGACCGTCTCGCCGGACCAGCCGAACCACAGGCCGTCGTATTTGCTCAGCGCCGCCGATAGGGCCATGGCCAAACCGCCGACCGAGCCCGAGGCCGGGTCCTTGGGCGCCGAGACGCGGTTCGAAACGACAATAAGACGGCTCATCGTGCGTCCTGCCACGAACGACTGAGCAGAACCGCGCAGTTGATGATCCCGACCAGGGAATAGGTCTGCGGATAGTTGCCCCACAGCTCGCCGTCCTGAAGCGCGATGTCCTCGCTGAGCAGACCGGCATGGGTGCGCCGGCTCAGCATCTCGTCGAAGATGGCCCGCGCCTCCTCGGTTCGGCCGTTCAAATGCAGGGCCTCGATGAACCAGAAGGTGCAGAAGTTGAAGGCCGTCTCCGGCTCGCCGAAGTCGTCAGGGTGGATGTAGCGGAACAGATAGGGGCCGCGCTTCAGGTCCCGCTCCACCGCCTCGAAGGTCTTCACCTGACGCGGGTCGCGGGGGTCGAGGAAGCCCAGATCGGTCATCTGCAAGAGAGACGCGTCCAGCTCTGTCCCGCCGAAGCTGGCGGCGAAGCGGCCCTCGTCCGGCAGATAGGCCTCGGCCTCGATGCGCGCCCGGATCAGACGGGCCCGCTCGTCCCACAGCTCGCCGCGCTCAGCCAGACCCAGATGCCGCGCCGCCTTGGCCAGCCGGTCGCAGGCGGCCCAGCACATGACCGAGGAATAGGTGTGGACCCGGGCGATGGTGCGGAACTCCCACAGACCGGCGTCCGTCTGGTCGTGCATGGAGAAGGCGCGGTCGCCGACCTTCTCGAGCGCATGGAAATCGTCGATCGTGCCGGGCCTCAACATCCGCTCGTCAAAGAAGGCCTGGACCAGGGGCAGGACGATCTGGCCATAGACGTCGTGCTGCAGGTGCTCGTGCGCCTGATTGCCGACGCGCACCGGCTTCATGCCGCGATAGCCCGCGACGCTCTCGACCACGCGCTCGCCGATGCCCGCCTCAAGGCCCACGCCATAGACGGGCTGGACATGGCCGCCCTTGGCGTCGTCCACCAGATTGCGCAGATAGCCGAGGTAGTTCTCGAGGATGTCCACCGCCCCCAGCCGGTTCAGCGCCCGCACCGTGTAATAGGCGTCGCGCACCCAGCAGAAACGATAGTCCCAGTTGCGCCCGCTCTCGGGGAACTCGGGCACGGAGGTGGTCATGGCCGCGACGATGGCCCCGGTCTCTTCATAGACACAGAGCTTCAGGGTGATGGCGGCGCGGATCACCGCCTCTTGCCAGTCCAGCGGCACATAGAGGGTCCGGGTCCATAGCTTCCAGTGCTGGATGGTCTGATCCAGGGCCGCCGAAACCCCCGCCATGACCGACTGATCATAGCCCTCGTCCGGGCCGAGGAAGAAGGCGAGCTCGCCTTCAAGCCGGAAGGTCCGCTCGTTCTGAACATGGGTGACGGGGCAGTTGGTGGTTAGCCGCAGAGTCAGGTCCGTACACAGATAGCGGATGTGGTTGGAGCCCGAGGTCTCTTCCGCTCGGCGTGCGCCCCATTCCGCCGAGGGTCGCAGCCGCACGGTGATGCGCGGAGCCCCCGACAGCGGCCGCACCACGCGCGCGAAGGCGATGGGCCGATAGATGCGCGAGTGCTTCAGATGGCGCGGCGCGAAATCCAGGATCTCGACCGAGGCCCCGCGTTCGTCGGTCATCACCGTGCGCAGGACGGCGGTGTTGCGCACATAGGCCTGCTCGATCGAAACCATGTCCGCCAGTTCGATGGCCCAGAAGCCGTGTTCGGGATCATCGCCGTCCATCAAGGCGGAAAAGACCGGGTCGCCATCCACGCGCGGAGCGCAGGCCCAGACGAAGCGGCCGCTCCGGTCGATCAGGGCGCTGACCGAGCAGTTGCCGATCGGGGCGAGGTCGAGGTTGGGACGACTCATTCGGCGCCTCCTTCAATCTGATCCAGCCAGTCGAGCACGGCGGCGACGTCCTCCAGCCGATAGCGGGCCGCCGTCGGCCGCTCAGGCCCCACCAGAACGCCGAATCCGCCCAGCGCCTCGGCCGCTTCAAAGCCGTGTTCGTCGGTCAGGTCGTCGCCGACCATGATGGGCAGCGCCCCCGTAAACGGCGCCTCGGCCATGAAGGCGGTCAGGGCCGCGCCCTTGTCCGTGCCGGGGGTCTTCAGCTCCAGGACCATGGAGCCGGGCTGCAGCGCCAGGCCGGTCTCCTCAGCTAAAGACGCGGCCAGAGCGAGCGCCTCTTCCGAGACGCCCGGCGCCTGGCGGTAATGCAGACCCGCCGCCAAGGTCTTGTCCTCGACGATGACGCCGGGGCGGTCTGCGGCGAAGGCGTCGAAGGCTGCCACCGCCCGGCGCACGGCGGGGTCGGGCGCTCTATTGGCGAAGGATCCGTCGCCGCGACGCCTTTGCAGGCCGTGCACGCCGGACGCCGCCCGCGCCGCGCCGTCGCTGATGCGGTCGATCTCGCCCAGGGTTCGCCCACTGACGATGGCGACCCGGCCCTCCATCCGATCGGTCAGTCGGCTCAGCACCTCGGTGCGCCGGGCGTCCGGTCCCACCTCGTCCGGCGTCGGCGCCAGGGGCGCCAGCACCCCGTCGAGATCCAGAAAGAGCGCGGGCTTCTTCAGTACGAGAGGCGGCTTGGGCAGGCATGAGGCGATCGCCCCGGAGGCAGACGACATAAGGTCCGGACTCGTTTCGATGCTGTTGTCGAGACAGTTGGGAACGCGCCGGGACCGGGAAGGTTGTCCGCCAAGGTGACAATTCCGTCGCAGCCCCGCCATTGTGCGAACAATCCAGATGGGGCAATTCGCGGATGCGCCATGAAGAACCGCCGCAGCGGTCCGGCGTCTCAGGAGCCGATGCCCATGCCCAACACGCTTCACTCGTCGCCCGAGCAGATTGCTGCGATGACGGATCGAGCGCGCGAGGTCGTGCGTCTGAACATCGAGGCCCTGGAAGCGCTGGAGCGCTCTATCGACGTCTCGATCGCTCGCGCCTGCGACATCATCCTGTCGCGTCCCGGCTATCTGGTCGTGACAGGCATGGGCAAGTCGGGCCACATCGGCGGCAAGATCGCCGCCACCCTGGCCTCGACCGGCACCAACTCCTTCTTCGTCCACCCGGCGGAGATGAGCCACGGCGACCTGGGCATGCTGCGCCCCGACACCACGCTTCTGGCCATCTCCAACTCGGGCGAGAGCCGCGAACTGCGCGATCCCCTGCTCTATTGCCAGCGCAACGACATTCCGGTCATCGGCATCACCCAGCGCGCCGGCAGCTTCCTGGGCCGCCACTCGGCGGTCAGCCTGACCATGCCCAAGGTGGCCGAAGCCTGCCCCAACGGCCTGGCGCCGACCACCTCGACCCTGATGACCCTGGCCATCGGCGACGCCCTGGCCATGGTGCTGATGGACCGCCGCGGTTTCACAAGGGAAGACTTCGGCCTGCACCACCCCGGCGGCGCCCTGGGCATGAGCCTGCAGAGCGTGCGTGAATGGATGGGCGACAACGCCGCCACCCCGGCCAGCGTGCCGATGGACGCCGACTTCAGCGCCGTGGTCTCGGCCGTGTCCGCCGGCCGCAAGGGCGCCGTTGCGGTCCTGCATTCCGACGGCAGCCTGGCGGGCATGATCACCGACGGCGACATCCGCCGCGCCTTCACCAGCGACATCTCGGCCCTGCGCGCCGAGGACATCATGAGCCGCACCCCCATCACGGTGGATCCCGACGCCCGCATGAGCGACGTGGTCGACCTGCTGAGCGCCAACAAGATCGCCAACCTGTTCGTGGTCGAGAACGAACGGCCCGTCGCCATCATCCATATCGCTGAACTGATGCAGGCCGGCTACGTTTCCTGATGACACAGGACATTCTTTTCGACGCCAGCCGCCTGCTGAGCCGCACGGACCGAAGCGCGCCGACAGGCGTGGACCGCGTCTGCCTGGCCTATGCTGAATGGCTGGTCGATCATCCTGACTACCGCATGGTGCCGGTCCGGTCTCGCCACGATCAACTGGCTGCGGTGGACGACGCCTGGTTCCGCGACTGCATGGTCGAACTACGCCAACGCTGGACCGGCGGCTCCGACGCCCGCGCCCTTAACACCAACGAGCGCCGGTTGTTCGCCGCCCTTGAAGCGGACCGCCCGACCGCCTCGGTGATCGGCGAGGCGCCCGACCCGCATCAGCCCAAGACGAAGAAGAAGAGCCGCGTCTGGAAGCAGTACTTCCGTTCGCGCCGGATCGCCGCGCCGCCACCGGCCAAGCTCTATTTCAATGTCGGGCACACAAGCCTGAACACGCCGGACATCCTCGCCAGCCTGGGAAGCCAGGGGATCGATCGCGTCGTCATGCTGCACGACCTGATTCCGATCACCCATCCCGAGTTCTGCCGGCCCGGCGACGGGGCGAAGCATCGCCGCCGCGTCCTGACGGCCCTGCGCCACGCCTCGCGGATCGTGGTCAACTCCCACTATACGGCGCATGAACTGCTGGCCTTCGCCGACCGGGAGAAGCTGGCTGCTCCGCCGATCGACGTCGCGCACCTGGGCCTGGAGCCCGTCTTCATGAAGGCCGAGCCGAGCGGTGCGCGGCGTCCCTACTTCGTCCACGTCGGCACCATCGAAGCGCGCAAGAATCTGGCCTTCCTGCTGACGATCTGGCGTCGTCTGCAGGAAAAGATGGGCGATCAGGCCCCCCGCCTGGTGCTGATCGGCCGCTACGGCTGGGAGAATGAAGCCGTGCTGGATCACCTGCAGCGCTCGCCCAATCTGCAGGGTCTGGTGCATCAGGTCGAAAACCTGCCCGATACGGCCCTGGCGGACCTCATGAGCGGCGCCCAGGCCGTGCTGGCTCCCTCGTCCGTCGAGGGCTTCGACCTGCCGGCAGTGGAAGCCTGCGCCCTCGGCGTGCCGCTGATCGCCTCCGACATTCCGGCCCACCGCGAACTGGTGGCCCAGGCGACCCTGATCGACCCGCTGGATGGTTTGGGTTGGCTGGCGGCGCTCGAGACGGCGACGCTGAAACGTCCGATCGCGACCGCCTACGCCCCGCCGACCTGGCCTGGCCACTTCGCGACGGTTGAAGCACGACTGGGCCTGGACCAGAGCATGGATGCTTGTCTCGCCAGTCCGGCATGAGAACGGATCAAGGGTCAGAACGCATCCCTCTGGTCCGCAGCCGCAAAGCCAAGTAATCACGGTGTTGAACCGCCTGATCTTCGGAGCCGCCATGAAGCGATCCCTTCTGCCCCTGATGGCCCTCGCCCTTGTCGGCGGCTGCTCGACCCTGCCCGGCGACGGCCCGTCCGGGCGCACGGTCGCCGACAACGCCGGTCACGACCTGAAAGCCGTCAACTACGCCATGGTCGACGTCGACTTCACGGTCGGCGAGGTCATCAAGGCCGTGCCGCCGCGCTTCGGCGGCAGCCTGGCCGCGGGCGGCGCGGATAGCCCGGTGGACGTCCTCGGCATCGGCGACGCTCTGGCCGTCTCCATCTACGAGCCGAGCGGCGCCCTGTTCGGCACGCGCAACATGTCGCGCGACATTCAGACGGGCACCCAGGCGCTGCCGCCTCTGGTGGTCGATCGCTCCGGTGCGGTCAACGTGCCCTTCGCTGGCCGCGTTCAGGTCAACGGCCTGACGGCCCCCGAGGCCGCCGACGCTATCAAGCATGCCCTGCGCGGTAAGGTCGGCAATCCGCAGGTCGTCGCCTATATCGCCCAGAACCCGTCGAACTCGATCACCGTTCTGGGCGACGTGCGCAACCCCGGTCGCGCCGCGCTTTCGGTCAACACCGACCGCATCCTGGACGTCATCGCCGCCGCCGGGGGGCCGACGCGCCCGGCCGAAGACCTGATCGTCAATGTTCGTCGCGGCAACGAGACTTTTTCGGCTCCGCTGACGCTCGTCTCCACCGAATTCGGCGAGAACGTCCGTCTGCGCCGCGGCGACCAGGTCAACCTGACCTACAAGCCTCGTCGTTTCACCGCCTTCGGCGCGGTCGGCGCGGTCAGCGAACAGGACATGGGCCAAGGCCCGCTCAGCCTGACCGCCGCACTGGCGCGGACGCGCGGTCTGGACACCCAGTCCGCCAATCACCGCACGGTCATGGTGTTCCGCTTCGAACGCCCCGAAGTCGCTCAGGCGCTCGGCCTGACCCAGGCCCCCACGCCGCGCGGCGTGCCTGTGGTCTATCGCGTGAATCTGGCTGAAGGTCAGGGCTTCTTCGTCGCCAACAACTTCATGATCCAGCCTGACGACGTGCTCTATGCGCCGCGTTCGGACTCGGCGGAAGCGCGCAAGTTCTTCGAGTTCGTTCAGTCGATCACCCGTGTGATCTACGACGTCTCGGTCACGAGCGCCCTGAACGTCGACTAGGGCCATGTTTGGTCGTCTGGGGCGTCGTCGGTCAGAAACCCTGTCGGCGCGCGCGGACGACCAGACCGAGCGCAAGGCCGCCGAAGACGATGTGCTCTGCTTGCTGCGGGCGATCGAGACGGCGGCGGCCGAGGTCTATGGCCGCCATGGCCTGCCGCAGAGCCCAGGCCACTATCGACGCCCTGCGGACAGCGACGCCTGGGAACCCCTGGGCGACGCACTCTCGCCAGCAGAAAAATGGGCCCTGATCAACGGCGCGCCCGAAGGGGCGCGCTGGCGCTACGCGGCCCATGAAGCCCTGGGCGCCCACTCCGATTTTCCCGCCGTGCGTCAGGCCTCAGCCTTGCTGGCGGCCTGCCGCGGCCTGCGCCAGCGTCTGACCCAAAGGGCCGCCATCACGCCGCAGGATCTGGCTGACTCCATTCGCCTGGGTGAAGCCTGGCGACGTCTGGTCGAGGACGCAATCTATGACCAAGCGACGCTTGAACCGCTTCACTTCCTTCCGCCGGACGAAAGCTGAGCCTCAGACCTGACCGGCCGCCTGGGCGAGAAGTTCGATCGAACGCAACCGCGCCGCAGGATCCCAGATCTGACTGGTGACCATCAGTTCGTCCGCGCCCGTGCGAGCGATAAAGGCGTCCATGGCCGCCCGCACGGTCTGGGGGGAGCCGACCGCCGAACAGGCAAGGGCGGCGTCGATCATGCCACGCGCGGCGCCATCCAGACGCTCATAATAGCCTTCGACCGGAGCGGGCAGCTTGCCAGGGCGGCCGGTCCTCAGATTGACGAAGGCCTGCTGGACAGAGGTGAACAGCAGGCGCGCGGCCTCGTCCGTCTCGGCGGCGAAGACATTGTAGCCCAGCATGGCGTAAGGCTGGTCCAGGTGCTCGGACGGCCGGAAGGTCTGGCGATAGACGTCCAGCGCCCGCATCATCTCGCCCGGCGCGAAGTGGCTGGCGAAGGCGTAGGGCAAGCCCAGATGAGCCGCCAGCTGCGACCCGTAGGTCGAGGAGCCCAGGATCCATATCGGCACGGCCTGACCCTCGCCGGGATTGGCGATGATGCGCTGATCGGGCGTCGCGGGCGCGAACCACTGCATCAGCTCCATCACATCCTGCGGGAAGGCGTCGACGTCGCCCTGAAGCGTGCGGCGCAGCGCCCGCGCCGTGGCCTGATCCGAACCTGGCGCGCGGCCCAGGCCCAGATCGATGCGGCCGGGGTGCAGGCCGTTCAGGGTGCCGAACTGCTCGGCGATGACCAAGGGGGCGTGATTGGGCAGCATGACCCCGCCCGCGCCCACGCGGATGGTCTTGGTCGCCGCCGCCACAGCACCGATGACCACGGAGGTCGCGGCGCTGGCGATGCCGGGCATGTTGTGGTGCTCGGCCAGCCAGTAACGCCTGTAACCCAAACGCTCGGCATGGCGAGCCAGGTCGAGGGTGTTGGCCAGAGACTGCGAGACGTCGGAACCCTCGGGCACCGGCGCGAGATCGAGAATGGAAAGCGGGATCATCCGAGCGATATGGGGCCGCAAGTCAGCGGCGCCATAGGGGGGACGACGATCAGTCCAGCGTCACGCCCGTGGTGCGCATGATCTCGGCGCGCAGTTCGGGGATGCCGAAGCCCTTCTCGGACGACGTCACCAGCACCGCCGGATAGGCGGCGGGGCGCTTGGAGATGGCCTTCAGCGTCGCCGCCTGGACCTTCTCGGCCTCGCCCTTCTTCAGCTTGTCGGCCTTGGTCAGGACGATCTGATAGCTGACGGCGGCCAGGTCCAGCGCATCCAGCGCCTCGTCATCGACCTTCTTCAGGCCGTGGCGGGCGTCAATCAGGAGATAGACCCGCTTCAGCGTCACCCGGCCGCGCAGATAGTCGCGGCCCAGGTCCTGGAACTTCTTCACCGTGGTCTTGGACGCCTTGGCCCAGCCGTAGCCGGGCAGGTCGACCAGACGCATCCGGCCGTCCAGATCGAAGAAGTTCACCTCGCGCGTGCGGCCCGGCTCGTTCGAGGCGCGGGCCAGCTTGTGCATGCCGACCAGGGCGTTGATCAGGCTGGACTTGCCGACGTTCGAACGACCGGCGAACGAGATTTCCGGCAGGTCGGGATCAGGCAGTTGCTCGATCTTGGCGCAACCCAGAACGAAGGTGGCCTGACGCGCAAACAGCACGCGGGCCGCCTCGATCTCGGCGTCCGAATATTCTCCGACCTTGGGCTCGTCCGACGGTTGGTCCAAGGGGTCAGACTTTCTTGAAACGCGCGAGGAAGGTGTCGATCGGGTTCTCGGCCTTGAAGCGGTGCATGATGACGTACTGCTGCGCGATCGAGAGGATGTTGTTCCAGGCCCAGTAGATCAGCAGGCCGGCCGCGAACGGGGCCATGATGAAGGTGAAGATGAAGGGCAGGAAGGCGAAGATCTGACGCTGCATCGGATCCTGGGCCGGCGGGTTCATCGACTGCTGCAGCCACATGGTCAGGCCGTAGACGATCGGCAGGACGCCGAGGTGCAGCGGTCCGTTCAGGATGCTGCCCAGCAGCGGCAGGGTGGCCGGGTCCCAGGGAACGGCGCCGAACAGGTTCCAGATCGTCGACGGGTCGCGCGCCGACAGGTCGCGGATCCAGCCGAAGAAGGGCGCGTGGCGCATTTCGATGGTGACGAACAGCACCTTGTACAGGGCGTAGAAGACCGGGATCTGCACCAGGATGGGCAGGCAGCCCGCCAGGGGATTGATCTTCTCCCGCTGATACAGCGCCATCATCTCCTGCTGCTGCTTCTGCGGATCGGAGCCGTGCTTCTTCTTGATCTCCTCCATCTTGGGCTGGAGGGTCCGCATCTTGGACAGGCTCTCGTAGGACTTGTTGGCCAGCGGGAACATGATCAGCTTGACCACGACGGTCAGGGCCAGGATGGCCAGACCGAAGTTGCCCAGCAGGCCGTAGAAGAACTCCACGACCATGAAGATCGGGCGCGTCAGGAACCAGAACATGCCCCAGTCGATGGCGTAGACAAAGCGCGGCAGGTCCTGGCTCTTTTCATAGCCGGCCAGGATCTCGTTGCGCTTGGCGCCGGCGAACAGACGCTGGGTCTCCTCGATCTGGCGGCCCGGCTGGATGGTGCGGGTCGCGCCCAGCATGGCGGCTTCGTGGACGTTCAGGCCGGTGGCGTCGCGGACGGCGAAGCGACCCTCGATGGTTTCCTTCTGGTCCGGGATGAGGGCGGCCATCCAGTATTTGTCGGTGATGCCCAGCCAGCCGCCGGTCGACTGGTTCTCGATGCGCGGCTTCTTGGCCCAATCCTTGTACTTGACCTGTTCGGTGGCGAACTTGCCGTCGGCGCCGAAGACCCCGATGGCGCCTTCATGCAGGATCATCTGCTTGCCCAGATCGGCCGGCACGCCCTGGCGCTCGACGCGGCCATAGGGAGCGATGGTGATGGGCTGGCCGCTCAGGTTGGCGACGGTGTCGGTGACGGTGAAGAGGTACTGGGCGTCGATGGCGATAACGCGCGTGAAGCGCAGGCCGGCGCCGTTGTCCCAGGTCAGCTCGACGGGGGTGGTCGGCGTCAGGGTCGCGCCCTTGGTCAGGGTCCAGGGCGTGTTCGGACCGGGGACGCCGCCGGGGACATTGGGGCCGCTCCAACCGAACTGGGCGAAGTAGGCGTGCTCCATGCCCTGCGGGCGGAACAGCTCGACCGGCGGCGAATTCCTGTCCAGCGTTTCCTTGTAGTCCGTCAGGTACAGGTCGTCGATGCGCGCGCCCTGCAGCGACAGCGAGCCCTTGAGCTTGGGCGTCTGGATCGGCACGCGCGCCGCCGTGCCCAGGGCCTGGGCGCGGTCGGCGACGAAGGCGGTCGGAGCGGCCGAGCCCGGCGTCAGGCCGGCGTCGGTCGCCGTGGCGGCCTTCTCCTCGGCGGCGGCGACCTGCTGCTGGCGGCGCATCTCGGCCTGCGGGCGCATCACCATGAAGTAGTACACGCCCATGATCAGGGCCGCGCACACGAAGAAGATGATGGTGTTGCGCGAATTCTCGTTCTGCATCGGGTCAGCGGTCCTGGCCGGAGGGGCGCGAATCGTCAGAGGCGCGGGCGGTCGATTTCGCCGCATCTCCCATATCGGGAGCCGCACGCGGGGTTGCGAGCCTTGTAAGGGCCGATTTCACATCGTCAAGCAGACGGTCCCAGTCACGGTCCGCCGTGCCCATGCGGGCGATGAACACATAGTCGCAGCCGGGACGCCCGTGCAGGGGCGCCAGAAGGCGCGCAGCCTCGCGCAGGCGGCGTTTGCAACGGTTGCGCACCACCGCTCCGCCCACCTTGCGAGTGGCGGTGAATCCCAGTCGGATCACGGTCTGTCCGTCCTGACGGTCCAGTTGCTGGACCACCACGGCGCCGCGGGCCTGAGAAACACCTTTGGCGGCCGCCAGAAACTGGGGCCGCCGTGTCAGGCGATCGATTTTCATCGGATCGGTCATGCGCCCGCCCTGAAGGGTAATGGGCGCGTGACGTTAGGCCGTCAGGCGCTTACGGCCTTTGGCGCGGCGACGCGCAACAATCTTTTGACCGTTCTTGGTGGCCATCCGCGAACGGAAGCCGTGACGGCGCTTGCGCACGAGTCGCGACGGCTGATAGGTCCGCTTCACGTTCGGCTCCAGGGCTACAAGGTTGCACAACGGACAACAGTCATCCGCTGCAGGAGGCGGGCGTATAAGCGGCGACGACGGACGAGTCAACGCCGACAAGCGATCCGACGCGTTGCAAACGGCCTGAAACTGCTAGGGAAGCTGGACAGCGTCGGTTACGGAGCAGGAATGAACCGGGTCAAACGATTTCTGCCCCTCGCCGTCCTGCTGGCGGCGATCGCCCTGATCTTCGGCATGGGCTGGAACCGCTACCTGTCGCTGGACACCCTGCGCGAGCACGGCGCGGCCTTTCAGGCCCTGGCGGACGAGCACTATGTCCTGACGCTTCTGGCCCTGATGCTGGTCTTCGCCCTGCTGACGGCCAGCGTGGTGCCGGGCGTGGTCTTCATCACCGTGACGGCCGGCTATCTGTTCGGCGCCTGGGTCGGCGGCGTGGCCACGGCCTTCGCCGCCACCATCGGCGCCCTGGCCGTTTATTATGTGGGCCGCACCGCCCTGGGCGAATCCCTGCGTCGTCGCGCGGCCCAGGACACCGGCTTGCTGAGAAAAGTCTGCGAGGGCGTGGACCGCAACACCTTCTGGTACGTCCTGGTGGCGCGGCTGGTGGTCTCGGTGCCCTTCCACCTGATCAATGTGGCGGCGGGCGTCATGGCGGCCCCTCTGCGCCCCTATATGATCGCCACCTTCATCGGCCTGCTGCCGGCCCACATCATCTATTGCTGGATCGGCGCGGGGCTGAACGACATTCTGGTCGATGATCCCGACCCGAACCTGCAGAGCCTGTTCGCCGAGTTCATGTGGCCGCTGCTGGGCGTCGCCTTCCTGTCGATGCTGCTGCCCCTGGCGCTCAAATTAGTGCAGAAATGGCGGGCTCGGCACGGCATGGACGCCGCATGACGGAACGGAACGCGATCGAGACTCGACTGCCCACGCGCCCCCGCGACGAGACGGGGCTGATGGCGCGCCTGCAGGCGGCGCGCCTACCGGGACGCCTGCCTGAAGTCTGGCGTGAGCGCCTGACGCCGCGCGCGCCGGACGGCCTGTCCAGCCGCCTGCTGCTGCTGACCGTGGCCTTCACCCTGGCGGTCGCCGCCCTGATCATCGTGCCCAGCGCCGCCTCCTTCCAGGAGCGGTGGCTGATGGACCGGCTGCAGGCCGCCGAACTGGCCTCGGTGGGCGTCGAGGCCCTGCCCTATTCCGCCGTCGAGGACTCTACCGCCGAACAGCTGCTCAGCATCGGCGGGGTGCAGTCCGTCGTCGTCGGCGAGCAGGGCGTGCGTCGTCTGCTGCTGCAGGCGCCTAACCTGCCGCGCACGCCCGACCTGATCGACCTGCGCCAGCGCAATGTCGGCGCCCGACTTCTGGACCCGTGGAAGACCCTGTTCGGCCACCCCGACCGCTCGCTGCGGGTTCAGGCCAAGCCGCGCTATCGCTCGGGCGACTTCATCGAAATCCTGGCCCCGGCCCAGCCGCTGAAGGTCGAGCTTAAAACCTTCCTGCTGAACAGCCTGACCATGTCGCTGCTGATCGCCGTGGTCGCCGGCGGCCTGCTCTACGCCAGCCTGTCCTTCCTGGTCCTGGCCCCGCTGCGCCGGGTGACGCGCTCGATCGAGCGCTTCGCCGCCGATCCCGAAAGCCCCGCCGAGACGCCCTCGGACCGCAAGGACGAGATCGGCCGGGTCGAACGCGAACTGGCGCGGATGCAGGAAGAAGTGCGCCAGTCCCTGCGTTCGCGCGCCCGCCTGGTGGCCCTGGGCGAGGCAGTGGCCAAGATCAACCACGACCTGCGCAACATGCTGACCTCGGCCCAGATGGCGTCCGAGCGCCTGTCCAGCTCGTCCGACCCCCTGGTGGCCAAGGCCCTGCCCCGGCTGGAGCGGGCGCTCGGCCGCGCCGCCGCCCTGGCCCGCAACGTGCTGGAATACGGCAAGTCCGAAGAAGCCGCGCCGCAACTGCAAAAGATGCTGCTGGCCCGCGTGGTCGCCGTCGCCGCCGAGGACGCAGGACTGGAAGAAGACAGGGTGCGCCTGATCCGCGACCTGCCCGCCCGCCTGACCGTCAGGGCCGACAGCGACCAGCTGCACCGCATTCTGGTCAATCTGATGCGCAACGCCCGTCAGGCCATCGAAAGCGATCCCGCCCGCGACCGGAAGGGCCGCATCACCGTCCGCGCCGAGACCCGCGACGGCGTCGTCGCCATCCGCATCACCGACGACGGACCGGGCATTCCCGAGCGTCTGGCCGGACGGCTGTTCGAGCCCTTCGTCAGCGGCCGCGCCTCTGAGGGCACGGGCCTCGGCCTGACCATCTCGCGCGAGCTGGCGGCCAACCATGGCGGCGAACTGCGCCTGCTGGACACCGGCCCCGAGGGCACGACCTTCGAGCTGCGCCTGCCGGCCTGACGTCTTGCCCGATGAAGGCCCATGCTGCTGGCCGCCCTGCTCGCCCAGACGCGCGCTCCGCCCGCCGACGCCTGCGGAGCCGGGCGCGGTCGGACGCGTAGGAGTTGCAACCATAGGCCGCCTGGAAGCCTTGGTGTAGTCAACACCCGAAGGTCACGCCTTCATCACGCCTCAAGGACGCCGCCATGAGTCACCGCCTGCTTCGCCCCGCCATCGCGGCCCTGGCCGTCGCCCTGGTCGCGCCAGCCGCCCTGGCCCAAACGCCCGCCAGGCAGCCCGCCAAGCCGGCGGTTTCCGCCTCAGTCGCGCCGACCGACCCCGTCGGCGATCTGCTGCGTCAGGGCGAGCGCTATCATCGCGCGCCGGACGCGGCCCAGAACCCCGAGGAACTGCGCCGCACCCAGGCCCTGAACGACGAAATCGTCGCCCAGAATGATCTGGCGGAAAACGAGGACCGCGCCAACGCCGCCGCCCATGTCAAGGCTCAGGCCCAGTATCAGGCCGAACTGGAGCAGGCCGACGCCGCCGCCCGCGCGGCGCGCGACCGCCATGAAGCCGACCTGCGCGCCGCCGCCGAGGCCCAGGCCGCCTATGAGCGACGCATGGCCGACTGGCGCGCAACAGTCGCCGCCTGCGAGCGCGGCGATCGGGCGCGCTGCAACGCCGGTCGGCAGTCGCCCAACTGACCCCTGAATGCGAAAAGGGCGCCGCCGACCTGTGTCGGGACGCCCTTCCTGCGGTCTCCTGAGGCCGGATCAGCCCTCGGCGGTCTCGCGGCGCTTCATCATGGCGTCGAAGCTGTCCCAGACGCCGTCGGCGCCGTGCCACGAGCCTTGGGTCGCCGCCTTGGAATATTCGGTGGCGCGGGCCTCGAAGAAGTTGGCGTGCTCGACGCCCGACAGCAGCGACTGCAGCCAGGGCAGCGGGTTTTCCGTCACGCCGTAAACCTCCGGCAGTTGCAGTTGCCGCAGACGCCAGTCAGCGATGAAGCGGATGTACTGCTTGATGTCGTCCGGCGTCATGCCGTTCACCGGGCCCATTTCGAAGGCCAGGTCGATGAACTTGTCTTCCATCTCGACCACCGTCCTGCAGCAGTCGACGATGTCGTCGGCCACGGCCTTGGTGACGGCGCCCGTCTCCTTGTTGAAGGCGTGGTACAGCTTGATGATGCCTTCACAGTGCAGGCTCTCGTCGCGCACCGACCAGCTGACGATCTGGCCCATGCCCTTCATCTTCGACTGGCGCGGGAAGTTCATCAGCATGGCGAAGCTGGCGAACAGCTGCAGACCCTCGGAGAAGCCGCCGAACATGGCCAGGGTGCGGCAGATGTCGGCGTCGGTCTCGACCCCGAACTGGCCCATGAAGTCATGCTTGTCGCGCATGGCCTCGTATTCCATGAAGGCGCCGAACTCGCTCTCGGGCATGCCGATGGTCTCGAGCAGCAGGGCGTAGGCCGCGATATGGATCGTCTCCATATTGGCGAACGAGGCCAGCATCATCTTCACTTCGGTCGGTTTGAACACCCGGCCGTAGCGCTCCATGTAGTTGTCCTGGACCTCGATGTCGGCCTGGGTGAAGAAGCGGAAGATCTGCGTCAGCAGGTTGCGCTCGCTGTCGGTCAGGCTGGTGGCCCAGTCCTTGACGTCCTCGCCCAGCGGCACCTCCTCGGGCATCCAGTGGACCTGCTGCTGCTTCTTCCACATGTCGAAGGCCCAGGGGTAGCGGAAGGGCTTGTAGGCGGCCGAGGGCGTCAGCAGTCCGGCCGTTCCGGGACGGATGATCGAGGAGTGGGCGTTCATCAAAATGACCTGAAGCGAATCCGGGAGAAGCGGGTTTCACCATGCGTCCCGATGCGCGCGGCGCCAAGTCGGAATACGCCTATCTTGCGATCACATTTTCACCTGACCGCTAGATATGGTGGCTAGAGACGAATCAGATGGGGAGAAGCCTGGGGATGACCTATACGCTTTACGGCGCCGCCGGCTCGGGATCGGTCCCAGTCGAGGCGGCCATGACCCTGATCGGGCTGGACTATCGCGTCGTCGAGGCCGTGACCTGGGAGGGCGAAGCGGAGCGCGACAAGGTCGCCTTCGTCAATCCCATGCGCCAGATCCCGGCCCTGATCCTGCCGAACGGCGAGACTATCACCGAAAGCGCGGCCATCCTGATCTGGCTGGCCGACAGCCATCCCGAGGCGCGGCTTGGGCCGGGGCTGGACGATCCGCGACGGGCGCAGTTCCTGCGCTGGATGAGCTTCATCCCGGCGTCCATTTATTCGATGTTCTGGGTGCGGGACGAGCCGTCACGGCTGGTCGGCGACGACGCGGCGGCGCAGGAACAGGTCCGGCAGCGCACTGCCGAGCGGATCGCCAAGTGCTGGGGCCTCATGGACAGCCAGATCACGCCGGGACGCTTCCTCCTGGGCGAAGACCTGAGCGTTCTGGATCTCTATGTCGCCGTCGCCAGCCGCTGGACGCCGCGTCGACCGCGCTTCTACGCCGAGGCCCCGCGCATGGCCGAGGTGGTGCGTCGGGTCGACGCCTTGCCGGAATTGCAGTCCTTCTGGAGCAAGCGTTTTCCGTTCACCGACGACGCCTAGGCGGCGTGGACCTGCTCGCGATCGGCGGCGGCGCGGAAGGTCTGATCGATGGCGGCGTAGAGCCGCTCATAGGTGACCGGCTTGGCCAGGTGAGCGTCCATCCCCGCCGCCAGGCAACGCGCGGCGTCCTCGGGCATGGCGTCGGCCGTCACCGCCAGGATGGGCGTTTCGCTCGCCGTTGACGTCAGAGCCCGGATGCGCCGCGTGGCCTCCAGTCCGTCCAGCCGCGGCATGCGCACATCCATCAAAACCAGATCAAACGTCTCGGCCTGCACCTTTTCCAGCGCCTCAAGGCCGTCGGTCGCCTCAACCGCAGCACACCCCGCCGCCTCAATCATCAGCCGCAACATCTGCCGATTGACGGCATGGTCGTCGACGATCAGGGCCCGCAGAACTGACGGGTCGGCAGGGACGTCCGCGACCGTCGGCTCCAGCGGCTCCAGGCGCGCCGTCAGAATGAAGACCGAGCCGGCCGACGAGGTCGAACCCAGCACCACGTCGCCGCCCAGGCGGCGCGCATGACGCTTCGCCGCAGGCAGCCCCACCCCCGCCCCGCCGTGGCGCCGACGCAGGGAATCGTCGCTCTGGGCGAAGGGTTCGAAAAGACGCGGAATAAAGGCCTCGGCCACGCCGCAGCCCGTATCCGACACCTCGACCTTCAGCGTGTCGCCGACGTGCGTCGCGCGAACCCGCACCTCGCCCTGATCGGTGAACTTCACGGCGTTGGACGCCAGGTGTCGCAAGGCCCCGCGCAAACGCCGTCCGTCGCCGACCACGCGGCCGCCCGGCTGCAAGTCCAGCTCGACGTGAAAAACCACCCCCTTGGCGCGCGCCGCATCGGCCTCCAGCGCCACCGCGTCATGAATGAGCGCGACCAGATCGAACGGCTCCTGACACAGGGGCTCGTCGCCGCGCGACAGATCCAGAACATCGTCTATGAGGGTCAGCATGGACTCGCCGGAGGACCGTATGGCTGCGACCTGGACCTTCGCCTCAGGCGAAAGGTCGCCCCGACGAGACAGCAGGTCGGCGTAGCCGCTGACCCCGTTCAGCGGGGTGCGCATCTCGTGGCTCATCAGGGCGAGGAAGCGGGACTTGACCGCATCGGCCGCCTCGGCGCGCCGCCGCTGCTCCAGGGCGGTCGCCGTGCGACGCGCCAGGCGGGCGATGAAGGAGCGGCGCTCGGCGATCATGGCGCTGATCGGCAGGGCCGTCATCGCCGCTACCAGCAGGAAGCCGTAATAGAGCGGCATCTGCCGCATCCTCTCCGAGAGACCGGCCAGTTCGTTCACATAGGGTACGGACGAAGCACTGATCGGCCCATGACCGGTCAGGGTCATCAAGCCGCTGATCGCCGTCGTCAGAATCAGGGCGACGGCCATCCATGGCGGCGACAGACGAAAGGCCGCCAGCATCAGCGGCGGAAACATCAGGAAGAGGAAGGGTGCGGACTGGGTGAAAATCCAGAGCGCCGTGACGGTCACCAGCCCAAGCACGGCGGCGATCTCCACCGGCGACTGCGACGCCTGACGGAATCGATGCGCCCGGGCCAGCAGCAATAGACTGGGCGTGACGATGACGAGTCCCAGCAATTCCATGGCGAACAGATGGCGCCAGGCGAAGACGGCCCGGACCAGGGAATAGTCCCGTACGGTCAAGGCCACGACGACGCCGATGGTGGAGGTCAGGGCCACGGCCGGCGCCGCAGCGCCCAGTACGAACAGCACGACCCGCCGGGGCCGCCGCATATCCAGCGCCGCGCCGCACAGGCGTCGCGCCAGAACGCCCGCTGTCAGGACCTGAACCAGGTTCAGCAGCGGATTCATCCAGACGAAGGGCGCAACGTCGCCGCGCACCGCCGCGCTGATCAGGTTCAGTCCGAAACAGAGGGCCAGGACCAGCGCCGCGCGTCGTCGCGGCAGCTGCAGAAAGGCCGCCAGCATCACCCCGTTGGCGGGCCAGGCGATCACCGCCTGGAAGGTGGTCGCGCTCCAGTGGCCCAACAGCAGACAAAGCGCGAACAGAAGGACATAGACAGCGGAATGGGGTCCGGCCTCTTGGCCCGCCTCATGACGAAAGGCTCGCCAGCGTCCGCTCATTCCCCCCGCCTCCCCTCGTGGTTCACCTCAACCCTGCGGTGCAAGTGTAAACAAATCCTGCCCGTAAGATTACGTCGGTTTCCCTAGATTCAGATCAACCCCATCGCCTGAGCCTCGGCCTCCAGCCCCTCGCGGAACTGCGGAGCGGCCAGACCGATCAGGGCCCGCGCGCGCTGATCGACGGTCAGGCCACGCAGATTGACCCAACCATGCTCGGTGACGACGATCTGGGTGTCGTTGCGCGGCGTGGTCACCGGACCGTCCAGTCGGGCGACGATGCGCGAAGCCGTCCCCCTGGCCGCCGTTGAGTGACAGGCGATGATGGACTGGCCGCCCTGGGACGCCGAGGCGCCGCGCACGAAGTCCAGCTGACCGCCCGCCGCCGTATATTGCCGACCGTTCAGATATTCCGAGCAGCAGGCCCCGAAGAGGTCGATCTGCAGAGTGGCGTTGACCGAGACCATCTTGTCGTTGCGGGCGATGACGGCGGGGTCGTTCACATAGTCGACCGGGCGGGCCTCCAGCGCCGGATTCTCGTTCAGGAATTCATAGGTCGAGCGATCGCCCATGGCGAAGGTGAAGACCGTCTTGCCCGGATGCAGGGTCTTCTTCGCATTGGTCACGACCCCGGCGCGCATCAGTTCGACCAGGCCCGGCGTCAGCAGCTCGGTGTGGATGCCCAGGTCGACATGGTCATGCAGGGCGGCGCAGACCGCGTCCGGCAAGGCGCCGATGCCCATCTGCAGCGTCGAGCCGTTCTCGATCAGGCCGGCGATGAGGCCGCCGATGACCAGGTCCTGCGGTTGCTGCGGGGCCTTGCCGGCCTCCAGCAGGGGCGCGGCGTGCTCCACCAGGGCAGTCACCTGGGAGACATGGACCCGGCAGTCGCCGAAGACCCTCGGCATGTGGGGATTGACCTCCAGGATCACCCGCGCTGCCGTCTTCGACGCCGCCAGGGCGTAGTCCGTGTTGGTGCCGAAGCTGAAATAGCCCTCGGCGTCCATGGGCGAGACCGTGGCCAGCAGGGTATCGACCCCGATCTCGCGCGTCAGAACCCGGGGCGTCTGCTGAAATCCGGTCGGCACGAACCAGACGGCTTGCCGCCCTTCCTCCACCCCCCGCGCCTCCAGCTTCCGCTCGATGGCGCCGTGGAACAGGCTGTGGGGGCGCAGGCGGTCGGTCAGTTCGTAGCGCAGCACCGTCTCGCCCGCGATGGCGGTGGACAGCAGGTAGTAGATGTTGACGTCGCCGACCTCTCTCGCCTCGGCCCGGTCGGCCAGGGCCTTCAACAGGGCCGGCGGCTGGCCGACGCCAAGCGCCATGGCCACCTTGGCGCCGGAAGGAATCAGGGCGGCGGCGGCGGCAGGCGTGGTCAGGCGCTGGGCGTAGTGCGTAGCGTGATCGGTCATGGCGTTTCCTCGAACGGCCGTTCGGCTCTCTTCGACCCGTTATCCGGCGCCCGGCGCGTCCCGACCGCTAGACATTGGTCGAAGGCGCGTCCTGCAACGGAGCGTGGTGCAGCCGCTGGCGGCGTTCAACCGCATAGGCGGCGAGCCACAGCATCATCGCCCAGGCCGCGCCCACGCTCCATCCGGCGAAGACGTCCGAGGCCCAGTGCGCGCCCAGATAGATCCGTGTCAGACCGATCAGCAGGGCGATCAGCACCGCGCATCCCAGGACATAGGCCTTGAGCCGCTTTCGGGGGAAGGCGCGGGTCAGCATGACCCCGAGCGTCAGATAGAAGACGGTCGACAACAGGGCGTGGCCCGAGGGGAAGCTGGCGTTCAGGGTCTCCACCGCCTGAAACTCCAGCGGCGGACGTTCGCGCTCGAACAGGGCCTTGAGACCTTCGCTCAGCGCCACCCCGCCCGCCAGGCCGAAGACCAGCAGCAGGGCCGACAGCCGCTTGCCCTGAATCAGCAGGAAGCCCAGGACCACCGCGGCGAACAGGGTCAGAACCGAAATCCCGCCCAGAGAGGTCAGGTCGGCCGCCGCCTCGTGCAGCCACCACGGCCCCCAGGGGCGGCCCGGATCGTCGGCGAAGGGGCGCACCGCCTGCAGCACCGCCTGGTCGAAGGCCTGGCCGTCGGCCTCGCGCATGTCGTCGGCCACTTCGATGAATGTGAGCGTGCCCAGGGCGAGCACCAGCAGGGCGGCGACGGCGGCGATTTCGGTGCGGGCCACGCGCAGCGCGCGGGTCAGGAAGGCGGTCGGATGGGGGGCCATGGGACCGCTAACGGTCAAGCTGGACGCACGTTCCCGCGAACCTGACATCACGCGTTTGTGATCGCGCGAGCCGAGCGGCTTGACGGTTGTCTTTTCCGACTTTTCCACAGGGCCCGCCCGGTGAATCTGTGGACCCCACATCGCCCGACCAAGATCAAGTCTTTACCTGACATTAGCGATATGCGCCCATACATCTAGCCGAGCACGGGAACAGAGACACCATATCTAGTGTTTCAAACCGGCACGGTCTTCATACGATTTTGATCGGGGCAAGGATCAACATGGCTGGCGGCGAAGCTCTGCAGACGACGGAATTCACGACGGTTTCTGCGCCGCCGCTCGAGGGCAAGCCGCAGCTGAAGGTGGTCTCGGGCCTGAAGCTGGACCGTTCGCGCGACGCCGTTCTGACCGACTTCGGCAAGAAGACCCTCGAAGATCGCTACCTGCTGGCGGGCGAGAGCTATCAGGATATGTTCGCCCGCGTCTCGACGGCCTACGCCGACGACGCCGAGCACGCCCAGCGCATCTACGACTACATGTCCAAGCTGTGGTTCATGCCCGCCACGCCGGTCCTGTCGAACGGCGGCGCCAACCGCGGCCTGCCCATCA
This sequence comes from Brevundimonas sp. NPDC007368, assembly GCF_042869015.1. Lineage (NCBI taxonomy): Bacteria > Pseudomonadati > Pseudomonadota > Alphaproteobacteria > Caulobacterales > Caulobacteraceae > Brevundimonas > Brevundimonas sp. NPDC007368. Next base: position 31,577 of record NZ_JBIAFA010000001.1, on the reverse strand, counting down.
GCTGCTTCTTGAACGCCGTGGGCGACAGCCTGGACGGCATCCAGAACGTCTGGAATGAAAACGTGGCCCTGGCCTCGAACGGCGGCGGCATCGGCACCTACTGGGGCGGCGTTCGCTCCATCGGCGAGAAGGTCAAGGGCGCCGGCAAGACCAGCGGCATCATCCCCTTCATCCGCGTGATGGACTCCATGACCCTGGCGATCTCGCAGGGCTCGCTGCGCCGCGGATCGGCCGCCGTCTATCTGGACATCCACCACCCCGAGATCGAGGAGTTCCTCGAGATCCGCAAACCCTCGGGCGACTTCAACCGCAAGTCCCTGAACCTGCACCACGGCATCAACATCACCGACGAGTTCATGGAGGCGGTGAAGACCGGCTCCACCTTCGACCTGAAGTCGCCGAAGAACGGCGAGGTCATGAAGACCGTCGACGCCCGTTCGCTGTGGACCAAGCTGCTCGACATCCGCATGCAGACGGGCGAGCCCTATCTGATCTTCTCGGACACGGTGAACCGCCAGATGGCCCCGCACCAGCGCGAGCTGGGCCTGAAGGTCAAGCAGTCGAACCTGTGCGCTGAAATCATGCTGCACACCGGTCGCGACCACCTGGGCGCCGAGCGCACCGCCGTCTGCTGCCTGTCGTCGGTGAACGCCGAAACCTTCCTGGAATGGCGCGAAGAGCCGAAATTCATCGAAGACATCATGCGCTTCCTGGACAATGTCCTGGAGGACTTCATCCACCGCGCGCCCCCCGCCATGGCGGCGGCCGTCTACTCGGCCAGGCGCGAACGTTCGGTGGGTCTGGGCCTGATGGGCTTCCACTCCTTCCTGCAATCGCAGGGCGTGGCTTTCGAGTCGGCCATGGCCAAGTCGTGGAACATGCGCCTGTTCAAGCATCTGCGCCGCGAGGCCGACAAGGCCAGCCGCCTGCTGGCCGAGGAAAAGGGCGCCTGCCTCGACGCCGCCGAGCGCGGGGTCATGGAACGTTTCTCGCACAAGCTGGCCATCGCCCCGACCGCCTCGATCTCGATCATCTGCGGCGGCACCTCGGCAGGCATCGAGCCGATCCCGGCCAACATCTACACGCACAAGACCCTGTCGGGCTCGTTCGCGGTCAAGAACCCCTATCTGCAGAAGCTTCTGGGCGAGAAGGGCATCGACACCGAGGCGGTGTGGAACTCGATCCTCGAACACGAAGGTTCGGTTCAGCACCTCGACGCCCTGTCGGACGATGAAAAGGGCGTCTTCAAGACCGCCTTCGAGCTGGACCAGCGCTGGGTGGTCGAACTGGCCGCCGACCGCGCCCCGGAAATCTGCCAGGCCCAGTCGCTGAACCTCTTCATCCCCGGCGACGTGAACAAGTGGGACCTGCACATGCTGCACTGGTCCGCCTGGGAGCGCGGCGTGAAGTCGCTGTACTATCTGCGCTCCAAGTCGGTGCAGCGCGCCGCCTTCGCCGGCGCCGAGGACAAGAAGGAAGAAGAGATCGACCCGAACCAGCCGGACCTCTTCTCGGCGGCTCGCACCGACTATGACGAGTGCCTGGCCTGCCAATAGCCGCCCGTCGCATCTCGAACTGCTGATCTCACCGCCCGGAGGAACCGTCTTCCGGGCGGTTTCGTTTGAACGGAACAGGATTGTGGCTTGAAAGAGTCCGTTGCAGTTCCCCCGCGTTAGTGCAGAGTGAGACTGTTAACGGCTTTGGGAGGGACCGTTGGTGCGCGCGGAGGCTTGCCTCGCTGGGGTTTTGATCATTGTGGGCCTGCCCATGACGGCGAGCGCGCAAGCGAACGGCGCGTTCACTGGAGCCGTGGCCGTGCGCAACAGCGACGCCGTCCAGTTCGAGGACGCCGCCGCCCGGCTGGGCGACGAGATCGCCGTCACCGCCGCGGACACGCCCTTCGGCGCGCCCTTGGGCCTGTCCGGCTCGCCTGCGGGACGGGACGCCTTCACCACCGCCCGCAGCGAGGCCTGGTTCAACGGCGATGGCTTCACCGACCGGCTGCAGGTCACGACACGAGGCGAACCTCGCCGCGCAGACGGCGCCCCGGTGCCCCCGCGAGCCCTGGACGCCCGCGCCTTTGACGGGGAAGGCTACGACGTCACCTACACGCGCGGCTGGGTCGCGGCCCAGGGCCGCACGGCCTCGGGCCTGGAAGTCTCGCTGACGCCCCACGCCGGGGTGGGCTTCGGCAGCGACGGCACGAGCGCCGAGGCCGGCGCCACCCTGAAGATCGGCGAGGGACTGGACCGCCTGGCCCCCGACGGCGACGAAGCCTTCGGCGAACGCGCGCGCTGGTACGTCTATGCGGCCGGGTCCAAGCGGGCGGTCGGCTACAACTTCGCCCGCACCCGCGACGGCGACTTCGCACGCTCGGGCATGAGCCACGATGAAGGCGCCTTCCTGGGCGACGCCTCGGTGGGCGTGGCCTATCGCCGAGGGGCGGTGCAGAGCTCGTTCGGCGTCGTCTATCGCGAGATCGAGGCCAACGGCATCCGCGCCTACAACGGCATCAAGACCGATGTGTCGGAAGGCCTGGTGGCCTTCCAACTGACAATCCGCCCCCGCGAATAGACCTTACTGGGTCCGGGAGACGCCCTCACGGCGTGTATCCGCCGCTCCGTCCCATCGACCATCGCGCCACAGGCCGCCGTGCAGACCCGAGGTTTCGGTGGTGTTCGGCCGCAGCACCACGCCGCGCGCCGCCATACCGTCGCGCACGGCGGCGGGGAAGCCCTCGGTGTCCGCGCCGAAACCGTCGCCCTTGGCTACCAGGTTCGGCAGATCGAAGGCCTCCTGCAGCGGCAGGCCCCACCCCAGGGCGCCGATCAGGGCCTTGGCGTTATAGGCCAGGATGGATGAGCCGCCGGGCGAGCCCAGAGCCCCGACCAGTCGCCCCTCGCGATCCAGCACGATGACCGGCGACATGGACGAGCGCGGGCGCTTGCCTGCCGCCACGGCATTGGCCGCCGGCGTTCCGTCAGCCGCCGTCGGAACCAGGGAGAAATCGGTCAGTTGGTTGTTGAGGAAAAAGCCGCCCGCCATCCGGCCTGAGCCGAACAGACTCTCGACCGTCGTGGTCATGCTGACGGCGTTGCCCCTCGCGTCCACCACGACGAAATGCGAAGTGCCGGCCGGCTCCCGCGTAGCATCGGCGCCCAGGCGCGGCGCGCCTGCCGGGGTCCCGAACGGCGCGGCTCCGCGCAGGGCTGGGGCCAGGGCCGCGCGTTCGGCGGCATAGGCCGGATCCAGCAAACCGGCGACCGGCACCGACACAAAGGCCGGATCGCCGAAGTAGCGGTCGCGATCAGCATACATCAGCCGCTGCAACTGACCTAAGGCGGCCCAGGCCTCGGGGCTCTGCGCCCCCTTGTCGAGGTCCGGCGTCGTTTCGCCCATGGCCAGCAGCTGCAAAATGGAGGCGCCGCTGGACGGCGGCGGCGGCACGCAGACGACATAGACCTTGTAGGGACCGCAAACGGCCTCACGCACAACGGGGCGATAGGCGGCGATGTCGGCGGTCGTCAGTCCGCCCGGACGCGGCCCCTCGGCCACGGCGGCGGCGATGGCCTCGGCCAGAGGCCCGGTCTGCAAGCCCGCCGCGCCTTCGCGCGCCAGGGTCCGCACCGTCTCGGCATAGGCCGGGTTCTTCAGCACATCGCCCGCGACATAGCGCGCGCCGTCCGGCTTGGTGAAATAGGCGGTCGCCCAGCGGGTCTTGGCCTGGGGCGCATTGCCGTTGATCATGCCCGCCAGTCGGGGGCTGACGACAAAGCCGTCCTGCGCCAGCTTTTCGGCGTCGCCGAACAGCTCGGACCAGGGCAGCGCCCCGTGCTGCTTCTGCGCCAGGGCCAGCATCGGCACGGCGCCCGGCGTGCCGGTCGAACGCCCGCTCAGCACTGCATCGACGAAGGGCAGCGGCTTTCCGTTTTCATAGAAGAGCTCGGGCGTGGCCGAGGCCGGGGCCGTTTCGCGCCCGTCATAGACAGTGATGGCCTCAGTGTCGGCGTCGTAGAACATCATAAATGCGCCGCCGCCCAAACCCGACGACTGCGGCTCGACCAGGCCCAGCACCGCCTGAACGGCGACCGCCGCATCCACCGCCGACCCGCCGCGCGCCAGAACCTTCATCCCCGCGTCGACCGCCAGAGGATTGGCGGCCGAGACGAAGGGCCCACGCGCGGGCGCTTGCGCCGCCTCCGCGACCGACGCCGAGTCATTTCCTTGCGCGACCGGCGTCGTGACGCAGCCCGCCAGCATAAATGCGCCGAGGGCCGCTCCGGCCAGAATGAGCGAATTCTTGCGCCGGGACGTCGACGAAGGGATGGAATGGGCGCGCACCAAGGGGCTCCTGCAGGGTTCAGGGAGAGGTTCATGCCTAGTGCGCCGGGCCCCAGAGTCCAAGCCTGCATTTTCTATCGGTATTTTCAGAAAAGCCGCTTGCCAGCCCCCGGCCCACCCGCTAGATAGCCGCCCTGCCCGCGAGGCAGTGCGCACCCGTAGCTCAGCTGGATAGAGCACCAGACTACGAATCTGGGGGTCAGGAGTTCGAATCTCTTCGGGTGCGCCACTTCTCCCATCATCGTTGAAAACGCTGCAGACCTGTGTTCGCACTGCCGTCTCCGCGCCGATGTCTGGCAGCCTTCTCTTGAACAAGGCATGCCCCCCGCCAGGCCATGTAGCCCTTGCCGGATTGGTCATGATGGCCCGAGACGAGCACCTCGCCGCGCGTTTCCCGACAGCCTCCGCGGCCGCCACTCTCGCCGCCTTCATCCCACAGCGGGCCCTTGTTCAAACCAGCCCAGTTACAGAGCGGCGATAGGCGAGGTCCACATGCCTTGGTCTTTATGCAGACCCGCCTCAGCACCGGGTTGACCGGGTCGCGGGCAGCCATCGCGCCATGCGCCTTTGATCGGCTTGCATGCGGATGAACAAGAAAAAGGGCGGCGGACCGAAGTCCGCCGCCCTCTCCGTTTGAGCCGTAAGGCTTAGAACGGGCGGTAGTTGAGGCTCAGGAAGAACCGGCGTCCGAACAGGTCGAAGTTGTCGGCCGTCGTGTTGCCCAGCCAGCGCGCCGGCTCTGCGTCGAAGGCGTTCACGACGCCGGCGCGGACCGTCAGGTTGTCGCGAGCGGCCCAGCGCACCGAGAAGTCATGCTGCGAGAAGTCGCCCGTTTCCAGGTACTTGGCGGTTTCATACAGGTCGGGGTTGGCGACCAGGTTATCCACGTCGAGGATTTCCTGGCTGGCCTGCCAGTCCCAGTCCCAGGTGAAGGCCAGGGTGTCGATCGGCGCCCAGGTGACGGTCGACAGGAAGCGCACGCGCGGCATGCCGACGGTGTCTTCAAAGTCACTGGAGTCCGACGGATCGGCGATGTTGACGAAGTCGTGCTGCTCGATCAGCCAGTTGCCACGGATCGAGTGGCTGAACGAGCCCCAGTTGCGGCCGAAGAACTCGGGCAGGTCGGTGCGATAGCTGGCCGTGAAGTCCACGCCCTTGGCCGTCAGCGCCGCATAGTTCAGCGAGCCCTGGATGAAGCTCGTAACCTGGAAGCTCGACGGATCGCGGGTTTGGGTGGCGCAGGCGCCGACGTTGACTGAGTCGCCGTTGACGCACTGGTTGGCGGCGTTCTGGGCGGTCACCGAGGCGATCGCGTCGTTGATCTCGATGTCATAGTAATCCATGACCAGCGAGAAGTTGGGCAGCAGGTAGTCCGGCGTCCAAACGCCGCCGACGGTGAAGCTTTCCGAGGTTTCCGGCTTCAGGAAGGGGTTGCCGCCGGCCAGGCCCGACACCGAGCCGCTGCCGTAGTTGGGCAGGTAGGCGTTGGAGGCCGAGGCATCGGCGAAGTTCAGGTTCAGGCCCGCCGCCTTGGCCAGAGCGCCGCAGTTGGCGATGCGGTTGTTGGCGATCGACCGGTCGGCCAGGTTGTTGATGACCGTAGCCGAGCAGGGGTCGCTGAAACCGTTGGCGAAGGTCTGACCCAGCGGTTCGCTGGTTTCGCCCAGGTTCGGCACACGGATCGCCGTGGCGGTCGTGGCGCGGAACATGAACTGGTCGACCGGGCGCCACTGGAACTGGGCGCTGTAGGTCTCTTGCTGGCCGACGTGGGAGTAGTCCGAGAAGCGGTAGGCGCCGCTGATCTCGGCCGACTGGCCCAGGAAGCTGTCGCGGAACAGCGGGATGCTGACCTCAGCGAAGACGTCGTTGGTATCGTAGCTGGCTTCTTCGAAGTCCGGTCCGGCGTTCAGGAACAGGAAGCGGCCGGCGGTATCGCGGTCACGGCCCGTGCCGCTGGTGATTTCCTTGCGGTACTCATAGCCGATCGACGCGCCGATCGGGCCGGCGCCCCAGAAGTCCCACAGCTTGCCCGAGGTGTAGGCCATGAAGTCGTGCTGTTTGTTTTGGTCGGTCACCGTGACGGCGGCCTGCAGGTAGTCCAGGCCTTCCTGGGTGAAGCCGTTCGGACCGAAGACGCGGACCGGCGAGCAGTCGTCGATGACGGCGCCCTGACGCGAGTAGGTGGTTCCGCCGATCACGGCGTCCGGCACGGCGACGCCGTTGGCCTTCATCAGCTGGATGCGGCAGACGACTTCGCCCGGCTTGCCGTGGACCTTGCCCGCGACGTCGATGACGGCGTCGGCCGCAGCCTGGTAGCGGACCACGTCCACGCCCAGTTCGCGGTTCGAGTTGTTCATCTCGCCGTAGGTGTAGCCGGCTTCCCAGTTGACGTCCTTGACGAAGGCCACATCGCCCAGGTCGCCGCGCAGGCCGACGACGTAGCGTTGCAGGTCGCGGTTGTTCAGCTGGTTACGCGCCGGGCCGTACAGCTTGTGCTGGGCGCGGGCGTCGGCCACCGTGCTGGTGACGGCGCCGGCCGAGTTGAAGATGTCGCGGCGGTTGTTCTGGATCGCCAGACGCACGTCCGACGGCAGGTAGGCGTTGTCCAGGCCGATCTCGAAGGCCGAGGTGGCCGTGATGGCGCCGACGGTGTTGGGCGCCAGGGCGCGGATGTTGAAGTCGTGGAAGACGCGTTGACCGGCGTCGTAGGTTTCTTCCTCGACGTACTTGGCTTCGGCGAACAGGTGGACGTTGTCCGTGATGTCGAAGTTCAGGCCGGTCTGGAAGCGATAGTTGGTCGATTCCGGCAGACGGCTGGCCTGGCCTTGTTCGGTGTTGGAATTCTGACCTTCACCGCCGTTGCTGGTGGTGCGGCTGAAGCCCGTGCCCTGGCGGATCGAACCGAAGGTGACCGGTCGCGACACGCCCTTGTCATCATAGAGGTAGGCGTTGTCCAAGCGGTTCGACGGGGCCAGCGAGAAGCAGTTGGCCGAGAAGGTCGTGGCCGAGCAGGTCTGGAACGGAACGTCGGGGTCGTTGGCCGCGCTGGGCTTGACGCCCGTCGACAGGATGGTCACGCCGCCGAAGTTGGTGCCGCGGATATAGGTGCGGGCGTCGCGGATCAGGATCTGGTCCGGTACGCCGTCCGAGGGGGCGCTGGACGGGTCGGCGTCGTTGCCGATCAGGGCCCAGCCCTCGCGACGCCAATCAACGTCGGCATCCAGGACTTCGTCGTTGCGCTGGAATTCACCCGATACGTAGTAGTTCAGGCGGCCGTCCATCAGGTTCTGGCCCCACAGGACCGAGAGGCGTTCGCTCAGCTGATGGTCCTGGTTGATCTCGGCGATCGAGGCGTCGATCTCCAGGCCGTCGAAGTCCTTGCGCATGATGAAGTTGACCACGCCCGAGACGGCGTCAGCGCCGTACACGGCGGCGGCGCCGCCGGTGATCACTTCGGTGTTGGCGACGAGCAGGCGCGGGATGGTGTCGACGTCCACCGACAGCGAACCGGGGCTCGAGCCGACGTGGCGACGACCGTCGACCAGCACCAGGGTGCGCACGGCGCCCAGGGCGCGCAGGCTCAGCAGCGACAGGCCGCCGTCGTTCAGGTTCGAACCCGTGGTGTCTTCCGGCACCTGCGAGGTGGACAGAGCCGGGATGTCGGCCAGGAAGTCGATGACGTTGACTTCGCCCGACTGCAGCAGTTCTTCCTGACCGATCTGGATCAGGGGCGTCGGCGAGTTGGTCGGGTTGCGGCGGATGCGCGAACCGGTGACGACGACTTCACCGAGGTTGGTGGCTTGGTCTTCCTGAGCAGCAGCGGCGCCAGGGGCGACGCTGATCATGGCGGCGGCCGTCAGGCCGGCGATCAGCGTGGAGCCCATGAGCTGAGATTTCTTCATGTTCATTGGTCTATTTCCCCCCAAACGTTCAGGAGTGAACGGTTGGTTAGGCCGCTTCATCGTCGCTCTCGCATCGAGCAGCAATATTTTTGACGAGAGAATGCCTCATTTGTCATTCGGGCGCGCCTTTTTCGCTACAGTTTCGTCACATTTCGCCAGTCCGTGAAATTGCCTCTACCGTGATCGTGGTCGCCGTTGTTTGACGCCGACGGCGCAGCGGTCGATGAAGGGGCGTGAGCGACGCCCCTCCTCCCGTTCGACGTCCGCGCAGAGGCCGCCTGCCCGCGCCGCCTCCCGGCCTCGGGAGGATCCAGGGGTTTTCCGACATCCGTCTGAGCGTTGAGCAGGCCGAGGCCTCGCTGGAGGCGGCCGCTGACCGCCTGTCGTTGCCGCGTTCCGGCTGGGCGTCCGGGCGGTTCGACATGCTGGCCATTTCGGGCGGCGCCGCGGGCGGGGCTTATGGCGCGGGGGCCTTGGTCGGGCTGACGGACGCCGGGCAAAGGCCCGCGTTCGCCCTGGTCACCGGGGTCAGCACCGGCGCCCTGATCGCTCCCTTCGCCTTCCTGGGACCCGCCTGGGACGAGCGCCTGGCCGACGCCTATGTCGGGGGCCACGCCGCCGATCTGCTGAGCCTGCGCCGACTGGCTTCGACCCTTACCGGCGGCCTGTTCCAGGGCGAGGCCCTGGACGCCCTGATCCATCCCTTCGTCGACGAGGCCCTGATCGACGCCGTGGCGGCCGAGCACGCGCGCGGACGGCGACTGCTGGTGGCGACGACTGATCTGGACAGCCAGCGGGCCTGCATCTGGGACATGGGGGCGATCGCCGCGCATGGCGGCGACAAGGCGGTGGCCCTGTTCCGCGAGGTCCTGGCCGCCTCGGCCAGCCTGCCCGGCCTGTTTCCGCCGCGTCGCATCCGATGCGAGGTCGACGGCGAGACCTTCGAGGAGATGCACGTCGACGGCGGCGTCGCCGCGCCCCTGTTCCTGATGCCCGAGGGCCTGCTGCGCTGGAACCGGCTGGGCCGGCGGCTGCACGGCGGGCGGGCCTATGTCCTGGTCAATACGGTGCTGGAACCCGAGCCGCGCACCACCGCGCCGAACATGGCCGCCATCCTGACCCGCAGCTTTGACGCCATGCTGCGGTTTTCCTATCGGCAGGCCCTGGGCACGGCGACGACCTTCTGCGCAGCCCAGGGCCTGCCGATCAGCGTCGCTTCCATTCCCGACGCGCCGGATCAGGGCGGGATGCTGAGCTTCGACACGGCGACGATGAAGCGTTTGTTCGACGCCGCGCGCGAGCGGGCGCGGGCCGGCGAGTTGTGGCGCTCGCCGGTGGCTGAACGGCACGGCCTTCAGGGTCTGCTTGATCGGCTGCGGCCGCGCGGATAGGGGCCTTGATGCGGTCCAAGACGAGGCGCATGGAGAAGCTCTCCTCCCCAAGACTTTCAAGGCCCCGATCGTGACCGACGCTGAACAGACCCCCGTCCTCCTGCCCGAAGGCCAGCCCGTCGGCCGCGTCATCGCCATGCCCGCCGACACCAACCCCGAGGGCGACATCTTCGGCGGCTGGCTTCTGGCCCAGATGGACTTGGCCGGCGCCACCCCGGCCTTCGAGCGCGCCAACGGCCGCTGCGCCACCGTGGCCCTGGACGGCATGGTCTTCCACCAGCCGGTCTCGGTCGGCGACGAGGTCTCGACCTACGCCAAGGTGATCCACACGGGCCGCACCTCGATCCGCGTCCATGTCGAGGTCTGGAAGCGCTCGCGCGGCGAGGCCGAGGCCCGCTCGGTGCGCGTGACCGAGGGCGTCTTCACCTATGTGGCCATCGACGCGGACCGCAAGCCGCGTCCGCTGCCGCCGGTGCTGGACAGCCAGGCCTAAGCGTAACAATGTTCAGCCAGCGCCTCGGGCGAGGCTGGGAGGTTGAACATGTGGACCTTGGCGGGAATCGGGGCCTTTGTCGGCGGGTTGTTCCTGATGTTGCGGGAACTTCTGCCGTTGCTCAAGGCGCGCCAGACCGGCGTGATCCGCAGCAAGGGACACGCCGCGCGCCGTATCGAGCGCGCGGTCGATCCTGAGCGGTTCGAAGGCCTGTGCCGGGCGCGGCTGAAGGCGGCCGGCGCGGGGGGTCTGCTTGCGATCGGCGGGGCGGTCTGGACGATCATGCAGGTCGCCGGGATCGCGGCGGCCTCGGCCGGCTGAGTTCTCTCGTCCGGCGCAAGACCAAGCGCCGCACTCGGAAATTCTTGACGTTGGGCCGCCCGCACCCTACCTGCGGGCTATGGCTATTCGTCGCATCCTGACCATCGATAACGCCGCCGACCTGGCGATCCTCAAGGCCGTCTCCCCGCCCGTCGAGGGCGGCGTGACCGACGACCTGCGCGCCCTCATGGACGACATGCTGGAGACCATGTACGCCGCGCCGGGCATCGGCCTGGCCGCCGCCCAGATCGGCGAGCTGAAACGCGTCGTGGTCATGGACCTCGGCGACAAGGTCGTTGAGGGGCAGCCGGAAGAACCGGAAACCGAGGAAGACGCCCTGGCGCGCCGCAACCCCCGTTACTTCGTCAACCCCGAAGTGATCTGGGCCTCGGACGAGCTCTTCTCCTACGAGGAAGGCTGCCTCTCGGTGCCGGAATATTTCGACGCCGTCGAACGCCCCGCTCGCATCCGCGTCCGCTACCTGAACTATGCCGGCGAGCAGATCGAGGAAGAGATCGAAGGTCTCTACGCCGTCTGCTTCCAGCACGAACTGGATCACCTGAACGGCGTCCTGTTCATCGACCACCTGTCGCGCCTGCGCCGCGAACGGGCCGTCGCCAAGGTCAAGAAGAACGCAAGGCTGGCCGCCTGATGGCCCGCAAGACCACGATCATCGACCCCCGCGGTCGTCGCCGCATGACCCGCAATCAGAAGGTCGGCGCCGCCAGCCTGGCCACCATCGTCGCTGTCGCCGCAGTCGGCGTGGTGGCGGGCCTGCTGCTGGACCGTCTGCTCGATTTCGACGACGCTCTGGACGCGGGCGGCGAGTGGGACGAGGGCGGCGGCGTCTATACGCGCTGGATGTAATCCGCCCCACGGTCTAAAGGCGTGGCCATGCGCCTAGCCTTCATGGGAACCCCCGACTTCGCCGTGCCGTCGCTGGCCGAGCTGATCGCCTCGGGACACGAGATCGTCGCCGTCTATTCGCAGCCGCCGCGCCCCAAGGGCCGGGGCCAGAAGCTGACGCCGTCGCCGGTTCACGCCTTCGCCGAGGCCATGGGCCTGCCTGTCTTCACGCCCGAGAGCATGAAGGCCGCCGAGGCTATCGACACGTTCCGCAGCCTCGATCTCGACGCCGCCTGCGTCGTCGCCTACGGCCAGATCCTCAAGCCTGAAGTGCTGGAGGCCCCGCGTCTGGGTTGCTTCAACCTGCACGGCTCGCTGCTGCCGCGCTGGCGCGGTGCGGCCCCGATCCAGCGCGCCATCATGGCCGGGGATCGCCAGACCGGCGCCCAGATCATGCGGATGAGCGAGGGCCTGGACGAGGGCGCGATCATCCTGTCCGAGGTCATGGACATCCACCCCGACGACACGGCCGCCAGCCTGACCGAGCGCATGGCGCATCTCGGCGCCGCCCTGTGGCCGCGGGCGCTCGCCGCCATCGAACGCGGCGGCTTCACCGAGACCGAGCAGGTCGGCGAAGCGACCTACGCCAAAAAGATCACGCCCACCGAGGCCCGGATCGACTGGACCCGCCCCGCCGCCGAGGTGGACGCCCATATCCGCGGCCTGTCGCCCTTCCCGGGCGCCTGGTTCGAGGTCGAGGCCGACGGCAAGCCGGTGCGGATCAAGGCCCTGATGTCGGGGCTGGCCGAGGGTGAAGGTTCGCCCGGTCAGGTGCTGGACGACGCCCTGACGGTGGCCTGCGGAACCGGCGCGGTGCGCCTGACCCGCGTGCAGCGCCCCGGCAAGGCGGCGCAATCCGCCGAGGAAATGCTGCGCGGCTTCGCGGTCCCTGCTGGAACTGTGCTCGGGTAATGCCCCGCTACCGCTTCACGGTCGAGTACGACGGCTCGGCCTACAACGGCTTTCAGGCCCAGGCGGGCCAGCCGACGGTGCAGGGCGCGATCGAGACGGCGGTGACGGCCTTTTCCGGCCAGACGGTGCGCATCGCCGCCGCCGGGCGCACCGACACCGGGGTCCACGCCACGGGCCAGACCTGCCATGTCGATCTGGAGCGGGACTGGCCGGCGCGGACGGTGATGAACGCCCTTAACGCCCATCTGATGCATGAGGCGGTGGCGGTGCTGGACTGCGCCCCGGTCAGCGACGACTGGCACGCCCGCTTCACCGCCAATGGGCGCAAATATCTGTACCGCATCCTCAACCGCCCGGGCCGCCCAGCGCTGGACCGGGGCCGGGTCTGGCACGTCAAGAAGCCGCTGGACGCCGAGGCCATGCATGCGGCGGCGCAGAGCCTGATCGGCCTGCACGACTTCACCACCTTCCGCGACGCCCAGTGTCAGTCGGCCAGCCCGGTCAAGACCCTGGACGTGGCCCGCGTCACCCGCGTCGGCGAAGAAGTGCATCTGGTGTTCGAGGCGCGCAGCTTCCTGCATCGTCAGGTGCGCTCAATGGCGGGCAGTCTGGCCGAGGTGGGGCTGGGGCGGTGGGCCATGGCCGATCTGGCGGAGGCGCTGGCGGCGCAGGACCGCGCGCGCTGCGGCCCAGTGGCGCCGTCAGACGGGCTCTATCTGACCGGCGTCACCTATGAGGCCGAGGCCTAGGTCTAGCGTTTGAACAGGCCGCCCAGGGCGTCGCCAAGGCCGCCCGGCAGGTTGTTCAACAGGCCGCCCAGCAGGTCGTCGGCGCCCTCGGCCGAGCCGTTCGGCGTCAAGCGATCGACGGCTTCCGGCAACAGGCCCGCCAGGGTCTCGCCGGCCTGTTCCGGGGAGACGCCCAGCCTGGCGGCGAAGTCGGCGATGGGCCCCGAGCCGAGCACAGAAGCGATCTGCTCCGGTGAGATCGCGGCGTTGCCGCCCTTGCCGATCCATGAGGCCGCCACGTCGCCGAGACCGCTCTGACCGAATTTCTCGGCCAGGCCGGCGACGCCGCCCTGACCCTTGAGCAGGTCCGACAGGCCGCCTGCGGCGTCGTCGCCGAGGCCGCCCAGCACGTTATCCAGAAGTCCCATGGTCGTCCTCCGGTTGAAGTCGGCAGTCTGAGGGGACGAGGCTACGCTTTTGTGGCGGGATCGCAAACGATCGTAACGCCGCCGGGGAGTCGGCCCTAGTTTCGGGCCGAGTTGGAGCTCGAGGTCACGGCCTGGCCGGCGGCTTCCAGATCACGGCCGACGCCGGCGACGGTGTTGCAGGCGGCGGTGGTCAAGGCGGCGGCGATGACGCCGAGAACGATGAGCTTGCGCATGATGATTTCCCCGAAGATGAGACGAATGAGCGCTTCAACGTGAAGCTTGGCCATAAGGTTGCATGGCCAATTCATCCTTCAATCTGCTAACGGCGAAACCATGACGCAAGCTTTCGACACCGCCGCCCGCCGTCTGGTCGACACCCTCGTGATGAACGGGATCGACAAGGTCTTCTGCGTGCCGGGCGAAAGCTATCTCGCCGTGCTCGACGCACTGGCCGACGTGCGGGATCAGATCGAGGTCATCGTCTGCCGTCACGAGGCCGGCGCCGCCAACATGGCCGAGGCTTATGGCAAGCTGACCGGTAAGCCGGGCGTCTGCATGGTCACGCGCGGACCGGGCGCGACCCACGCCTCGATCGGGGTGCACACGGCGCATCAGGACTCCACGCCGATGATCCTGTTCGTCGGCCAGATCGCCCTGACCGACCGCGGGCGCGGCGCCTTCCAGGAGGTCGACTACCGCGAGGTCTTCGGCGGCCTGGCCAAGTGGGCGACCGAGATCGAAAGCCCGGAACGCACGGTCGAGATCGTCGAGCGCGCCTTCGCCACGGCTCTGCAGGGCCGCATGGGCCCGGTGGTCGTGGCCCTGCCCGAGAACATCCTGCACGACCACGGCGGCCCCGCCCCGGTGCGCCCCGTCGTCCCCGCCAAGGCGGCGCCGGACCCGGCCTTCGTCGAGCAGGTGCGCGAACGCCTGTCGCGGGCTGAACGCCCCTTGCTGATCCTCGGCGGATCCGGCTGGACCGACGCCGCCACCGACGCGATTTCGGCCTGGGCCGAGCGTCTGGGCCTGCCCGTCGCCCTGTCCTTCCGCCGCAAGGATCTTATCCGCAACGACCATCCGGGCTATGCGGGCGATCTCGGCCTGGGCCCGAACCCCAAGCTGGTCGCACGGGTCAAAGCGGCCGACCTGCTGCTGGTGATCGGCGCCCGCATGGGCGAAAATCCGACCCAAGGCTACACCCTGCTGGACCGGACGAAGACGGTCGACACCCTGATCCATATCCATCCGGGGGCAGAGGAGCTGGGCCGCGTCTGGGCGCCGGCCCTGTCGGCCGCCTCTGACAATTCGCTGGCGGCCCTGGCCCTGTCGACCATCGATCCGGGCCGGAACTGGAGCAAACAGGGCGCCGCCGCCCACGCCGACTTCATCGCCTTCTCCTCGCCCATCGAGGTCAAGAGCGCGGTGAACATGAGCGAGGTCGTCGGCCATCTGGCCGAAGTCCTGCCGGAAGACGCCATCCTGACCAATGGGGCGGGGAACTTCGCCGCCTGGCTGCACCGCTTCCACCGCCATCAGGCCCGTCGCACCCAGCTGGCCCCGACCTCGGGCGCCATGGGTTACGGCTATCATGCGGCCCTGGGCGCCAAGGCGACACAGCCCTCGCGCGAGGTGGTCTGCATCGCGGGCGACGGCGACTTCATGATGAGCGCCAATGAGATGGCCACCGCCGCCCAGTACGGCCTCGGCGTCATCGTCGTGGTGGTCGACAATGGAACCTTCGGCACCATCCGCATGCACCAGGAGCGGGAATACCCCGCCCGCGTCATCGCCACTGAGCTGAAGAACCCCGACTTCGTGAAGTACGCCGAGGCTTTCGACGCCTTCGCCGTGCGCTGTGAGGCGACCGCGGACTTCCCGGCGGCCCTGGCGGCGGCGCGCGAAGCGGCGGCGGGCGGCCGTCCGGCGTTGATCCACCTGATCACCGACGCCGAGCAGATCGCGCCGGGTCGGACGATCACGGACCTGCGCGACGGCTGACCGATAAACTTGCGTCGCTTCCCCATTGCGGGAACAGTGCCGCCTCGTCGTTTCGAGGGGGTTTCATGCGTCGTTTTCTGATCTCATCCGCCGCCGTTCTGGCGTTTAGCGCCGTCGCGCCCGCCGTCATGGCCCAAACGGCGGCGCCCGCTGCGGCTTCGTCACAGGCCCAGAGCGAGGACGCCCGCCTCAACGCCTTCTTTGATCAGGCCTTCCAGGAACGCATCGCGCTCAGCCCGCAGCAGATGACCGGCCTGGGCCTGAAGACCGACTACGACAAGCTGGACGATGTCTCAGACGCCGCCTCGGCCCGCGCGCTGGCCCTGCAAGAATCTCAACTGGCGCGCATGAAGGCCGAGTTCGATCCGGCCAAGCTGAACGCGCAGAGCAAGATGTCCTGGCGTCTGTTCGAATACGGCGTGCAGCAGGCGCGCCTGTCGAACCAGTGGCGTGACTGGGGCTTCCAGTTCGCCGCCAACGGCAATCCGACGACGGGCCTGCCGGTCTTCCTGATCAACAACCACCGCATCAGCAGCGTCTCGGACGCCGAGGCCTATGTCTCGCGCATCACCGAGGCCGAGCGCTACATGGGGCAGGTGGCGACGACGCTGAAGGCCCGCGCCGCCGAGGGCGTGGTCTCGCCGCGCTTCGTCTTCGAACCTTCGATCGCCAACACCCGCGCGGTGATCACCGGCGCCCCCTTCGACAGCGGCGCTGACAATCCGGTCTGGGCCGATTTCCAGAAGAAGGTCGCCGCCTTGGACGCCGATCAGGCGACCAAGGACCGGCTGCTGGCCTCGGCCCGCGCCGCCCTGACCGGCCCCTACAAGCGCGGCTTCGACACCGTCCTGACGGCCCTGGGCGAGGTCCGGCCGATGGCCGACAGCGACGCGGGCGTCTGGCGGCTGCCGAACGGCGAGGCCTATTACAACGCCCGCCTGCAGCTCTCGACCACGACCGACCTGACCGCCGATCAGATCCATCAGATCGGTCTGGACGAGGTGGCCCGCATTCAGGCCGAGATGGAGGTTATCAAGGCCAAGGTTGGCTTTGACGGCTCCTTGCAGGACTTCTTCGTCTTCCTGAAGACCGATCCGCGCTTCCAGTATCCCAATACGCCGGAGGGCAAGGAGCAGTATCTGACCGACGCCCGCGCCTTCATCGCCCAGGTCATGGCGGTGGCGCCCCAATGGTTCTCCAACCTGCCCAAGGCGGCGCTGGAGGTCCGCGCCGTCGAGCCGTTCCGCGAGGCCACGGCCTCGATCGCCTTCTACAATGCGCCTGCGCCCGACGGTTCGCGGCCCGGCATCTACTACGTCAACCTGTCGGACATGACCCAGGTGCTGAAGCCTCAGATCGAGGGCATCAGCTATCACGAGGGCGCGCCGGGCCATCACTTCCAGATCGCCTACGCCCAGGAGATCGAGGGCCTGCCGCGCTTCCGTCGCTTCGGCGGCTACGGCGCCTACGCCGAGGGCTGGGGGCTCTACGCCGAACAGCTGGGCAAGGAGATGGGCTTCTATCAGGACCCCTATTCCGACTTCGGCCGCCTCTCGACCGAGCTGTGGCGCGCGGTGCGTCTGGTCACCGACACCGGCCTGCACGCCAAGCGCTGGAGCCGCGAACAGGCGATGGACTACTTCCGTCAGAACTCCCTACTGTCGGAGCGCGACATCCAGAAAGAGGTCGAGCGCTACATCACCAACCCCGGCCAGGCGACCAGCTACAAGATCGGCGAGCTGAAGATCGAGGAACTGCGCCACAAGGCCGAGACGACGCTGGGACCGCGCTTCGACATCAAGGACTTCCACGCCGTGGTCCTCGGCTCCGGCTCGGTGCCGCTGGACGTGCTGGCGGACCAGGTCGACGCCTGGATCGCAGCGGGCGGCGGGGCGCCGAACTAGGATTCTATATTCGTCGTCACGGACACGGGCGCGGCAGGGGCGGCGGCGTAAATGGCGGTTGATACACAGCGATAAGTGGTGTCGCCCCTCTCAGGGGCATGTCGGATCTGCCGCGCCGACTGCGTCGCGATTGGCGGCGAACAACTGTTCCCAGCGGGAGGGCGATTGAAGATCGATGACGGCTTCATGCCAGTATCGGCCTTCGTCGTCTTCCAGGGCTATTTTGAAACGGCCGCCTTTCTTGAGGGCTTCCAGAAATCTGGGCGCGGCTACAGCGTCGGCTTCGTTGACGCTGGCGTAGCCGGTGGACCAATCCTGACCTCTGTCCAAACCGGCGGGTACGAAGACGCGCCACCCCGGCCAAGCCTGACCATTCGGCCCGATCAGAACCGATTGAACCCAACTGGGGCGGTCGCGGCAGTAGTCGCCGAACTTTACGGTCCATCCTACCGAATGCGGCGACCCCAGATGTTCGCCATCGCTGTCGAACCGGAGGGTGAACGAGAACGGATCGCCCTTGCTGTCCCCTCCCGCGCGCAGTGCGACGTCGCCCATACGCGGCGCCTGACCTTCGGCGCGCCTGACCTCCAGCGGCATTCGTGCCTCGTAGACCTTGGAGGGCGCGGCACAGGCGGAAGCGCTCAGCAGAGCAAGGAGGGAAACAAGGGCGCGCATGGAGTCTCGCAGATTCCTGAATTCTGAGTTGGGACGCGTCGAACGAGTAAGTCAACCAGCCCTGGCGTTGCTCCATCGCGATGCACCGGCTCGCCGGATTGCCGGGTTTCCTGTATGAGCCGCCGCCATGCCCTTCACCGCCACCGTCCTGACCATGTTCCCCGAAGCCTTTCCCGGGCCGCTCGGCGTGTCGCTGATCGGCACCGCCTGGCGTGAGAAGGGGCTGTGGGATCTGCAGACGCTGGACATTCGGGCGTTTTCCGAAGATAAGCGCGGATTCTTGGACGACACCCCTGCGGGTGGCGGTCCCGGTCAGGTGCTTAAAGCGGACGTGGTGGCCAGGGCTTTGGATAGTCTGGAAGGCCCGCCCCGGCCGCTTTTGTACATGAGCGCACGCGGTCGACCCCTGACGCAGGCGCGAGTGAAGGAATGGGCCAAGGCCGACGGGATCGTCGTGCTTTGCGGTCGTTTCGAGGGGGTGGACCAGCGGGTGCTCGACGCCCGCGGGTTCGAGGAGATTTCCGTCGGAAACGCGGTCCTCGCCGGTGGCGAGGCGGCGGCCATGGTGGCGATCGAGGCGTGCGTACGACTGGTTCCCGGTGTTCTCGGCGCGGCTGAAAGCCTGTCGTCCGAAAGCTTCGAGGACGGCCTTCTGGAACACCCGCAGTACACGCGACCGCGAACGTTCGAGGGGCACGACATTCCCGAGGTGCTGCTGTCGGGCGATCACAAGAAGATCGCGCAATGGCGAGAGGCGCAGCGGGAAGAGACTACGCGGGAACGGCGTCCGGACCTCTGGGCGGCGCATCTGGCGAAGACGGCTGCGGAGCCTGGCTCCGCCAAATCAAAGGCAAAGGGCGCTAAAGCCCGAGGAGAATAGACATGAACATCGTCCAGCAGATCGCTGCCGAAGAAAAAGCCCGCCTGCTCGAAGGCAAGACCATCCCCGACTTCCAGCCGGGCGACACCCTGCGCGTCAACGTGCGCATCAAGGAAGGCGAGCGCGAACGCATCCAGGCGTTTGAAGGCGTCTGCATCGCCCGCGACAGCGGCGGCATCAACGAGACCTTCACGGTCCGCAAGATTTCCTTCGGTGAAGGCGTGGAGCGTCGCTTCCCGATCCTGTCGCCGAACGTCGAGTCCATCGAAGTGAAGCGCCGCGGCGTCGTCCGTCGCGCCAAGCTCTACTACCTGCGCGACCGTCGCGGTAAGTCGGCCCGTATCGCCGAGCGTCAGACGACCCGTCCGGCCAAGGGCGCTACCGTTCCGGTCACCGGTTCGGCCGACAAGGGCGACGAAGCTTAATCCAGCTTCGGCCCAGTGCTGATAGATCGAGGCCCCGGCGGAAACGCCGGGGCCTTTTGTCATTCCTGGGGCGCTATCGCGCGTCGCGCGACGCCGCGCTGCTTGAGCGCGACTTTCCCCTCCCCTTCATGGCGAGGGAGATTCCCACGTCCTACTGCGGATGCAGGGGATTGTCTGCGTCGCGCTGGCCCTCGAGGCTACGACGCAGGACATGCATTTCCTGGTGGCCGGACCGGACGGCGGCCTGGGCGCGACGGATAGTTTCACGGGTCGTGGCCGACAGGGCCTCATCGCTGAGGGCGCGGTCGAAGCGGGCCTGCAGATGAGCCTCGCTGCTTTCGATCGAGCCGACGACCGAGGCCTCGTCGCGCATCAGAGCGTGCCTGATGTCCATGAAGGCGCGCTGCGCCTTGGCCAGGATGGAGCCCTCGTCCTCGGACTGGCCGCCCATGCCGCGCACCGCCGCTTGCAGATCGGCCGCCACCCGACGCCGCTCGTCGCTGCGGCGCAGGAAGAGGTCGCGATAGCGGGGATCATCCGTCTCGGCCGCCGCCTCGGCATAGCCGTCGGCGCTGTCGACGACACCGACGGCCAGATGGTTCAAAACCTTGATGTCATGACTGTTGGGGCTGCTCACCAGAAACCTCCATGGCTGACGCAGGTGAAACCCGCGCCAGCAGCGAAGGTTGCTCGGTTAAAGCTTGGTGCGCAACGACCAGAGTTCGGGGAAGCAGCGGCGTTTCAGCGTCTCGACCAGATAGCCGACGCCGTCGGTGCCGCCCGTGCCCTGACGACGGCCAATGATGCGCTCGACCGTCACCACGTGCTTGTGGCGCCAGGTCAGCAGGGCGTCGTCCAGATCAACCAGCTTCTCGGCGAGTTGGTACAGCGGCCACCAGCGCTCGGTGTCGCGATAGACCTCCAGCCAGGCGGCCTCGACGCCCTCGGACGGCTCATAGGTCTGGCTGACGTCGCGGTTCAGCACCTCGGCGGGCACCGGCAGGCCGGCCAGAGACAATTGGCGCAGGGCGTCGTCATAGAGACTGGGGGCCTCCATGGCCGCCACCAGGGCCGCATGGGCCTCGGGCCGTTCGACATGGAAGCGCAGGAAGCGCGGGTCCTTGAGGCCCAGCATGGTCTCCAGGCGGCGGAACTGGTCGCTCTGGAAGCCCGAGCTGGCGCCCAGGTCGCCGCGGAACTTCAGATAGTCGGAGGGGGTCATGGTGGCCAGGATGTCCCAGCTCTGGGTCATGACCGACTGGATGCGGCTGACGCGGGCCAGGCTCTTGTAGGCGGGCACCAGATCGCCAGCGCGGACAAGGCTCTGGGCCAGGGCCATCTCGTGCAGGATCTGCTTGAGCCACAGTTCCTTGGTCTGGTGGATGATGACGAACAGCATCTCGTCATGCTGGTCCGAGCGCGGATGTTGGGCGCTCAGCAGGTCGTCGAGCGATAGATAGCCGGCGTAGGTGATGCCGGTCGGCTCGTGCTTGGCGGCCTCGATAGCGTGGCCGCGAATGTCGTTACTTGCGTCGGTCATCCGCCACCTATCGCCGCATCAGGCCCGAAGAGCCAGCCCGGAGGCGATGGAAAAGTCAGTTGGCGGCGCGGGGCTCGCTGGCTGCGGCAGCGGCCATCTGGCGACCGTTGTCGAAGGCGTCGCGGGCGCCTTTGTAGACGAAGCCGTAGGTCGGATAGACGGTGGTGCCCAGGGCGTTGATCGGGTTGTACCAGACCTTGACCCGGCTCCAGTCGCCGGCCGCCGACACATCCACGACGGTGACGTTCTCTTCAACCTTGCCGCGGCTGCCGCCCCAGTTGGCGTGGGTCACGCGGATGACGCGGTCGGTCAGGATGTCGGAGACGACGGCGACATGGCCCTTGTCCATGCGGCCGGTGGGCTGGAAGACCAGCACCGAGCCGGTTTCCGGGGCGCGGCCGGTGCGGAACTTGTCGACCGCCTGACGCCACCAGGTCCAGGCGTCGCCGAAGATATTGATGCCCGAGAACATGCGGGCGAAGGTCACGCACTGCCAGTAGGGATCATCAGCCTTGGCCGGCGCAGGGCCGATCGCAAAGAAACCAAGGGTCGCCGCAACTGCGGCGGCTGTGAGCCGTTTCATCATCTGGCGTGCTCCCGACCAAAACGCGGACCAAGCCTTAGACGATAGTGTCCGAAGGTTGAAGAACCGTTTCCGACTGTTTCGTCGCCTGATCCACAGGCGGGCGGCGTCGGTCGGCCATCCCGCGCAAAGCCTTGCGCGCCGGGCGTTCAATCAGGTGGTAGGTGGCGGCCGCCGCGACGATCAGGCCCAGAATGACCCCCAACCACACAAGAACGTGAAGACGCTTGTCGTCTGCGCCGGTCGCCCGGGCGGCCAGGTTGACCGCCAGGATCTGCCAGGGCGCGCAGACCATATAGACCGAGTAACTGATCTCGCCGAGATAGACGGCGGGCTTCGAGCCCAGCCAGCCGGCCTGACCTTCAGGGATGGAGGCCAGGGCCAGGATCAGCAGGCCGGCGGCCAGAACCGTGACGGCGTCCCAGGCCAGGACCGAGGCCGAGGCGACCATGACGACGGCGGCGCTCAGGGCCAGCAGGCCGGCGCGAGGCAGGGGCGCGCGGCGATAGACCAGATAGAGGGCGCAGCCGTAGGCGAAACAGGGCACGATGCGCAGCGCCCCCCAGCGGAAGGTGGCCTCGGTCAGGGGGAAGCCGGCAAGTTGCTCGAAGGCGGCATAGAGGCCCATCAGGAAGACCGCCGCCCCTGCCGTGGCCACCCACGGCCGCTTGCGCAGCGGCCAGGCCGCCAGGACGAACAGAGGGAAGGCCAGATAGGCGAACCACTCGGCCGAGATCGACCAGGAGGGGTGATTCCATCCCGCCTCGCCGGCGAAGCCCCAGGCGTGCAGCATCAGCAGATGGGCGGGCAGGCTCTTCCAGCTGAGGATGCTGGCGTCGATGCTCAGACCCACGGCCACCGCCGCCAGCCCGAGCGCCATCACGCCCAAAAGGGTGAAGACGTGCAGCGGATAGACCCGAGCGATCCGCGCCCACAGGAAGCCGCGATAAGAAAAGCGTTTCTCGGCGAAGGCGTGCAGATAGACGTGGCTGAGGATGAAGCCCGACAGGACGAAGAAGAGCTCGACGCCCAGATAGCCCTTGGCCGCCAGGTTCGGCAGGAAGCCGACGTCTAGATTGGGCCAGAAGGTGTAGAGCGCGACCCACAGGGCCGCCATGAACCGCAGGGCGGTCAGCGGACGAAGATCGACAGGCGTCTGGACGGGGGTCATGCGGCCACCATGAGATAGCGCCGCTTTGGGAAGCGTTAAGCGGCTCGGGGCCCGTGCAGCAATTCCGGCGCCAGACCCCCTATTCGACGCGGCCGGATTCGCCAGCCTTCTCGATCGCCGCGACGGCGGCGGCGCAGCCGGCCAGGCTCTCGCCGCCGATCTCGACCTTGGCGGTCAGGGGATAGGTCCGGTCGCTCATGCCGTCAGAGCAGTCAGTGGCCATCAGGGTGACCACCAGCGGGGTCTTGGCCGCGGTCTCGGCGGTCCAGGTCGCCACCGTGCCCTGCAGCACCGGGCCGGGGTTGGCGACCTTCTGCTCGGGGCGGTCGACGCCCGAATAGATCAAGCCCGCCGGCGTGATCTCGACGGCCCAGAAGGGTTCCGTGCCCAGCACCCGCAGCGGCTGGTCCAGATCGACCCCGGCCAGGGCGCGCGGCTCGGCCACAGGGGGCGGAGCCTTCTCGGCGGGCTGGGAACAGGCCGTCAGGGCGGCGGCGCAGGAAAGGGCGGAGAACAGCAGGGCGAAACGCATGACGGGCTCCGGGAGCATCAATAGGTGAGATCGTCGTCTTCGGCCTTGTCGCGGCCGGGGTCCAGATGATTGTCCACCCGGTCGTCCCAGCCTTCGCGATCCGAGCGGAAAGCCAGGCTCATCAACAACCAGGCCAGGCCGACGGTGCACAGCACGCCGAGCCCCATGGCGATCCAGCCGTGAACGGACATCGGTCCGCCGCCGATCAGTCGCCAGTAGGCGGCCAGGCCGAGCACGGCGACGGCGGCGATCGCCACCGCCAGGCCGAGGGCCAGCAGGAACCGTCCTGTCCGACCTTCGACCCGGGGCGTTTTCATTGCATCAGATCAGCGCTGGACCCATTGGCCCGCGGCGTTCTTGTACCACTGGCCCGAGCTGATGCGCGGCAGCAGCTGAGTTTCGAACATCCGGGCCCCGGCCACGTCGGCCGAGGTGCCGGCGTCGGCGGCGCTGCGGGCGTAGGCCTGACGGCGGCCGGCGTTGGTGGCGCTGACGGCGGCCTGGGTGTCGGCGTTCACCGAGGTGCGGACGCCCAGGTAGCCATCGGCCTGCTCGCCCACAGAGCCGGCGGCCTTGGCCTGATCGACCAGGGCTTTTTGCGAGGCGGTCTGGGCGACGGCCGCGCCTGCGGCGGCGCCCAGGGCGGCGACGGCGGCGACGGCGACGAAGAGTTTGCGATTGATCATGTTCAGCCCCTTTCTTCCGGTCAGAACAGGTTGGGGTTTTCGCGCAGGAGGTTCTGCAGTTCCTGGTCGAGCTTGATGCGGATGTCGGCGTCCAGCTTGGCGTAGATCTGCAGCGGTTCGCTGAATTTGATGTTCACCGTGGGCGCGCACGCGGCGGCGCTGACGGCGGCGAGGCCGAGCAGGGCGATCTGACGCTTGCTGATCATGAGGCCGGTCTCCGAGGGCGGCGGTTGAAGTCGTGGCGATCTAACGCCCCGGTGCGTGAACGGGTTCTGAACAAAGCGGCGCCGTATCTCAAGGCTTGATCTCCGGCGCTTCGCCGCGACGGGCGTATTCCATCAGGTCCGAAACGATCTGGTTGGCGTTCCACGTCGTGTCCAGCGTCAGGTCAATGGGCGTGTCCGAAGGCAGGTTCAACTTCTTGTTGAGGAAGTCGCGGCGGATCAGCTCCATCCAGCTGAGGCGCAGTTGTTCGCGCTCGGGCGGATCGTGGCGGCCGTTAATGCGGAAGCGGACCCCCAGCCTGCCCTCGTCCAGGCTATTGACCTCGGCGGTCAGGTCGCTGATCGCCAGGTCCTGCATGGCCTGATAGGCGAGGTCTTGCATGGTGTTGGGCGGCAGGGCCGCGCCGTCGGCGGCGGCGCCTCCGGCCGCCAGGTCGTCGAAGACCTCGGGCTGGATCGACAGCCGACCCGGTCGCACCGCGTTCAGAACCCCGCCGCTGACGCGCCAGCCGAGGTCGGGGGCGTAGGTGAAGGGCAAGCGGCCTGAAACCACGGCGTCCAGCTCGGCCTTGTCCTGCAGGTTGGCGCTCTTCATCAACTCGTTCAGTTGCACCTGTTCGACCAGGATCACCCCGCCCCAGGTCTCGCCGGGCGTCAGGGGGATGCTGAACGGCTCGATGCTGATGCGGCCGCCCGCCGCCTGAATCTGACCGCCGGCCAGGGCCAGGGCCTTTTCGTCCAGGGCGAAGCGCAGCACCAGATCGGTCAGCGGGGTGACCGTCTCCAGCCGGTCGACCGTCAGCACCTGGTCGGGGGCGGTGATCAGCGGGGTCAGGCTGGTGAACTCGACGCGGCCCTTCAGGCCCTGCACCTTGCCGGCCGGGCTGGTGAAGTCGAGCTCGGTGATGGTGGCGACGCCGGAGCTGGACGTGGTGGTCGGGGTCCAGTCAAAGCGGCCCTCGAACCCGGCCGCGCCCTCGACCGGCGACTTCAGGTAGTCGCCCGCCAGGGGGCTGAGGTCGTCGGGCTGCAGGCCGTACTGGCTGAAGGCCAGGTTGGGCGCGCTGATGGTCACGCCGCCCGCCTCTGCCTTGCCGTCGTGGCGCAGTTCGATGCGGCCGACGGCGTATTCCAGGCGGTTCAGGTCGAAGCCGCCGCTCCAGACGTCGTCGGCGAGCCGCGCCTCGCCGACCGCCGTCAGCGGCAGGAAGCGTTGCGGGGCGGTGGCGTCGGCGACCTGGGCGCGCGTCACGCTGGCGGTCATCGACAGGCCGGCGGGCTTGCCGTCCACGACCAGCCGGCCCTGGGCGTCCGAGAAGCGCATGGCCAGGAAGGGCGCGGTCGCCTCGACGCCGGCCAGGGCGCCCTGCGCGCGCCAGCTCCCGTTCGCGACGGTGATCAGCGGGGCGTCTGCGGGGCAGAAACGGCCGGCGACGTCGGTCACGTCGTTCTCGCCCAGCTCCAGCCGCCCGACGCTGAGCGGGATGCAGTCGCTCGCCATATAGGTCAGTCGGCCGCCGCTGGAGGCCAGCTCGCCCTTCGTCGACAGGGCGATGGCGCGCGCCGGGCCGAAGTCCATCGCGGCCTGGCCGTCCAGCGCGGCGCGGAAGCCCCCGGGCGTCAGGCTCCACGACGAAACGGCGATCCGGGCCTGGGGCAGGCCGCCGCCGCGTTGAGAGGTGATGCTCAGGGCGCCGCCGCCCGATTGTCCGGCCTCAGCCGCGAACAGGGGCGTCTGGGCGGGGCTCAGGGTCAGCAGGCCGCCGTTGGCCGGGCGCGCCGTGATCGGGCGCGTCAGGACCAGCTCGGTCCCGGCGCTGCCGGCGGCCAGCCTGACCCCCGGGGCGTCGAGCGCGAAAGCGCCCAGGGCTCGCTTCAGCTCGGCCATCTCGGGCAGGTCGTCCTTCGCCGGGGAGCCGAGGCCAGGCCAGGCGGCGCGCGCGGCGGACAGTGCCCCGGCGGCGGTCATGCGCGTCACGCCGTCACGCACCAGATCCAGATCCAGCCGTCCGCGCGCCTCGTTCAGGCTGAGGTCGCCGGTGGACAGCTGTCCGGCCGTCAGGGCCAGCGGCCCCTGCACCTCGAAGGCCGCGTCGCGTCCGCCCGCCGTCAGGCCGTTCGACGACAGAACGGCCTGGGTCAGGCGGGTTCCCGCCGCCTTGCCGCTGTCCAGCCGGATCGCGACGGGCGAGGCGACGCGCCATTCCAGTCCGCGCTGGCCGCGCTTGACCGTGACGTCGGCGCGGCCAAGGGCGAGGTCGGCGCCGCGCGCCGTCATGCCTTCGCCGGTCACTTGCCGGGCGCGCACGCGCGTCTGGCCCTTGCCGATGATCTGGAAGGTCTCGATCCAGCCCTCGGTCCGGCCGTCGAAGTCCAGCGCGGCCTCGGTCTTGCGCCCCTCAACGCCGCCCGCCTTCAGGACGTCGGCGTTCAGGCTGGCGGCGATGACGGCGCGTCCGTCGCCGCGACGCCTTTTCAGGTCGGGATAGGGCAGGTCGCCGGTCAGGTTCAGGCGCGCATTGGCGCCTTCAGTGTCCTGCGCGGCGAAGTGTTCGGCGGCGGCTTCGAGCTTCAGCGCCACGCGGTCGCCGACAGTGGTCAGGTCGACGACGGCGCTCAGGCCGCGCGCTTCGGTGTCGCCGCTCTTCAACGAAGCGGCGGGCAGGCGAGCGCTAAGCCGCATCAGCTTGCTGTCGTCGATGCAGGCGTCGGCCAGAACCTGCAGGGGGCCGTATTCGGTGTCGATGCGAGCGCGGCCGCCCTCGACGATGACCAGGGGCGCGCGCTGATCCGGGCGCGGCGGCTTGGCCATGAACTCTTCGATCAGAGGATCCAGCGAGCCGAGCGAAAACTTGCCGTCCTTCCAGCTGGCGCGCGCCAAGGGGCGAACCAGGCGGATGCGGCTGGGGGTGACGCCCAGCCCGGTCTGGGACCAGGGCATGCCCAGGGCGTAGTCGACCTCGACCCGTTCGACCTTGAAGTCGGGGTCGCGCGGGTCGCCTAAGCTGATCTTGCCGACGAAGCCGTCGACTTCGAGTCGCTCCACCTCGACATCCGCATCGATGCCCTTGCGGTCCAGCCAGCCGGTCAGAAGCTCGCGGGCGGCGGCGCGCCGGTTCAGGTAGAGGGCGGCGGCCAGAACGACTAGGAGCAGCAGGCCGATCAACAGAATGATCAGCGCCGTCCGGACGGCCGAACGCGGGCGGCGGGTCGGCGGCTTGGACCCCGGCGCGGGGTCGGACTGGAGGACGGGCGTTTCGTCGGTCAAAGGCGCTCGCGTACGTCGGCGGAAGGATGGGGTGACAACGCCACAGATTGCTCGCGGACAACAGTTGTGGCCGCATCAACACTGGGGCGTGGCGCTTCAGTCACTGTTCAGTCAAGCAAGGCGAGAAAAGGGCGCTTCTGCGCCGATGATTCAGGAAAAACAGCGGAATACTTGACGTCGCCTCGCCCAAGTTAACCAATTGTAACCTACGCGCTTCCCAAGATGGGACGGACGGGCTATATCGCTCGCTTCGCGTTTTCGGGGCTGCCGGGGCGCGATCCATGATTCGAATGGTTTGGCGCCAGTAGGGCGTCGTCGATTGCCGGGGACCGATGGCTCAGTTCGATCCGCGCCGCCAGCCGATGCGGCTTGCGCCGCATCTCCTGACGACCGCCGCCGCAGTGGCCATCGCCCTTGTGGCGGGTCAAGCCTATGAACCGGTTCGCGCCGAGGAAGTTCCCGCGCTGACGTCGGAACAGATGGCCTATCTCGAGACCCAGGCCTACGCCGCCGCCGGCGCGCCGACCGGTCTGACGGCCCCTGAGGCCATCCCCGTGCAAATTCGCCGCGGCGAAACCTTCGAGCAGGCCGTGCGCCGCACCGGTATCGGCGCCGATGAAGCCAGCGCCGTCGCCGCCACCATCGCCAGCGCCTTCGACCTCAAGGACATGCGCGCCGGCCTGAAGTTCGAGACCGCCGTCTCCAAGCCGCGCGGCGGTCGGGGCGACGCCCGCCTGATCGGCCTGACCATGCGCACCGGCCCGGCGAGCCAGCTGACCGTGTCGCGCAGCTTCGACGGCGCGCTGCGTCTGCGCGCCCTCGACGAAAAGGTGACGCACGAAACCGTCGTCGCCAACGACAAGGTCCAGCGTTCGCTGTCAGCCAGCGCCCGTGAACTGGGCGCCACCTCGGCGGTCGTCCGTCGCGCCAGCCAGCTGTTTGCGCACAAGTTCGACATGCAGCGCGACGTGAAGGCCTCGGATGAATTCACCCTGGTCTTCGACCGCTCGGTGACCGAGGCGGGCCGCACGGTGGAAACCGGCGATCTGCTCTACGCCGAGCTCAAGGGCCACGCCTTCTACCGCTATCAGCGCCCCGGCGCGAAGACGGCGGAGTATTTCGACGCCACCGGCAAGAATACGCGCACCGCCATGATGCGCACCCCGCTGACCAGCTTCCGTCGCGTCAGCTCCAACTTCGGCGTCCGCACCCACCCCATCTCGGGTTATCGCAAGATGCACCAGGGCATGGACTTCGCCGCCACCACCGGCACGCCCGTCGTGGCGCCCGCCGACGGCGTGGTCGTCGAGGCCCGTCGTTGGGGCGGTTACGGCAACTGGCTGCGTATCCGTCACGCCAACGGCCTGGAAAGCGGCTACGGCCACCTGTCGCGCTACGGCTCGGGCATCCGCGCCGGCCAGCGCGTGTCACAAGGTCAGGTCGTCGCCTACGTCGGCTCGACCGGCGCCTCGACCGGTCCGCACCTTCACTATGAGATCTGGCGCAACGGCCAACGGATCAATCCGTCCGGCATCAAGACCCAGGAAGGCACCGTCCTGGCGGGGGCTGATCTCGCCGCCTTCCGCGCCGAGAAGGCCCGCATCGATCGCATCATCGCCGCCGGGGGCCAGCGCCGCCCGGTGGTGCAGCAGGCCTCGGTCTCGGGCCTGCGTTCAGTCGAGGGCTGACGCTTACAGGCCGAGGGGCGCGGGCGCCCCTCTTTCACCCCACCAGAACCGGCGTCCGACCCTGGGTCGGACACTGGACGCCGTGCACCCGCACATCGGCCTCGCCCAGCTTCAGCCCCAGCAGGTCGAGCAGAGGCTGAACCAGGCCGTCGAGCGCGGGTCCTAGCGGCGTCAGCAGGGCGCCGAGCGCCTTGGCCAGATCGCCGAGCCCCAGACCCAGGCCGATGACGTCGACATCGACGTCCAGCCTTTGCAGCAGGCTGACGATCAGGCCGTTGACGAAGCTGCGCGCGCGTACCGACCTGACCGTCTGGTGCGAGATGTCCGAGGCGCTGAACGTGACATCCTGCCAGCTGAGGTCGGCGATCTCCACATCGGCCTGGGCCTTGATCGTGACCAGACCCAGAACCGACACCAGGGTCGCGGGCGAGCTGGCCAGCGGCGCCTTGAAATTTTTCAGTTTCGCTTCGTCGATGGTTCCAATGCGCGCTCGCGCCACGCCGGGGCGCACCGCCAGGGTGACTGTTCTCGCCCCCTCGCAATTGATGCGTTTCAGGCGAGCCTCCGACGCGGCCGCCTCGATCAGCACCGGCAGCTTGACCTGGGCCAGGCCGGACAGGGCCTGGGCCGTCGTCGCTTTCAGATAGACGCGGGCTTGAGCGGTGCGGATGATGGGGTCGTCCTTGCCGGTTATGGTCAGCCAAGGGGACTTGTTCGGGCGTTCGCCGATGGCCAGCATGACGTCCACGCTGGCCAGTCCTGCGCGGGCGCCCAGGTCCAGCGCCACCTGACGGTCGCCGTTGGCGGTCTCCAGCGTGGCCATGATCAGGTCCAGGGCGGAAACCTCGGCGTTCAGCGCCTCGCGCAGGCCCTGCCGGGCGTCGGCCTCAACTCCGATCAGGTCTTTCAGCTTCAGTCTGGCGTCGACGGGCGTGCGGGTCAGTTTGCCGAGGACTGATTTCGTGTCGGATCCTGCAATGGACTCCAGCACCTTCAGGGCCCGGCCCGCCGTGACCTCGTGTTGCAGCAGGGCGTCGTAGTCGCCGGCCGTCACGCCCAGATCCGCCGCCAAAGCGTCGGAGAACTGCAGGAGGTTGACCTGGGCTCCGGCCAGGGCGCGGTAGTCCATCACGGTCAGTGAGACATTGCTGCCCAGCAGGCCCGACAACAGGGCGTTGGCCAGGCCCCCGTCCAGGCTGGCGAGCCGCGAGCCGATCGAGAACATGGCCTGGGGCTGACCGCCCGGGATGGCGGCGGTCGCGGCCCTTCGCACGGTCACGTTGGGGCGGTTCAGGATCCAGCGCCCGAAGAAGAGCGGGGCGGGCGCGGTCACCTCGACCCTTGCGGCATTGGGCTCGCTGACGCCGGGGCGGAAGCGGTCCTCGGGCTTGATGCGGGCATCGGCGACATAGCCGCCCCGGGTCACGGTGAGGGCCTGCAAGTCAGTCAGATTGGCTGAGGCCGTGGCGCGGGCGGCCGTCTCGGCCCGGGCCAGATCGCGGGCGGCGGCCAGGGCGGACAGGTCCGCCGTCCCTTGAATCTGCCGCGCCTTCAGCGAGACGGAGCCCAGGTCGACCGCCAGGGCCGCGAGCACGCATATCAAGCCGGCGAAGGCCGCCGTCATGATGGCGACGCCGCCCTTTTCATCGCCAAGCCAGCGCCGGGCCGTCATCTCAGTACCCGCCCAGACGGACGACGGCGGTCCGTCGAATCGTGCGCGGCGGCGGGGGGACGATGGCCGCCAGAGCCATCAGCGGATGGTCGCTGGCGTCATAGACGACGTGAACGCGGATCACGCTGGCGGTGCTTTGCACCTCGACCGAGGCGCGGTCGGGGTGCAAGCCGAGATCGCCGACCTGAGCGCCGACGAAGCCGCGGGCCAGGGCTTCTCTCTCGGTCGGGTCCAGGCCGGCGATGGCGGCCCTTGCGCCTTCGGAAGCCAGTGACTGGACGGAGTGGGCCATCCAGAACCAGCCGCCGTACAGCACCATGCCGAGCATCATCAGGATCAGCAGCGGCGCCACCATGGCGAACTCGATGGCGGCTACCCCGCGCCGGTCGCGGGTTGACGGCAGAAGAGAAAAGCAGCGCCTCATGGTTCGGCCCCACCTCTTTAAAGTGATAACTTTAGATTGAACACCGTTAAGAGGTGTTGTAGGCGCACGAAAATGCGGCCTGTCCGGCGCGGTGATGGAGCCGCAGTCGAGGCTGTACGCCTGCGATCGAGACGGAACAGGGTCCCGTGCAAGATTCGTCGGAGCGAGAACCAGCCCGACTGGCGGTCGACGCCGCCGCGTCCATGATTGGGTTTCGCTCCGACACCGCCGAGGCCGATAGCGGTTAGCCGAGTTGCACCAGGCGATGCAGATGGAAGTGTGCCGAACCTTGCTGGCGCTGAGCCAGGCCCGGAAAGCAGAAAGCCCCACGGCTGGAGGCCATGGGGCTTGGTGTCGATCAGAGCCTCACGTCCGGGTGTGAGGTATTTGTGGGTGCGGGAGCAGGATTTGAACCTGCGACCTTCAGGTTATGAGCCTGACGAGCTACCGGGCTGCTCCATCCCGCGGCAAGGCGGTGTGTGAGG